>NZ_JXAK01000007.1 GCF_000829455.1 Gordoniibacillus kamchatkensis
ACGTCATGATCATGTCATGAGGTGCTTTTATATGGAGCCAAGGGGGATCGAACCCCTGACCTCTTGCATGCCATGCAAGCGCTCTCCCAGCTGAGCTATGGCCCCGTATTCGATGCGTCGGCAGCTCTTTAATAGCGCCGACTTTTTGAATTATACACGAAGCCAAGCGACTATGCAACACCGTTTTGGCGAATTCCGTGAATTACCAATCTGGGCCCGGTTCGGCCGGCGAGCCAAGCTCCTTTGCTCGCCGGCATTGCATACGATGTAATAAACGCGATGAAGGCGGGTGAACCGAGATGCCAAGCAAACCGCTGTTAACGACGCCGATTCGTTACCGTAATGTGCCGTATGCGTTTGAAATCACTTTCCCCCGTTGGTGGGAACCCTACACGGTCGTGGACCGGTTAAGAAGCCGGCATGAAGCCGAAACGACCGTCTCGTTCCGCTTTCGCTATCGGGGACGCATATACGATCCGATCATGACCGTCGTAATCGAGCCTATTTCCGAAAAGGAATGGCGTGCAGCGCATAAGGAATCGCCGCTCGTCTGGCTGGGCGAACGGGATGGGCGCTCTTATGCTTATGTGCTGGCGGAGGAGCTGCCGGAAGCATTTTTAAGGCCCGATAAGCTAGACTACGATTACCGCCGCTTCGGAAGGCAAATTCGCCTGCTCAAAGCGATGGTCGCGCAGGCTCCACTCGTCATGCAATCGTTCCGGTTCCTGGCGCCCGGTCATTCATAAGGTTTCCGAATTTGCTCCAATTCATGCTTGCCGAGCAGCTGATTCAGCTCTTTCAGAAACATGCTGATGTCTTTGAACTGGCGATACACCGAAGCGAAACGAATATACGCCACTTCGTCGACCGGATACAGCTGCTCCATCAGCAATTCGCCGATTTCCCGGCTGTCGACTTCCGTGTGGGCGGTGTTGCGAAGCTGCAGCTCCACTTCGGAGACGATCGACTCCAGGCGCTCCATCGATACTGGGCGCTTCTCGCAGGCGCGAATAAGGCCGCGCAGCACTTTTTCCCTGCTGAATTCCTCGCGGCTGCCGTCTTTTTTGATGACGATCAGAGGCGTTTCTTCGACGACCTCGAACGTCGTAAAACGTCGCCCGCAGCTTTCGCATTCGCGGCGGCGGCGTATCGATTTATTTTCATTGGCAGCCCTGGAATCCAGCACTTTGGTGCCGACATGTTCGCAAAACGGGCATTTCATGAGACAAGCCCCCTTTCCAACTGTGCTATGGGACAAGCTTTGACGAAGTCTCGAAGCGGTCCCTTTTCCCATATGTTGCTTGTCATGCCCTTTCGCATGTCGAGACATAATAGGATTACCAACGACAAGGAGGTGAACAGACATGGGTGCAGGACAATCTCGTAGCAGCAACCAACTGGTTGTGCCCCAAGCCAACGCAGCGTTGGACCAACTGAAATACGAGGTAGCGCAAGAGCTTGGTATCCAAGTGCCGCAAGACGGTTACTACGGTTACATGGCTACTCGCGATACTGGTGCCATCGGAGGTCATATCACTCGTCGCTTGGTGCAAATCGCCGAGCAATCCCTGGCAGGTCAATCCCGCTAACGGCGAGAGCATCGTCTTCATGAATTAAAGGGGAAGCATAGGGAGCCGCTCGCCATAGAGCGCTGCCTATGCTTCTTTTCCGTTCCTACATCAGTAAGTATAAGCTGCGCCTATACTTAAGCTGATTTCGCTACTAGCGTTAAGCTGGAGGAATAACGGCGAGCAACGTGCAAGGGCGTCTCGCTGCCAGCTTAACGCCGGTAAACGCGCGCGTCCAAATGGACGGCGTAAGCCGATTATCCTAGAGAAGAGCCGTTTTCGCAGCGACTATCCTTCGGATACACCCCATTCATCGCCGTACAGCTTGTGATACTTTTTCCAATAATACATAACGCGCTGGACATAGTGCCGGGTTTCGCCGAACGGAATCCGTTCGATCCGCTCCATCGTCCCATCCCACACTTGGTTTTGTTTCCACTTGTTTACATTTCCTTGCCCAGCGTTGTAAGCGGCTACGGCATACAGCTGATTGCCTTTATACTGCTTTAACAGCCAACCGATATACCACGAGCCGAGATTAATATTGACATCAACGAGGTGAAGCTCTTCCAGCGTATGCTTCGGATGGCCTTGGGCGTCGACGATCCATTCGGCCGTATCCGGCATAATTTGCATGACGCCGATAGCGCCTTTTTTCGATTGCAAGCCGACTTGGTAGTTGCTCTCGACGCGAATAATGGCGGCAATCAAAAACGGATCTACGTCGTAATTCGCCGCGCTGTCGCGAATTTCCTGCTCGAAGCGGATCGGATACAACTTTTTGGCAAGAAACGAGCTGTTCGCAAAGAGCAGCGCCACGAACACGATCAGCAGCAAAGCGAATACCCGCTTTTTGCGGAGCAGCGTCATGTAAGGGGCAAGCTTGACCAGAATGTATCCACCTGCCTTTGCGTATGCTCCAAGGTGCCCGAGTTGTCAATGACAATGTCAGCCATGCGGCGCTTATCTTCGATCGGGAGCTGGGCGGCCAGCCGCGCTTCCGCCTGTTCCGCAGTCAGCTTGTCCCGCTGCACGAGACGCTCCAGCTGCACTTTGCGGGGACAGTACACGACCATGACACGGCTGACCATCGGCTCCAGCTTGCTTTCGTACAGCAGCGGAATGTCCAGCACGACCAGCTTGTCCGGCGAAGCAAGCTCGAAATGCTCCTTGCGCTCCCGCATTAAAGCGCGAATCGGCGGATGCAGGATCGCCTCCAAATCGCGCCGGGCCGCCTCATCGCTGAACACGATGGCGCCCAGCCGCTTTCGGTCGAGCGTTCCGTCCGGAGCGAGCACCGCAGGGCCGAATCGCTCTGCGATGCGGCCCAACGCCGGCATCCCGGGAAGCACCACTTCCCGGGCAATTTGGTCGGCGTCGATCACGATCGCGCCGCGCTGCTCCAGCATGGTTGCGACGGTGCTTTTGCCGCAGGCGATGCCGCCTGTCAGTCCGATGTTCATAACGGGACAGCTCCCATACGTTGCATAGTATCGCCCACTTACGCAAACAGTTTCATAATGCCCATCAAGATGAGCACGCATCCAGGCAAGAACGACAGCTTCCGCATCCAATCCATCTCGGCGTAGCCGCAGCCCGATGGGCAGCCGGCGGCGATAAACGTGCCGCTGGCGACGGCGATGACGATCGAAGTCGCAACCGGCGGGAAGCCGATCAACGCGGCTCCGATGCGCGCCGAACGAATCGAGCGACAGCGCAAGCCCGAGCAGCATCGCTTCCGAGACGGATATGTTACCGGACTTGTCGACGTCGGCTGCAGTCGGAGTGCGCAAAATTTGGATGACGAGCCCGAACCGGCAAATTTCCCAAGTAAAAATGCTTCGTTCGCCCGGAGCGGCATCCTCGCCCGCCCGGTCAGCCTCGTTCGGCCGCGCCCACTCCGGCTCCTGCTCTTCGCTTCGCTGCCTGATCATTTGAACTAAAGCCCACATGCCGATGACGATCAAAATGAAAGCGCCGATCCGTTTCGCCGCCAGCGGCGACAAAAATACGGCCATCCACGTCCCGATGAGCATCGAAGCAAAAATGACGGCGCCTGACCAGAGCGAGATAATGGCTAGCGGGCCGAGCGGAATGCGGATGCGGCGCAAGCCGTACATGACGCCGACGCCAAAGCCGTCGAGCGAGACGGCGAACGCGAGTATGAACAGCGATGCTATCGGCAGCATGCCAACCCCTCCAATCGCACGATTCCTTCATAGGATATGGCGCTTGAAGAGGATAGGTGCCTACATGTTGCCGAAGCTAAGCTGCATTCACACGTCCGGCTTAGGCCGCCTGCGGCTTATCCGCTTGCGCAGCGGCTGGCAGCCCGGGCATGTATGCGTGCCTCGCCCGCCTACGACGGACTTCTCGATCGTTCGTCCGCATACGCGGCAAGGCTCGCCTTCCCGTCCGTAAATTTGCAGCTGATGCTGGAACAGCCCGATTTCGCCCTGACCGTTCACATACGACTTGATCGAAGAACCGCCGACGTCGACGGACGCCTGAAGCGTGCGCACGATCGCCTCGTGCAGCCGCCCCAGCTCTTGCCGCGTCAACGACGCGGCGGTCCTCTCCGGATGAATGCCCGCGAGAAACAGGGACTCATCCACATAAATATTGCCGATGCCGACAATATATGCCTGGTTGAGCAGGACAGGTTTAATTTTGCCGGTCTTGCCCTTCAGCGCGGCGCGAAACGCATCGAACGTGAACGATTCCTCGAGCGGCTCGAGACCGAGCCCCGCCAGCGGCGCGCGCCGCAAATCTTCGCCTAGCGGAAATACATGCATCGTGCCGAACTGACGCACATCTTTGTACCGCAGCTCGGTGCCGTCCGTGAAGCCGAACACGACGTGCGTATGCGGCTCAAGCGGTGCGCCCGCGTCATAAACCCCGTAGCGGCCTTCCATCCGCAAATGGGAAACGAGCACAACGTCATCCATCACAAAACGGAGAAATTTGCCGCGCCGCTGCATGTCCCGTATCGTCTGCCCTTGCAGCAAAAAAGCAAATTGCTGCGTATCCGCCGGGTGCTGCACGATTCGCGCCAGGCGAACGTCGACGTGCGCGATCGTTTTCCCGACGACGAGGCGATGCAGCGTGCGGCGAACCGTTTCTACCTCCGGCAATTCCGGCATTCGCCGCCACCTCATTTCCCCGGAAATGATTTTCGATTCCTTATTTCGCTTCGTACCAGTTCGTGCCGTAGTCGGCTTCCACCTTCAACGGCACGTCAAGCTGGATGGCTCCTTCCATCACTTCCGGGACGATCCGTTTCATCGTCTCCAGCTCGTCCGGCGGCACTTCAAACACGAGTTCGTCGTGCACTTGCAGCAGCATGCGGCTCTGCAGGCCTTCGGCCTTCAGCCTTTCCGCCATCTGCACCATCGCCAGCTTGATAATGTCGGCCGCCGTACCTTGGATCGGCGTGTTCATCGCCGTCCGTTCCGCGAACGAACGCAAGTTGAAATTGGATGCCGAAATTTCGGGAAGATAGCGGCGGCGCTGCAGCAAAGTCGTCACAAAGCCGTCTTTGCGCGCCGTCTGCACGATGTCGTCCATATATTTGCGCACACCTTGGAACACAGAGAAATACTGCTCTATAAAATTCGCAGCTTCTTTGCGGGTTATGTCCAGGTTTTGCGACAAGCCGTAATCGGATATGCCGTACACGATGCCGAAATTGACCGCTTTCGCCTGGCGGCGCATGTTCGCGTCCACCTGATTGGCGGAGACGCCGAACACGTCCATGGCCGTTTTCGTATGAATGTCCATATCGTTCAGGAACGCTTCCCTCAGCCGCTCGTCTCCCGATATGTGCGCCAGCACGCGCAGCTCGATCTGCGAATAGTCGGCGGTAAAAATGTACCAGCCGGGCTCCGACGGCTTGAACACTTGCCGGATTTTGCGGCCTTCCTCAAGCCGGATCGGAATGTTTTGCAAATTCGGGAACTGTGAGCTGAGCCGTCCCGTAGCGGCGATCGTCTGCCGGTAATACGTATGCACTTTGCCGGTTTTCGGGTTGATTTCTTTCAGCAACCCTTCCACGTAGGTCGACTGCAGCTTCGCCAGCTGCCGGTACAGCAAAATTTCCTTTACGATCTCATGGTACGGCGCCAGCTTCTCCAGCACCTCGGCGTCCGTCGAAGGCCCGGTTTTCGTTTTTTTCCAAACAGGCAAACCAAGCTTGTCGAACAGCACCTCGCCGAGCTGCTTCGGGGAATTGATGTTGAATTCCATTCCGGCATGCTCGTAAATGCTCTGCATGATGTCCGTCAGCCTCGCCGCGAGCTGCTCTCCGTACGTGCGGAGGTCGTCCCCGTCCGTCCGGATGCCGGTCAGCTCCATCGTGGAAAGTACGCTGGCGAGCGGATGCTCGAGATCGTAATAGAGGCGGTGCATGCCGCCTTCCTCGAGGTCGCGCTCCATGAGCGGCGTCAGCAGCGACACGGCCTGCGCTTTGCGGCACAAATGATCGGCCAGCCTCGCCAGCTCCGGAACGGCGAACTTGGCCCCTTTGCCGAATACGTCCTCGTCGGACGCGACCTGCGGCAAGCCGTACTTCCGGACGAGCCCGTCCAACGCGAGCGCCGATTCTGTCGGGTCCAGCAAATAAGCGGCGAGCAGCACGTCGAACCGGACGCCGCGCAAAGGCAAGCCGCGCCAGGCGAGCGCGACTTCGGCTTTGTGCAGGTCGTACATCCGTTTCGGCGTCTCGGCGTCGGCGAGCCAGTCGCGCAGCGGCGCGGCAGCCTCGCTGGCCAGCACATCGTAAGGGACGTAGTAGCCGCGTCCGGACTCCGGCACATACAGAGCAACGCCAAGCACATCGGCATGATGCGGATTTTCGCCGACTGCCTCAATATGCATAGCATCGACGGCGGGAAGCGCTTCGATCAGCTCGCCGAGCTTTGCATCATCAACGACTGCGACATCGAACGACTCCTGCGCCGGTGCGGCGCCCTCTTCGCCGTCGCCATCGGCTCCGCCGGAGAAGTCCATTTTCTCCAGCAGCGACTTGAATTCCAGCTTGCGCAGCGCCGCCTGCAGCGACGGGCCGTCGTAACCGCCGTAAGCAAGCCCGTCCCATTCCGGAACCTCCGGCACTTCGCGGAAAATGGTCGCCAGCTTTTTGCTCATGCGCGCGTCCTCGGCGTGCTCGCGGATTTTTTCGCCCATCTTGCCCTTGATGCCGTCCGCCTGAGAGAGCACTTCTTCCACGCTGCCGTATTCGTGCAGCAGCTTAAGCGCCGTCTTCTCTCCCACGCCGGGAATGCCCGGAATGTTGTCGGACGCATCGCCCATGAGCCCTTTCAAATCGATGATCTGGTGCGGCTTCAGCCCGTACACTTCGTGCAAATGCGCCGGGTCGTACCGCTCCACCTCGCTGATGCCTTTGCGCGTAAGCGCTACGGTCACATGCTCGGAGGCAAGCTGCAGCATGTCTTTATCTCCGGACACGACCGTAACGCGCATGCCTTTCTCGTCGGCGATGCGCGTCAGCGTGCCGATAATGTCGTCAGCCTCGTAGCCGCTCTTCTCGTATTGCGGAATGCCGAATGCGCGCAGCAAATCTTTGAGCAGCGGAAACTGCTCGGAGAGCTCCGGCGGCGTCTTTTCCCGGCCGCCCTTGTACTCCGCATAGCCCTCGTGCCGGAACGTCGCTTTGCCGGCGTCGAACGCGACGAGCATATGCGTCGGCTTCTCTTCTTCAATGAGCCGCAGCAGCATCGTCGTGAAGCCGTACACCGCATTCGTATGCAGCCCGGCCGAGTTCGTCAGCGGCGGCAGCGCGAAAAAAGCGCGATAAATAATACTGTTACCGTCTACAACTACCAATTTTTCCATCCGTACACCTCGCCCATGCGATACTCTCATCATCATACCACAAATGACATCATATTCATAAGTGAGGCGTGAACGCCGGATGTGAGCAAACCAATAAGAAAACCGACTCGGAGGGAGGTACGCACGTGGGCTCCTGGTTCAGAACGGGTCGCAAAAAGGCGCTCTTCTTCGACATGAACAACACGCTTGTCGACCGGCGGCAATGTTTTCACGCGGGTTTCGTCGAGGTGCTGGGGAACTATACCGCCAGATGGGACGCGGAGGGCGCGGCGCCGGCCGCCCCGGAAGAAGCGCTGGCTTGCCTACAAGGCGGAATGGAGCCGCCGTCGCAAAGGGCAGTCGCGGGACGCGCAATCTTCCGACGAGCTGCGTTTCGTCTGTTTGCGGAAAGCGCTTGAGTCTTATCCGATCAAAGTGAGCGAGTCGTTTGCCCGCTCCTTTTTTCAGCAGGTCGAGCAAGCCGAGGAAGGCTATGTCACCCTGTTTCCGCAAGTGCTCGATACGCTTGCCTCGCTGTCCGCGAACTATCGCCTGGCGATTATTAGCAACGGCCGGCGCGACCGGCTGGAGGCGAACTTGACGCGGCTCGGCCTCGAACGCTTCATTCCCAAGGAGAGGCTGTTCAGCTCCGAGCGCGACGGCCCGCGCAAGCCCCATCCCGACATGTTCCAGCTCGCCATGCACAAGCTCGGCATACGGCCGCAGGAAGGAGTGATGATCGGCAACTCCTGGAAGCAGGACATTGTCGGGGCAACGGACAGCGGGCTGGATGCGGTATGGATTCACCCCGCCGGGGTAAAAAAAATATCCCAGCGCAAGCTCGGACTGCAAACCGTCGTCATTATCCGCAATTTTCAGCAGCTGCTGACGATTTTGTAGCGGCGTCTCCAGCCAGGCGCCGCACGCCGTCCGGTCAGGCGTAAGAAGAAATGCCGGCGCCGACCCGGGACGTGACGTACACGCTGCCGCGCAGCGCCTTCGCTTTTTTCTTCAACGCGGCGGACGCCTGCGAGATGTGCTCCTGCGTCACCGACGCGCCGCCGGCGCAGGCGAGATGCGCAAGCGACAGCGTCACTCCGCCGTTTTCGATGCGGTTGCCATGCCGGTCTTCCACGTAGTGAAACTCCTCGCCGTCGTAAAACATCGGCACTCCCAGCTCGAAGCGGCGAATGATTTCGGCGCACAACGGAACCGCGTCGGCGCCGGCGGCCATGACGATAAAATCGTCGCCGCCGACATGCCCGACGAAGTCGTACGGGGTACCGCACATCGCTATCGACTGCTGCACGACGTCCGCCGTAAATTGAATGAGCTGGTCGCCTTTATGAAAGCCGAACCGGTCGTTAAACCATTTGAAATAGTCGAGATCGATATAGATGACGCTGAACGTTTTCCCCTCAAGCAGGCGCTTGCTCAGTTCGCGGTTAATTTGCTGATTGCCGGGCAGTCCCGTAAGCGGGTTGGCGACCCGCGCCGTTTCCATGCGAATGTTCGTTATCGTCTCCAAAATGGCGCGAATCGAAGCGACGCCCGCCATTCGCCCTTCCCGCGAGACGATGACCAGATCGTACAAATTATGTATGCTGCGCGACGTAGCGAGCTGCGATGCCCGCTCGACCGACAAAGCCGCGTCCACAATGAGCGGCTCCCGGTCCATAATATGGTCGATCGTTCTGTGCCAAAACAAGGAAAAGCCGTATTGTCCCGCCAGCTGCTGAAACAGACGCTCGCGCATCATAAGCCCGACGGGCCGCCCGTCCGTAACGATGACTGCCGCCTGGGCGTCGGGCTTCTCCTTGAAGTAAGACGCCACCTCCGAGATAAGCGTCTTGGCGTCGAACGTCCGAATCGGCGTCGCCAAATCTCCGATGGTCCAATACCCGTTCGCCGCAGCCGCCTTGCGGTGCTGCGCAATATGTTCCGCCAGCTCCGCCGGAAGTTCGGCCGGCTCCCTCGACGGCATTGCCAGCAAGTACCCTTGCGCATACTGCACGCCCATGCGGATGAGCTTGGTCAGCTCGTCCAGCCGCTCGATGCCTTCGGCGATCAGGCTGATATTCATTTTTTGGGCGAACGTCACGAACGTCTCCAGAATGCATTCCTTGATTTTATCCTGATGGATGTTCTCGATCAGCGACTTGTCCACTTTAATGAAATCGGGGTGCAGCTCGGCAATCGCCTGCAGCGAGGAATAACCGGCTCCGGCGTCGTCTATGGCGATCCGGTATCCCTGCTTGCGGTAATGCTCCAATATTTTTTTCGCTACCCTAAAATCTTCGATCGAGCTGCGCTCCGTAATCTCGAACACGACGTTGTGCGGCTCGAGCCCGTACCGTTGCAGCAGCTCCATCGTTTGCCCCGGCACAAAGTGCGGATCGTAGATGATCGCCGACGAAATATTGATAAAAAGCAGCTGCTGCCTCGAAGCGAGTCGGGCGCCGGCGATCGCCCTTTCCCGGGCCAGCCTGTCGAGTGTGTACAAATGTCCGCAGTTTTCGGCGAAGCCGAACAGCAAATCGGGCCGCTGCAGCGCACTCCCCTGCGGCCCCCGCGTCAACGCTTCATAGCCGAATACGGCACCGGTCTCCAAAGATACGATGGGCTGATAAACGGAATAAATCGATTGCTGCTGCAGTATCGCTTGCAATTCGGCAAGCAACGCTTCGCTTTCCGGGGTGCCCGGCTCCGGCAGTCTCTGTCCTAATGCCATATCGATCATCCTGTTCGCTACTTGGAATTAGTAGTCAAATTGTACCATGCGACATAAAGAGCCATATTAACGCTATGTAAATCCGATGTAAAAATGTGAAAATGCTTCGGGGCCCGCCCAGCGCGGGTCCGAAGCATGTTTGGCGCGATTTATACGTTCAAGTCTTTCCGCTTGCCGGTCACCATGTAGATGACCGCTTCGCCGATGTTCGTCGTATGGTCGCCGACCCGCTCCAGGTGGCTGGCGACGAGCATCAAATGGGTCAGCTGGCGGTTTTTCGCGATATCGGTACCCATCAGGCCGATGATTTCCGTCATGACGGTGCTGTACATTTTGTCGACGCCATCGTCCTTGTCGGCGAGCGCCGCGGCGCGGTGCACGTTGCGCTCCGTGTACGAGAGCAGACTTTCGCGCAGCATGTCTTTAGCTTGCTCGGCCATTTGCGGGATGATCTCGAGCGGCTTTACCAGCTCTTCCCCGTTTAAGCGGATCGTAATTTTGGCGATGTCGACGGCATGGTCGGCGATGCGCTCCAGATCCGTTGCGATTTTCAGCGCGGTGCCGATCACGCGGAGATCGCTGGCCATCGGCTGCTGCAGCGCAATGAGGCGCAAGCACAGCTCGTCGATGCGGCTCATCGCCCCGTCAACCTCGTCGTCGCTGTCGATGACGGCCTTCGCCAGCTTCTCGTCGGCGCGGGCGAGCGATTCGACGGCTTCGTGAATGAGCTGCTCGACATTCCGGCCCATGGCAAGCAGCTCGCTCCGCAATCCGTCCAAAGAGTGATGAAATCCCGAGCGGGTATCCATAATGGCTTATCTCCTTTTCTGCGTTTATTAGCCGAACCGGCCCGTAATGTAATCTTCGGTCCGTTGATCGTTCGGGTTCGTAAAGATTTTGTCGGTTTTGTCGGTTTCGACCAAATATCCGTTCAGGAAAAAGGAGGTCACATCGGATATGCGGGCTGCCTGCTGCATGTTGTGAGTGACGATAATGATCGTGTAGCGCTCCTTCAGCGTCTGCGTCAGCTCTTCGACCTTGAGCGTCGAAATCGGGTCGAGCGCCGACGTGGGCTCGTCCATAAGCAGCACGTCGGGCTCGACCGCGAGCAGCCGGGCGATGCACAGCCGCTGCTGCTGGCCGCCGGACAGGCCGAGCGCCGACTTGTTCAGCCTATCCTTCACTTCGTCCCACAGCGCCGCCTGCCGCAAGCTGCGTTCGACGATCTCGTCGAGCACGGCTTTCTTCTTCGTGCCGTGAATGCGGGGACCGTAGGCGATGTTGTCGTATATGCTCATCGGGAACGGATTCGGGCGCTGGAACACCATGCCGACGCGCTTGCGCAGCGAGACGATGTCCGTTTCCGGACCGTAAACGTTTTGCCCGTCCACGGCGACGCTGCCGGTAATGCGAACGCCGTCGATCAGATCGTTCATCCGGTTCAGCGTCCGCAGAAATGTCGACTTGCCGCAGCCGGAAGGGCCGATCAAGGCGGCAATCGTATTGCTTTCGATCGTCATCTCGATATCGTGCAGAGCGTGATTGTCGCCATAAAACAAATTTAGTTTGCTCACGTTAATTTTATGCCTCTCGGTCATCGGTCATTTCCCCCCGGTTAAACGTTTTTGCAGTATGCGGCTCGGTATGCCGATCAGCAGGTTGAAGACGAGGACCACGATCAGGAGCAGCGCCGCGCTGCCTTGGGCAATCTGCTTGGCGTCGGGAACGAGCGCCTCGGACTGGACGTACCACAGATGCACCGACAGCGTCTCGCCGATTTTCATAGGATTGAAATCCGGGAACATGCGGGACACGGACAGACCGGCGGTATAAATGAGAATCGCCGATTCGCCAAGGGCGCGGCCGCTTGTCAGCGTGATGCCGGTAATGATCGTCGGCAGCGCCGCAGGCACAAGCACTTTGCGGATCGCCTGCCATTTCGTCGAGCCAAGGGCCAGACTCGCTTCCCAATACGAGGCCGGAACGGCGCGGATGCCTTCTTCCGTCACGCGGACGAGCACGGGCAAGTTCAGCAGAGCAAGCGTGCACGCGCCGCCGAGTATGGAAAATTTCCAGCCGAACAAATTGGCAAACAGCAAGTATCCGAACAATCCGAATACGATCGAAGGGACGGAAGAGAGCGCCTCGACCGAGATGCGGATCAAGTCGGTGAAGCCGTTTTTCTTGGCGTAGACGGCGAGATAAATACCCGCCCCCATCCCGATTGGCAGCGACAGCAGCAGCGACAGGAACAAAATGTAGAACGAGTTGAACAGCTGCGGTCCGACGCCGCCGCCGGCGCTAATTTCTTGCGGCTTCGAAGTGATGAACTTCCAGCTCAGTTGCGGCAAGCCGTCGCCGAGAATGCGTATCAAAAACCAGCCGAGCAGGGCAATAATAAGAATGCCGGCCAGCCATAACACGGCCGTAGCAATGCGATCGATCTGTTTGCTGGTCATTTCAGCTCCGACCTCCTTGCGACGACGCGAATGATAAGAATGAGCAGCAGCGAGATGACGAGCAGTAAGAGCGCCATCAGGAACAGCGCGTTATTCCAAGTGGAGCCGTAGTTCGTGTTGCCCATATCTTTGACGATCGCCGTCGTCAGCACCGTTGTCGAGCTGATGAGCGACTTCGGCATTTGCGGCGAGTTGCCGATGACCATAAACACGGCCATCGTTTCGCCCATCGCGCGGCCCATGCCGAGGATGACAGCCGTCAAAATGCCGGGGCGGGCGGCCGGAAGCAGCACTTTCCAGATCGTCTGCCAGCGGGTCGCTCCAAGCGCCAGAGACGCTTCCTCGAGCCGGCCCGGCAGCGAGCGGATGGCGTCTTCGGAAATCGAAAGAATCGTCGGCATAATCATGATCGCCAAAATGATCGCAGCCGGCAAAATGCCGTACCCGGTTCCTTTGACGACTTTGCCGATGAACGGCACGATCACCGTCAGCCCGATAAGGCCGTATACGACAGACGGAATGCCGACGAACAGGTCGGTAGCCGGACGCAAAATTTCCCGCATCCAGTTCGGCGCGATTTTCGCCGTAAAGATGGCACCTGCGAGCGCCAGCGGCAGTGCAAAAACGACAGAGAGCAGCGTCAGGACGACCGTGCTGAACAAGAACGGAAACGCTCCGAACTTGCCCGCGGACGGAGTCCAGTCGGTCGAGAAGAAAAATTCCCAAGGCGAAACGCCGGCGAACGTTTTGACGCCCTGCATGCCGACGAATACGATAATCGAAAAAATAACGGCGGCCACGAGCGCCGCGCTTATAATAAACACATAGCGCATTGTGGCGTCGGCTTTGTTCTGCATGTTCATCCACCGGGACGGTTTCCATGCTGCGCGCCCGCTGGCCGATTTTTCGTCCAGCTTGTCTACATAACTGTTCACCGCGGATTTTCCTCCCTTAACCGGAACCGTTCCGGTATGAAAAAGCTACTCCCTCATGGTACGTGATGAATGTAAAGGTTACGTAAATCGTTTGTAAACGCAGTGTTAAAACTTTCATCCGTCAAGGCACAAAAAAACGGACCGGCGTCATAAGACGGCCGCTCCGTTTTCGGACGATGTATTGAGGATTATTTTTTCAACAGGCTGGCCGGCAGGAAGCCAAGCTTCTCGATCTGGTTGTTTTGGAAATCGTCGCTCATGATGAAATCGATGAAAGCTTTCGCTGCGCCTTTCGGCTCGCCCTTCGTGTACATGCGCTCTTGGCCGAACAGCTTGTAAGTGCCGTTCTTGATCGTGTCTTTGCCGTATGCGACGCCGTCGATTTTGACCGCCTTCAAGGAAGCGTCGAGGTAAGGCGTATCAATGTAGCCGATCGCGCCAGGCGTTTGGCCTACTGCCGTCTTCACGGCGCCGGACGAATCTTGCGTTACGCCGTCTTTGGAAAATTCCGCGCCGCCCATGACGAGCTGCTGCACCAGCTTACGCGAGCCCGAGGAGTCCGGACGGTGGATCAGCGTAATCGGCTGGTCTTTGCCGCCGACTTCTTTCCAGTTCTTGATTTTGCCGGCATAAATGTCGGCTACTTGCTGCGTTTTCAGATCGTCGACGTTGACGTCTTTGTTGACGACGATGGCGAACGGCGCGATACATACGACAGTGGCTACGAGACCCTTGTCTTTGAACTCGGCTGCTGCCTCGACGTCGGAGTTGCCGATGTCGGACGTGCCGTCGGCTACGTTTTTCACGCCTGTGCCGGAACCGCCGCCGGAAACGTTGATCGTTGCTTTCGGGTTTTTGGCCATGAATTGCTCGCCCGCCGCCTTCACCATAGGCAGCAGCGCTGTCGAACCGGAAGCTGTTACCGTTCCTGTGATTTCGTTATTCTGGGAAGCCGGAGCTGTTTGCGCAGGCTGCTGCGGCGCGGCTCCACCTGCATTCGTGGCGTTCTTATCGTCTGTTTTGCCGCAAGCGGACAGTACCCCCACCGTCATTATCGCTGCTACTGCCAAGCTTAATACTTTCTTTGTCGTGGACTTCATGTTCAGCATGTCCTCCTTATTGTTTATCACTCCTCAGCTATCGTAACAGCGAATTGTAAAATCGGTACAAACGCTTTGTAAAGGCAACGTAAAAATTTTGGCGAACGGGCGCGCGGCGTCATTCGACAACAATTTACACCGGATTTACATTGGAGCCGCTCTCCGTTAACACATCTTCTTTATAGTGGAAGAAAAAATTGGTGGGGATGTTGTCATGAACGTCGCGTCATTGCGCAACCGGGTAACGATGAGAATGCGGCTGCTGGCCAGCTTTGCGATCGTGCTTGCTATCTTTGTCGGCGCCGCGGCCGTGAACCTGAATCAGATGAATCAAATCAAGCGGCAAATCGCCGCGGCCGACGGCAAGGTCGGTCTGAAGCTTACCGCGCTGGAGCTCAAAGAGCTCGTACAAGAGATGAACATCATCGCCGCCGGTCTGGAAATATCCAAAAAGCCGGAATACATCGACAAGTACAACGAGAAGCGCAAACAGTTCAGCGATATGGTGAAAGCTATCGGAGATACGGCAACCACCGACGATCAACGCCTCTGGCGAAGCAAGCTCATCTCCGCTTCGAACGACTATATCGCCAACTTCGATACCGCGGCGCGCCTTATCCGGGAAGGAAATTTGAAGCAGGCCGATCTCGACAACAACATGGTGTACTTGTACGGCGAGTCGCAGAAGTTGATGGGGGAAATTTTCGGCATCGTGGATCAATTTTATAACGTATATTCGCTGCAAGCGAACGATGCTACGCGGCATACATACGATTTGCTTGGCCGCAGCTCGGCGATGATGGTCGCCGCCGCCTGCATCGTGCTCGTGGTGACGCTCGTTGTCGCGGCTCAGCTGAACCGCTCGTTTATGGGGCCGATCCGGCGCTTGCAGCAGGCGGTCAGCCGCATCGCCGCAGGCGATTTGCGGCACAAAATCGAGGCGCGCGAGCGGGACGAGCTTGGACTACTCAGCGACAGCTTCGACCGGATGATCGACCAGGTGCGGACGATGTTGTCCCACACGCAAGCTGTCGCCTCTTCGCTCTCCGCCCATTCCGACTCGCTGTATCGGCTGACGCAAACGACGGCTGCGGCGAACGGCGACATCGTGCAAGCGATCGGCGAAATATCGCATGGCGCCGGGCAGCAGGCAGCTCAGGCAGAGCAAAGCTTTTCCATTATCGCGGAGCTGGACGGGGAGTTTGCGGAGATCGCGGAATACGCCGGCCGCATGCAGCGCTCGAGCCGCGAGGCGTCGCACCGCACGAAGCGCGGCACGGATGCGGTGCAGGCGCTGCAGACGGCGGCGCGGGAAGCGCAGCACGTGGTCGGGCGGGCTTCGACAGAGCTGGAATCGCTCGTCGCAAGCTCCGCCGACATTGGCGCCATCAGCCGGGCGATTACCGACATTTCGGCGCAAACCCACGTTCTTGCTTTGAACGCGGCGATCGAGGCGGCCCGGGCCGGAGCGAACGGGCGCGGCTTCTCCGTCATCGCGGAGGAAGTACGGCTGCTTGCCGAGCAGACGAACGGGGCATCGAAGTCGATCGGGCGCATTATCGCGAGCTTGCAGCAGCAATTGCAAGGGCTGCATACCGCGATGCGCACGGCGCTGGAAGCGGCGGCGGCGCAAAGCGTGCAGGCTGACGAAACTTCCGTCTCGTTCGAGGAGATATCGGCGTCGATGGAACAAGTAAACGCGCATATCGGACACGTTCACGATAAAATTGAACTGGCCAAAGCAAACAACGCGACGTTAGTCGCAACCGTTCGGCAAGTCGCCGCCATCGCCGTGCAAACTGCTGCAAGCGTAGAAGAAGTAGACGCCGCGGTGGCCGAGCAGGACGCGTCCGTACGCAGCATCGCCGGCCAATCGGAGCAAATTCGCACGTCGGCGCAGCGGCTGTTCACCGAGATCAGCAAGTTTCGGATTGCGGATGAGGCACCGGATGCGTTAGCGGCGGGTGAAGAGCCGGAATTGTCAGCTGCAGGTGAGGTGTCGGGGTTATTAGCGGCAGGCGAGGCGGAGAAATTGGGGGCGGCATTTCCGGATAAGTTGCTGAAGACGTCGGAGGCGGATGTAACGTCGGGTGCGGGTGCGGATGAACATGAGTCGGGGAAGGCAGTTGTATCGGTTGAAGGATGAAGGCCGTCTGCGTCGCCCGAGCATAGGGCAGACCGTGTGCGTGATTGCGGCTTGTTAGACGAGTGGTCTCTTCAAAAAGGCGGCTGGTGCATCATGACGCACCAGCCGCCTTTTTGAAAAGCGTTATTTAAACTTCCGCCAGTCCAAGCCGCTGGACTTGAGCAAATGCTCGAAATCGTTGTCGAGCCGCTTCTGTTCCGCTTTGCGTGCCGCCTCCGCCTGCGCGCGCTGCTCCTCTTTGCGCTTCGCTTCTTCGGCGCGCATCGCGTCTGCCTGCTCCTTCAGCTGTTTCACCGTTTCGGGGCTGAGCAAATCGCGCAGCGTGGCCGGCTTGTCGGACGCAGGCGCGTCGCCGGGCTTGCCCGGATGTTTCGGTCTCGCTTTGGCCATTTCCATCGTCACCTCGCTGATTTGCATTTTATGATAGCAGCTTTCAGCCGTGCTTGCCAGCATCATTGCTCCTCGGCCGGGACCTGCTGCCGAATTTTCCAATTGCCAACATTTGAGGGCTGAAATAGGCTTCCGCCCAAGGGTACAATGTCCTTGGGAGGAGATAATATGAAAAAACGCATCGTCACCTTTATTGCCGCAGCCGCCATGACGCTTACCTTCTCCGCATCGGCCTTCGCTGCGACCGGAACGGTAGAGCGTTCCGTCAACTTCCGCTCCAGTCCATCGACGAACGGTTCCGTCTACCAGCTGCTGAAGCCGGGCACAACGTTTACCGCGCTCAACAAAGTGAACGCTTGGTGGTACCAAGTACAAGTAAACGGCAAAACCGGATACGTATCGTCAGGTTACGTCAATGTACCGTCTTCATCGCAGCCGTCGCAGGCACCGACGCCGGATCCGACTCCTGCACCGCAGCCTTCGCCGACTCCGTCGCCCGCCCCATCGCCATCCGGCACTAAGGCCGACAAAGTAATCGCCGATGCGAAGGCGCTGATCGGCAAAGTGAAGTACGTGTACGGCAAGAACGAAGCTCCATCCGTCATGGATTGCTCCGCTTTCACAAAATATGTGTTCGGTCAAGAGGGCATAACGCTTAGCTGGGGCACCCGCTATCAGAAAGATGCCGGAACGTTTGTGGAACGCGCCAATTTACAACCCGGCGACCTCGTCTTTTTCCGTGTCGGCAGTTCGACCAGCATCGGTCACGTCGGCATTTATCTCGGTAACGGACAATTCATACATAACAGTCCGTCCAATAAAGGCGGCGTCGGGATCGGGTCGATGACGTCCGGCTATTGGAAAGACCGTTATGTCACTGGGCGCCGTGTAGTGTAACATGTTGTTTTGCGAAGCCGCAAAACCCGCATCGGGTTTGCGGCTTCGTTTTTTCGTGCACGGTCCCGTTCTGTTCCGGTATAATCAAGCTGCAAGCTAGTATCGGAAGGAGCGAATGATGATTATGGCACTGATCGAATGCAAGTTTTTTTTCGGAAGCGCTCAAGCTGTCGACGGCGATGACCGTCATCTTGCCGCAAGTGACGAAAGGGCAGATCGGGATGGAAGGCAAAGCTGCGGACGGTAAACATCCGACGTTGTATTTGCTGCACGGCTTGTCCGACGACCATACGATCTGGCTGCGGCGCACGTCGATCGAACGGTACGTCGCCCCGCTTGGGCTGGCTGTCGTCATGCCGGCGGTAGACCGAAGCTATTACTGCGACATGAAGGATGGCGGCGCTGCGTACTGGACGTTCGTCAGCGAGGAGCTGCCGGCGCTGGCCCGTTCCTTCTTCCCGCTGTCGGACCGGCGCGAGGACACGTTCGTGGCCGGCCTGTCCATGGGCGGCTACGGGGCGTTCAAGCTTGCGCTGCGGCGGCCGGATGCGTACGCGGCGGCAGCGAGTCTGTCCGGCGCTCTTAACGGCCATAAGCAGAACGGTCTGCACCCGGCGGAAAGCGAGCGTTTTTTCGGCACGGCGAGCGAAGCCGAAGGCAGCGACAACGACTTGTTTGCATTGGCGCAGCGGCTCGCGCAGAACGGCGGCGTAAAACCGGCGCTGTTCCAATGCTGCGGGACGGAAGATTTTCTGTATAACGACAACGTCCGGTTCCGCGACCACGCTCGCCGCCTGGGGCTAGACCTCACCTATGAAGAAGGGCCGGGAGAGCACGAGTGGGGCTACTGGGACGTCAATATTCGGCGCGTGCTGGATTGGCTGCCGCTTCAGCGGTAGGCGTTGAGCTGGGATGGATGCTGCCGCTAGGGGCAGACACACACCGGTATGGATGCTGCCTCTAGGGGCAGGTGCGCGCCGGAATTGGCGCTGCCTCTGGCGGATGGCAGTCGCCGATGGGGAGGCTGCCTCTGGCGGTAGGGGCACGCTGGAACGGGCGCTGCCTCTGGCGGATGGTGCACGCTGGCGTGGGTGCTGCCTTTAGTGGTAGGTGCGCGCGGGAATGGGCGCTGCCTCCGGCGGATGGCAGTCGTCGATAGGGATGCTGCTATTAATGGCAATGGACATTGGCCCGGCTGCCGCGAGAATTGCTCCTTGTGCATCTCGGATCAGCGTCGCGGCACAATGGCTGGGACTGCCATTGTGGGAATCAATCGCGAGGGAGTATTGCGGGGATAGTGTCTTGCGGAGAAAGTGCGAAGGAGCAACTCTATTCTCGCCGGTGCTGCAATGGTCCTCATACGGATAAGTCGCGATAACTGTTCCCCCGGCGTCTGGTGCTACGGAAAAGGTTGGTTCAGCCAATTGAACTTATTAAGAAAAAGTTCGCTATTTAGAGCACATTCGTGCTTAATTATAGCCCATTTGGCAGGAATCGGAAGCTAGCGAACGAAAAGTCCTTGGAGAGAGAACAAACGTCTCTGCACTAGACAATCAGGTCTCTATCCATAATTTTTGACCAAATACCGCCATAAGAACGCCTGCAAGTTCGCAAATTAGAGAACATTGTCGCTGTACCGCAATAGCCCCTACACTCTAAATAACATTGCCATTGTACCTCAATAGCCCCTACACTCTAGAGAACATTGCCATTGTACCTCAAAAGCCCCTACACCCTAGAGACATTGACGTTGTACCTCAATAGCCCCTACACTCTAGAGAACATCGACGCTGTACCGCAAAATCCCCTGCACATTTGCTCATAAACAGGTCTTACCCACGGCTGCTACATGAAGCGTTTGCCAGTATATCTGCGAGGCTAAGCATCCAGCAAAAGCGGAGCTTTCCTTGCACGCTTGCTGTGCTACAAAAGCCAGCGACATCCCGTTCGTTTTACCGGTCCAATTCGCAAAGCTCGCACGCATACACGTGCAGCCTTTCCTTGCATGCCACGAGGCCAACGAGCGCCTAAAGACAAAACATCTCCCGCCAACATTCCGCGAGCAAGTTAATTTCACCTACTAGAGTCATTACAATAAAGTTTACCCGGAAAAAGCACCGTTAATTGAGAACATTACAAGGTCACCACAAGGAGATTAACCGGAAAACCTCCAGTAAAAACGCCGTCTTCCCCCAAAAACCACCCAAATCACAGAAAATAGTTACCGGTTTTCCCGCTAATTGGCCATCAAAGGGAAGGCTGGGCTAAATTTACGGGAGATTTTCCAGCTACTCCCCCCCCCCGCAAAATTCGCGAACCTGCGGTCCTGACCCCCGTCGATGAGCGAAATTGAAGCGACATCGCCACACCCCTCCAAAAACAGCCCCGAGCGTGCACATCACCTTCCCACTTGGGGCCATTTGCCTTGCGCAAACATTGCCGTTGTGCTTCGTCCCGCCGCCGGACTATAATGGAGGTTGGCTGCACGCCGACATAGCTATCATCGCTTGAGCGATAACGCTAACTTCATAGAAAAGGTGTCGAAACGATAGATGAGCATTTTGACGGTAACGAAATTGAGCCACGGCTTCGGCGACAGGGCGATTTTTCACGAGGTGTCGTTCCGCCTGTTGAAAGGCGAGCACGTCGGGCTGATCGGCGCGAACGGCGAAGGCAAATCGACATTCATGAACATTATTACCGGGCAGCTCGAGCCGGACGCCGGCAAAGTGGAATGGGCCAAAAAGGTCCGGGTCGGCTATCTCGACCAGCATTCCGTCCTGCAGCGGGGCATGACGATCAAGGGCGCGCTGCGCGGCGCGTTTCGCTATTTGACCGATCTCGAGGCGGAAATGAACGGCATGTACGAGCAGATGGGCTCGCTTCGCCGGAAGAGCTGGAGCAGCTGCTGGAGGAAGTCGGGACGATTCAGGACATTCTCACGAACAACGATTTTTACGCCATCGATGCCAAGGTGGAGGAAATCGCCCGCGGCCTCGGGCTCGACGAGATCGGGCTGGACCGCGACGTTCACGACTTGAGCGGCGGGCAGCGGACGAAGGTGCTGCTGGCCAAGCTGCTGCTGGAAAAGCCGGACATTCTCCTGCTCGACGAGCCGACGAACTACTTGGACGAGCAGCACATCGTATGGCTGAAGCGTTTTTTGCAGGAATACGACAATGCGTTCATTCTCGTCTCTCACGACATCCCGTTCCTGAACAGCGTCGTGAACTTGATCTATCATATGGAAAATCAGGAACTCAACCGGTACGTCGGCGACTACGAGACGTTCATTCAGCAGCACGAGGCCAAGAAGCAGCAGCTCGAAGCCGCCTACAAACGGCAGCAGCAGGAAATCGCCGAGCTGAAAGACTTCGTCGCCCGCAACAAAGCGCGCGTGTCGACACGCAACATGGCGATGTCGCGGCAAAAAAAGCTCGACAGCATGGAAGTGATCGAGCTCGCGAAAGAGAAGCCGAAGCCGCAGTTCCACTTCAAGGAAGCGCGCACATCGGGGCGGATGCTGTTCGAGACGCGCGGGCTCGTGATCGGCTACGACGAACCGCTGTCGCGGCCGCTCGACCTGGCGATGGAACGCGGCCAGAAGCTGGCACTGACAGGCGCGAACGGCATCGGCAAAACGACGCTCCTGCGCAGCATTCTCGGCGAAATCCCCCCGCTCTCCGGCACTGTGGAGCTCGGCGACAACTTGTACATCGGCTACTTCGAGCAGGAAGCCAAACACACCGCCGACGAAACGTGCATCGACGCCGTGTGGAAGGAGTTCCCGTCGTTGTCGCAATTTGAAGTGCGGGCGGCTCTGGCCAAATGCGGCCTCACCACCAAGCACATCGAGAGCAAAATGTCCGTGCTGAGCGGCGGCGAGCGCGCCAAGGTGCGCCTGTGCAAGCTGATGGGCAAGGAGACGAACCTGCTCGTGCTCGACGAGCCGACGAACCATCTGGACGTCGACGCCAAAGACGAGCTGAAGCGCGCCCTTAAGGCATACAAGGGCAGCGTGCTGCTCATCAGCCACGAGCCGGAATTTTACCGCGACGTAGCGACGGACGTATGGAACTGCGAATCGTGGACGACGAAAGTGTTCTAGGAACCCTCATCATTGCAAAATGGCGCTGCCCCCGGGAAAACCGGGTGCAGCGCCATTTTTTTGCCGATCGTTACCGCCCGCCTTGATCTTGCTCGCGCAGCCACGTATTTTCTTTCTGAATATGGTCGATCGTCGCTTCGTTCAGCGAGAAGCCTTTCAGCGTCCATGTCGTCCGCCCGAGCGTCAAATCGGCCGGGAACTTGTCGCCGCGGCGCAGCGTCACTTCGCGTCCGGCCTCGTTGGCGTAGACGCCGTCTACCTCCACCTCGTCCCCGGTCATCGAATCGACATCGTTGTGCGGTGTCGGGTCGGTTCTGTCGATCATGCGCACAGCCTCCTTTCAGATGGACGGGCGATTCGGTACGTGGAACTTCGCCTCGTTCTGCGTCAGCTTGCTGTATTTGGCCCCTTGCGCCTGCTTCATTTCGTCCGCCATCGCCTGCTGCTTCTGCTTCAACGTCTTTTTGCCCATCGCTTCCGCCTCCGCCTTGGATGAAGTAGATTCAGTTCTCCCGTAGTATGCCTCATCGGCGCGGATAACTTGCACGGGAAGCCGGGCATTCTACTTATATTCCGTCCCGCAAGCCGAACAAACGGAATGAAACGTTCGGGTAAAAGCCGTAGCGAATCGCCAGCTCGCGCTCGAACAGCGTCATCCGCTCGATAGTGCGGTTATTGTTCAGCGCCCCGCCGTCCAGCACGCGGAACGGGATGCCGCGCAGCAGCTCCAGCACGGACGCCTTCGCCGCCGCATCGTCCGAAGTGACGTAGACGTCGCTTTTCAACCCGTCCAGAACCGGATTGTCGAACACGCGGAAGAACGTGTTCTTGAACGCTCCGACGACTTTCGTCTGCGGCAAATGCGCCTGCAGCAGCTCCGCGGCCGACTCGCCCCACTCTGTCGTGAAATCGGAGAAATCCTCGGTGAACGGATTGACGATGTCGACCAAAATTTTGCCGGCCAGCCGGTCCCGATGCGCTTCCGCCCACGGCAGCACGTCGCGGAACCAGAGACTGTGGATAATCATATCGCTGTCCAGCGCTTCGCCGATGTCGGCCGCCGCGACGCCGGTATAGCCGTTTTCCCGGATGAGCCCTTCGGCCTTCTCCTTGCTGCGCGATCCCCACCGCAAATTCGGCACGTGCCCTTGCAAAATTTTGACAAGTCCTTGACCCATCCGTCCTGTACCGATTACGCTTGCCTTCATGTTTCTCCACTCCTTGTCCGGCATATGCCCTTAGCTCTGTTGCAAGCATAATCGTAGCACTGCCGGAAGGCGCAAGGTATGTCGCAGTTGGACCAGGGCTGTAACCAAAAGTTGTAGCCTCTGCGTATCTTCTTTGCTATTGTTGAAGTAATGACAGCAAACGACGACGATGAGGTGAACGGCTATGCATCTGGACTATTTTCACGGATTTGTCGAAGCCGTGCAAAACAAAAGCTTGTCCAAAGCGAGCGAACGGCTCAATTTGACGCACCCGGCGCTCAGCAAGCAGATTCGCAAGCTGGAGCAATTTTACGGCGTAGAGCTGCTCCGCCGCTCGGCGGCAGGCATCGAGCCGACGGAAGCCGGTAAGCTGCTGTACGAGCGCATCGGACCCATCCTGCGCGATCTCGCCGCGCTGCAAAGCGATTTGGCGGCGCAAAGCGGGCTTAAGCGTGCGGCGCTCGGCTCGCTGCCGAGCATCGCCGCCCACTATTTGCCGCCGCTCATCGTCAGCCTCGAACGGAAAGGCGTCGCTGCCGACGTTATCGTCAAACCGACCTCCGAAGAGCTCATTGAGCTCGTGCGGTCAGGCTCTCTCGATGCAGCTCTCGTCGACGCCCTCTCCCCGGGCGAATCCTTATGGACGAAGTCGCTCTTTACGGAGCCGCTATTCGCCGTCGTGCCGCTCCATCATCCGTTTGCGTCCCGCGAAGCGATCGGCTTGGAAGCGCTCGCCCGGGAGCCGCTCGTCTTGCATCCGCCGGCGTGCAGCATACGGACGTGCGTCACCCGACTGCTCGAGCAGCGGCAAGCATTGCCGAACGTCCGGATGGAAGTCGGGTTCGGCGATTTCCTGCTCGGTTATGTCGCTTCCGGCGCCGGCCTGACGGTCGTCCCGAAGCTCGTTGCCGATCGCGTCGGCCATCTCGGGCTGCGGGCGATCGCTTTGGAGGATGCGGAAGCGAAACGAACGGTGTCGCTGGCGGCGAACTCGGCCGCCGTCGGAAGAGCCATTATGCGACGTTTTGCATGCTAACGTAAAAATCGCCCTCAGAACCGGCGCGATACGGAGTCAGGCTCAGTCATTGTCGCCTCTGCTCGGCTCTCCCGTTCTCCAACCGTCGATGTTCTCGTCGCCGATCAGATCGACGAAGCCTCTTACGCCTTCCGGAACAGGCGAGAAGTCGGCGGCTGCGAACGAATCCTCCGTACCCTCCGGCGCTTCGCCAGGTTGTATGTCCATGTAAGCCCCTCCTTTCGGTTACCGCTAGGATGCACACGGCACGAATTCCTTATTCGACAGACGCCGTTATCAAAGGCATGTCTACTGCCAATCATTGCGTATGTACCGAGACGTCTGCTCCTGCCTGTCACGGCTATATGTTAAGCAATGATTAACAAAGTCCGGTATCCTGTTTCAGATACCGGACTTCATTTTCAAGCCGTGTGCACATTCTACTCGGAGTCGTCGTCCATGTTCGGGTCCGGCTCCCCGGTTCCGGGTCCCGTTCCGGGGGCTGTACCCGGTCCTGTGTTCGGGCCGGTGCCAACCCCTCTGATTATCCTCCTGAAAAACGGTTGTTTCGTGTTGGAATTCCCTCCGCTAACGACTTCCTCACTATTTGTTGCTTCTTGATTTTTGTTTACAACTTCCTTCTTGCTTTTGCCTCTGTTCAAAGTCAATTTTCCTCCATGTGAGGCGATGCCTCCCGGATTGGTCCCGACATGTATCGTTGCGACAACGACGTTGTCTAACGTCCGGATCATCGAGACAGTGTTGGAGTCAATATTGGCTACGTACACATGACTTCCGTCAGGCGTGATGGCGATTCCGGCCGGTCCATTCCCAACGACCGTCGTAGCTATTTCTTCGAACGTATACGTGTCGATCGCAACTACATCGTTTGAATCGGCATTTACGATATAGGCTCGGGCACCGTCCGGAGTAAGGACCACATCCTCCGGAAAACTGTTAGCGGATAACTTGGCAATTTCTTTTTTCGTTACCATGTCAATTACCGAGACGGTATTTTCACCCGAGTTCGTTACATATGCACAGGTTCCGTGGCGTGTGGGGCTGATGCTAAGCCCCAACGGTTCGTTTCCGACAGGTATCGTACCAACAACGTCATTGATCGCCGTGTTGATGATCGAGACGTCGTTAGAACCATAATTCGTGACAAACGCAAGGATACCATCCGGAGTAAAGGCAATATCTTCCGGCCCCGTACCGACCATTATCGTAGCGACTACCGTATTAGAGTCCGTATCGATCACCGAGACGTCGTTGCTGCCCGCGTTGGCTACATAGGCACGGGTCCCATCCGGCGAAACTTCAATCCCTATCGGAGAAGATCCTACGAAAATCGTTTCGATCACGGCATTGGTAGAGGTATCAATAACGGAAACATTGTTGGCGTTGCAATTCGTTACGTACATACAGCTGCCGTCCGGGGTAAGTGCGGCCATTTGCGGCGAATCCCCAACGGGAATCGTGGCAATCACTCGACATTGACTTGTATCGATCACTGAGATGTCGTTAGAACCGGTATTGACCACATAAGCGAGTAAAGGCATCTTTTTATACATCCTTTCCAAAAATTATTATTACTTAACACGGAAGCATAAATAATGTCTACTCATTCATATGCGGAACAAACCGATGAAGTATGGATAAATGACTTTGTCCATTCAACCATTTTACGAATGTTCCTCCGTTCGATAAAAGAATTTGGCGCTCGCTTCATACAAGGATTCGAATGTACCCGCATCCGTCCACCACCCTTTTAAAATGTCGTACGTGAGCTTTCCTTGCCTCGCATAAACGTTGTTAACATCCGTTATTTCCATCTCTCCCCGTTTGGAGGGCTGAATATGGCTGATGATGTCAAAAACTTCCGAATCATACATATAAATACCGGTTACGCAATAGTTTGACTTGGGGTTATTAGGCTTTTCTTCAATCTCTACGATTTTATCGTCGACGATCGTCGGAACCCCATACCGCCTCGGATCCTCGACTTTTTTCAACATCACGCGCGCGCCCGCCCCTTGCTTTACAAACAAGTCCACCTGCTCCTTCAGTGAATCTTCGAACAAGTTATCTCCCAAAAGCACGACAAATTTTTCCTTTGGATGGATGAACCCTTCGGCAAGGGAAAGGCTTGTGCGATACCACCGGACTCTTCTTGGATTCTGAAACTGATATTCAGATTCAAGTCACGTCCGCTCCCCAGAAACGCCGTATACAAACCTGACGATTGCCTGTCAGTAATGATCAAGATGTCTTTGATACCTGATAACTTTAATGCATCGATACTATAGTGAATCATTGGATGCTTGCCTACAGGCAACAGATGTTTGTTGATGATTTTGGTTATCGGATATAGTCGGGTTCCTTTCCCGCCTGCCAATATGACGCCTTTCAAATGAAATCACCTTCCTTAACTAGAAATTGCGGGAGAACATGCCGTCAATTTATATCAATATGAATCTCCAGCCGTAAAAATATGACTTCATAATCCCCTCGCTTCCATGGCTCGTTCGAATGCATTTTATGAATCGTCCCATCTGCAGGTAACTTATAAACAACCAATTTGGTGGAATAGCGCATATTTCTGCTCCCATTGTTCATCAATATTGCAGCCTATAGCTGATGTAAATATGGTCATTCTACTTATTTTTATCTTTAGGGATATTAATCTATTACCGTTGGAAGCCCATAAGCGTACTATATGATTGGCATTTAACTAAAAGGTGGAAAGGAAATGAATCATGCCGCTATTTTAACGAAAGGGTCAAAAGGAGTTGAACTTGATTGGATAATTTTCCCTTTTTAGTGCCGAACCTGGTAAAAAAGGAGAGCTTTCAGCATTTATTTTCCCAAATTGAAAGTTCCAGACGTTATTCGAATTATGGTCCGTTAAACTCGTTGTTCGAAGAGAAAGTAGTGAACGAGATGTTCGATCATGTCGGATCGGCTGTAACCGTAAATAATGCGACCAGCGGTTTAATGTTGGCCATATCGCAGTGCAAACGGCCGAAAGCCCGTTACGCCTTGATGCCCAGCTTCACATTTGCCGCTACTCCTTTGGCTGCCCTTTGGTGCGGATTAGAACCGTATTTTGTTGATATTACTGAAGATACCTGGTGCATGAATGAACGCATGGTCGATGATTTGCTTGAAAAGCTTGGCGAGGAAGTAGCCGTTGTCGTTCCTTACGCTACATTCGGTACGGATATGGATTTAACCTATTATCAAAAACTTCAAGATGCAGGAGTACCTGTTGTTGTGGATGCGGCAGCAAGTTTCGGGAGTACCGGAGACGACGGGCATTTCGGGAAAGGCTTCTCCGGACTTATCGTTTTCAGCTTTCATGCGACGAAAGCTTTCGGAATCGGGGAAGGAGGCTTGGTTTACAGCGGAAACGGGCAAGCCATTGGGCAAATTCGCCAAGCCGGAAATTTCGGGTTCTCCGGCGCCAGAGAGTCCTCTATCCTGGGATTGAATAGCAAAATATCCGAATATACTGCGGCAATCGCTTTGGCGACTTTAGACGTGTTTCAAGAAAAAACATCGGTGCGTCAAACCTTATACAAGTGGTATGTAAAGTATCTTACCGGCCTGGGATTGCCTGAGAAAGGCTGGATTTTCCACAACTGCAGAGGAATCGTACCGCACCAATTCTTCCCTGTTTTATGCCCTGAAGAAGAAATGAACCGGGACATTGTCGCAGCGTGCGCCAACCGTCAAGTCGAATTAAGAACATACTTCTCCCCGGCCTGTCATCAGCAGAAATTGTTTGCCTCTTGTCCCTCTACTTCATTGCAAGTGACAGACAATGTCTCCAAGCGTATTCTCAGTTTGCCGCTTTGGGAAGAAATGACGGAACATGATGTAAAGACGATTGCAGAAAGGTTGGCTGAGCGATGAAGCGATTTGTAATATGGGGCTGCGGCGGGCACGCTCGGGAGGTCAATTGGCTCTGTGAACAATTAGGGTGTGTAGTGATCGGATTTTTGGATGAGCGGCCGGAGATGAAAGGCCAAATCGTCAATGATATTCCGGTGCTGGGAGATCTGTCCGATATTGAGGATCTTCGGGAAGATGTGGATGTAATATGTGCCGGAGTCGGCGATCCTGCGCTAAAAAAAAGGTTTGTTGAAAAGACGCTGGAAGCGGGATTTCATCCGGCAAAAGCACTGATACATCCCTTCGTTAAGATTTCAACCAGAAATCGAATCGGAGAAGGATCCATTATATGTGAAGGCTCCGTTCTGACCGACAATATCGAAATCGGAAAATATGTGATCGTCAACCGCAGCGCTAACATCAGCCACGATGTGGTCATTGGCGATTACGCAACGATAGCGCCGGGTGCGAATATTGCAGGAAATGTAACTATCGGCGAGGGGACTTATATCGGAATCGGCGCTTCCATTCGAGAGAACATATCGATCGGGTCCTGGGCGGTAATCGGTGGCGGAGCGTTCGTAAAAGATGACGTTCCTGACAGAACGTTGGCTGCCGGGGTTCCAGCGCAAATAAAGAAGCACTATGAAGAAAACCCAAAAAAAGAAGATCCGGAAGCAAGCATTGAAGAAAGGATCGAGAAAGAAATCGAAGATAATCTGGAAGAAAATCCTGAAGAAAATTTAGCAGAAAAGGAATGATGCCACAATGATAATTCCAACTCCCGGAAGGAAACTGGCTGTCATTGATAGCCATTTTCCATGGAAACAAAGCGGGTTTCGGTATTGGGAAAATTACGAAATCCACCGCCTGCGGCCCGATACGGTATTTTTCTCCATGAATCCATATATGGATCCGTTTGGCAATCATGTGCCGAATGATTTTCCGGCGCCTGTCCACCACATTTCCCAACTGATACCGAAGATGATTGCAGAAAATATTACGGACGTTTATTGCGTTTTTTTGAGTTTGGCTGTCAGCTTGATTGGCCGCTCCCGGCTTAAGAACGGTATGACGATCCTTGGTTCCACGAACGATCTGAATATTTTGCCGTTTATTCAGGACCGTAACATACGTCTTCATACGACCATTTATCCCGGCGGCGGATTGCAGCCGGATACTCCGCTCGAGTTATGCCGATTGGACGATTATTATTCAACCATCTTTACAAACATTAAAGAAGTACGCACCCAGTATCCCAGTAGTATCTATGTCCCTGGTATGATCAATACGAGCTTTTACGCTTATAAGCCGAAACCTTTAACGCCTCCGATCAAATTGGTATTTTCGGCCCATCAGGGCATTCGTAAAAATTTCCCTCATATGATTGAGGCGTTCAACCAGCTCGACGATAGCTTTCATCTTCATATTGTCGGAAATTGGCAAGATTATTTGCCTTTGTTCACCAATAAAAACTACACCTACCACGGTCTTTTAGAGCCGGAAGAGGCCGTACGGGTTTATCAGCAAGCCCACGTGTTTGTCAGCTGCAGCAAGCAGGATTGGACAGCATCGGACGGATTTCCGACTACGGCCGCAGGCGATGCCATGTCAACCGGATGTCTGTTAGTCTCGAGCAATCCGCGACAGGATCATTATGTAATGACAAGCGGCGTCGATTATATTGAAATCACCAAAAACAGAAGCTTGGTCGATATCCTGCGGTGGGTTAAGAACAATTACTACGAAGCGATGCAGATTGCCGCCAATGGTACCAATAAAATAAAATTCATGTACGATTCCAAAATTGGCGTGACAAGGAAGCTCAAAGCGATGGGCCTGGTAAACGAAGTGGCCGATCCGGTTTATGTAGCACCGCCTGTCGTGCAACCTGTCATACAACCTGTCGTACAACCTGCTTTACTGCCTGGGGTAAACCGCGCGATCCCTCCATCGCGTGAAAAGGAACAACAGCCAAGACCACTCGGCGAACCTTCAAACCGGTCCTTCCATAGAAAGGCCGGAAAAAACCGTTCCTAAAAAAAGTGACAGACGACTCTCGGATGACGGAGGGAACCGAATGAAAGTATTGATCACAGGCGGCAGCGGCTTTATCGGAAGCAACTTTATTATATTCATGGTTAATAAATATCCCGACTATCAAATTATGAATCTGGATGCATTGACCTATGCCGGGAATCATGAAAATCTGAAAGACGTTCAGAATCATTCGAATTACTCGTTTGTAAGAGGGGATATAACCGACCGGCAATTGATCGATGAATTGTTCCGGCAGGGAGTGGATATTGTCGTCAACTTTGCTGCCGAATCTCATGTCGATCGCAGCATTCAGGATCCGGATATTTTCGTTAAGACCAATATCTTGGGCACCCACATGCTTCTCTATGCCGCAAGGAAGTACGGCGTGCAGCGATTTGTTCAAATTTCGACGGATGAGGTTTATGGCAGCCTTGGTGAAACCGGATTATTCACGGAACAATCGCCGCTCCTTCCCAACAGCCCTTACTCTGCAAGTAAAGCCGGTGGAGATTTGCTCGCGCGGGCTTATCACGAAACGTTCGGGCTGCCCGTAAATATAACGCGCTGCTCGAATAACTACGGGCCTTATCAGTTTCCGGAAAAGCTGATTCCGCTAATGATCTCTCGCGCTCTTCACGATAAATCGCTGCCGGTTTACGGCGACGGGCTTAACGTTCGCGATTGGCTGTATGTTGAGGATCACTGCAGCGCAATCGATCTCGTCATGCATAAAGGCGTTAACGGCGAAGTTTATAATATCGGCGGCAGCAACGAACGGACCAACATTCAGATCGTCAAAACTATCCTCGCCGAGCTGGGCAAACCGGAGTCGCTGATCTCGTATGTGCCGGACCGTCCGGGGCATGACCGCCGTTACGGCATAGATGCTGCCAAGATCACCCGTGAGCTGGGCTGGAAACCGAAAACTGACTTTGAAACAGGAATCAAGCGGACGATTCAATGGTATTTGGATAACCAAGGCTGGTGGAATAGGATACTTTCAGGAGAATATAAGTCTTATTCATAGAAACCATACAGTAACATCCCGGACCGTCAATAACGAAACGTTTTCAGTAAAGTCAGGAAACGATACCCGAAAAAAATATCGTTTCCTTTTTGTGTTGCTTTTTGAGGGGTATAGGAGAGCCACACTGGTTCAATTTGTTTCAAAATACAAGCCTCTTCGACTCGCAGACATATCCTATAAGGGGGAAAACTACAATACGGGTATAATCGGAAAGGGAGAGATCCGGCTTATGCAGTATGTCAGACTGAAATGCAGCACTTCGATGATAGCCATAAACGATCGGTTGTTTTATCATCCTGAAATATTGGAATTTTATTTAACAAACGAAGACTTGAAGGACGAGGCCCTTCTTCTTGACAGAATCGATTACGTTCAATCCAAGGGAGCAAAAGTATATCTTCATCACCCGATGGAGTACAATGGGGTGCCTCAAGATATTTTAGATCCCGATAAGGAGCGCAGGAGTTACTATTTTCGTTCTACCGAACAGCTCGTTCGATTAGGGGAAGATAAAGGGGTGAAAGTAATCGTTCATGCCCATTATGCAAATACGGCAAGCTCTGATTCGACTTTTGCCAATCTCGTTAGCATGCGTAAAAGAATTGATGAAATCCTAACATTCGGGCGAAACACGATCTTATGGGAGAATACGATTGAGGGATTGTTCTCTTATGATAATGAGAAGTTGATCGAATACTTAATCGAACCATTGAATCTTCCCTTGGTAGTCGATATCAGTCATACATTTATTTCGTTTAAGGGGAACAACGATAAACTCGCGGAAACGTTGGAGCGCACCCAGAAGTATGCCAATTATTATCATGTTGTCGATAGTGATGGACAAGCGGACGGCTTAATTGTCGGCAAAGGCGCTATTGATTTCAGAAAGGTTTACCCGTATATCATAAACAAGGACTTTATATTCGAAATCAGCCTTCATCCTGATTACGACGATTGTACCCCCATGATAAAAAGCATAGAATACTTCAATAAGTTGGTGCGGGAGGCGGATAACCGAACCCGGATAATTAGCGAGTAAAGTCCGTACGGCTTGGATCTTATAACTGCGGTCGCTTCCCAAAGATTGATGTTCATTCTATCCCATAATACGGCCAACGGTTGATGAACGGGATGTTCACCAAACCGTTGGCCGTTTTCTAAGTTTTTCGTCATCTCCGCCACTCATGGAAAGAGAGGACAAAGATCAGATAATACCCTATTTTATAAAATGGTAAGGTGTCCCGTACGAATGGGCAAACAAATAAAACCAACCGGATAATCTGGACGATTTCAATGCCGACATTTGTCCTTTTCATTCGATGAGATGATCACATACCATATAAGGACAATTGGTACGGAAAGGAGATTGGAATGAATATTCTTCTGGCGTCTTATTTTTATCTCCCTCATGTGGGAGGGCTTTGGACATACGCCGATATCTTGCAAAGAAGCCTTCGAAAGTTAGGGCATCAAGTGGATATATTCGGACACGCCCCGGGTATGCAAAAGTACTATATGGTTAATACCGGCAAATCTATCGATAAGTCCAAAATCAAAGATCCGATTTACGACAATTTGATCAAGTATTTTGCCCAACAACGCAGCGACATAGCCGAATGGATTCGATGGCGGGAAATCGAACGCTACAGTTATGAAGCAGCTGCAGTCTATTTCGGCCTGGAGAAGTACGATTTGATTCATGCGCAGGATATCGTTTCAACAAGAGCGTTATGGCGTGTCAAGCCGAAACATACCCCCATGATTTCGACGATTCATGGCTGCCTTGCCACCGAATATATCCATTCCGGAGAGGTCAAGCATAAACAGTCGCAGGAGTGGAGCTATGCCTGGACGGAAGAGCATTTTGGCGCCACCTCCAGCCAATTGACGATTGTTCCGACGCAATGGCTGAAAAATTTGCTGTCTACGGAATTTTACGTTCCCGATCATCAAGTACGGGTCATTCCATACGGGATGGATATTTCGAACTTTTTAGCCAAAGCGGAGAAGGGGCATGTTCTGGATGTTCCTTCGTCCAAAAAGCTGTTGGTATGTCCGGCTCGCCTCGTACCCGTGAAGGGACATAAAACGCTGCTCGAGGCACTCGCTTTGTTGAAAAAAGAGCGCAACGATTGGGTTTGCTGGTTGCTGGGCGACGGAAAGTTACGGGCGGAGCTGGTAATGGAGGCACGGCGGCTGAACCTGCAAAACGACGTCATATTTATGGGAGATCGTAATGACGTTGCATCTATTTTAAAGTCGGCGCATGTGATGGTGCTGCCAAGCCTGCAGGATAATCAGCCATTTTCCGTTATGGAAGCACAAATATCCGGAAAAGCGGTCGTCGTTTCCGATGCCGGAGGCATTCCCGAGATGGTTACGCATGGGGAAACGGGCTTGATCTTTCCCAGAGGCGACAGCGTAATGCTCTATACCCACCTAAAAACGCTGCTTGATGATGATTTTTTGCGATTGCGCATGGGGAAAAACGCCAAAAAATGGGGATCCTTGCATTGGTCGCTGGATAAGATGGTCTCCGAAACCCTGCAAATATACGATCAAATAGCCGGAAGCACTATTGTTCAATAGGGGGGATGATAATGCAATCCAGCTCAAGCCGCACCAAATCGAAAACAAAAAAGGATGTATCTGCCAAACGAAAGAAGCAGCGAAAGAAAATACGGGGACATGTCAAAACCGATAAGAAACACCGGGACGATAAAGCGAAACTGCGGAAGTCATCTAAAAATGACGATAGAAAAAAAAGAAAGAAAAAGATTGCTTCTATAATCAAGAAAGCGATTAAGCACCGCAAATTCCTGTCACTTGTACCTCTGCCCTTAGCGACTGGCGACACCTATCCTACTTTCGCCTTGGTTATTGAAAAGCATCAGAAAGGCGAGACATTCCGCGCGATCGCACAGCCTGACCAGATTGTCGGGAAGACGGCCCGTATGACGGCTGAGGCCGGTCAAGCTATTGCGGACGCCGATCGGGAAGCCGACTTTGATTGGAGTTTATACGAGGAACCGATTTCGGAGCAAGTCGAGGAAATGTTTTCTTTCCGTGTGGAACCGGGGGATGTATACGTCAAACCTGAAGTGTGGGCAAAAATTATTCGCAGGCTTCCGGAAAACTTCGTGATTCCCGATCCGGCACTGACCACCTTCTTCGATAACATGAATGCGATCCATGCCATGAAAGTGCAGGGGCCGACACAAGAATCGGTTACAGTCACCAAAGTCGATGATAACGATTGATTTGAAAAGACTTGTCCCCCTTTAATAATCGATTTCATACATTATCTTTCCGCAATGGATTTTTGGTGTTGTTTTAAGCTTCGCATTGCTACGTTAATCCTATGGTTTTTCGCGAAACAGGCGCCGTTTGAATAAGTATAACCTACGGACAGTGAGAGGTGGGAACAAAATGAGCAATAAGCTGCCATTTTACTTATGGAGACACTTGGAAGGTAAACGAGAGCATGACCGGTTCGGCGATCGGATCGTTTCCGGGGATATTAACGGAGACGGTCTCGATGAATGGGTTATTGCCGCAAGCACCGCGACACGCGTCAAAGGAGAATCCGGCGTGGCGCGAATTCCGTATTTTGATGCGGGAAAGGTATACGTGTACTCGCATGATTTGCAGCTCTTATTTACGTTGGCAGGCGAAAATTATGGCGAATGCTTCGGCACTTCTGTGGCGCTCGCGGACGTGGATGGCGACGGAGCCAAGGAAATTATCGTAGGCTCGCCGCGCGCAAGCTCCAGCACTTGGAGTGAATGCGGAGCCGTATCGGTTTATTCCGGTATAACGGGGAAGTTGCTTCGCAGGTGGAGCGGCAATGAGGATTACGCGCGGCTCGGAACGGCGATCGCCATTCTGGATTGGAACGGTGACGGTATTCCGGATGTAGCGGTCTCCTCCGATAATTTTGATCCGAATGGATTGGACCGGAACGGGAAGGTGTCGATATTTTCCGGCAGCGATTACTGCCTTATGGAGCAATTTACCGGGATCGGCCGGGAGGGCTTGGGCTCATCGCTTGCAGCGGGGGACGTAAACGGTGACGGTAAGGCCGAGATCGTCATTGGTGCTCCTCGGTTTTCCCGAGCCGAACTGAGGCGCATCGGAAGAATTCTCGTCTATTCCCCAAAAAAAGGGCTGCTCTTCGAATCAATCGGTAAACGGCCGTTTGACCAATTCGGTTATAACATAACCGTAGGGGATATGGATGGCGACGGGGTGGATGAAGTCTTGGTCGGTTCGCCAATGGCCAGCGGGAATGATGAAGATCGCCGCGGTTCTATAACGGTTTATTCCGTCCCTAACCATCAAATGGTTTTTGAAAAGGAAGGCTGGCTCGAGCAACAGGAGCTGGGCACAAGCATTTTGCCATGGATCGATGGTACGGACGGTTCGGGAAAGATGCTGGCCGGATCCAGAAATGGGGCCGCCTATTTGCTGGATCTGAAAGGAAACGTGGTTCATGAGTTCAATGGGCTGGATCCCGAGGTATCCAGCCATTCGCTGGCCGGCATACGCAAACAAGGAGAACAATGGATCGCCATCGGCGCTGCCCAAGCGATGAATCAAAAAAAATATAAGTCGGGCTGCGTTTATTTTCATGTCCTTCGGACCTCCTGAGGAGCCGAAATGCGGGACGACTTCAGTCAGCGGAAGAGATTTAGCGTTTCGGCCGGCCAAAGTCGAGAACCCGGCAGTAGAAACCATTGAATATCGCCTGATCGATAGCATGCCTATTTGTTTTAACGTATGTACCAAAATAGAAGAAAATAAGCTGCGGTCAGGAATAACCCTTCTGCACTGCAGCTTTTTATTTCGACGGCCGCTTAATGAAGGATCTGGATCTGGATTAGTATCGCCAGCAGGAGAAGCCGGCTTTCGGTACACAACAGAGGTTGGTTTAACCCGACGAAAGGGGCGCTACCTGATAAAGAAGAAAAAACGGTACCGATTACTCATCGGTACCGTTTCATTCGTCAGCAACGTGCTTCAATGGCCCTTCTCCGGGCGACGATGTTTGCTGCGACAATGTCTGGATAAATTCGGGGTCGGGAATCGAATATTGTTCCGGTACGTTTTCAACTATATTTTCCCATAATCGGGTATCTACCTGGACCTCCGGGGTAACGACATTAAAAGAGAATATGGAGTTGTAATGATCCTCTGGAACCGTTTCTGCTACATCATTAGATGGAGCGGTCAACGCCGGAACGAGATCCGGTTCGGACATCGGAACGCTCACCGTATCGCCGGTAACTAATCGCAGAGAGTTACGCTCTTTGTGTTGCATTTGCAGTCTTTGACTTTTCTTCTCTCTGCTCCTCTTCTCGTCTTTTTTTCTTCTCGTCTTTTTTTCTTCTCATCTTTTTTTCTTCTCATCTTTTTTTCTTCTCGTCTTTTTTTCTTCTTGTCTTTTTTTCTTATCGTCTTTTTTTCTTATCGTCTTTTTTTTCTTCTTGTCTTTTTTTCTTCTTGTCTTTTTTTTCTTCGACTCAGCTTTTTTGCGGAGACGATGATATTTTTAACGATAGCTTCCTGTTTCAAAGGGGTTATTAACTTATCATCCATAACGGGTTCCTCCCCTCTGTGTAATATTCCTTTGTATAACCGAGTCGTAAACATCCAACGTCTTCTTCATCATCGTTTCTATCGACCAGTGGTGCATGGCCCACTGTTTGGCTTGCTCGCCCAAACGCTTTCTTAACACATCATCGGCAAGAACGCGCTTCAGGTTATGAAACATAGGCTCGCTTTGACCTGCGGGAGAAATCAAACCCGTTGTTCCGTGTTCGACCATCTCCGGAATGCCCCCGGCATCCGAAACGACGATCGCTTTCCCGGCGATTTGCGCCTCCATGACGGAGAAGGGCAAATTTTCCTGCAAGCTGGGGAGCACAAACACATCCGCGCTGCCAAGAATTGCCGGCACATCGGATCTGGTGCCCAGAAACTGTACGTGCTCACCAAGCCCGAGTGCCCGGCATTGCTGCGTCAATTCGTCCCTGAGCGGCCCGTCGCCGAGCAGCCAGCATACCCAGTCGCTTCGCTCGCCCTTCAGCAAGGCCAACGCTTCGAACAAATGCTTGTGCCCTTTCACGTGTACGAGCCGGGCAGGACAGACGAGCACTTTCATATCTTGTTCAGTCCGGAGCGTCGTCCGCTGCTCCATCCTTTTATGAAACGACCATATATCCATACCGTACGGAATAACTTGAAAATGCTGCCTCGGAACTTGAAACTCCGATGCGTACAGCTCCCTTAACCAGTTCGAAGGAGGATCGTCGCATTGCTGGAAGTCGATCCGTAGCGTTCTTCGGCGGACACGTATTTCCAAGGCAGCGTATGTTTGCCTGTAATATCGCCGGTATAAAGAAACTCTGTGGCGAGGCAACCGTGTATCGTGGATACCAAGGGCGTCCCCGCCGGCTTGACACGCCACAGTGCTTTCGTTGATACGATGTCTTGCGTATGAATCAGGTCGTATTGATTGAGCCCGAAGGAGACCGCCGCCACTTCAAAGCAGTAGCGCTCGATTTCTCTCCGCCTGATCCACGGATCCACATGCGGCATGTTTTGTTCGAAATAAGCGAACACCTTCTCGTACACCAAATCTTTGATTTTCGACTTGTCTAGGGTTCTGTCGTTATTCGACATGTAGTACTTCTGCATATCCGGATGATGGGCAAGCACATCCACTTCGTGTCCCATATTTTCCAGTTCTTGTTTAAGAGTATCCACATAAGCGGATAACCCTCCTACATGAGGCAAATTAAAATAACTGCTCATCAAAATTTTCATACCCTCATCCCTTCATTGCCCCGTGTCGTGAACTTCCTTTCCATCTCATTTTATGTTTCGTCCTATAATCTTGAAAGGTATAGACGACTAATTTAATAGGCTGGCATCTTTTATATTTCCGCTATCCGGTACAGCCGAAAGCCTATATATGCCGGTCATTTTACTATTTTTCTTCTCTTGCGGGATATCAAACTAATACCTTTATAAGGCTCATGACATACGATATGAAGAACATTGAGGAGAAGGAGTGAGCAAGTTAGGACTTCAAGCTTTTTACGTTCATAGAGCTCTAAAGCAAGGTAAGGGTGAAACTTTACGAAAGGACTGAACAACGTGAGCGGAGTCGGAAACAAATGTTCCATTGCAATTATAGGCTTAGGGTATGTAGGACTTCCGCTAGCCCGTTTATTTGTCGAAAATGGACATTTCGTTTATGGGATAGATGCGGATTCGAAAAAAATCCAAAAGCTCATAAACAGGCAAAGCTATTTATCAGATTTTACGACGAAAGATATTAAGTTGCTGTTTACGAATTACAAGTTTCATGTCGGCGATTCGTATGACGTCGTGAGTGCCGCCGATGTCATTATTATTTGTGTCCCTACCCCGCTCGACCGCGATTCGATGCCCGATTTGACCTATGTCAAAAGTGCCTTGCAAAGCATCGTCCCCTATTTACGGGAAGGACATCTGATCATTACGGAAAGCTCGACGTATCCCGGAATGACGCAAGAAGAGCTGCTGCCGCTCGTGGAGTCGGGCGGGCTCGTCGTCGGTAAAAATGTCTTTCTCGCTTATTCCCCGGAGCGCATCGACCCGGGCCGCTACCAAAATTTGCGGGATATCCCGAAGGTGCTCGGCGGCGTGTCGGAGACATGTACAACACTTGCCAAAGAGCTGTATGAAAGCATATTCGAGCGCGTCGTAGTCGTCTCTTCGCCGAAAGTAGCCGAATTCACCAAAATTCTCGAGAACTGCCAGCGGCTGGTCAATATCTCGTTTATGAACGAACTGGCCATGATGGCGGAGAAGCTGGACGTCAATTTGTGGGAAGCGATCGACGCCGCCAGCACAAAGCCGTACGGCTTCACTCCGTATTACCCCGGTCCCGGCATCGGCGGCCACTGCATTCCGGTCGACCCGCTCTATTTGAGCTGGAAGGCGAAGCAGCGCGGCTTCGATCTGAAGTTTGTCGAGCTTGCCCATGAGATTAACGAGAGCATGCCCGATTACGTCGTGCAAAGAGTGCGGGCTTGCTTGTCCGGCAGCAAACCGCTGCAGGCCAGCAGCGTATTCGTCATTGGCGTCACTTACAAGAGAGATGTAAACGACTTGCGAGAATCGAGAGCCGTAACGATCGTCGGAAAACTGCTCGAATTGGGCGTCCAGGTCAACTTCCACGATCCGTATATCAACGAAATCGAAGTCGGCGGACGCAAGCTGAAAGGAGTGGCACTGACGAAAAGATACATTCAGCGGCATGACTGCGTGCTCATATTGACGGATCACTCGCGTATTCCCTACGACTCAATAGCGGCGTACAGCCGACTCGTCATCGACACACGCAACGCGACCAAGCATATACAAGATCGCGGAAATATCGTGCTGCTATGAGAATAACATGACCGGAGTATTCTCGAAGAAGAACGAACGAGTTTAGCGGAAGGTTTTATCGCCAAAACCATTACCGTTGTAAGGTGGTATCGTATGAACATTCTCATTACTGGCGGAGCCGGCTTTATCGGTTCCCACCTTGCCGAGCGCCTTATCGCTTTGGGTCATCGCGTAACGGCATTGGACGATATGTCCGCAGGCCACCCGGATTCCTGGCGAAAGCGGCGGAAAGCGGCCAATTCGCAATGGTCCGCGGTTCCGTAACGGACAAGGCGCTGCTGCGGCAACTGATGGCCGGCTGCGACGCCGTCTTTCATTTGGCCGCCGTGCTCGGCGTCAAAAATACGGTCGAGAATCCGCTCAAAGTGATCGAAGGCAACATCGACGGAACGCGCAACGTTCTCGAATTGGCCTATGAGCATAAAACGAAAGTCGTCTTCGCTTCCACTTCCGAAGTATATGGCAAAAACGACAAGCTGCCATTCCGCGAAGACTCGGATCGGGTGCTCGGCGCACCGTCGGTGCACCGCTGGTGCTACGCGACGGCCAAAGCGATCGACGAGCATATGTGCTTCGCCTATTCCGACAAGGGGCTTCCGGTCACGGTGGTGCGGTACTTCAACGCTTACGGCCCGAGGCAAACGTCTTCGCAATACGGCGGCGTCGTGCCGCGCTTTATTATGGCGGCGCTCGCGAACGAGCCGATTCGCGTCTATGGCTCCGGCAGCCATACCCGCTGCTTTACTTACGTCAGCGATACGGTTGCCGGCACGGTGGCGGCGATGGACGCCGCAGCGAACGGGCTGGCGTTCAACATCGGTTCCGAGCGCCCCATCGCCATTCTCGAGTTGGCCCACAAAATCCGCGAGCTTGCCGGATCGTCGTCGCCCGTCGAGTTCGTCCCGTACGAGAAAGCTTACGGTACCGGCTATGAAGATATGCCCGCACGCATTCCCGACCTTTCCCGCTCCAGACGCATTCTGGGTTACGACCCGTCGGTAAGCCTTGACGAAGGGCTGCGGCTGACGATTGCATGGTACCGGGAGCAGCAGACGAAGGCGGGGAACGGGCAATGAAGGCGGTCGTTACCGGCGGCGCCGGATTTATCGGCTCTCATCTGGCGGAAGCTCTGGCAGCGGAAGGCATGACGGTGCACGTCATCGACAACTTGTCGACGGGCAGACCGGATTACGTGCCGGCCAGCGTCACGATGCACAACCTCGATATCCGCAGCGAAGAAGCGAGGCAGCTTATCGTCAGCATACGGCCCGACATCGTCTTCCACCAGGCCGCCCAAGTCGACGTGCAGCGTTCCGTCCGCGATCCTGACTTCGACGCTTCTATCAACATCGCCGGTACGGCAAACATGTTGCAAGCTTGCGCGCAGGCGGCAGTGAACAAAATCGTCTACGCCTCGTCGTGCGCCGTCTACGGAGATTTGCAAGAAGCACTCATCGAGGAGCATCACAGGACGGAGCCGATTTCGTTTTACGGCATCTCCAAGCTGACGCCCGAATCGTATATCAGACTGTTTCACCGGCTGTACGGCCTCGGGTACACGATTCTCAGGTATGCCAACGTCTACGGCCCAAGGCAAACGCCGAAAGGGGAAGGCGGAGTGGTCGCCATCTTCCTGGATCGGATCGGGAAGGGACTGCCCCTGATCGTGTACGGGGACGGCAACCAAACGCGCGATTTTGTGTATGTAAAAGATGTCGTCCGGGCGAACGTGGCGGCGGCCAAGCGGGGCGACGGGCAAATCGTGCAAGTAGGAACCGCTGTCCCTACATCGATTGACGAGCTCGTCGCCAAGCTTCGCGACATTCACGGTGCCGAGCTTGCCGTCGAATACAGGCAGGAGCGGCCGGGAGACATTAAACATAGCTGTCTGAGCAAGGCGAAAGCGGGCTCTGTTCTGGCATGGCAGCCCCATTACGACCTGTACTGCGGGCTGAAAGAAACATACCGCTATGTGATGGGGCAAACTGGCCCATAGCAATCATGCAAAAAGGACATGGAGGCGCGCACCGCTGCCTTCATGTCCTTTTGTATGAGAGGATTGCAACATTATTGAAAATCGCGCCATGTAATGTCCGAGGATAAGATCGCGACCGGCTTGTCCGTGTTGCTCCAATGATCCCGCGTCGCCAGCTCCGGCTTGCGGAAGCAGACGAGCTTTTTGTAGTAGCCGAAGTCGCGGCATATTCGGGGCCTGACCGAATAAATGCCGCAGCGGTCGTGATTGACGTCATAAAAAATGCAGGTGCCGTAAAATCGGTCCTGATGCTGCAGCTCCAGGCGCTGCTTGGCCGGCATCGATTTGATTTTTTTCCTGATTTGCTTCAATTCCTGCTCGGTGACAGGGACAGGGCCGCAGCACAATCCTCTGCACCCTTGGCACGGTAAAGTTTCCATGAACCCTCCTTGAGCTTGGCGTAGTTTCACGCTCGCTCTTAGCACATATGTATCACACGCTCTTCAATTGTCAAAATTCAAGTTTATTATTATACCACAATAATATATACTCGCCAATATTGTTTTGCACATTGTGTCTGCGCAATTCCGGAACGAAGCCCCCTCCCGCGAAGCATGACTCCGCGCTAGCGGAAGCTTTCATGCCGCAAGCAATGCTCTTCTCACCGCTTAATCGCTTCAGAGAACTTCAACATTTCTTTTCGGCCGCAAAAAAAAGAGTGCCGCCGGCACTCTTTCACCTACATTGGCTATCGGGTTTGCCAGACCGTCCCGCGCTAGAAATGCCGCTTCAGACCGTAAGGCGGCGGCGCGCGGAACATTCAGTGGAGTTTCGCAACGAGCAAAGCGATAAAAGTTAATAACGCCAAAAGGAAGCTTCCAAATTGCAGCAGTAACCTGATCAATTCTTGCGCTTTCACCTTATCTCCCTCCTTCCTTTCACAAAGGGACGGACGGGGTGGGCCTCATGCAGGTCTGTTGCAAACATAAAAAGTCCACCCTAATTCGGCAGCTGGCTGGCATAGTTTCCCTTAGCCCCTGTAGCTTTGCGTCGCCGCCTTTCGGCGGGTTTGCCATTTTCTTGGATAGACTAATAACTTCTGTAAATTTATTATAAGCCTGACCGATGCAAAACGGTATAGGTTATAAGACGCATTATTGTAAGCGTTTGCAGCTAAAATGTCGAACAAATGCCGCGCCGGGGTATGCGGCCCGGCGCGGCATTTTGTACGATATAGGCGGTTTTCCGCGGTTTCAGCGGTTCATGACGGAACGTTTTGGCAAAGCCGGCGGCGCAATTTGCTTCCGATGATGGAGAATATAGTAGATAATTGCCGTAAAAAACGCCAATGCGCCGGAGATCGTATACATCGTATGATAATGGGTATGCTCGGCGACAACACCCAGCACATAACAGCCAAGCCCGTATCCGAGATCGAACAGGAGGAAGAACGTTCCTGTCGCCAGCCCGCTGCGATGACTGGGCGAAGCTTTGACCGCCAGCGTCTGAAAACACGGAATGATCGCTCCGTGGCCTAAGCCGATAACGGCTCCGGAGCATAAAAACAAGGCTGCGCTATGAGCGTGGCTGAGCAGCATCATGCCGGCGATAAACAGCAGAACGCCCGGGTAAACGAGCACATGCTCGCCGAATTTATCGAAGATTTTGCCGATAAAAGGCCGCGGCAGCACGATCATCGCCGCAAAGCAAATAAAGAAATAGCTCGCCGCATGCTCGAACCCAAGCTCCTTCGCATAGACGGAAATAAACGCGGTCAGCGAGCTGTAGGAGAAAGCCAGCACCAAACCGGCCAGCGATACAGGCAGCGCCCCCGGTTCGATCAAATTGCCGAGCCGCAGCCCGCCAGCGCCTGCGTCGCTTTGCTTGACGGCAGGCTCGCCGCGGGGCTGCCGCATCCACGCGCCGCACAGCAGCGACAGGAGCGAGAACGCGCAGCACATCGCGAACAGCACCGTAAAGCTGGAATGCGCCGTCACGGTAAGGCCGACGAACGGACCGACGACCATCGCCAAGCTCATGAACATGCTGTAATATCCGATGCCTTCGCCTTTGCGGCTGGCGGGAACGAGGTCCGCGGCAACCGCCCCCGCCGCCGTCGACGCCATGCCGTAGCTGCCGCCGTGCAGCGTGCGGAGCACGAGCAGCAGCGGTAGGCTGCGAGCGCCGAAATACATAACCGTGCAAGCCAAAAAAAGCGCGAGCGAGACGACGGCGATTTTCTTTTTCCCGAAACGGTCGGCCCATCGGCCTGCGAGCGGACGCAGCAGCACCGCCGCGATGACGTATACCGTAAGCACCAGGCCGATTTGCTGCTGGCTTCCGTGAAAATGGTCGATAACGAATACCGGCAACGTCGTGGCCAACGTATAAAAATTCATAAACAAAAAAAAGCTGCTCAAGCATATCGCGATAAAATCTTTCGTCCAAATCGAAGATTTGCCCAACATGTCTCTCTCCTTGCGATGTCTCTCTCTGTCATTGCTTGCCTATATCTCCTTATGATAAACTACGTCATAGCATAAATAAAATGAATGTTTGTAATGCATATCATAAGTAAAAGGTTATAATTTGACTATGACAATCACGCAGTTAATTGTATTTGTAAAAGTCGCAGAGCTGGGCAGCTTCACCAAAGCCGGACAAGCGCTCAATATGACGCAGCCCGCCGTCAGCCACGCGATTTCCAGCTTGGAAGCGGAGCTCGGCGTAGTTCTGCTCATGCGCGATCGCCGTAAAGGACTGGCGCTCTCCGCTGTGGGCCAGCGCATCCTCGTTCACGCGCGGGGGATCGTCGGCCTGATCGACAAGATCGAGCAGGACGTTGCCGCGGAGCGAGGGCTGGAAACCGGTACGGTGCGCATCGGCAGCTTCCCGAGCGCTTCCGCCCATTTTTTGCCCAAAATTATCGGCGCGTTCCGGCGCAAACACCCGAACATCGAGATGGTTTTGCTGGAAGGGACGTATCAGGAAGTCGAGCAGCGGCTCTTGTCGCGGGAAGCGGACGTCGGCTTCGTCACCTTCCCCAACAAACGGCTGGAAGTGATTCCGCTCGCCAAAGACCGGATGGTTGTCGTGCTGCCGCATGATCACCCGCTCCGCCAATTGCCGCGCATTCCGCTCCCGAAGCTGGATGGCGAGAAATTCATTATTTCCACCGGGTACGAAGCCCCCCTCCTCGAATTGTTCGAGCAGGCGAGCATCAAGCCGCGGACCGAATTTCAAGTGCAGAACACGAGCACGCTGCTCAAAATGATCGAAGAAGGGCTGGGCCTCTCCATCGTCGCCGAGCTGGCGCTTCCGGGCGAGCTGCCTGGCGTGCACGTTCGGGAGCTGGATCCGCCGCTGTGGCGGCATTTCGGCCTTGCTTGCCCTTCGTTCAAGGAAGCGTCGCCCGCCGTTCAATTGTTCGTCCAAATCGCGCTGGAGACGTTCTCCTAGCGCTTGGAAAATAAAGCTCTAGCAAGCAGCGCTTTCGCGGCTGATCCGGTATCAATACCTGAAGTCAGTATATAGCTATGTCGCCGGGCCTATGCGTGACATTGCCGCAACATCACCGGCTTGCTTGGACGATTTTTTGCTAATGCTGGTCTCTGTCTACACTGACCTTGAATGATCGAACCGAACCGGCGGATATTCCATGGCAAGCGAAACAGACGGCAGACGGCTACGGGTGCTCGCGATCATTACGGAGGTTTGGCGCGAGGTGTTGGTGTGGTGACTTTTGGGGTTTGTATTGAGGGGAACATGCCGATAGTTGGACGGAAGCCGAACGAAAACGCCCCGGATTCGGCCTGGATCCGAACAGACATTGCTTTATGGAGTAAATAGAGCACGAGTTTCGCTAAACAGAGACTTCACTGACTTTGATTTTGAGCCGAAATGAAAATAACGGCCTTCAGCGTCTCGAAGGTCGCTCCGTAGGAAATTTCGTCGCTATGTAGGGAACAATAGGTCCTTGTTTGCCCATTCGGTCAAATTGGCGTCTAACAGCGTCTCGTATGTCGCTGCATAGCGAACCGGTTCTTTCCGCCGCCCTGCCTACCGGAATGAGATTTGAAGTATAATTTTGACTCAACGGCAAATATAACGGGAGTTGCCGCCGCAGCTCCCGTTTCAATTCATTCAACTCTCGTTTCCGTTTGCAGAATCGCACGTTATCGTGGATGGGCCCCATTCGGCCCCCCCCCCCCCGAACCCTTACGCTCCGCCCTGTTGAAAACCATAGTTGCTTAGCGGGTGCAGCCTCAGTCGCCTGACCGAATGTTGTTGCAGGAAATCCTCACGCTAATTCGACCAAAATCTCGAATTAAAGGGGGGTTAGCGGGAAAACTTCCCGCAAAATCGGCTGTCTGCCCCTATATCGGAGGAGTTCGTTGAAATTAGCAGTAGCTTTTCCATTTCATTGAATAATCCCATTTCAAACAGCAACGTGAACAGGAGGATTTCCAGTTAAGTCTCGATGGCATCGCTCCCACTCATTGTATGGCATGCTCTAAACTACAACTAACGCAATCTGCGCCTTCCGAATCGGTTAAACAAACCGTCTCTCGGATTGTACCGGCGGGTTACCGTTGGTTTCCCCAAATCATAATCCTGCAAAAGCGATCGCAAACTTTTCAAGCTGGACACTTATTGCGGGAATCAAATGCGGGGCGAAAGCCCCGTTCACCCCCGACAGCATATAAATTCTATAAAGTTAAGCAAAACTTCCCAGAATTTTTGAGAACTTAAACATTCCTTATCGGTAAAAAAAAAAGGCAAGCGTGCGCAGCGATTGCGCCCGCTTGCCCTTTTCGCTGTTAAACCGTCGTTACGGAAAATCCGCGTTCTTGCAGCTGCGCAACCGTGTCCCGGCCGAGCCGCTGGTCGGAAATGATGGCGTCCACTTCGGCGAGCTCCGCCACTTGCGTGAACGCTCTCACCCCGAATTTGCTCGAATCGGCCAGCAGCACCACTTGATCGGCGATGTCGATCATTTTTTTCTTCACGAGCGCCTGCAATTCGTTCGATTCGCTGATGCCGCGCTCCAGATGGACGCCTTTGCACGATAAAAACAATTTGTCGACATGGTACGCATCCAGCGAACGTTCCGCCAGCGGCCCGACGTACGACAGCGATCTTCGGGCGAGCTGCCCGCCCGTGGAAATGACAATGATCTTCTCTTTGCTGCTCAGCTCCGTTGCGACTTTAATCGAATTGGTCAGCACGGTAAGCGGAATGTCGGGCAAATACGAAGCCATGTACCATGCCGTCGAGCTAGCGTCCAGCAGCACTCTGTCGTTAGGCTGAATCCGCTTCACGGCTTCCTGGGCAATCCGCTTCTTCTCTTCGGCGTTCGTCACTTCCCGCTCGAAGTAAGGAATCTCGGGCTGCTGCTCCTTGATGCTGACGGCCCCGCCGTGCGAGCGGCGCAGCCGCCCTTCGGACTCGAGCCGGTCCAGATCGCGGCGGATCGTCTCCTCCGTCACCTGGCACAGCTCGCTCAGCTCGGACACCCGAATGCTGCCCCTCTCGTTGACCAATTGCACAATTTTTTCATATCGTTCGGCAACCAGCATACGAATTCTCTCCAATCGTTATTCGGCAAGTCCCGTTACCGCTATGAACTTCCCGTAAGCTTCTTCCCAGGCATCCCGCTCTTCCGGCTCGTAGACCGCGACCGGGAACGATTCGCGTATCGCTTTGCGCGCTTCCCATATGTCCGGGAACGCCCCTCGCGCGATCCACTGCACCGCCAAATTGCCGACCGCGCTTCCTTCCGCAGGACCGGCCCACACCGGTTTGCCGATCGCGCTTGCCGTCCAGCGGCAAAGCAGCGTGTTATGGATGCCGCCCCCTACCATATGCAAGCCGGAAAACTGCCGGCCGGCAAGCCGCTCAGTCATTTCCAGCACATACCGGTACTTTAACGCCAAACTTTCCAAAATGCAACGGACGGCTTCGCCCGCGTCTTCCGGTGCATGCTGCCCTGTCCGGAGGCAGTACTGGCGAATGCGCGGCAGCATGTCGCCGGCAGGCAGGAACAGCGCGTCGTCGGGGTCGATCCAGGCGCGAAACGGCGGAGCCCCGGCGGCCAGCAGCGCGAGCTCGGAAAACGAGCGGCTCTGTCCCTCTTTCTCCCATTCGCGCCGCAGCTCCTGCAAAATCCACAGGCCCATTATGTTTTTCAGCAGCCGAAACGTACGCCCGATGCCGCCTTCGTTCGTGAAATTGCAGCGCAAAGCTTCCTCGTTCATGACGGGGCGTTCGATTTCCGTGCCGAGCAGCGACCACGTGCCGCAGCTAAGGTAAGCGAACGAGCGCTCCAGCGCCGGCACGGCGGCGACGGCGGACCCGGTGTCATGCTCGGCGACGGCGATGACGGGGATGGAGCCGACGCCGAGCTCGGCGCACACCGAGGGCAGCAGCTGTCCGGCCGGCGTGCCAGGCTCGGCGACAGGCCCGAACCACGACGGCGGAATATCGAGCGCGGCGAGCAGCTCGCCGTCCCAGTCGCCTAACGTCGGGTTAAACAGCTGCGTCGTCGTCGCGTTCGAAAATTCGTTCATCGTCTCGCCGGTCAAAAAATAGCGCAGCAAATCCGGAATCATGAGAAACCGCGCCGCTTCTTTCAGGAGCGGCGAGCCCGCCTCCTTCAAAGCGGCCAGCTGATACATCGTATTGAACGGCAAAAACTGAATGCCCGTGCGCTGAAATATGCGCTCGCGCGGCACGGCGGCCAGCACCTTCTCCATTGCGCCTTCCGTATGCCGGTCGCGGTAATGGTACGGATTGCCGAGCAGCTCGCCGTTATTGCCGAGCAGGCCGAAGTCCACCGCCCAGGAGTCGATGGCGACGCTTTCAGGAACGGCGCCGCGCAGCTTCGCCTTGAGCAGCCCTTGCTTGATTTCGTGATACAGGCGCAAAATGTCCCAATGCAGCCGCTGCCCGACCTGCACCGGATCGTTCGGAAAGCGGTGCAGCTCCTCCACCTCGATGCCGCGGTCAGTCAAACGGCCGAGCAGCGCCTTGCCGCCGCTCGCCCCCAAATCGTAGGCCAGTACGGTCACCAGCTGGCACCGCCCTTGCCTCTGGCCATAATGTCTTTGCCGTAGCTGCTGTCCAAATACGCCTTCATCGGGTCGAGCGGTAGCCCCTCCTCTTCGCGCACCGCGTGCAGCAGCGGTGTCACATCGAATTCAAACGCTTTGCGCACGGCGTCCTCGGCGCCGAGCACGTCGCCACGCCGCTGCGCCGCTTCCACCTCGGCGTGGTCGATCAGCAGCGCTTTGGCATATTGCGTCTGCACGTTCAGCACGGAGCGAATCATCGCCGGAATTTTCGGCTCGATATTGTGCGACTGGTCGATCATGTAGGCGATGTTGTCCACCGTGCGGCGGATGTCCGCATCGCTGTCGCCGGCGGCATTCAGAATTTGGTAAAAGATCAGGAACAGCTCGTACGGATTGGCCGAGCCGACGATCAAATCGTCGTCCGCATATTTGCGGCTGTTGAAATGGAAGCCGCCGAGCCGCTTCTCGTCGATCAGGTAAGCGACGATATGCTCGATATTCGTTCCTTGCGCATGGTGGCCCGTGTCGACGAGCACTTCAGCTTGCGGCCCGAGCTTCAGCGCGTAACCCAACGCCATGCCCCAATCCGCCAAATCGGTATGGTAAAATCCCGGCTCGAAAAACTTGTATTCGATCAGCATCCGCATGTCCGGCGCCATCGCTTTGTACATTTCGGCGAGCGCCTCCAGCATCCACGCCTTCCGCTTGCGGATGTCCCCTTGGCCCGGATAGTTGGTGCCGTCCGCAAACCATAGGCTCAAGTCGCGCGACCCGGTTTCCTTGGCGATGTCGACGCACTCCAGCAAATGGCCTGTCGCCTTGCGGCGGACGGCCGGATCGGCGTTCGTGACGCTGCCGAGCATGTATTCGTCTTCCTGGAACAAGTTCGGATTGACGGCGCCGATCTTCAGCCCGAGGCTTTCGGCGTGCGTCCGCAGCTTCCCGTAATCTTCGACTTTGTCCCACGGAATGTGGATCGCGACCGACGGGCACAGCCCCGTCAGCTTGTGCACCTGGGCGGCGTCCTCGAATTTCTCGTACGGGTTGCGCGGCACGCCGACCTTCTTGAACACTTTAAAACGGGTGCCGGAATCGCCGTATCCCCACGACGGCGTCTCAATGCGCAGCGCTTTGAGCCGCGCTTTCACTTGCTCCACATCGATGCCCCTTGCCTTCTGCTGTTCCTCGAATAACGCGTAAGCCCGATCGTTCATCGCCATTCATCCTTTCGTTCGTTCCAAAAATTAATGAAGAGGATAAGCCATGACTGACATGAGGGCGTTCTCGCTCTGCGTCGCATCGAGCCGGCTGTACTGCACGATGACGGGAATGTCGCTTTCCACCTCGATGGCGTACGGAACGCCGACCGGTATCGACATGCCGTCCCGGCCGAGCGAGCTTGTGCGGATATGCATCGTTCGTCTTCCCGGCACGGCAACTTCAATGCCGGCAAGCGGATCGCGGTCTTCGAAATAGATCGTAAACCGCAGCCGCGCAGCTGCGCCGGAAGTGTTGAGCACGCATACCGACTCGTGGCTCGTCAGCTCGCCCGAGCTTTTCTCCGGAATGTAGCCGTCCGGAATGAACCATGTTTTCGCGCCTTTCGCCGTATACATATCGTCCAGCTCCTTTCCGCTCAATGTCCGGGTTAGCGGGTAAACGCGGCCGGAACGCCGCCGTCGATCGTCAGCATGCAGCCCGTCGTTTTCTCCGACCGGGAGGAGGCGAAGAAGGCGATCCCTTCCGCGATATCTTTCGGGAAAATGTTGACGAGCAGCGTCGTCCGCTTCCGGTAATATTCCTCCAGCTCATCCGGCTCGATCCCGTATGCGGCAGCGCGCTCGCCCCGCCAGTTGGAGCTCCAAATAGCGGAGCCCTGCAAAATGGCGTCAGGCAAAATCGTATTGACGCGGATGCCGAACTCCCCGCCTTCCGTCGCGATGCAGCGGGCCAGGTGGCTTCCAGCGCTTTCGCCGCGCTGTACGCCGTCGCGTTCTTGCCGGCATAGACCGAGTTTTTCGAAGCGACGAACACCATGCTGCCGCCGAGCGCCTGCTCCTTCATGAGCCGGAAAGCTTCGCGCGCCACGAGAAAATAGCCGGTGCCCAGCACGTTCATGTTGAGATTCCATTCTTTCAGGCTCGTTTGGTCGAACGGGCTTGACGTGGCCAGACCCGCATTGTTGACGATAATGTCGACGCCGCCGTAGGCGAGAGCCGTTTCGGCGTAAGCGGCGGCCACTTCGTCTTCTTTCGTTACGTCCATCTTGACGGCGATCGCGCGGCCATCGCCGTATTTGGCGTTGATCTCGCCCGCCACCTGCTGCGCGCCTTCCAAATTCAGATCGGCCAGCACGACGTGCGCGCCTTCCGCCGCAAGCCGGCGCGCCGTCTCGCTGCCGATGCCGCCCGCGCCGCCGGTGATGAACGCCACCTTGCGGGAAAACTCCGCTTCTGCCGGCGCCAGCGTCAATTTATACAGCTCCAGCGGCCAATATTCCACGTTGTACGCCTCGTTCTCGCTGAGCGATACGAAGTTGCCGAGCGCCGTCGCCCCGCGCATGACGGCAATGGCGCGATGGTACAGCGCGCCGCTGACCTCGGCCATCGCCCGGCTTTTGCCGGTATTGATCATCCCCAGGCCCGGGATCAGAATGACGCGCGGAGCCGCCTCGAACATAACGTCGCCTTCGTTTTGGTTGCGCTCGAAGTATGCTTTGTACTGCTCTTTGTACGCAGCGATGCCGGCGGTCAGCTTCGCCTTGAGCCCCTCCGCGCCGTCCGCGCTCGGCTCCCAGTCGATGAACAGCGGCACGACCTTCGTATGCACGAGATGGTCCGGACACGCCGCGCCGATCTGGGACAGCTGCGCGGAATTCGCGCCGCAGACGAACTGCAGCACATCGGCTTCGTCATCGAACGCCAGCATCATCCGCTTCGCATCGCTGACTGCGCCGCGCACCGCCGGCATCACTTCCGCCACTATGCGGCGCCGGACTTCGGGAGCGAGCGGCGCATATTGGGCGCCCCCGAACGCGCCCGCTTCGCTTACGCGCGCTTCGATATAGCGCTCCGCCTCGTTAATGATGGTGATCGTTTTGGCGTAGCAAGCCTCGGACGTATCCCCCCATGTCACGAGGCCGTGCTTCTCCATTAGCACAAGCTCCGCCCGGGGATTCGCGAGCACGCCTTCGGCGATCATTTTGGATAAGGTGAAGCCGGGACGGACGTAGGGAACCCAGACGAACCGGTCGCCGTAAATTTGCTCCGCAATCTGCTTGCCGTTATCGGCGCAGCACAGGCTGATGATGGCGTCCGGGTGCGTATGGTCGATATGCTTGAACGGCAAAAAAGCGTGCAGTAGCGTCTCGATCGAAGCGCGCGGGTGCCTCGCGTCGATCATGCAGTGCGACAAGTACGCCACCATCTCTTCGTCGGACATGTGCTCCCGCTCGAACAAAGGACGAATATCTTCCATCCGCAGACCGGTGAAATTGCCGGCCTTCATCGTCGCCAAATCGGAGCCGCTGCCCTTGACATACATAACCTCTATATCGCGGCCGCGGAAATCTTTCACGATCGTCTTGCTCGACGTATTGCCGCCCCCCCAGTTGCATACGCGGCGATCCGATCCGATCAAGTTGGAGCGGTACACCAGCTCCTCCAGCCCGTCTTGAAGCCGGGACGCTGCAGCGGGATCCCATAAACTAGGTACCATGAATTTACCTCCGAATTTTACCGATTGTATGTTTTTGTTTTTGTTTGTTTCCAGTTTATCATCTTTGTTTGTTTCTGTATATAGAAAAAATCGAACATGAATCGACAAAAAGCCCGGCTTTTATAAGTGGTAGACGCACGAAAATGCCGCTTCAAGTGCGCATGGCGCAACAGCAGCGGCATTTTGGGTGGGGCGTTAGCAAATGGCGATTAATTAACGGAGCGCCGCCAGCGGCTGCTCTTGCAAAAATGCAAAACCACCTCGGCGATTGAGGTGGTTTTTGTCGTTTACAATATCGTTTTAAACGCATGGCGGATCACGTCGCCGCGGCTGATGATGCCGACCAGCACGCCGTCCCGCTCGACCGGCAGCTTTTTGATCTGTTTTTTGCCGAGAATGGCGGCGATTTGTTCTATTTCTTCATCCCAGGAAACGGTGATCACCTTTTTTTTGGCGATGCTCATTACCGGCAATGCGAGCAGCTTCCTGGCCCTTGCCTCAAACTCCTCGACATCTCCCCGGAACACGGCGGAATAATAAAGAAAGTCGACGACGACATCCTGATGCTTGCCGATATACCGCATAATGTCCCCGTCGCTGACGTATCCGACAATTTCGTTTCTGTCGTTGACGACGGGAAGGCCGCTGATGCGATGGTCCATAAATTTCTCGACGACCGAGCGGACGGCATCGCTTTCCTTGACTTTGTACACTTTACTGATCATGATTTCATGGGCTTGCATGCTGGCCCTCCCGGAATCAGTGTGCGGCTTCCGCCTGATCGACATGGCTCACGTGCTTCTGGTTCACCCAAATAAACAGCACCGACAAAATGACGAACCCGGCGCCGACGATAAAAGGAACGTGCGGATTGTACCATTCCGCCAGCTTGCCGGCAAGAAAGGAGCCACAGCCCGCCGAGAAAGCGCAGGAAGCTGTAAGCGGCGGATGCCGTCGACCGTTCGACGGGAGCGGCGTTCATGACGGCCGTCGTAATGAGCGTATTGTTGTTCCCGAGCAAGGCTCCGGCAAAAATGACCGCGGCGATAACGACCCACTGCGTCGACGTCCAAATGCCCATAGCCAGCAGCACGAGGCCGAACAGGAACAGCATCGCGCACATCGATTTCACGGTGCCGAATTTTTGCTGCAGCTTCGGCGCCATAAACACGGACGTGATCGCGAGTAGTATGCCCCATCCCAAAAATACATAACCGAGCCCATGCTCATCCAGTCCCATGACGAACGGCGCGTACGCCAGCAAGGTGAAGAAGCCGAAATTGTACAAGCAAGCCGCAATGCCGAACACGACGAGTGCGCGGTATTTCATGGCGCGGAACGGGGCCAGCAGCGACGTTTTCGATTTGGCTGCGCGGCCCGCATACTGATTCGGCATTAACGTCACGAGACCGATGAAGGCTACCACCATTAAGGTCGCAACCCCCAGGAACGGCCCGCGCCAGGAAATCGCCCCGAGCTCTCCGCCAAGCAGAGGTCCAATCGAGATGCCGAGGCCGATGGCGGCTTCATACAAAATGACGGCTTGCGCCGTGCCCGCCTCGGAAAGAGATACGATCGCCGATAACGCCGTCGCCACGAACAGCGCGTTGCCGAGCCCCCAGCCGCCGCGCAGTCCGATGAGCGGCCAAATGCCGTTGGAAGACCCGCCGAGAGCGGAAAACAAGGCGATGATGACAATGCCGGCAAGCAGCGTCCATTTGATCCCGATCCTCGACGATAAGGCACCGGTAATGAGCATCGCCACTGCCATGACGGCGTTATAGCTGGTGAACAAAAGCGTAACTTGGCTTGGCGAAGCGTGCAGCTGCTTGGCGATCGCCGGCAGTATCGGATCGACGAGCCCGAGTCCCATGAAAGCGATGATGCACGCGAAAAAAACAGCCCATACGGCCCGGGGCTGCTTCAAAAGGCTGACGTTTTGCTGCGAAATGGTAGACGATGACATTGGTTTACTCCCTATCCGTTTGTAATTTTTGTTTTGCCGTGACGACTTGATCGAAAAGCTGGTAAATATCTCTTCTGATCGCATTCATTTTTTCCAGTTTCTGATCGATCAGGCTCAGCTGCTTGAGCAGCGTCTCTTCGACTTCCGACAACTTCTCGAGCCTCGCCTGTTTGTCGACGATGTCTCGGATGATTTGGCGCTGATGGTCAAACTGCTCGCTGATGGAAATGAATTCCTGAATCTCCTGCAACGAAAATCCGAGCACGTCGCGCGCGCTCATAATTTGTTTCAAGCGCTCAATATGTTTATCCGTATAGAGCCGGTATCCGCCTTCGCTCCGCTCGGCCGGAAACAGCAGCCCGATTTCTTCGTAATACCGAAGCGTCCGTTTCGTTAACCCGCATTGCTTGGCTACTTCTTCGATTTTGTACTTGCTCATCTTCCCCCTCATTTCTTGCACACGAAACGTTAACGTTAACGTAAATGTTGGTTTAAGTATAATGAACTTTACCGTTTACGTCAACGTTCATTTTCCGCGTTTCCTTTTGGAATGATGGTGCCCGCGGCGTTTTCTTGCTTATTTTTGCGCGTTCTCGCGGTCGTATTCTTTTCTTGCCTGTTCGACAAGCGGATAGTAGTCGGTCGTCCATTGCTTCATCTGCCGTATATGCGGAAGCAGCGTTTCCCCCAGCGGGGTCAACGCATATTCGACAATCGGCGGCACCGCCGGCATAACGGTACGCTTGATGAGCCCATCCCGTTCCAGCTGGCGAAGCGTTTGCGTCAACATTTTCTGGGAAATGTCCGCAATGCGCCTTCTCAATTCCCCATACCTTTGAGCCCCGCCCGCCAAAGCAAAAATAATGAGCACCGTCCACTTGCTGGACACGATTTCAAGCACTCGGCTGTAAGCGCAATCCGTTACGGAAATTGCCGGTGTAGCTGCTGTCTGCCTGGCCATGTTCCCACTCCTACGCACCTGATGGTTCGCAGCGCACTTTAAAGTGCCTACTTACTTAATTTTAGTACTTGTAATATTGTATGTCTACGGGCAGGCAAACGCCTTGCATCAATTTCATGCACACATGCTATGGGAGAGTGATCGCCATGAAAGACGACAGAATAGGAGTGGGCGTCATCGGCGCCAGCACCGATGGAACGTGGGGCGGGCAGGCGCATCTTCCGGCGCTCGACGCCTTGCCCGGGTTCAAAACAGTTGCGGTCAGCACTACCCGCCAGACGAGCGCCAGCGAAACGGCCGAACGTTTTGCCATTCCCCACGCTTTTACCGATCCATATGAACTGGCGTCGCATCCCGACGTCGATCTCGTTACGATCGCGGTCAAAGTGCCCGAGCACGACCGGCTCGTTCGCACCGCTTTGCAAGCGGGGAAACACGTGTATTGCGAATTCCCCCTTGGCCGGACGACCGAAGAAGCGGCTGGTTTGCTGCGGGCGGCGGAGGAACGGGGAGTGCGTCATTTTGCCGGCTTGCAGGCGCGGGCGAACCCGGCTCTTGCTTATGTGAAAGATCTTCTGGCCGACGGCTATGTCGGAGACGTGCTGGCTGTCCATTGCAACTACGCGCTGCCCCTCTTCCCTGCGCGCTCCAAACAAATCAAACAATCCCGCACATACATGCTGGACGAAACGAACGGGGCAAACCAGTTCACCATTACGGCCGGACATTTGCTGGACGGGCTGACTTACCTTCTGGGGACATTCTCGGACGTATCCGGCATCCTGGCGACGCAGTCCGAACGGATCAAAGTCGTGGAAACGGGCGAGACGGTTCGAGCGACCTCGCCGGATCACGTCGTCGTGAACGCAATCTCGGCCAACGGAGCGATCGTTACCGCGCAAATCCGCAACACTTACAAGGGGAGCCTTTCGATAGAAATCAACGGAACCGAAGGAGATTTGACTCTGCTGTCCAAAGAGAACTTTATGTTCCAAATCGATACCTTTATTGTGAAAGGAGCGCGAGGGGGAGAAGACTTCGCGGAATTGCCCGTTCCTGCGCAATATGATCGGCCGGCGGCTTCTCCGTTACAACCGGGACCGGCTTTCAACGTCGCCCAGCTCTATGCCCAAATTTATAGCGATTTGCTGCATAATACGAACCGTGCCCCGGACTTTCGCACTGCCGCAGCTGTTCACGAATTGCTAGATCAGGTCCGTAAGGCGGCGGAAACGGGGACTGCGCGAAAAATTAAGCGGTAACCGCGTCCGCCGTTGCCGCTCGAAGATCGTTCCGTTAGCGATGCGACGGATGTCCCGCGGCAGCCCGGTTCGGCGCCAGCCTCCTAATCCGCTCCTGTTACGTTGCGCTGCTGTCCGCCTTCGCCTTCATGAGCGGCAGCTTGATCAGAAACTCCGTCCCGGCCTTGGGCTCGCTGCGTACGGAGACGGAGCCGCCTAACGCCCGGATGACGCGGTAGGAGAACGTCAGACCCAGCCCGGTGCCGCTCGACTTGGTGGAAAAATAAATGGCGCCGAGGCGGCTCATCTGTTCCTGGCTCATGCCGACGCCGTTGTCTTTAATCGCGATCGCGGCATGTTTGGCCGCCGTATTGAGCCGTATGGACACCATGCCGCCGGCCGTTTCGGAACACGCCTCGACGGCATTTTTAATAAAATTGACGAGCATCTGTTTGATTTCGTCGGCATTGGCGAATATCCAGAGAGGTTCGGGCGGGCGCTGCATGTCCAAACGGACGTTGCTCATATTCGCATACGGGCTCATCACGTCCAGAACGGTCTGCAGATGATGCGCCAAATCGATCCGTTCGCGCCGTTCGATGAGAGGCTTCGACAAGGAGAGGTATTCCGAAAGTATCGATTCCGTGCGCTGCATCTCGTCAAAGCTGATATCGATATATTTTTCGATTTTGTCCTTGGATAGGGCGTTTTCACGGATCAGCGTCAAAAATCCTTTCACCACCGTCAGCGGATTCCGCACTTCATGCACGAGCGAAGCCGCGACGTGGCTCATCACCCACACTTTCTCGATTTGCGCGTAGCTGAGCGACAATTCCTTGTCCAAAACAGCCTGGTTAAATAATGAAATGAGGAGCCAGATGCCGAGCGAGTTTTGGACCGGCAAAGCGAGTACATGAAACCCGATATTGCTTACAAAATAAGCAGAATCGAAAAAGGAGTAAGTGAAAACGAACGGAATGATGGAGAACACGATTCCCGCGAGAAAGGTGATGAAGGTGACGCGGTGTGTGCGCTGGTACAGCCGGTTGAATAAAATCGACAGCGGAAACGTGCACACCATAATGATCATCGCAACCCATCTCCCTTCGCCGCCGAGCCAAAACCGGTAAAGTACGAATTCCACGAGCAAAATAACGCCGGTCTTGACCCCGCCGAACACGATGCCGAAATACATGATGATGTAGCGGATATCGAAAATAATTCCGTGCTTGACGCTGGAAGCGAACGTCATCGACACAAACAAAGAGGTCGCGCAAGTGACGACGATGAATTTGCGGCTGTAATTTTGCGTTTTGTCCCGATAAAACACGTTAAACGCCAAAAACGGCAGCAACGCGAAAAACAGCTGCAGTAAAGTGTCTTTAATTATGTGCACGCGGGTACTCCCTCCGTTACGCTTACAGCAAATGCCAGCTCTTCGTTACTGACATATTCTACATGCTGCGCGCAATGCCTCCTTAAAAAATGTTAAGAATCGACATTTTTCGATAATTTCCTGCCGAAATATTGGAAACCGGCTCCACCTCCGCGGCCCACAACCCGCGGTCGGGCACGACTTGAACCGTTAACCGACAGTGCGGCTTGCTTCCTGCACCCAGCCGAACTATTTTCTTCATTTTCGTTCGGGTATGTGATGTAATGGGTGCAAACAAAAGCAAACAGAGGAGTTGTAGCTATGGAGGAGCTACGTTATCCCATCGGTCCGTTCCAACGGCGGGATTCGCTTGACGAGAAGACGCGGGCAAATTGCATCGCGGTGTTTGAGGAAACGCAGAGCGGCAAAACTGGTCTTGTTCGCGAGAATAAAAGGCAAGCCGCAGCTGCGGCTTGCCTTTTATACGCCTATCTCAATTCCGAAATACGTCCGCAACGCCGTCTGATAGTCGGCTTCCGTCTGCGGCGTAAATGCGCGTACGCCTTCGGATGTAAAAATGCGGAATTCGTTGCCGGAGACGGTATTGCGCCCTTCCTTGGTGCGGATCGCCACCATGGCGTCTTTGATGAAAATCGAATCCGGCGCGTTCTCGCACCAATACGTAGCCATAACGAAATCTTTCGGCAGCTGCGGCTCCTCCGTGAACGAGTAAAGACGGCTCCACTCGCCGCGCTTCCATTCGCACAGCATCCAGCCGTAGTAGTCGACGCGCTCCAGGCGGTAGCATTCGTCGCCTTGCTCATGCTCGAGCTTCTCTACCATCAGAATCGGCCGGCGCGGCACGATCCCGCCCACTCCGACATCGCACAAGTAATAGTTGTCGCCGACGCCGACTTTAAGGACGTGATGGCGGCGTTTCGGCGGAGGATTCGGCTCGTCCCGCCAGAAGCGGGCCATCAAGCTGACGACCGGGTATCCGAGCTCTTGCAGCAGCCAGCCGAACAGGGCGTTAAGCTCGAAGCAGTAGCCGCCGCGGCGGCGAACGACGATCTTATCGAACAAAGCGGGAATTTCCAGCGACAGCGGGACACGGCGCAATATGTCCAGGTTTTCGTATGGCACCGCATGCAAATGGCACTCCTGCAAGGCGGCGAGCGTCTCCGCGCTGCCGTCCAGCGGGCCGTCGTAGCCGATGCGCTCAAGGTATGCCTGAATGTCGGGTTTTCCATCGTGACGAACATCGCTCATCATGATCACTCCTTATCTATGTAAATGTATTCGCACTGCGGTCTCCGTTTACCTTTTTTTTCACTCCTAACGTACAAAATTCAACGCAGCCATGCGTATATCGGGATAAACAAAAGGCAAGTCACGATTCCCGCGAGTCCCATCGTGACGCCGCTCAAGCTGCCCTGCAGTTCGGATTCCCGGATGATGCGCGCTGTCCCGATGCCGTGCGAAGATGTGCCGATGGCGACGCCAATCGGCATGTCGCCCGAGATGCGGACGAGGCGCAGCAGCCCGGGTCCGATCATGCTGCCGAGCAGCCCGGTCAGGACTGTGAAGACAGCTCCCAGTTCGGGAATACCTCCGGCCTGGCGGACGATTTCAAGCGAAATCGGGCTCGTCACCGATTTCGGCATCATGGTCACGATCAGCTCCCGCGTGCCGCCCGTCAGCCATACGAGCACTCCCGCGCTAACGATGCCGCTGACCGAACCGACGGTCACGCCGGAGACGATCGCCGCGAAATACTTCTTGATGTACGCTCTTTGCCTGTACAGCGGTACGCCGAGCGCCACCGTCGCTGGGCCCAGGAAGAATGTGACGAGATCGCCGCCTGTTCTGTACTTCTCTAACGGTATGTCAAAAAGCAGCAGCAGGGCGATGATGCCTCCCGAGCAGACGAACAGCGGATGCAGAAGTTTCCATTTGCCATGCAATTTCAAGGCAATGACGTACGCGCCTACGGTAAGGGCGAAACCGAATAGCGGATGTTGAAAGATGGTTTGCGTACTCATAGATCGATAAGTGCATCCTTCTTTGGTTTATTACCCGAGCCGATGCGCCCGACGAATGCGGCGACCCCGCCGGAAACCAGCATGACGATCAGCGTGCTCGCCACCAAGCTGATGACGATTGTAAACCCGTATTGACGCAATATGGAGAAGAACGAAATCGTGCCCACGATGATCGGCGCGAAAAACAGCATCATATGTTTCAGCAAAAAATCAGCCGATTGTTCCACCCATTCCACCTTCACGATTTTCAGAAACAACGCCGCCACGAATAAAATAAGTCCCAGCACGTTCGCCGGAACCGGAACGCCAACTGTTTTTTCCAAAATCAGGCCAAGCAGATTGAATCCCAGCAGGATGCATAATCCGGTCAAAGGCAGCTCCTCCTATCGGTACAACGTGATGTTGTAGGAATAAAAGTCGCCCCGGAAATAAGACTCGAGCAGCTCGACCGGAGTGCCGTCCGACGTAAAGGAAAGCGTTCGAAATAAAAGAACGGCTGGCTTTCGGCAATGCCGATCGTTTTGGCGATCGTCGGAGCCAGAACGGCTTCCATTCGCTGCTCCGCCTTTTCGACAGGCCGGCCGATGGAATTCAAGTAGGTGTAAAACGAAGATGAGGATAAGTCGACTTGCTCCAGGCCTGGCACCAGATGAGCGGGTGTGACAAGGTTTTGCAATCCGATCGGCTTATCGTCTACATAGCGGATCCTTTGGATGAAATAAACGTCCTGGCTCTTTTGAATATGGAACCGGTGCTGTTCCAGTTGGCTCGGTTCGCGCCGGACGAACTGCAAAATCTTGGAGCTTGGCTTGAGTCCCAGCTCGGTCATATCTTCAAAGAAGCCGTTCAGCTTGTTCAAGTTTCGTTCGAGCTTGGCCCGGGCTACGAAAGCGCCTACTCCGTGGACACGGTACACGAGGCCTTCGTTGACCAACTGGGTAACGGCGTTTCGCGCTGTCATCCGGGAAACGCCGTACATTTCAGAATGTCGTCCTCCGAAGGATTCTGGCATCAACCTCGTACTCCCCGTTTCGGATTTTGTCTCGTATAATTTGCGCAATTTGCAAATAGATCGGTACCGGACTGTTTTTCACTATCAACGGCTTCACTCCCCCAGTTATCGGACCGACAGATTACGTGAACGCGGCATTCCTCAATCCACTAATGCTAGTCGTCTATACATCTAATTATAAAGAACCCTGAATTTATTGTCTAATACCTGGCTGTCATCGTTTTTTTGCCCCTATGTGCGGTCAATCGCCGTGCGCTTCTCTATAGTTGTAAGCGACTTCGTAGAGCCGAATGATCTCTTCCGCGGTCGGTACCCGCGGATTGTTCGCCGGGCTTCCGCTCTGGAGCGCATCATGGGCCATTTTTGGAGCAAGCCGATGGAATTGCGCTTCGTCTATCCCCCACATCTTCATATCCGGAATGTTCAAATCCGTGCACAGCCGGCGAATCTCCCCAAGTGCGTAGTCCGCCAGCCGCTCCTCCGGCATCTCCTCAGCATCGTGAACAAGCAGCCTTCCGATCTGAGCGAATTTTCGTGGAGCACTCGCCTTGGTAAAGTCGAGGACGGCCGGCAACAGCATCGCGTTGGAAACGCCGTGGGGCACATGAAACAACGCGCCGAGCGGCCGCGACATGCCGTGCACAAGCGTGACGGACGCGTTGGAGAACGCGGCTCCGGCGAGCATCGATCCGAGCGCCACGTTCTCTCTCGCCGCAATGTCGTTCCCCTGCTTGTACGCCGTCCGAAGATGCATCATGATAAGCTCAATCGCGGACCTTGCGTAAATATCCGTCACCGGCTGGGCTTTGCGGGAAATGAACGCTTCGATCGCGTGGCAAAGCGCATCGATGCCCGTCGCCGCCGTCACGTTCGGCGGGCAAGACAGCGTCAGCAGCGGATCGACAATTGCCGCGCGGGGCAGCAGCTGCGGATGCGAAATCATCATTTTCACATCGGTTGACCTGTGGATGATTACCGTAACCTTCGTAACCTCCGAGCCCGTTCCGGCGGTCGTCGGCACAGCGACAAGGGGAAGAGGATCGTGTGCGAACAACCGCCCGCCTCCGCTTCCGGCGAAATCGGCTATGCTGCCTTCGTTCGTCATGAGAGCTGCGACCGCTTTGGCTGTATCGATGCAACTTCCCCCGCCGACTGCCACGATGACGTCGCAGTTCTCGCTTCGGCACCTTTCCAGCGCTTCCTGCACATGCCTGTCCGTCGGTTCGGCATCGACGCCCGTATAGGCGGCACTTGCGAGCTGCTGTTCATGCAGGTATGCCTCGCATTGCGCCACGACATTGAGCTTAGCCATTACCGGATCGCTGACGATCAGCGCTTTTCGTCCCAGCATGGCGGCTTGTTTGCCGACCTCGGCAAACGCCCCCTTCCCGTATAAAACCGTTGGCGGCATCAGCAATTGGAAAATCCCGTCCACGAGGGCCCCTCCTTCTAGTCGTGTTTCATATGAAGCCCAGGTTTAAACGTATTCGCCAATCCGTTGTCAATGCTCAGGTCCAGCGCGCTGATGCCTTGCGCGAGCGGGCTGGACAGAAACAAAACGGCGAATGCGATTTCGTCGGGATGGATGAACCTCCGTTGCGGTACATGACGCAGCACCTCATCCTTCGCCTGCTCCCTCTCCAATCCGTGAATTTCGCCGATCCGGTCGAACAGGGCAGACAGCATCGGCGTATCGACCCAGCCGGGGCACAGCGCATTGACGGTAACCCCGAAAGGCGCCAGCTCTGCGGCCATCACCTTCGTCATATTGGATACGGCGGCTTTGGAGGACGAATACGGAGCATAAGTTTCCAATCCGATCAAGGCGGTCATCGACGCGATATTAATGATTCTGCCGCAGCCGCTCCGCTTCAAATACGGCACGAGCGTTTGATTGACGAACAGTGTGCCTTTCACATTAATGCTGTAAATCCGATCCCAGGCAGCCATGTCGATCTCGCCGACCTTGTCCTTATACATGACGCCGGCGCAGTTCACGACGATGTCGACCCCTCCGAAGCGTTGAGCGGTCGCCAGGCCGGCCTGTTCCACCTCATCGACAGAGGCAACGTCTACCGCCATGACGGCCGTCCGATCGCCGTACTGCCGCTCCAGGCTTTGCAATTCCGGGGTCAGCCGGATATCCCAGCAAGCTACGTTCGCACCCGACTGCAACAACGCTTTGGCGACGGCATAGCCGATTCCGCTGCCTGCCCCTGTAACGACTGCGCTGCGTCCTTGGACACGGATTGCTAACTCCGATGTGCTTCGACTATCGATAGCCAGACTCATGAAGACTGTCCCCTTTCATGAATGAACGAGCTATACAGTTTTTCGCGGTTACCCTTTTACGGCACCTGCGGTTAAGCCTCTAATAAAGTAACGAGTAACGAACGAGAATAAGACTACCATCGGAATGGCGATTAGCGCCGCTCCTGCCAGCATGTCCCCGCGCTGCAGCGAGGTAGAATCCTTGATGCCGGCAAGTCCGACCGGGATCGTTTTTGTTCGCGTCCGATGAAACGATCATCAGTCCAAACGTGTAATCCGTAAACGATACGATGAACGAGAATACCGCCACGCTGATCACGCCGGGCAGCATCAACGGAAATATAATTCTTGCCACGCTTGTGAACCGGCTCGCCCCGTCCACCCACGAGCTTTCTTCCAGCTCGAACGGGATGGTCTTGAAGAAGCTGACCAGCATCCATACCCCGAAGGGCAGCGTGATGGAGATATGGGAAATGATGAGCGCAACCAGCGTATCGTCGATGCCAAGCCTAATAAACAGGCCCAAAAGCGGAATCGCGAGCAGCATCGGCGGCAGCATATAGCCGATCAACATCGCGTTTAGCATCATGCTTCGCCCTATAAACCGGTATCGCGTCAGGACATACGCCGTCAGCGTTCCGATGACGATGGTGATGGCCGTCGCAGCGATGCCGACAATGAAGCTGTTTTTGTAGTAAACGGGGAAATTCGTCTCTCCCAAAATGTTGTGGAAAAACGTCAGGTCAAACCCGGTCGGAAGCAAATTGGTACTGTGGGCGAAAAAGCCGTTCTCCCCGCGAAGCGGCGATATGGTAAGCCAGTAAATGGGAAACAGCGAATAAATCAAAACGAGAAAAGCCAGGATATACAAGACGATGCGGTGGCTACGTTTTTCGTTCATTCCAGCGCCACTCCTTTTTCAGCATTCCGGCTTTTTCTTCTCAGGTATTTGCGCTTAGCCTGATTTTCCCGAAAAATCCGAAGGTACACGAGCATTGCCAGAAACATGATAAAGAAGGAAATGACGGCGATCGTGGAGCCGTAACCGACTTTGAACTGCTTGAACGTATTCAAATAGATCAGAATCGGCAGCGTTTCCGTCTTCTCCAGCGGTCCCCCTCCGGTGAGCAGCCAGTTCAGATCGAACTTGTTAAACATCCACAATCCCCGCAGCAGCACAATGGTAATGATGATGTCTTTCAGCATCGGGACGGTGATTCTCCAGAACTGGGTCCATTTGCGGGCACCGTCCAGCATCGCGCTCTCGTATACTTCATGGGATATCGTCTGCAAACCGGACAGGAACACCAGCGTGACGAAAGGCGTCCACGTCCAGGTCGACAGCATGACGCTCGTCCACATGGCCATGTTCGTCGACAGAAACTTGATTTTGCCAAGCCCTAGAGAGGCAATCAAATGGTTGATGATGCCGGTATCGGTATCCAGCATCCATTCCCAGCCGATCGTCACGACAATGACCGGTATGATGTAAGGGACGACGCTGATGCCCCTCAGCACGTTGTTTCCGGCAAATTTCTGATTAAGCACAAGCGCGATAGCGATGCCGACCGCCATCTGCAAAGCAACGGTCGCGCCGGAATAGACGATCGTTTTCATCAGGTCGCGCCAAAACCGGGGATCCAGGAACACGTCCACGTAGTTTTGCATGCCGACATAAACGGCATCGCCGGCAAAGCTGTTCGCTTGATAGAAGCTGTAATCGATAGCCAGAAACGTCGGGAAAATAATAACGAAAGCGAATATGATCAGCCCTGGCAGTAAAAATGAAGCGATTAAAGGAATATCTCGCTTGGTGACTCTATGTTCGATGGCAATCGCCCCCATGGTAAGCGCTTCGTTTCGGCTCGGATATAGCAACCCGGCATAGAAGCGCCGGGTTGCCGTTGGAATCAAAGCTTTTATTGTTTTTTCAGCATGCTGCGAATTTCGTTTGCGGTGTCGTCTACGACTTTTCCGGGATCTTCATTGTTGACCGTGATGCGCTGGAACATTTTTGGGAATACGAGCGACTGGAACACCGTAGCCGGCCTTTCGTCAGCCGCAGGCCCGTCCGAATCGATGGAATTCAGCTTGGCGTTTTTCAGCAGGTCATACTGGGGCTTCACGCCGGAATCCCAATATTTTTTAATGTTGGGCAAGCTTCTCCACGTTTCGTTCTCATAAATCGATTTTTGCGCCGGGAAATAGTGAACCGGGAACGTCCCAAGGAAGCTCAGCAGTTTCTCCTTGTAGAACCACTCCACGAATTTTTTCGTTTCGTCGGAATGATCGGTTTTCAGAATGCCGATGCCGTCATAGCCGAGCGTCGCCGCTACCCCTTTGCCGTCCTTGGTCGGAATGCCGAACACTTCGAACTTGTCGGACAAGTTTTTGTTTTTCGCTTCGATCAGATCGACGAGACGGCCGGAATAGAACGTCATCCCCACCTGATCCCCGATGAACGCTTCCGTCAAATCGGCATAAGACGCGTTCACCGCCTTCTCCGGCATGTAAGGGTACAGCTGCTTCAGCGTATTCAAAGCTTCCACGGCTTTCGGCTTCATTTGCGGCGAATCTAAAACGACGTTCCACTTGTCGTCGAAAATGTGCACGTCGTTGCTCCAGAGCAAAGAAGTCGTAACCCAGTTCGTTGAATCGTCGTTCTTCAGCGGCATGATCAGGCCAAATTTATTTTTGCTTTTATCCGTAAACGCTTTGGCAACCTGGATAAGCTCGTCCCACGTTTTGGGTACGGAAAGCCCTTTTTCCTGCAGCCAATCTTTGCGGATATAGCCGTAAGCCAGGTTGTAGTCGTACGGAATCCAATATGTCTTGCCTTCGATCGGGAACAAGATTTGCCCGTCGTAGAAGTCTTTTTTGCCGCCCAGGCTGTTGATGATATCGTCGACCGGCTCGAGGCGCCCAAGCTTCTGAAGCATGATAATATGGCCGATATAACCGGTCAGAAAGGCGTTGTACTGCGCCGAGGTGAAATAGGTAGCGTTGATTTTCGTATACATGTCGTTCAGCGGAACAGCCTCCGCAATCACTTTGACGCCGGTCTTTTTTTCATACTCGGCCCCTGCATCTGTGAGCGCTTTCATCGCTTCCGCACCCGTTTCCGCCGAAGCGATCCGAATCGTAATGCCGCTTTTGGGGGACGCATCCCCGCCAGTTCCTCCCGCAGCCTGGGTTGTCTTTTTGCCGCTGCTCATACACCCCGCGAGCATAGAGGAAAGCAGACCCACACTTAGAATAATGGATACGGTCTTCTTCATGTTCTCATCCTCTTCCTGTCCCAATTTTCATTTTCCGGATGCATTGTTTGAAGGACGTGACTTTAGGCTTGATTCAGGACAACGAGCTTCAATTCGGTCATTTCCTCGATGGCGTATCTCACCCCCTCCCGCCCCATGCCGCTTTCTTTCACGCCGCCATAAGGCATATGATCGACCCGAAAGGTCGGAATATCGTTAACGATCACTCCGCCTACCTCAAGTTCCCGAATAGCCTTGAAAGCGGTGGAAAGATCGGACGTATAAATGCCTGCCTGAAGCCCGTACCGGGAATCGTTTACGGCCGCAATCGCTTCTTCAATGGAGCGGATCTTATTGACGATCACAACCGGCGCAAACACTTCCTGGCACGATACGCGTAAAGAAGGTGCGGCGTTCAACAGCACAGTGGGCTGCAGGACAGTGCCTTCCATCATACCGCCGCAAGCCAGCTCGGTACCGGCTTGAACGGCTTCCCGAATCCACTGCTGAGCGCGAGCCGATTCTTTGGGCGAAATCATCGCGGAAACGTCCGTCTCCGGATCGAGAGGGTCTCCCAGCCGGAGCCGATTCGTACTTGCCAGGAGCGCCCGGACAAGGTCATCGAATACCTCTTCATGGGCATAAATGCGTTGAATGGAGATGCACAGCTGCCCTTGGTAGGAAAATGCCCCGTGCACGCATCGCGCAGCGATATGTTCCGCGTCGACCCCTCGATCGACGATCAGGGCCGCGTTGGAGCCGAGCTCCAGCGTTACATGCTTGAGTCCGGCCTGATTGCGAATCGCGGTTCCGACCTCCGGACTGCCGGTGAACGTAATTTTGCGAATTCTCGCATCCTTGACCAATTTGTCTCCCACCGTACGCCCTTGTCCGGTTACAATATTCAGCGCGCCGGCCGGCAGGCCCGCTTCCTCAAACAGTTCGCCGATGAACAGAGCCGAGAGCGGCGTTTGGGAAGCTGGTTTCAGCACAACCGTATTCCCCGAGCGATCGCCGGACCGAGCTTGTGGGCTACGAGATTAAACGGAAAATTGAACGGCGTAATGGCCCCTACCGCGCCTAGCGGCTCCCGCATCGTGTACGCGATTTTTCCTTCCCCGCCCGGAACCGCGTCCATCGGGATCGTTTCCCCGCCGATGCGTTTGGCTTCTTCCCCGGAAATTCGATACGTCTCGATTGTGCGGGCGATTTCCATGCGCGCTGCCTTCAGCGGTTTGGCGGCTTCCCGGGCCAGCAGCCGGGCGGCTTCCTCGCAACGTTCCTCCAGCGAGCGGGCTACTTTCTCCAAAATACCGGCTCTGGCATGTGCCGGCATGCTTTTCATCACAGACGCCGTGCGGTGCGCGGAAGCTATTGCGGCCTCAATATCTTCGTCCGTCGCAAGCGGAATTTCCGCCAGGGGCTCTCCGGAATAAGGGGCGGTCAGTCTCGTATAACGGCTTCCCGCAACCCGCTTTCCGCCGATCAACATCGTTTGCTTCATCATGCTTTGTTCCCGCCCTCCTCCTCTTACGGCTCGCCGTCCAGCCCGATGCCCCGGAATGCCGCCTCATAAATGCAGCGTATATTGTCCCTGGCAAGCGGCATCGGGCTTCTGGAGAGCAGCCGGGTTTGTTTCACGGCGTCATCCGCAAGCGCGTCGAGCGCACTGTCGGGAATGCCGAAATCCGTTAATCGCGAAGGCAGCTGAAGCGTTTGCACAAGAGCATGCAGGCGCCTCGCGCAGGTTAATCCGGGATCGGGCTCGAACGCCGGATGCTGCCGCTTATCGAACTCGCCGCCGAGCGCATCGACGATTGCGTCTAGCCGCTCCGGCGCCGCTCTCCGAATATGATGAATCACGTAGGGCAGCAGCACCGCGTTTGCTTCTCCGTGCGGCAAATGGAACTGTCCGCCCAGCGGATAGGCCAGCGCGTGAACGCCCCCTACCCCGGCCATGAAAAATGCGCTGCCGGCCAGAAGGCTGGCCTCGCTCATCCCGGAACGGGCGGCCAGATCGTTCCCGTCCCGCACGGCCCGAAGCAGCGAACGGCCGATCAAGCGGATCGCCTGCAGCGCCAGCCCGTCGGACATAGCGCTCGCCTGCACCGAAAGATAAGCTTCGATCGCGTGCGTCAGCGCATCCATACCGGTTGCAGCAGTGACGCGCGGGGGCAAAGTCATCGTCAGCTCCGGATCGACAATGGCGATGTCCGCGAGCAAATAATCATGTGCCACGACATCCTTTGTGTTGTTCAGGGAAACGACCGATATGTTCGTAACCTCAGAGCCGGTGCCGGAAGTGGTCGGGATCAAAATTTTGGGCAGCCCTTTTCGCGCCGGTCTTCTTGTCCCGGTCAAGTTGAGGTAGTCTGCGACGCCGCCTTCATTCCCGGCGATGACGGCAGCCAGCTTCGCGAGGTCCAATGCGCTACCGCCGCCGACCCCTATGACCAGCTGGCACGAAGTGCTGCGCACATGGCCGACAAGTCGTTCCGCCAGCTCCAGCGAAGGCTCCGGCTCCAGATCCGTGAACAGCTCTACGGACACTCCGGTTTCAAGCAAAGGAGCGGCTAAGCGCTCCAGGACGCCCAGGCGGCGCAGCACCGGATCGGCGACGACCAGGACTGAGTCGGGGGCAAAATTCCCGACCTCGGAAGCCAGCTGGTTTACTGCGCCGGGTCCGAAACAGCAGACCGGTACGAACGCATGTCTCGAAACGGCCATGATCTACACCCGACTTTCCTGCAATTTCGTCAGCCGATGGGACAGCTGCTTCGTCTGCCGGTGCAGCTCCCGGTAAATGTCAAACATTTCATTGTACACGGTTACATGTTTAGGATTGGGAGAAACTGTTTTTACTATCGTTTGCGTGCTTCGCACCGCTTCCTTCAGATCCGGGAACCAGCCGATCGCCGTGGCCGCAATGAGGCAGCAGCCGAAAGACGCGTCGCTGACGCCGGGAATCTCCATCTCGGCATTGAGGATGTCCGCCATAATTTGTACCCAGACGTCGCCCTTGCTTCCGCCGCCAATGATTTTTAGCGACGATTTCGGTGTGCCGGCGAATTCCATCGAAGCGTCCCGGATCGAGTATCCGACGCCTTCGAGCAGCGCCCTGGCGAAGTGGCCCCGGTGATGCCTGGCTGTTATGCCAAAGAAGGAAGCACGCAAATACGGGTCCCAATGCGGCGACCGCTCCCCGTTCAAATAAGGCTGGAACAGCAGTCCTTCCGCTCCTGCGGGAATAGAGCGAATTTCTTCGTCGATGAAAGGGTAGATCGGCTTGCCTGCCGCCTTCTCCTCCAGTTCGCGGTAAAACCCTTCCTTGAACCAGCGGTAGGAGGAAGCGGCAAAATTGGTGGCGCTGTTCTGGTAATACAACCCTTTCACCACATGGTCATAAGCGATAATATTGGTGTTCACGGGCAGTTCCTTGGAAATGACGGTGAAATTGCCGGCCGTCGCCAGCTTGACCACGCCGTCGCCGGCTTCCACAGTGCCGCAGCTGTATACCTCCGCAGCTGTATCGGCCGTTCCCATGACGATCGCTGTTCCTGGCGCAAGCCCGATCCGTTCCGCCATTTCCGGCAGCAGCGTGCCGCATAAATCGGTCGGCTTGTATACAGCGGGGAGCATCGAACGTTCCAGCCCGATCATCGAACAGAGCTGCTCCGACCATTCCTGCTTGCGGATGTCATAGAACAAGGTGCCTTCCGCTTCGATGTAGTCTGTAGCCAGCTCGCCGCTGAAGCGGAAGCGGACGTAGTCTTTCATGAAGACGATTTTATCGATTTTCCCGTACAATTCGGGCTCATGCTTTCTCAGCCACATCATGTGGCACAACGTCCAGGTCGGCGTCGGCCTGTTGTTCGTTATCGCGAAAATGTTATGGCCGTACGTCTCCTCCAACCAGGCCGCCTCTTCCCCGCTCCGCTGGTCGTTCCACATAATGACCCGCCGCAGCACGTTGCGGTCGGCGTCCAGAAGCACCGCGACATGATGGGGGGCCGAAAAGCCGATAGCCCTCACTTGCAGGCGCTGTTCAGGTGTAAAGCCGGACAGCGCCCTGCGTATTCCTTCCACGGCAGCATCGATCCATTGCTCCGGCTCTTGTTCGACCCATCGGTTATGCGGGTAGTAAGAAGGATAAGAGACGTTCGCCTCCGCCGCTACGCGTCCGTTCGAATCGAGACAAGTCACCTTGCAGCCGCCTGAACCGTGGTCTACGCCAAGCACATATTGCCTGTTCATGCTTCACCCTCGTTATCCATCCGAATGAGAATTTTGATGACCGGATCGCCCCGGTCAATCGCTTCAAAACCGTCCCGTATCGCATTTTCCAGCGGAACAATGCGGCTGATATAATCTGCGGGCACAAATTGCCCTGTTTCGAGCAAGCGGAGCGCATCCGTATAGTCCTCCGAGCGGTACACCCGGGAACCGGCCAGCGCCAGCTCCTTCGCTACGATTTGATAAGCGTCGATGACCGGAGGCTTTCTCGGCAAGCCGGCTACGACGATTCTGCCATGCGGACCGGCGGCCGAGATGCAGTCGGACAAACCGAAGTTCGTGCCGGTCGCTTCGAACGCTACGTGGGCGCCATGCCCGCCGGAAACCGCTTGCATCTTTTCGGCGATGTTCTCTTCCTGCGGATTCACCACCCGGAACCCGAGCTCTTTCGCCTTCTCAATCCGGAACGGATGAATTTCCGAAATCCAGACGTTTGCCCCTTGGAGTGCCGCTACCTTGGCCGCAATGAGTCCGATCGGACCTCCGCCGACGACAAGGGCGGTCTGCCCGGGCTTCACCCCGGACTGGCGCACCATATGTACCCCGACCGCCAGTGGCTCGACAAAAGCTGCGCCCTCCAGCGAAACGCCGGCAGGAATCCGGAACAGCTTATCGATCGGGGCCTTGACGTAGCCGGCCATGCCGCCGTCGGTGTCGATCCCGATCAACTGAAAGGAGCGCGTACAGACGTTGTAATGGCCGCTCGCGCACGCCGAGCACGTTCCGCAGGTGAGCAGCGGCTCGACGACGACCCGGTCGCCGATCCCAAAGGACGAGTTCGCATCGCCCAGCTGTACGATGGTGCCGGAAAATTCATGCCCGAGAATAACGGGCGGCTTCACGCGCGCCAGTCCGTCGTGCCAAATCAGCATATCCGTCCCGCAGATGCCGGTGTAAGCGACTCGAATGAGCGCTTCGCCTTTGCCGGCAACAGGCTGCTTAGCTTCTCCGATCGTCAATGTATGGTTTCCTTCGTAAAACAACGCCTTCATCCGTTCTCCTCCTACCAGATCCCGAAGCCCAGTTTGCCAGGATTCATAATGCCTTTGGGATCGATCAGTTTTTTGATGTCCAGCAATACGTCGAATGTGTCTCCGTACTGCTCGCGCATTAACCAGCCCAGCTTAAAGCCGATGCCGTGATGCTCGTTCAGCAGCGCACCGTTCGCCATGTTTACGCGGGAGCATTCCGCCCAGATCTGATTGTGCAGACGGAACGCCTCCTGAGGATCTGCCGGCGGCCGATCGATATAAAACCGGTCGTAGATCATCGTGCCCCAAGGGTACCAGTGGGAAAAATGCGCCATATATTGGGCGTTCCACTCCTTGTACTTTTCCTCCACCAGCTTCTTCTTCTCTTCATATAGCTTCTGGATGTTCGCGTAAGTCGTAACCGTCTCAACCGTGCCGTAAAGCAGCGGATAAGCCGGTTGCAGCGGCGGTTTGTAGAAATCGTAACGGTGCTCCCACCAATATAGGCCCGGTTCCTCGCCGAGGTCAATAGCGCCGTGAGATTTGCAGATTGCCACCACTTTATCCCGGAGCGGCTCGGCAATTTCCCGATAGCCGTCGAACATCAGCACCATATGAACGCCTTCTACGTTCATCCCCGTGTCCTTTAAAGATCTCCTTGTCGAACCCGGATCGTACAGCCGCATAACGGTGGGATTCAGGCGCTTGACCATAATTTCCCGGCCGGCCTTCAGGCCGTCCTGCACGGAAGGAAATTTCATCATGCGGAACAACCGGGTTTCCGGGAGCGGATCCAGCCGCATGCTCACCTTCGTAATCACGCCGAGGGTGCCTTCCGAGCCTACGAACAGCTGCAGCAGGCCGGGTCCGCACGCATGATTGGGCGTAGGGAGCGTTTCGATGATTTTGCCGTCGGGAAGCACGACTTCGAGGGACAGCACCATGTCTTCCGCTTTGCCGTATTTGGTGGACATGACGCCAGAACCGCGGGCCGCCAAATAGCCGCCCAGCGTCGAAATATCTACGGAGGAAGGATAGTGCGCCAGCATATATCCCTTCGCGTTCAGTTCATTTTCCAGAACTCGGCCATTGATGCCTGGCTGGGCAGTCAGAATCAGCGATTGCTCGTCAATTTGGAGAATTCGGTCCATCCGGGTCAGGTCCAGCAAAATGCCGCCATACAGCGTCGCTGCCCCTCCCTGCGTCCCCGATCCGCCACCGCGCGGCACTACAGGTACTTTGTACGTGTAGCAAATCCGCATCACTTTGGAAACCTGTTCCGTAGTAAGAGGCCTCACGATGAAGTAAGGCAAAGGCATATCCTGCTTCTTTTCTTTCCACATGAACGTGAGCCAGTAATGGTCGATGGATTGCTCTTCCTGCTGCTGCTGCTTTACCGATATGACGTTCTCCACACCGACCGCGTCTTCCAATTCCGACCGAAACATCTCCAAAGCGTAGCCAACCAATTTCAACAATCCCACTCCTCGCCCAGATCTTTGATCGACACATTCTCTTGACTAGTTGTATATACGTCTTGTTGTCTATAATAAATCCCGCCTTTTCACCTGTCAACGATTTTTTTATCCGCTTTTATCCAAAATCGAAAAAAATGAAGCCGGACTTGCAGCTGCCGCTGCGTGTCCGGCCTCATTTTTAAGCTAGCTTTCGGCGACGGAACGCTCGTACAGGCTGGCGCTCCAGCCGTTCCCGTCCTTTCGGCCCCTGTACGTAAATCCCGCTCGCGTGTAAAACTCGTTCAGTTTCGGGCTGTCCGCCATGCAATCGAGCCTGAACATCTTCTTGCCGCTCGCCCGCAAATGCCGTTCCGCCAGGTCGAGCAGCTTGAAGCCCAGTCCGCGTCCGGCATAAGCTCTCCTCACGACGAGCCGGTGCAAATAGCCGCAGCCGCCGTCGTCATCGCCCCATATATGCGGATCGGAATCGATGATGAAAAATGACCCTGCCGCCCGCCCATTCTCCTTGACGACAAAAAGCTCGGTTGTGGCCAGGCAGTACTCCGCAATTTCCACCGTCAGCTGGTCTTCCCGCCACTGGTCGATACCGCGCGATTTCATCCAGTCGGCCGCTTCGAGCCACATGGCATGAATTTCCTTGATATCGTGCGGCGAAGCTTTCACCAGCTCCAAACCGTCCCGTTCGTACGCCGAATCCATTCGCGGCACCCCCGTCAAGCCCAACTTACTAAATCTTCCTGCAGCTGTCAACGATTTGACCTTTATTTGGATGAGGCGCATTCATCGGTTTTTAAGGTTTCGCTACTACAATAATGCCGGCGCGGTCGTGGACGATTTTTAACGGATGGGAAAAGGAGTGAACGTGCGATGACGAAAAAATGGATCCCGCTTGCCGCAGTGCTGTTACTGTTGACTTCAGGCGTCGCCTTGGCCGATCGTGAAGGCTTTGTCGACGTCTCGCCAACCTATTGGGCTGCTGGCGCAATCGCCGGATTGGAGAAGCTCGGTATCGTACAAGGGTATGGCGACGATACGTTTAAACCCGAGTCCGGCGTTACCCGCGCCGAAGTCGCACAGATGATTTACAACGAGCACCAAAGCATGGAGAAGGAATTGAAGGCCGTGCAAACGGCGGACAATGCTGTGACAACAGCAATAGCGAACGCGCTTCCCGGCGTCGTGGTGATCGATGCCGGCAACAAGCTTGGGGCGGGATTTTTTATTGATGCAGGCCATATTTTGACTGCGGAGCATGTGGTGGACGGCGAAGACTCGATACAGATCACGACGTTATCGGGTCATTCTTATGCTGCCAAGGTGCAAGCAGCGGACATGGACAAAGACCTTGCGCTGCTGCGGGTAACGACCGGCAATGAACAGGTCAAGCCGCTCTCGTTTGCGAATAGCTATACCGTCGGGGAAACCGCCATTGCGATCGGCCACCCGGACGGTCTGGCATACTCCGTATCCAAAGGCATCATCAGCAATTCCGACCGAAGTTTGGACGGCATTGCCGCCAAAATGATTCAGGTAGATACCGCAATCAGTCCCGGCAACTCCGGAGGCCCGCTCCTCGACATTGGCGGAAACATCATCGGCATCGTCGACTCGAAAATAAACGCCAAAGCTTCGGAAGGACTTGGATTTGCCGTCAGTCTTGAGGATATCCAAAGCTTCCTGAAACAATACGGGCTTTGATCGCGAAAAAAGAACAGCCGCCTTATGGCAAGGCGGCTGTTCTTTTCGTTTGCAAACTATTGTACAAGACGGACAATGCGCTTCTTTTTCCATACCAACCGGTAATACCCATACTGCAAGGCGAGGCTGACGATGAAAGCCGCCGGGTATCCGATCCATATCCCTTCGATGCCGAGCTGCCGATCGAGAGCACGTACGCAACGGGAACTTCGACGCACCAGATCGTAAACACGCCGAGCAGGGTCGGCCAAAGCACCGTGCCGCTTGCCCGCATGAGCGCAGCGATTATTTGCCCATGCCCGAATATTAAATAGCTCCATAGTGTAATCATAAGCAGGCTATGAGCAATATTCAGCGTAGGCACGCTGGTGAGGAACCACGATAAAATCGAATGGGAGAACAAGTAAGCAAGCGCGATTAACACGCCGCCGATCGTATAGTTCAGCAGCAATCCGGCACGAATGACTTGCTTCAGGCGCTCCAGCTGATTGCTTCCGATAAATTGGGCGGCGAATACGGATACCGCAATAGCGATGCTGATGGCCGGCATCTGTACATAGCTCACCACCTGGTTCACCGCGCCGTAGGCAGCGGTAGCGTCGGAGCCGAACCGATTGACGAACGTCATGACGGCTATTTCCGCGAGCGACACCATGATCATGCTGATGCTTGACGGGACCGCCAGGCGCAGAAGCAATTTCAGCAATTCCCCGTCCATCCGCAAATGCCGCCGAACGGAGGCGCCGAACTGCAGCGGATGGTTTTTCATTTTCAAGTAGACGAGCATGATGATAAAAGTCAGAAGCGTTGAAATGACGGCCGCATACGCCGCCCCGTATATGCCGAGCTTCGGCATGCCCAGCCATCCGAATATGAGAAGCGGCAGCAAGGCTATATTGAGCGCCGTACTGACGATAAGAAAATAAAACGGGGTTTTCGAATCGCCGATGCCGCGGAGAAACGTCGTATATACGAAATATAAATACAAAATCGGCATCGCCCAAAATAAAATGCGCGCGTAGCTGGCGCTAACGTCGATAATGTTGTTCGGCGTGCCGATCAGGCGAAGCACATCGTGCGTGAAAATGCCGCCGAGCACGGCAAAGGCGACACCCAGAATGAAAGTAAACGTCAGCGTCGTTCCGACGATGGCGGTGAGCCGTTCTTCGTTACGCGCCCCGTATGCCTGGCCGATCAGAATGGCGCTGCCGGAACCGATGCCGATCGCAAACGAAACGAGCAGAAAAAAGAGCGGAAAAAATGCCGATATCGCAGCCAGAGCTTCTACGCCGAGAGAGCGGCCGACAACGATCGTGCCGACCAGCTGCCCGATCGATTGAAGCGCATTGCTGAGCAGCAAAGGGATAAGGAACAGGAACATGGTTCGCCATAGCGGCCGGTTCGCCCCTTCCTTATCGCGGGGACTCGCAACATTTTGGTTTGTATCTTGATGTGCTTCCAAGTTCATAACTCCTATTCCCGGATAAACGATCACCCGTATTGTTTGTATCCTGCATAGACATATTAGAACATTGTTTATAAAAATTCAATGGGTAAAATCGTTATAAACAAACGTTCCTTGACGAATATAGGGAATTACATAAACAAAATTCGCATATGTTTATGCAACAGCAGCCTCGGAACACTTTTATCGTATCCCGGGGCCGCTGCTGTAAACTTCTATTGAAGTCTGGAAGACTTATCGAATGAACTATTCCGGCCAATTCACCGGTTTATCCGGAATGACACCGTCAGTCATCACCCATTGCCGGAGACTGCCTGACTGAACTTGAATGACAATGAAATACAAATCGCCGGTACCGTTATTGCGCAGCGTGCGTTCGCCCTCAGGCGCTACTCGAACCGCTGTTCCTTCCTTGACATCAAAAATGTGTCCATCCACCTGGAACTGACCCTGGCCGCCGATGAAAAGGTACAGCTCCTCATTCTCGCGATGTTTGTGATAAAACGGGATATCGCCTCCTGCCGGCAGTTGGTTCAGTGAAACCTCCATGCCGGTTAGCCCGAGCCTATCCTTCAGAAAGTACTTACCCGGGATGGGATCCTTCGTCGCATTCAAAAGACCGCCAAAAGAACCCGCTTCGACAACGCTGAAATTCGTTCCGTTCATTTGCCGACTCACCTCGCAAGATTTCATTTTCTGTGCCGTACGTTACTTCGTTGTTCTGCCTCGATTCCAATAATTAACCTACTTCCTGCTGCACTACTATATCATATAGAAACACTGCGTGGTTTCTTACGGATTGCTATTTTGAAACGGTTCGCTAAGGAACGGGGCAGGATAGCTCGATTAATGGCTTGCGGCCGAGATACAAAGAACATGACGCATTGGTTGCCGTTGCGGCAAACAAATGCGTCATGCGATCGCTGTGCCGGGCACTATGTAACGCAGTCGAGCAGTTCCTCCAGCCGAACCAGCACATGGGTCGGCTTATATGCGGCGGGGTATGGATCCACTGCGGCGAGCGGATTTTCCGCTTGCAGCTTTTCCGCGCAAATCGCCGCAAATTCGGCGTTCGCCGCACGTTCCTGCGGCGTCAGCGCGCGGAGCGGCTCAGGCAGCTTGCGGTGGATGAGCACGGACGGGACGCCCGCCCGGTTCGCCATGTACACGTCATGATCGAGCCGGTCGCCAACATGAGCGACGATCCGCCCGGTTTCCTGCAGCAAGCGAAGTATGCCCGCATCCGGCTTGCCGCAGCCCGCCTTCTCGGGGGTGACGATTTCGTCGAACCATTCGCCAAGACCAAGCCGCTCCATGACCGGATACTGGTATTTGTAAAATCCGTTCGTTACGGCCGCGAGCGAATACCCCCGCTCGGCGAGCCGCCGCAGCGTCGGGATGACCGTTTCCTCAAGCAAGTAAATTTTCGGCGCGGCCGAATGTTTGAGCACGAGCCGCTCCACATCGAGGTCAAGCTGGAGCTGCAGCTCGGCGAGCAGCCGCCGCACCATGTCGTCCCAATCGTAAGCTGCCACCGTCAGGCCCTGCTGCATGCGCAGCTCATGCTCCCGCACCAAGGCCTCCGTCGCCCGGAACGGCCGCTGCAGGGCGGCGGAAATTTGCTCCTCCACCTCGGGAAACACTCCTTTGCCGAACGGATTTTGCATGAGCGTCCCGTCCAGATCGAACGTAATCCACTGTTTCACTATTTGACCGCTCCTGTCGTCATGCCCTCGATAAATTGCCGCGAAGCGAACAAGAAGGCGAGAATCATCGGCAGCGAAGACAACGTAAGTCCGCAGAACAGCAAGTTCCAGTCCGTGTCATACTCCCCGAACAGCGTCAGCATGCCGAGCGGAATGGTGCCGAGCTCCGTGCTTTTCAAGAAAATAAGCGGGTAGAAGAAATCGTTCCATATGGCGATCAAATCGACGATGCTGACGGTAGCGAGCGCCGGCCGCATGAGCGGAAGCACGATTTTGTAGTACACCTGGAAGTCGTTGCAGCCGTCGATGCGGGCGCTTTGATCCAAATCTTTGGGCAGCGTACGGAAAAAGCCGTAAAACACGAACACCGCAAACGAAATGTGACCGGCTACATAGACGATAATGAGCGAAGTAAGCGTATCGAGCAGCTTCAGCTTCAGCATCATCATATATAACGGAGATATGGCCAGCCTCATTGGCAGCATCAGGCCCAGCATGAAGAAGAACAGCACGAACCCGCTCCAGCGGAACGAATATCTGGCGATATAAAATGCGGCCAGCGACGATACGAGCAAAATGAGCAGGACGCTTACGGCGCTGACGTACAAGCTGTTGACGAAGTAGTCGGCAAAATGCACTTTGTTCCATACTTCGATGTAATTGTTAAGGGAAAAGCCGCTAGGGAGACCTAATGGGTGAGTGATGATCTCCATCTTCGTTTTGAACGATGACATGATCATCAACAATATCGGATAGATCGAGACGAACGCGAAAAACAGCAAAACGACGTATTTGCACGTTTGTTGCAGTCGCAGCGCCATGAATGACCTCCAAATCTAATGTACTGGCGGAGATTGCCCTTAATGCTCGACTTCCCTGCGTTTAAAGAAAAACATCGATACGGCCGTAGCGCACGAGATGAGCACCAGCAACACGACGGCGAGCGCGGAGCCGATGCCGATCGATTCTCCGCCGCTGACGGAGCCGAACGTCAGGCGGTAAAAATACAAGCCCAGCACGTCCGTCGAGAAATAAGGCGCCCCGTTGTTGCCTTGCATCGCGTAGATGAGCTCGAACGTCTCGAATGCGCCGATAAACGTCAAGATCGTCATGATCATAATGGACGGCATCGCGAGCGGCAAAGTGATCGTGAAGATCATTTTGAGCCCCGAAGCCCCGTCGATTCTCGCTGCCTCGTACACTTCCTGCGAAATGGCCTGGAGCCCGACAAGAAAAATAAGCATGGCGAAGCCGAAGCCGTACCAGCTGTTCACGATAATAATGGCGTAAAGCGCCGTATGCGGATCGCCGAGCCAAGGTCTGGCCAGCCCTTCGAGTCCGATGGCGGCAAGCAGCGTATTCAGCGCTCCGTACGTCGGATTCAAGATAAGGCTGAAGAGGAAGCCGACGACGATAACGGACAGCAGCTTGGGCACGAAGTACAGCGTCTTGAACAGCTCTTTGCCGCGGATTTTGCTGTTGATCAGCAAAGCCAGAATAAAAGCGACGACGAGCTTGGTCAGCACGAGGCCTATGAAAAACGTCACGTTATGCCCGAGCGCCCGGACGAACGTTTCTTTGAACGGCGTTTCGGTAAACAGGCGGACGAAATTTTGCAGCCCGATGAACGGGCCCCGCGTCAGCCCTTTCCAGGCAAACAAGCTGTTGAGCAAAGCCTGAAAGATCGGATAAATCATAAAGCCGACATAAAAGACGAGGGCCGGCAGCAAAAATAGATGGACCAGATGCTTCGCGATCCGCCGCTTTCTTCTGGCGGGCGGCTTGGGCAAGTTCATTTCCGCTTTGCGGTCGAATGTCGTACTCGTCATAGGCAGCTCCTTTCTGCGACGGCCCCGCTTATGACAATGGTGGGAGGGGCTTCCCCCCGTCCCACCATGCCGGCGCGCCATTGGAATTATTTTTGCGGCTTGAACCATTTGTCTGCGGATGCTTGCGTATCTTCAGCCACCTTCTCGGGCGTCAGCTTGCCGATGTACATGCCCTGCAGTGAATCTTCGAACGTCGTCTTGGTCGTCGGCGTGCCTTGGCTGAACTTGGTGAGCAAAAGGTACGGCGTGCTGTTTTTCTCGGCGTAGGCAGCCATTTTCTGAAGCTGCGGATGCTTGGGCGCCACTCCGTTGATCGGGCTCACCCTCGTCAGCTCGTCGCTATACATTTGGCCGAACTTCTTGGACGCGATAAACTCGATGAGCTTGAGCGCCTGCTCCTGGTGCTTCGAGCTTTTGGCGATGCCGTAGGAGCCGTCTACCCAAGTGGCGATCGGAGCCGGGTCTCCCTTTTTGCCGGAGAGGCCGGGCATGAATTCGACAGGGAACGCCACTTTGTTCGTTTCGAACGTTTCCAGCCGCTGGCTTCCGTTGATGTACATGGCGGCTTTGCTCGTATAGAACAGCGCCTGTGCGTCTTTGTCTTCGATCGCTACGAAATCTTTCGGGAAGTACGCCTCGAGCTGCTTCATGCGCTTGATCGACTCGACGAATTTGGCGTCCTTGAAGTTCGTGGCGCCGCTGAGCACCGCATTCATGAAATCGGTTCCGCCGCCGTATGCGCTCGGGCCGATGACGGCATGCGTCGTGGAGAGCAAGTACGCTGCTTTGCCGGACTGGGCGATCGGAATAATGTTTTTCGCTTTCAGCGCGTCGCAAGTTTTCACGAATTCGTCCCACGTTTGCGGCACCTGCAAGCCGTTGTCGTCAAAAAGCTTCTTATTATAGAAAATAACGGCGTTGTTCAGCATAATCGGAATGCCGTACACTTTTTTGTCCGAGCCGCGGGCGGCGTCCAAATAGCTGTCCGGAATATTTTCGATGCCCTTCACCTTGTCTACCGGCGTTAAATAACCCGCGTCGGCAAGCGCTTTGGCGCCGTCATAAGGGCGCAGCTGCAACACGTCCACGCCTGTGCCCGACTGCAGGGCGTTGGTCAGAATCGTGTTGTATTCCGTCGATTTGAATGGCTTGAATTCCACTTTGATGTCCGGATTGTCTTTCTCGAATTCGGCGACAATTTTGGCGTACCCGTCTTTATCTTCCGGCCTCCAGCTGTACATAACCAGCTTCACCGGATCGCCTTTCGGCTTCGCCGCTTCGCCGCCGCTTGCGGCCGGTTTGGCGTCGGACGGCTTGGCGTCGGCCGGCTTGGCAGCGCTTCCACCGCCGCATGCCGTAACGATCGAGCTTAGAAGCAGCATTAAGGAACCGATATACCATTTGCTTCTCTTCATATACCCATGCCCCTTTACATAATTTTCTAGCTCTTCATAAATTATAAATCCAGATTCCCGTTTTGTCGTCGGAAATTTTAAATCTCGGGTATTTTCGGCACTCTTTGTCTTTCGCTTCGATTGCGAAAAGCCAATCGACATACCCTTGGAGCGTCATTTCGGAAACGAGGGGAACGATTTCTTGGACGCTGTCGGTGGCGGGTGAAATGCTCTCTTTAGGCAGAAACAGTCCGTCGGTTACGAGCAGCAGCGACTGCAGCTGGATCCGGTTGATGCGCCCGTACTCGATCAAGTCGTCGAGCTCGAGCTCGCCGCTCAGCACCGAATAGCCGTGGAGCGTATTCATTTTCGATTTGTTGGCGAGAATGGTGGGCTTCACAAGCTCCCACAGCTGCTCTCTGTTCTCGACTCCGTTCTTGATGCCGTCTTCCCAGACGCGTTTCGCCATGTAATCGATGTGCGCCACCTGATCCCTGGATACCGCCCGGACGGTGCCGTCGGCATAAACCGCGGCAATCATGCAGTCTCCCACCTGCGCATAGTCGATATAATGCTCGTGGATGCGGATCAGCGCAAGGGCGCTCGTCCACAGCGCGGTTTTGTCCGAAAGGTCGATTCCCGCCGCTTCCATCTCCTCTCTGAGGCGCATGTTGGCCTCGACGACCAGCTCTTTGAGGCCGATGCCGGCCACGTCTTCCGCCTGCAGCGATTCCAAATATCGCTGGACGATCCGGGAGGCCAAGTAGCCGCCGGTTTCCTGCTGCGGACCTCGATACGGGCGAAGGGAAGTTGCTCCGTCAGCAACGCCGTACAAAGAAAGCGCCTCGTTGACAATAAGCGCATCCTCGTTCCATTCGCTAGTCCCTTTCCTTGTAACCGTCTCTATGTTCATTCCGGTTTCCTCCACCCATCCTTATGATGCGTAACGTTCGCGAGCGTCTCCTCCGGGCGCGCCTATCAATACAGAGCGCGCGTATCCCCCGCCGGTTCTGCCGGATTCAGCTCCAATTGCTCCAGCTTTCGTTCCGTCTGCTTCCATTTCCGAAAATCGTCGTAATCCGGATTCCTCGCGACGAACTGCGGCACGGCCTCCAGTATCCGCTTCCGGCGCTCATCCGTTCCCGGCTCTTCCTCCAGCTTGCGAATGACGTCGGCGCGCGAAGGGATCAAGCCGAACGCGCTCCACAGAGCCGATTGAGTATCCGGCTCCGCCATGTAGCTCAGGAACGTTTGGGTCGCCTTCAATCGGGAGCCGTCCGATTTCGTTACCGCGAGGCCGTGAACGCCGGGCATAACCGATGTCTGCTCCCACACCGGCAGCTGCTCCAGTTCGAACTGGAACTTGCCGCCGATATAACGTTCGATGACCGGCAATTTTTCGGAGGAGCCGATAAACATGCCCGCTTTGCCGTTAATAAAATCGCTGGCCGCCGTATCGTGCTGCAAAGGCTTCATCCGCCCCGAACCATGAACCAGATTCCGCCACAGCTCGAAGGTGCGGCTCCTGCTCGCGGCAGCAGAAGCGGGATCGCCGTTCGGCGCATAGCCCAAGCTGGCGAAAAACCACGGCACCTCTTTATCCATCGCAAGTTTGCCGCTAACGCCGCCCATCACCTCGTCCCACGTGCCGAATGCAGGGCTGCTTCCGCCCGCCCGTTTGACCGGTTCCTCTCTGTAGTAAAGCAGAGGCAGGCTTCCGCCGAGCGGCATCGCCCAGTTTTTATTACCGATCCGGAAGGCGGCCGTGAACGCCGGAACAAATGGAGCGTCTCCGGCCGCTTCCAAATCGCCGGCGGGAGTCATGGCCCCGGTTGCCATCAGCCCGGCAATTCCGTAAAAGCTGTGAATTTCCGCGAGCTGCGGAGCGGCATTCGCCGAGATGGCGGCCAGCAGCTCGGTATACAGCTGCTCGTACGAACGGAACGTGCGCACGTTGACATCGATATTCGGATGCTTTTGCCCGAACGAATGAACGATATCGTCCCAGCCTTTGCTGTATACCCAAAGCGAAAGGGAGGCGGAGTCGGGCGCGGGCGCCTGCCCCTTATCTCCGTGCTGTCCGCTGCGATTCCATGTATAAGTCAACATTCCCGCTGCGGCCGTTCCGATCGCCAGGCCGATCAACCAGTTGCGCAGTCTCACGATGCGTTTCCCCCACATGCCGTAATAGGATGCTCAAGCTTTTTGTCCATTGTATCACGAACGTGCCGGGAACCATCATAGCGAGGGCGCGATACGAATCAAAGCTGGAGCCCTTTTTTGCTCAGCTTGTTGGCGATCAGCAGCGAAATCAAGGTGGTGGCGGACAATATCGATGCCAGCGCCGCCCCGGTTCCGTAGTTAGCCGTAAACACTTCGCTGTAAATGGATACCGATATGGTCGCCGTCGCTCCGGTATAAAGCACGACCGTCGAGCTTAGCTCGTTAATGGTCGTAACCCAGCTCAGTATCCCGCCGGACATGACCCCAGGCGCCATCATCCGGCCCGTTGTCTTAAAGAAGGTTTTCATCGGCGGAACGCCAAGGCTGATGGACGCTTCTTCGACGCTTTTATCGAGCTGGTGAAGGATCGCCGTGCTGGAACGAATCGTATAAGGGAGCTTGCGGATCACATAGGCGATGACCAGAATGACCCAGGTTCCCGTTAAAATGAGCGGCGGCTTGTTAAAAGCGATAATGAGGCTGATCCCAAGCACGGTGCCGGGCATGACGTACGGAATCATAATAATGCCGTCCAGCATCGCGGTAATTTTCGATTTTCTTCTGACGAGCACGTAGGCGACGAGCATCCCCATCACGATCATAATGACGATGGAAATGAGCGAAAACGTGTACGTATGGGCGATCGCTTTCGGCACTCGGAACAAAATTTCTTTGTAGCTGTTCAAGCTGAAGCCCGGATGGAACACCGGCCCCTTCGTTTTGATGAAGGAAGTGACGATGACCGTCGCCTGCGGAATCATGGATACGCACGCCACGAGCAAAGCGCAGCACGTCAATATCCACTTGGGCAGTGTCTTCAGCTGCTGCACTTTCGGCGTCCGCATCCCGGTCATCGTGTAATTTTTACGGGAAACGACGTACCGCTGCAGGAACAAAATCGCCGTCGAACAGACGATCAGAATGACGCTGAGCGTGCTGGCCATGGCCGGATTGCCGCCCATCTCGCTGATGAACTGCTCGTACGCGAGAATCGGCAGCACTTTGAAGCCTTGCCCGAGCAGCATCGGCGTGCCGAAATCGGCGAAAGAGGCCATGAACACCATCAAGGCGCCTGCCGACAACGTCGGGAAAATGAGCGGAAGCGTGATCGTCATCAGCCTGTGAAACGCGGACCGGCCCAAGCTTTCCGCAGCTTCTTCGAGCGATGTGTCGATCGTGCGGAGCGCCCCGGACACGTACAGGAAAATGTGCGGGTAAAATTGCAGCGTGAAGACGAAGACGATCCCTTTCCAGCCGTACACCGATTTAAACGGAATGCCGATTTCGTGCAGAAACCGGGTGATGAAGCCGTTGTTCCCGAGCATCAAAATCCACGAGTAGGCCCCGATGAACGGAGGAGACAACAGCGACATGATGACCAGTATGCGGATTAACCCTTTGCCTTTAATATCGTAGCGAGTCGTGACGTAGGCGAGCGGGACGCCGACCAGAATCGCAAACACCGTCGCCAGCCCCGATACTTTCAAGCTGTTCCACAAGGAGCCGTAGTAATATTTCAGCTTCAGGAAATGGCCGTAGTTTTCCAGCGAGAACGCGCCTTTGTCGTTAAAGAAGCTGTTGAACAGCAGCGAAAAGAGCGGGTACACAATGAACGCCAATAAAAACAAATAGACTGCCGCCGTCACCCAAGTCCAGAAATCCCAGCGCTTCGGCCTGAACAGCGCCCGCAGCGGATTTCCCGGCAGCGGCGGGGTTGCCGCTTTAATATGCTGCACGCGAAAGTACCTCCCTCCCCGCTTCGTCGAACATCGTCGCTTTATCGAGCTGCAGATCGAGATAGACGGTCTGCTTCGCTTTCCGCATCATATGCGGCTGGACGGCGTGCTCCTGAACTTCGAGCTCGGAGCCGTCGGGCAGCCGCACGGAGTAGCTCACTTTTTCTCCCAAAAAAGTGACGTTTTCGATCGTGCCCCGCACGAGACGTTCCCCGGCGCCCTCGGCACTCAGCTTAATCCTCTCCGGCCGCAAGGAGAACAGCACTTTGCCTTGGTACGGTTTGGCCAGCTTTTGCTTCCACTGCTGCTCCATCAGCTGCAGGCTGCTACGTGCGCGCTCTCGTCATAGCCGGTGCAATGTCCTTCAATAATGTTGGAAGTGCCGATGAAATTGGACACGAAGCGGTTGGCAGGGTAAGCGTAAATGTCTTCCGGCGTGGCGATCTGCTGGATCACCCCTTCACTCATAACCGCGATGCGGTCGGAAACGGCCAGCGCCTCTTCCTGGTCGTGAGTCACGTAAATCGTCGTGATGTTCAGTTCCTTTTGCAGCCGCCGGATGTCGGATCTCATTTTGACCCTTAATTTGGCGTCCAAGTTCGACAGCGGCTCATCCATGAGCAAAAGCCCCGGACGAATGACGATCGCGCGGGCTAGCGCAATCCGCTGCTGCTGTCCGCCGCTCATATCGGACGGAACGCGATCCTTCAAATGGGCCAGTTCCACCATTTCGAGCGCTTCCATGGCGCGCTGCTGCATCTCGCTCTTGGACACGTTTCGCGCCTTCAGGCCGTAGCACACGTTCTCGAACACCGTCATATGCGGGAAAATGGCGTAGTTCTGAAACACCATGCCGATGTTTCGTTGGTGTGTCGGCACATCGTTGATTTTCTTGTCGCCGAAGTAAATGTCACCTTCCTCTTGGCGGTAAAAGCCCGCTATCGTGCGGAGCAGAGTCGTTTTGCCGCATCCGCTCGGGCCGAGAAGCGTGAAAAACTCGCCTTCCTGTATCGTGAAATGCGCGTCGTTAACCGCCTTATGGCTGCCGAAATATTTGGTCACATGATCGAATACGATCTTTTGCATAGCTTGCTTAAACCCCCGTTCGAATGCGGATAACAAAGGGTGCCTTATCGGAGCGGATCGTCGTCAAAGGCACCCGTGGGCAAGTTCGTTCAGCGATTATTCCGCACCGGTTACGATTTTATCGAAACGTTTCAAGTTATCGTTCTTCTTGCCGGCTGCCAGTCGAAATCGTAGTTGACGAGCTTGATGTCTTTCGTCGGCACGATGCCCTGGATCGGCTCGGCGTCTTTCCGCACGGAACGGCGCTTGAACTCTTTCTGGATGAGCGACTGTACGTCCTTGCTTACCAGGAAGTCGATAAACTGCTTCGCCTGCTCCATGTTTTTGGCGCCTTTGACGACAGCCGCTCCGTCCGGCACAGCGGACGTGCCTTCCGAAGGATAAATGATGCCTACCTTCGCTCCGCCTTCCACGTAGCGAAGCGCAGCTTCTTCCAGCGTAATGCCGAGCGCAAATTCTTTGTCGGCTACGCCCTTGTACACGAGCCCCGAGCCGGAAAGCACTTTGCCGTCGAGGTTTTTCACGAATTTCTTGAAGAAGTCCCAGCCTTTATCCTCTTTGCCGTAAGCGGTAAGCATCGTCACCATTTGCGTATAGGACGAGCCCGATTTGGACGGATCCGCATAAGCGATTTTGCCTTTCCATTTCGGATCGAGCAGGTCGTTCCAGCTTTTCGGCTCTTCGCCCGCTTTGACCAGCTCCTTGTTGTACATAATGATCATCGGCAAAGCCGCGAACGGCGTCCATACATCGCTCTTGCTCACATATTCCGGCAGCAGGTTGTCGTACTCTTTCGTTTTGTACGGCTCGAAATATTGCTTGTACGCTTCCAGCGAGTCCGCTCCACCCGCCCAGAACACGTCGGCCTGCGGGGAAACGGCTTCCGCTTGCACGCGCTTGAGCAGATCGCCGGTGCCGCCGGTAATGAGCTGCACTTCGATGCCTGTCCGGTCCTGGAATTCCTTGATGATCGGATTGTTCACTTCCGCAGCGTTAGGCGAATACAAGGTGAGCTTGCCGCCTTTTTTCGCCGCCGGCTTTGCGCCGGCGTCTGCTGTCGCTGCCTTGTTCTGCGCCGGCTGGTCCGCCGTGCCGCATCCCGCCAGCATAACCGCGCCGAGCAGAACGGCAACCGTGCCGTTGAACGCTTTTTTTCTGTTCATGTGCTACCCCTCCGTTGTTTGTAAAGGCTTTCGCTTCGTTTCTACTATAACCGCTGCACGTAAACGCTCTCAATGAGGCGAAATTTCCTCTTTGTTGAAAATTTTGCACAAAAAATTCGGGATACTCTCTTGCGGCGCATCTCCCGCTGAGCGGTGCGACGGCTTGGCGCCACAACATGGAACGGTTTGGGCGTTACTACATGGTGTCTGTGTCGTGGCGTCGCTACATAGTAGCTTTGTTGTAGCGTCACTACGTGGTAGCTGTGTTGTGGCGTCACTACGTGGTAGCTGTGTTGGTCATCACATTAGCGTGCGGTGGTTGTTAGCGTTTACCGCCATAGTGCCGACAGCGAATTTATTCTTTAATTTAGGAATTTCCTGACGATGTACAGGGCGGATTTACGAAAATATTCGTGCAGCGCCCGAGAGTTCCATATGCAGCGTACCATGTTCGTTATCTGCGTATCCCGAGGCGCTAACAAGGGTGGAACGCCTTTTGGTTCCTAAATTGCGTCACCACAGTCTCTGCATAAAGAACTCGGGCTCTAAACCGAACTGCTGTTACGCAAAGCAGATTGGAATTCGGAAACTGCCTACAACTGCACATATACGCCGCATGCTGCAGATAATCAGCGAACATGTTCGATAATTAGCGACTCTCATGTCGGTGCTGGAGCCGGATTTTGCACACAAAAGCGATTAGCGACCGGGAATTCCGTGCGGAGAGAACAAACGTCTTTACTATCGAACGCCGGAGCGCTAACCAACGTCATTGGCCTTTTTGTTCCAATCAGCGTCACTAAAGTATTGAATAAAGACTGAGGGGCTTTTCATTGCCTGTACCCGCGCGAAACTTTGCATTGTCCTCTGCACGAACAGCGTGGCCCTAACCAACGTCGTTCGCCCATTCGTTCAGTGTATCCAATCAACAAAAAAATCCGCCTTACAGCGGATAGAGATTCCCGGAGAAAGTCAGAGCGGAGGATGGGAATGTGGGTCGTGCGCCTTTGAACTCGTGTTCCCACCATTGTTTCATAATTCAGGGAAGACGAGTTTAAGGAAGCCGAAAGCCACACTCCCAATCCGCAGCGCAGGCGCCCTTTCACAGGCAACCTGAATCCGCCTTACAGCGGATAATTGGGAATGCCGAGCCGTTTGCGGAATTCGGTCGGCGTCTCCCCGGCCGATTTGCGGAAAATTTGGCTGAAGTAGCGGGAATCCTGGTAGCCCACCTGCAGGCTGACCTCGTATATTTTCAAGCGCGGATTCGCGAGCAGCTCTTTGGCCCGGCGCATGCGCAGAGCGGTCAAATAGTCGACGAAGCTGGTCCCGATTTGCTTTTTGAACAGCCGGCTAAAGTAGCTCTCGCTCATATTGCAGCGCTGCGCCATGCTCTGCAACGTAATGTCCTCCGCATAATGCTCCCGTACGTACGCTTCGATGTCTTCGAAGCCGTTCTTGCTCTGCTGCCCCGCCTGCTCCTGGTAGCGGCGATTCCAAGCGATCAAGCTTTCGTACAGACGGTCCAGCCATTGCTCCAGGCGATCCGGCCGCTCCGCGGTAGCCGTCAGCAAATCGGTCTCCTGCACAATCGGCCTCAATTCGTCCTCGCTCAGAAGGCGCCCGTACAAAGAAACGATGCAGCCGAGCAGCGCTTTGCCGGCTTCCCATTCCTGATCCGGGTATTTTTGCGCAATCAGGCTCCAGCAAAGCTGCGTCTTCTCCCGAATCGCCTCCTCCGTCCCCCATTTGACCAGCTCGACGAATTCCTCGAGGGAGAATTGCAAAGGATCGCTATGGGCCGGCTGCGCTTCCTTGTCCTCGAACCAGGCGAGCCGTTCCGTTCCCCACAGCAGCGACCGGTACAACGTGCTTGCCGCCTGGTCAAAAGCTTCCGGCAGAGCATCCAGGCTGAGGTGCGCAGCGCTTACAGCCAAAGCGAAGCGCTCTTCCGCCGCTTCCCCGCCAGCGTCGTGAACCAGCTTTTCCAGCACGGGCTGCAGCTCGCCGCGTCCGGCATGACGATGAAGCAATATCGCGAACTTTCCCTCGTGAATGCGCACCGGGGGAAAAGAGGATACGGCCGAACACCGGGCCGCGACGCTTTGGCGGAGCTCCGCCGATACTTTTCGCTCGGCCCGCAGAGGCTCCGTGTGAAGCAGAGCGATCCGGAATTCGCCGAGGGCTTCCCCGATTTCGGCGACGTATTCCCGAAACAGCTCTTTCTCCATCGTCCCCGCATGGTCAAGCAGCAAGTCGTACAGCATCGTTTCCAGCATGAGCGGCTGCCCTACGGTCAGCCGCAGCTCCATGCGTTCCTTCTCCGCCGACAAGCGTCGCTCTTCGTCCAATTTGGCCGTCAGCTGCCGGATGAGCCGCGTCAATTCTTCGAAATTCGTCGGCTTCAGCACATAATCGGCCGCTCCGAGCCTGATCGCTTGCTGGGCGTATACGAAATCGTCGAAGCCGGTCAAAAACACGATTTTCACGTGCGGGTAGCGCCCGGCCGTCTCTGCCGCCAATTGAATGCCGTCCATCCCCGGCATCCGGATATCGGTGAGCAGTATATCCGGCGCCTCCTCCTCCATCATCTGCAGCGCCGTTTCGCCGTCGCAAGCTTCCCCCAGCAGGCGGCAGCCGAGCTCTTCCCAATCCATAGTCGTCTTCAAGCCTTCGCGAACGAGCCATTCGTCTTCCACGATGAGCACTTTATACATGCGGTCCCTCCCCCGTCGTCCTCACGACCGGAATCTCGATGATGACGGTAGTTCCCTGCTGCGGAGAGCTGACAATGTCAAACCGGTGCCTTCCCGCAAAATAGAGCTCAAGCCGCTTTTTCACGTTTTCCAGGCCGATTCCCGTTTTCCGCTCCGTGGCGGAGACGAACCGGCCCGACGTCACCCGTTCGACGATGTGCTGCGGCATGCCGACGCCGTCGTCGCGCACTTCGAACCGCACCCGCTCCCCGGCAAGCTTGCGGCGATGTACAAACAGCCTTTACCCTTCTTCATTTCGAGCCCGTGCGTAATGGCGTTCTCGACGATGGGCTGGAGCATCAGCTTCAGCGTATACAGCTCTTCGATCTTCTCTTCCATCTCGATGTGCGCTTCCAGCTTGTCGCCGTACCGCAGCAGCTGAATTGTCAAAAAGTTGCGGATTTGCCCGATATCTTCCCGCACCGGGATGAGCGGCTCGCCTTTGCGGATGCTGAAGCGGAGCAGCTCCCCGAGCGAAACGACAGTGCGGCTAATGTGATCCAGCTTATGAATGCGGGCCAGCCAGTTGATGGAATCGAGCGCGTTGTACAAAAAATGCGGATGAAACTGGGCATGGATCGCTTTAATTTCCGCTTCCTGCAGCATCAGCTGCTTGTTGTACACTTCGTCGATCAGCTGCTTGATGCGATGCACCATCGCATTGAAGCTCCGTCCGAGCTGGCCGACTTCGTCCCTGTATTTGGATGCGAACGATACGTCCAAATTGCCCGTTTCCACCGTACGCATAAGCAGCTTGAGCTTGCGCAGCGGTCCGGTGATGCTCACCGACAGCACGTACGCGAGCAGGCAGGAAACGGCGGCGCCGAGCCCGATCACGAGCAAGGTCAGGCTGCGGATGCTGCTGCTTTGCTTCGTCAGCGCCTCGACCGGCAAAACGTTCACCAGCTTGAACCCCGTCACTTCGGACGTATCGTAGACGACCATGACCGGCGACGCCCCGCCGCTGTCCAGCTCGAAGAAGCCTTTGCTTCCGGCGAGCACTTGATCTACGAAAGGCTCGTCCAGCTTGGTGCCGACCTTGTGCTTGGACGGGGTGCTGGAAATGATGTAGCCGTTCCGGTCGAGAAGGAGCATTTGGCCTCCGGGCTGCAGATGCGCCTTTTTATATTTGTCGGCAAGGGCGCTCTCCATAATATCGACGACCAGATAGCCGAGCGGCTCGTTCGTATCGATTCGTTTCAGGAGCCGGCCGCTGCTGAGCACGACCCCGAAATCGTCGGTTTTCTTCATCGTATAATGCGTATCCCAGACGACGTTGCCGCCGGCTAGGCGCATTTTCCGGAAATGGCCCCAATTGGGGTTGTAGTCGTCGTAAGGGCCGGGAAGCAGATCGCCAGTAAAATACCGGTCGCCGTTCTCCCCCAGCAAGTAAATGGAAATATCCCAGTTTTTGAAGCCGAGGAACGCTTCCAGAATGTCGCCTATTTTTTGCTTGTCCTGATGCTTTTCGGCGAGCGGCCGGTTCGGGTCTTTGGCCAGCACGTCCTGGATGTCCCGGTTGCTGTATATATACATCGTGAGCTGCTCGATGTCTTTCACGAAATAGTCAAGGCTATAGTTGACTTGAGACAAGCTTTCCAAAATCGTCTGGCACACTTGCTGCTGCACGACCTGCGCGGATTTATGGTACGAGAACGTCCCCAGCACGGACAGCGGTATGATGGCGAGCGGCAAAAAGAACAGCAGCAGCTTGGTCTGCAAGCTTGCGCCAAGCATCGTATTTTTCAGTTTGCGCATGAAGTCCGCCATCCCCTGATCCTCCCGTAACTAATCTGGCGCGCCCGAATTACCCGGCTGCGCTCCTAATGCGGCTGTCCGCCTCTTCTGCTGCGCGGAAACGTTCCTTCCCGAAGAACAGATGGAACAAGATCGAAATGAGCGTATACACGATGGCAGTAATGGTAAATGCGTACGCATAGCCGTAGTAGGAGCCATAGCGAGCGACGAGTCCGGTGCTGACGGGGGAGGCCAGGAACCAGCCCAAATTGAACACCGCTTCGCCCGAGCTGGACGCGAGTCCGCGCAAGGAGCGGTCGACGTATTTCATTTTGATCGTATTGTAGAACGGGTTCGCGGCATTCATGAGCGCTTGCCGAAACAAATAGCCGGCGCTCGCCAAGTAAAAATTCGAGGAATACGCGGTAATGAGCAGAAACGGAATCGAGCCGAGCTGGAGCACGACAACCGCCCTGGCCTCGCCGAGCTTGCGCGCGATCGCCGGCCCGAGCAAATAAGCGAAAGCCGTAGCGCCTTGCCCGAGCGATACGATAATGCCGATTACCGTCTTGGACGCTTCGAACCGGTCCTCGAAATAGACGTTCAAGTAAGGAACGATCATGCCCCCAGCGGTGGAGGACAGCAGCCCGAGGAACGCGAACAGGGCGATGACCTGCAGCGACGATTTGTGGTGCTGGGCCGCTTGCCGCAAGTTCGCCTCCTTCCGCGCGGGCGCCGCTCCGGACTGAGGCTGAACGCCGTCCGCCGAATAGCGCATGACCGGAACGATCCCAAGCGCGGCCGAACCGACGCCGATCAGCAGCGTGATGCGCAGGCTCAGCACTTCCGGCAGCCCGAACGCATACTGAAACAAATCGCTGAGAAAGCCGCCGAGCACGTTGCCGATGACGCTCGCGAACATTACGAGGGCCATATTCAGGCTGAACAGATGGACCCGCTGCCCGGGCGAGGAATTGTTCGCCATAAAAGGCAGCACCGTCGCCGACACGACCGCTTGCGACATGCCGCCCAGGAAGGCGGTTGCCGCCAGGCCCGATGGGGCAGCGAGCAGCGAGCGCGCCGTCAAAGCGGCCAGCACAAAAAACAGCCCGAACGAGACGACCCGCTTCGGACCGAATTTGTCGTTCATCATCCCCGCAGATGAGGATGAGAGCGGAAGCGATCGCTGTCATGCCTACCAGGTGGCCTACCATCGTCTGATCGTACCCGAGCGCCCGGACGTATAAGTTATAGACGAGCCCGAACATGCTGAGCCCGATGTTCCACACCAGGTTAAACAGCAAAAACAGGCGTATGTTGCGGCTGTACTGCAGCAGCTGCATTTTCCAATCGTTTAGTAATGTACTCATGTCTTAAGAGTAACCGATTTGGGCGCGAAGCGGAATCCTTTTTTACTCATGCTCTGCCGTGCAGAGTCTCCCATTCCTCCCAAGAGACGATGCCCATCTCGGGCTTAGGCTCGTCGGGCAGCATGGAGATGAATTCCAGACTGTGTCCGTCCGGGTCCGAAAAGTAGATCGACACCGCAGGCATCCAAGCGAAGACGAACGGATTTTCGTCGCCGTCGTCATGAAAGTTGCGAACTTGCAAGCCCCGATCCTTCAAATACGGTACAATGACTTTCATATTGTCTATTGAAGTATGGAAGGCAAAATGCTGGCGGACGATTTGGGATGCCTCTTTCTCCCAAATGCCGAGCATCGCTTGTCCCCGCCCGCCGATCCAATACAATCGCACGCGGCGACGATCTTCATAAGCGAACTCCAGCCCGAGAACCTTCTCGTAAAATTCCGCCGACCGCTGCAAATCGGCAACATGAATATGGGTTTCGAAAAGTCCTTGTATCATAGAAACGCCTCCTTCGGATCAAGTGTAAATCACGGCGCTGCCAACCGGCATCGGTCGAAAGTCGTACGACCGTTTTCGAGCGCCGTATTCCGATCCGCTCAAGCCGCGGTTCCTTTCGTTTGCGAATCTTTCTTTTGCACCCGATGAACAAGCTCGTTCGCCGATACACCTGCCAAAATAACGACAATTCCGAGCCATTGCAGCAAGGACGTCTTTTCGTGGAGGAACAAGCCCGAGCAAGCGATAACGACCGGAAGCTCGACCGAGCCGAGCATGGCGACAGCGCCGGTGCCGATGCGAGGAGCGCCTTTCGCGAACAAGTACGGCGGGATAATATAGCCGAACACGCTTAGCAGCAAAGCCCATAACCACAAGCCGTGGCCAAGGCTGCCGTTCCAAAGAAACTGCGGCGGATATATCAGCAACACCGCCGCTGCGCCGCCCGTCAGCATCCAGGAGCTGCGCTGCACAGCCGGAACGTTCACGGCCACATGGCCGCTGAAATACATAAAAGCCGTATAGCAAACTGCCGCCAGCAGCCCAAGCCCTACACCTGTAAGCCGTACGGAAACGGGCGAATGCTCCGCTATGCCGGAAGCAAGCAGCGTCCCCGCCAACACCATAGCGACCGTGATCCACTGGATGCGGCCGGGACGCCGCCCATGAACCGCCCATTCCACCGCCATCCCCATCCATACGAACTGGAACAGCAGCAGCACGGCAAGCGAAGCGTCCAGCATCTGCAAGCTGTAATAGTAAACGACTCCCGTCAGCCCCGTAAACACGCCGCTGCCGATGAGCTTCCAGCGCGTGGCCCAGCCGATTTCCGCACGATCCCGAATTATAAGCCGCAGCAGCCACATGATGAGGCAGCCGGCCGCCGCTTGCCCTCCGGTAATTTCCCCTACCGTAAACCCGTCCCGATAACCGAGCTTGACCATTGTCGACAGAACGCCGTATGAAGCCCCGCCCAGCAGGACGAGCAGGACAGCTTTTCCTTTTTCGTTCATTTGCAATCACCCATGATGCCGCATCTTCCTTTCTGGCAAAGCCCTTACCATTATAAACAAATACAAACAAAAAAGCAGGGCTTCGCCGCTTGCGAAAGGGGAAGCCCTGCCTTTGCCTATACACGTACGGAAGCCGGCCGAATCGCTTTACCCGTCAAGCGCGTTCCGCGGAAGGTCTGCGGGAAGCGCCGCCGGCCGCCTGCAGCCGCTCTTGACTTCGTAGTGGATGCCCTGTTCGGAGGACAGGTGGAACCCGTGCATCAATTCCAGAACATGATAGGCCATTTCGCCGCTTGCCCGGTGTTCCCGCCCGTTCCTGATCGCGTAAGCCATATCCACGACGCCGAGCCCGCGGCTGTTTTCCGTAAATCCGTGCGTGAGCGGAATTTCCGCAAAATCGGACTGGTTATGCCGCTTGATCAAAACCGGTCCGCCGAACGTGTTCGGGTCCGGAACGATCAAGGTGCCGGCGGAGCCGTAAATCTCCATATGCGGCAGGCTGGATCCTTGAATGTCCACGCTCGTAATGATCGTGCCTACCGCGCCGCCCGCGAAGTCGAGCGTTCCGGCGATATGAGTCGGAACCTCGACCGGTATTTTTTTGCCGTAGTCGATGTCGTTCGTTATCGTCCGTTCCGGGTAAGTCATTTGCGCCGAGCCGCTGACGCGCCGGACCGGGCCGATCAAATTGACGAGCGCCGTCAAATAGTACGGTCCCATATCGAACATCGGCCCCGCGCCTACCTGGTACAAAAATCCCGGGTTCGGATGCCAGCTTTCCGGGCCTGATCCCATCATAAATGCGGTAGCCGCGACCGGCTTGCCGATCCAGCCTTCGTCGATCAGCTTGCGGCACGTTTGAATGCCGCCGCCGAGGAACGTATCGGGGGCCGAACCGACGAGCAAGTTTTTCTCTTTGGCGAGCGCCAATATGCGCTGACCGTCTTCCATGCCGATGGCGAGCGGCTTTTCGCCGAACGTATGCTTGCCTGCAGCAAGCGTCCGCAAATGGATGTCCGCATGCGCGCCCGGAATCGTCAGATTGATGACGATTTCGATCTCCGGGTCGGCCAGCAGCTCGTCGACGCTGCACGCTTTCGGGATGCCGAATTCCGCCGCCCTTGCGCGCGCTCTGTCTTGATCCAGATCGGCGCAGGCGACGATGTCGAGAATATCGAACTTCCGCCCCGCTTCGAAATAGATCGGGCTAATGACGCCGCAGCCGATAATGCCTGCCTTCACTTTTTTTCATCTTACCCATGCCTCCGTCTTAGCCGCTTATGCCCCGAATAATTTGGAAATGTTGCGGTAGCTGATGGCGACGCTTTCCAGCTGGTTCCGGCTCGACAAATCCTGCTCGACGAACATGTATTTCGCCGCTCCGATTTCCCGCGCCGCGCCGATGATGCCGCCGATATCCAGCACGCCTTCGCCGACTTCGGCGAAATCGTTCACGTCCACCGATTTGACAAAGCTTTCGAACGTAATTTCCGCGTTGTCTCCGGCCGCCTCCACCAAATTGACCTGCTTGACGCCTGCCGGCAAATCTTTCTGATGAACGAGATCGCAGCGGTCGCCAAGCTTCTTCAAATAGGCGATCGGATCGACTCCGCCCCTGACGGCCCAGTACGTGTCCAGTTCGACTTTGACAAGATCCTTGTCCGTATTTTCGAGAATGATGTCCATAACGTACTCGCCGTCGAACTTCTGGAACTCCTGGTAGTGATTATGGTAATGGAAGTCGATGCCGCCTTTTTTGTAGGCTTCGCCGTGCCGGTTCAGCACTTGGCAAGCGTCGAGCACGTCCTGCTTGTTTTTAAAGAAAGCGATGCCGAGACCGATCGAGCTGCAGCCGAGTTCATGGAGATAGGCGATAATATCGTCGTAGCGGTCAAGCGGTCCGATGTGGCTGGAAACGACCTTCATGCCGAGCGCGTCCAGCCGCTTTCTGAACTCCGTGGCGTTCGGCTCCAGTCCTTCATCGGCATTGTGAATGGCGATTTCCAGGTTTTTGTAGCCGATGGCAGCCACCTTCTCCAGCGTTCCCCAATAATCTTTTTTCAGCTCGTCGCGTACCGAATAAAGCTGAAGCCCGAATTGCAAACTCATCGTCGTTACCTCCTAATTAGTAGTTATCGCGATTTCATTTTGTCCCATGCGGCTTGGAACTCGGCGAGCATTTGCTCGCTGGAAATTTTTTGTGCGATATATTTCTGCATCGATGCTCCGAACTCCTGCGCGGCCCCGTCGGGGAATTTCGCCCAATGCCAGCCGAGCACTTTGCCCTTGTCGATGTATTGCTGCACCGCTGCGCTAAGCGGCCCGATATCGGCCGGGTTCGCCTTGATGTTCGAGAACGCCGGTATGAATTTGAATTCCTTGGTCAAATATTTTTGGCCGGCTTCCGAGCTGACGAGCCAGTTCAGAAACTCTTTCGCTTCGTTTTTGACCGGGGATTTGTTGTAGATGACCCAGTTGTTGGCCGGGCCGACGAACAGCTTGTCGTTCATCTTCTCGTCGTCGTTGATCGGCATCGGCATAATGCCGACGTTCATGCCCGGGCTCAGCTTATCCAGCACCGGCTGCAGCCAGTTGCCGCCTTGGTTGATAGCCCCTTTGCCGGTGGCGAACATCGTCGTCGCGTTGTTGTAATCCGTCGTTAAGGCGTTTTTGTTGCCGTATTTGATGTCGAGGTCGAACAGATGGACCCAGTCTTTAAAAATCGCATTATCCGTAAACTTGGCCGAGCCGTCGTTCAGCCCCTTAATAAACGCATTAGGGTCGGGCTGTTTGGCAAACGCGTTGTCAATAGCATGGAATCCGAGTCCGAACCAGTTGTCGAACGTGTTGACGAACGGCTGCATGCCTGCCGCTTGAAGCTTTTTCGCCGCGTCCTCCAGCTGCGTTAACGTCTTCGGCGGCTCGGTAATGCCGGCTTTGGCGAACATATCTTTGTTGTATACGAAGCCCAGCCCTTCGAGTCCGACCGGCATGCCGTACACTTTGCCGTTTCTCGTCATCGGCTCTTTGGCGATCGCGATTTCGTCTTTCACCCAAGGCTGGTCCGACAAGTCTTCCAAATATTCCAGCCACGGGTCCATCTGCTTGTAGCCTTCGTTGTTGAAAATATCGGGCATTTCGCCGGAGGCGAACCGCGCCTTCAATTGCGTGTTGTAATCGTCGCCGCCGAGCACCGTATCGATTTGCAGCTTGACGCCGGGATGCGTTTTCTCGTATTCCTCTTTCAGCTTGTTGAACTGCTCGGCGATTTCCACCTTGAAGTTCATAATTTTGATCGTGACCGCTTTCCCCGGTTTGTCCGGCCCCTTCGCCGCGTTTGCCTGCGCATTGGCGCCGCTTCCCGGCTCCGCCTTGCTGCCGCACCCGGCCATCAAAGAGCCCGACACCGCTATAGCACCCAAGACCGAAATCCATTTTCTCATCGCAACCTGCTCCCCTCTTATGTTTGTTGCACTACACTGCCATTCTAGGGTAATTTCGCAAACGCCTACACTCATCGCTTTGACTATTTAGGTGGACAAATTTGCGTACCTGTTGCGGTTATCCTTTCACCGCGCCCGCCGTAATGCCTTGTATGATATGCCTTTGCAGGGCGAGGAAAAACGCGAGAATCGGTGCGATACCCATCACGAGCGCCGCCAGCGCCAAATCCCATTGCTGCATATATTGGCCGAACAGCGAGTTCGTCGCCAGCTGGATCGTTTGCAGCTGCGGCTTTTGCAAAACGAGAAGCGGCAGCAAGAAATCGTTCCACATCCACAAGCTTTGCAGCACGACGACGGTCACGGTCATCGACTTCAGGAGCGGAAACACAATCCGCCAAAAAATTCCATACGGGGTGCAGCCGTCGATAAGAGCCGACTCCTCGATTTCCTGCGGTATCGATTTCATAAAGCCGTGGTACAAGAAAATCGTAAAGGAGGCGCCAAGGCCTGTATAGCAGAAAATAATGCCGGGTAGGCTATTCAAAAAGTGCAGCCAGTTGCCGACCTTGACGAGCGGAATCATGATCGTTTGAAACGGGACGACCATCGAGGCGATAAACAGCGAAAACAAGATCCGGTTCGTTCTGCTCGGATAACGAAGCAGCCGGTACGCCGCCAGCGACGAGACGACGACCATGCAAATGTCGCTGAACGCCGTAATCACAATCGAATTGCGCAGCGCGCGGGGAAACTTCAGCACGTCCCAGGCCCGCGCGTAATTGTGCCAATCGAGGCTTTTCGGCAAGCCGGACGTATCCGCGAGCAGCTCCGCGAAGCTCTTGAACGAATTGGCGACGACAAAATAGAACGGCGCGAGGAACAAGGCGGCGACGAGCACGACGGCGATTTCGGAGGCGAGCAATTTCCATCCGTACGGCTTCGCATTCATCACATCTCCACCTCCCGCTTCTTCGTGATCGATACTTGCACCATCGTAATGACGGTGACGACGACGAAAAAGATAAACGCTTTGGCCGTTCCCAGACCGTAACGGTTGTTTTTGAACGCCTCGTAATAAATGTTCATCGCGACCGATTGCGACGATTTGAACGGGCCGCCCTGCGTTAACGAAAAGTTCAGATCGAACGATTTGAACGTCCACGAGATGCTCAGGAACAGGCAGACGGTCACGGCCGGCATGATGAGCGGCAATATGATCGTGCGCAATATTTGCCAGCCTGTCGCGCCGTCGATCGCAGCCGCCTCCAGCATATCGCTCGGAACGTTCGTCAGGCCGGCGATGTAAATGACCATCAAATACCCCGCTCCTTGCCATACGCTGACGATGACAAGCCCCCAGAAAGCCGTTGCTTCCGTACTGAGCCACGCCAGTTTGAAAAATCCGATGCCCGTTGCTTGTCCGATCGCCGGAAAGCTTTGCGTCAAAATAAACCGCCAAATAAACCCGAGCAGCAGGCCGCCGAGCACGTTCGGCATAAAAAAGACGGTGCGCAGCACATTGCGCGTTTTCATCGGCTTCGACAGCAAATAAGCGATCGCGAAGCCGAGCGCGTTGCTGATGGCGACGACGGCAACGGTAAACCGGGCCGTGAACCAAAACGATCGGCCGAAATCGGGATCGTCGGTCAAAATCGTTTTGTAGTTTTGCAGCTGCACCCACCCGATATGGCTGGATACGCCGTTCCAATTGGTGAACGAATAATACAGGCCGAGCAAAAACGGCACTACCATGACAACGGCGTACACGAGCAGAGCGGGTCCCAAAAAGACCGTCTGTTGAATAGGTTGCGATGTCAACCATCTTCTCACTGCAAGCAAGCCCCCCTATCCAGAATGTTGATCACACACCCTCATTGTATCGGCGGCATCCCGCAATGCCCACTCAGTAATTTGAGAACATAGGTGGACAATTTTGACTAGCCGATGCTAAGATGTAAGCGATAACAACAGGAGGAGACATCATGCATGCGATTTCTGCGAACCAGCGTACGCTACAAGCTTATTTGCTTACTGTTGATCTCCACCGTAATCCCCATTGCCGCATCGATATTCGTCACTTATTTCTACACGAAAGAATCGATCAAGAACCGGACGATCCAGGAAAATACCCGGCTTATGTCCGAAGGCAAAACGAACATTTCCAATTTCCTGGAGGTCGTCAACAGCGCCTCCCTCGTCCTTTATTCCAATACCGCCCTCGGCGGCATATTGGCAAACGGCGTCACCGACAACAAGGAGCGCTCATACGTTTACACGGCGCTCCAGCTCGTTGCCCAGGCTGCGGAGAACATTCATCAGGTTTATCTTTATTTGGACAAAGACCCTGACGCCTACTTGATGTACAAGGGCAAATTTGCGAGCGGGCAGACGGACGCCTTGCGCAAAGAAACGGATATCGCCCCTTATGCCGCCAAAACGGTCCCGACGCATTGGAGCGACGATTACGGCATTCACTTAATGCCGCCGAACACGCCGGAGCTCGTCTTTTCCGTGTACCGCCCTCTGTACCGCGTGCCGACGCAGGAAAGAATCGGGTTTCTGGCGATTGACGTGCAGGTGGACGCCTTGCGCAAATTGTGCGCCCAATTGTACGATGCGAACAGCGAGAATATGTACATTTTGGACGGCGGCGGCACTGTCGTCTACGCTTCGGACGAAGCGGAAATCGGGCAAAAGCCGGAGCAAGCCTGGATCCAAACCATTTTGGGCAGCACCGCTATTTCCGGCAGCCTGGAAAAAAGGCAATCCGGCTACGACGGCATCATTCTGTACGATAAAATCAAGCTGCCTTATTTGGATTGGACGCTCGTCAAGCGCATTCCCGGCCACTATTTGTACGCGCACGCCCGCAACCTGACGATGATCAATACCGTCATCGCGGTGCTGTTCCTGTCCGTTGCGACCGCTGCCGTCCTGCTTGTCTCCATTCGGTTCACCAACCCGATCAAAAAGCTGATCCGCAGCATCAACAAAATTCAGTCCGGCCAGCTGGAAGAACCGATCGATATTTCCCGCCAGGACGAATTCGGCTTGCTGGCCAGGCGGTTCCGGACGATGATGCATACGATCAACGACTTGATTTTGCAGGAGTACAAGCTGAAGCTCGCCAACAAGACGAATCAGCTCAAGATGCTGCAGGCACAAATCAACCCGCATTTCATCAACAACGCACTGCAGTCCATCGGCGCGTCCGCGCTGGACCATGACGCCCCCGAGGTGTACGGGCTCATCTCCTCGCTGGGCCAGATGATGCACTACAGCATGAACATGAAGGAGACGATCGTGCCGCTTTCGCAGGAGCTCGAATACGTCAATCATTATTTGCTGCTGCAGCAGCAGCGCTTCGAACAGAAATTGAAGATCGAATATGCGCTTGACGAGCGCGCGGGAGCGGTGCCCATACCGAAAATGATCGTTCAGCCGCTCGTCGAAAACTATTTCAAGCACGGATTTCATAAATGGCAGCATACCGGCGTGCTGAAGATCGGCACACAGCTGCACGGCGGCTTGCTGCAAATCGTCATCGAAGACAACGGCAAAGGAATTTCGGAAGAAAGGCTTGCCGCCATCCGGAGCGAATTGTCTTCTCCGCATGACGAGCTTTCGGATGGCGGGGAGCGGATCGGACTGATGAACGTCATGTTCCGGCTCCGGCTTTATTACGGGGAGCAGGCGGCTCTGCAGCTCGAAGACTGCCGGCCGCACGGCCTGAAAATCACGATGACGCTGCCGATTTTGCAGCAGGGGGAGACAGCGGTATGAAAGCGCTTATCGTCGATGACGAAAACCATGTCCGCAAAACCGTTCGCCGGCTGATCGATTGGGAAGCGTTCGGTTTTCACGAAATTTTCGAAGCGGAGGACGGCTCGGCCGCAGTGGAAATCATTATGGAGCAGCGGCCCCAGCTTGTCATAACGGACATTATGATGCCGCTCACGTCAGGCATCGAGCTGATGGAATGGATCGAAACGAACAACGCCGATTGCAAGACGATCGTCATTAGCGGCTACAACGAATTCGAATTTGTGCGGCATACCGTTAGGTACGGCGGCATCGATTACTTGCTGAAGCCGATCGACCGGAGCCTTTTGCAGGAAGCGGTCGGCAAAGCTGCCGCCAGATGGCGCGAAAGCGCGCAGGAAAAGCTTCAGCTGCAAGCCAAGAGCATCGAGGTGAACGAGCTGAAGCCGATGTACCGGGATAAGCTCCTGTCCCGTTTGCTTGCCGAGTCGGCTTCGGGCATCGCTCCTTCTCCGGGCGAGTCGTATCTTCGGGAATTCGCCGAGCTTGCGGGCATTCGCTCGTGCCGGGTCGCCGTTCTCGATCTGAAGACGCTCAAGCAGCCGATCCGCGACAAATACGCGGACAATATGGACTTGCTTTTCTTTTCGCTCCTGAATATCAGCAACGAATTTTTGCATCCGGCGCGGCGAGGGACCGCTTTTCGCAATTGGAACCATCCGGGCGAAATCGTGCTGCTGATCTGGGATGCGCCCGAAGCGGCTGCCGGCTGGCTGCGGCGCATTTCGGACGGAATCGGCCGCGTTCTGAAAGCCTCGGCCGAGTTCGGCATCGGCGCGGAGTGCGCTTTCCCTTCGGGCCTGCATCAGGCGTACGTGCAAGCGCAGGAAGCGCTGGCCAGGCGCAATTTGCTCGATCCCGCTTCCCGCATCCACGAATATTCGCCGTCGCTGCCGGCGCGGGCAAGCGCGCTTCGCTTCGGCAAATTCGAAGAACAAATTCGTCTCGCGGTCAGAAGCGGCAACCCCGATCTGATCCGGGCTACCGTCGGCGAATGGTTTCAGCTCGTCGCCGCGATGGACCGCATCACGATGGAGCAGCTGAAAATGTGGTGGGACGAATACAATGTGGCGAAGACGGGCTGGGTCGAAGATTTTCTGCAGGAATATAACGAAGCGCCGCGCATGCCGGTGGAAGACAGCCCGTTCGTCGTCCCTTTGGAAGAAGACGGACGCTTGTCGTTATCGCAGCTGCAGCAGCAATTGACGAGCCGCCTCGTCAAGCTTTCGCAAGCGCTGGCGTCGCTGCAAGATCAGGCGCTCAGCCACAACCCGATGCGCGAAATCGCGCGTTATATCGAGGCGAACTATACGAAAGACATTACTTTGCAAGACATATCCGCCAAATTCCACTTGAACCGGGAGTACATTTCCCGCAAATTCAAGCGCGAGTTTCAAGAAACGCTGATCGATTTCGTCAACCGGATTCGTATCGAGAAGTCGAAAATGCTGCTTCAGAGCCCTCACCTCAAAATCGCGCAGGTGGCGCAAATGGTCGGCTACAAGGACGAAAAATATTTCAGCCGCGTGTTCAAAAAAGTGGAGCGGATGTCGCCCAACGAGTTCCGCAAAAGCACGCAATAACGGAATGGAAATAGAAAAAAAGACGGAGCGCACGCCCGTCTTTTTCAATTTTATACGATTAGAACGCCGGCACGACCGCGCCTTTGTACTTGTCTTCGATGAACTTTTTCACTTCCGGGCTGTTCAGCGCTTTGGCCAGCTTCTGCATCGCTTCGCTGTCTTTGTTGTCCGGGCGGGCGACGAGAATGTTGACGTACGGCGAGTTGCTGTCTTCAATGAACAGCGCGTCCTTCGTCGGGACGAGGTTCGCCTGCAGCGCATAGTTCGTGTTGATCAGCGCAAGGTCGACGTCGTCCAGCGTACGCGGCAGCATGGCGGCTTCAAGCTCTTTGATTTTGAGGTTTTTCTTGTTTTCGACGATATCCTTCACCGTGCCGCTGACGCCGACGCCGTCCTTCAGCTTGATCAGGCCGTTCTTCGCGAGCAGCGCCAAGGCGCGGCCGCCGTTCGTCGCGTCGTTCGGGATGGCGACGGTGGCGCCGTCCTTCAGCTCGCTGACGTTTTTGATTTTTTTGGAGTAAGCGCCGAACGGTTCGATATGAACGCCGACGACTTTGACCAGATTCATGTTGTTTTTCTTATTGAAATCGTCCAGGTACGGCGTATGCTGGAAGAAGTTTGCGTCCAGCTGCTTCTCGTTGACCTGCACGTTCGGCTGTACGTAATCGGTGAACTCCTTCACTTCCAGGTTGACTCCCTGTTCCTTGAGCATCGGTTTGACGAAGTTCAAAATTTCCGCATGCGGCGCCGGGCTTGCACCTACCTTGAGCGTTACTTCCTTGCCCGCTGCCGGAGCGCTCGGCGTTGCCGGTGCGGATGCGGACGGGCCCCCCGCCGCAGGCTTTTGTCCGCAAGCGGTAAGGGCCAGCATGAGGGTGGCGGCTAAAATCAGTTTTTTCATCGTACGGTTCCTCCCTTGTTTTATATCTGCTATATATAAAGTCATCTGCGGCTGAATCGCTGGACAAGCTTGTCCCCGATCATCTGCAGAATCTGGACGAGCGCGATGAGAATAACGACAGTGACGATCATCACTTCTTTCTCGAACCGCTGGTACCCGTAGCGAATGGCCAGGTCGCCGAGTCCGCCGCCGCCGATCAGGCCGGACATGGCGGTGTACGACACGAGCGTCACGGTCGTAATCGTAATGCCTGCGAGCAGACCCGGAAGCGACTCCGGCAGCAGCACTTTCCACACGATTTGGCGGTACGACGCGCCCATCGACTGGGCCGCTTCGATGACGCCGCGGTCCACTTCGCGCAGCGACGTTTCGACCAGGCGGGCGAAGAACGGCGCTGCGGCGATGACGAGCGGCGGAATCGAGCCCCGCACGCCGAGCGAAGTGCCGACGAGCAGCCGCGTCAGCGGGATGACGGCAATCATCAGAATGACGAAAGGAAAAGAGCGCAACACGTTGATGACGAGCGAAACGGCGGCGTAAAACGGACGATTTTGCAATAAGGCGCCTTTCGACGTCAAATACAGCACGATGCCAAGCGGCAACCCGACGAGAAACGTAAACAGAGCGGACAAGCCGAGCATATCGAGCGTATCCAGCGTCGCTTGGCCGATTTCCGGCCAGCTGACTTGGGAAAAATCCAATTACGCCACCTCCACGTCAAGTCCGTCCGCCCGCAGCGTTTCGATCGTCCGCTCGATGGCGGCGCCGTCGCCCTCCAGCTTGACGACAAGCTGGCCGTACGGAACTTGTTTTAGCTTCGATATCGTGCCTTGCAGGATCGAGAAGGTGACGCCGGTCGCTTGTACGGCTTTGGACAAAATCGGCTCGTACGTCCGCTCCCCGAGGAACGTAATTTTCAGCAGGCGCGCCGCCAGGTCCGCCGCCGGCGGCAGCTCCACCGGATCGGACACTTGCTCGACGAATTCCAACGTCACCGGATGCTGCGGCTTCAGGAACACGTCCACGACTCGGCCTTGCTCGACCAGAGTCCCTTCGTGAATGACGGCAACGCGGTCGCAAATCGAGCGGATGACGTGCATTTCATGAGTGATGAGCACGATCGTCAAGCCGAACCGCTCGTTGATGTCCAGCAGCAGGCTCAAAATCGAATTCGTCGTTTGCGGGTCGAGCGCCGACGTCGCCTCGTCGCACAGCAGCACTTGCGGGTCAGCCGCCAGCGCCCGCGCGATCCCGACCCGCTGCTTTTGCCCGCCCGACAGCTGGGACGGATATTTGAAGCGGTGTTCGGTCAGGCCGGTCAGCTCCAGCAGCTCGCTCACCTTGCGCCGGATGTCGGCCTTTGGCGTCTTCGCCAGTTTGAGCGGAAACGCGATATTGTCCTCCACCGTCGCCGACGAGAGCAAGTTGAAATGCTGAAAAATCATGCCGATCTTGCGCCGCTGCTCCTGCAGCTGCTTCGTACCGAGTGCGGTCAAGTCGGTGCCGTCCACAATGACGCGGCCGCTTGTCGGTCGCTCCAGCAAATTGATGCTGCGCAGCAGCGTGCTTTTGCCTGCGCCGGAATGGCCGATCACGCCGAAAATTTCTCCTTTGGCGACGGCCAAATCAATGCCCGAGAGAGCGGTGACCCGCCGCGAGCCTGTATCGTAATGTTTGGTAATGCCTTCAAGGCGTATCAACCATATCACCCCCGGTGTGTAAAAATGAAGAACCCCTTTTTGTCTGAAGACAAAAAGGGGTTTGAGCATCGCTAAGCTATATCGAATGTCGTACCCTTCTCATCTTTCAGTAATCGCCGATGCGATTCTGAAGGAATTGGCACCAGGTGAACCGGTTGCCGGGCTTCATAGGGCCTTGTCCCTCCGCCGCTCTTGATAAGAAGATCCGTGTAAGCATATGAAATTGTAAATGAACAAAAGTAAGTATACGGCCACGTACCGGGGAAGTCAATACTTTTTTGACCTGTTGGTTAATTCATCGGGAGCGACGACTGATAAGCGCCTATGATTCGGTCCATCAGCGCGTTCCATTCGGCGTCGACGGTGCATTTGCCGGGATGCGCCTCGAATGAGCGCACCGAACGTTCGATTCCTTGCTGGAAGCGGACCGTCGCGGTGAATCCGGGTGCGAAGCTCTTGATTTTGCTGTTGTCGAAAACGACGCTAACCGCCTTGTCTCCAAGCAGGCCGCCGATATGGTCGGGCGACAACGCGCCGATGAATTCGCTCGAAATATGGACCAGCTTCGGCTCCACTCCGGCCGCTTTGCCGATCGCGCGGTAAATTTGGTTCCAATCGAGCACTTCGTCGGACGTAATATGAAACGCGTGGCCGATCGCGTTCATGTTGCCGAGCAGCGGCACGAACCCTTTGGCAAAATCGGTATTGTGCGTCATCGTCCATAGCGACGTTCCGTCGCCGTGGACGATAATCGGCTTGCCGGCGCGCATCCGGTCTACGAGCGACCAAGGGTGCCGCCAGCTGTTGAGCGACGCCGGGATGCTCGTGTCGCCGTACGTATAAGACGGGCGGACGATCGTAACCGGGAACCCGTCGTTCCTGTACGCGTCCAGCAGCACATTTTCGCAGGCGATTTTGTCGCGGGAATATGGCCAATACGGGTTGGCGAGCGGAGTCGATTCGGTAATCCGATAATGCGTCGCAGGCTTCTGGTATACGGAAGCGGAGCTGATGAACACGTACTGGCCGGTCTTCCCCCGCAGCAGCTCGATGTTCGGCTGCACTTGCTCGGGAGTGTACGAAATCCAATCGACTACGGCATCGAACGATTCGCCGCGCAGCGCTTCGGCCGCAGCCGCCGTATCGCGAATATCGCCGCGGATCAGCCTTACGCCGTCAGGGATCGCCTCCTGCCGCTGGCCGCGGTTGAACAGCACCAGCTCGATGCCCGTTTCGACCGCCAGCTTCGATACCGCTTCGCTAATGATGCCGGTACCGCCGATAAACAACACCTTCATCGGCTTCCACCCTCCTGTCAACTCATAAATACGGTTCAACGAGCTCTCTCACGCGCTCGATGCCCGCCCACATGTCGCCGGGACCGTCGTATACGAGCGTGATCGGCCCTTCGTAGCCGCTCTGCCTGACGACATCCATGCAGCTCCGGAATTCCTCGGCGTCGGGCAAGCCGCTGCCGTCCGTCATCGCTTTGGCATGGATCGACTCGCTTCGCGGTACAGTGCGGGAGAGCTCCTGCAGCTTGGCGGGGCCTTTGAAATTGCCGAAATCCGACGTTAGTCCGAGTTCCCCGCCGCACGCATCAAGCAGGGCCAGGCAATTGTCGGCCGTTGAGGTGAGCGGATGAAAATTTTCAGTGACGACTTTCACGTTCTTGTCCCGCGCATAATCGACAAGCCGCTGCAGCTGGGCTGCCGCCAAGGCGACGGCTTCCCGGCTCGCCGGATCGGCGTCCCCGCCGATAATGCGGATTCGCTCGGCTCCGGCGGCGGAGGCGACGTCGATCCAGCCTTTCATCCATTCGATATCCGCCTCCCGGCGCCGCTCGTCCGGGTTCGTAATGTCGCCGTAGTCGGCAAGCAGCGTGTAAAACCGTATGCCCGCCCGCTCCACGGCGCCGCGCAGCTCCCGCAAATACGATTCGCTCGTATCCGGAAAATGAAAATGGCACACTTCCATAGCGGCGAAGCCTCTGCTCATTAGCACGCCGGGAAGCTCGAGCAGAGATACGGTTTGCGGCTGCTCGTCGACAACGGTCGCATGCGCGCCCCGCTCTTCGTCCCACTTCGTCCAGCGCATCGGACCGAGATTCCGGTGCAAGCTCCATGTCGTCAGCGACAAATAAGGCACAGCAATCACTCTCCCTTTCCTGATTAAGATACTATACGCCGATCACCATCAGTTCTTTCGGAAAAGTTGTCAATACTTCCGCCCCGTTCCTGGTGACGAATACATTGTCCTCGATGCGGACGCCGCCGATCTCCGGCATATAAATGCCCGGCTCCGCGGTAAACGTCATCCCTTCCCGGACCGGATCGGCATTGTTCGCATGAATCGACGGATATTCATGGATTTCCAGACCGAAGCCGTGCCCGGCGCGGGTGATGAAATGCGGCCCGTAGCCTCTCTGCTCGATGACGCCGCGCGCCGCCAAATCGAGGCTGCCGAGCGGAACGCCCGGCCGCACCGCGGCGATCATCGCCAGGTTCGCCTGCAGCACGGCGTCGTAAATGTCCCGGCACTTGTCCCCGATATCGCCGACGGCGAACGTCCGGGTCAAGTCCGAGGCATAGCCGTCAATAAAGACGCCCGCGTCGAACAGCAGCAGGTCGCCCTCCCGAATCGGCTCCACCCCCGGCACGCCGTGCGGCAGTCCGGATTTGCGGCCGGTCAGCACCATCGTTTCGAACGACGGGCTGTCCGCGCCGAGCCGCTTCATGCGGTATTCCATTTCGGCGACGAGCTCGAGCTCGGTCACACCCGGTTTCACGAGAGCGATCGTATCGCGAAAGACGTCCTCGATGCAGCGGATGGCGCGCCTGATCACGGCGACTTCCCCGTCGCTTTTGACAACGCGCATCAAGGCGAGCTTCCCGTCCAAGCCGATCGCCTGCTTCGCGCCAGTCGCCTCCAGCAGCGCCCGGTAGCGCTTCACGTTCAGGTGTTCTTCCTGAAGGCCGATGCGGCTCATTCCGCTTCCCAAGTGCCGCTGCAGCACCTCGTAAGCATTTTGCGCATCGTCGTGGGCGTATATCGCCTTAACGCTGGACGTCTGCACCGCCTTCTCCCTGTCGAGCGCGGGCACGAACAGAAACGGCTCGCCGCCTTTCGGGCAGACGAAGGCCAAAAACCGCTCGTGCGGATCCGTCATAAAGCCGGTGAAATAATAAATAAGCTTCGGCAGCGTAATCACAATCGCATCCAAAGCTTCTTGCTCCAGCAAGCTGTACAAGTTGTCGATACGAGCGTTCATCGGACGGCTCATCCTTCCAAGAGGGATTACCCAGATTGTACCATATCGTACAGGCAGGTGCAGTACAAAAAAACGATGGCGGACGGGCTGCGGTCCGCGCATCGTTTGCGATCGATCACGGTCAAGGGCGTGATTTCCTAGAACCGTAGCTTGTATTTGCCCGTATCCCGAACCCGCAGCTTGACGTCAACTCCGGAAAGGGAATGTTCCCGCAGCGGAAACGATTGACCGGCAAAATAACGTTTCCGGAGACTTTGGTTGGTGCGGTACCGGTTCGTCAGCAAAAGCAGCAAGATTAGCTCGGCGAAGCCGGCGATGATGTAAACGCCGCCGGCAACAACGGGGGCGAAGCCGTTTTCCAATACGGGGAATAGAAGTTTGTATTGTTTATGAGGCAAGTTGGCTGTCATGACAAAGTAGCCCAATACGGCGACTAGAGGAAGCAACATGCCGCCCACAACAGCGATGACTCTTGCTCCTTGATCGGCAGTAATGACGCAGAGAACAATAAAGACGAAGGAAATGAACCCTTTCGGCGTAGAAGGAAGGTACGCCATTTCCAGCCAGTCCATCGTCTCCTTTATGGTAATAGCGGCTATCGAAACCACATAGAGCCCAAGCAAAGCCATGATCGCCCAAGCGATCGCCGCATGGCTTCGCCGCGCCAAATAATGCTGCAGCCGGCTGCTTCCTATCCGCTTCATGACAAACCCGATAACAGCCGCCAAGCAGACGGCCGGACCAGCCGCAAACAAGACGGAAAGCCAGGAATCTCTCCCGGCTACGTCCAGCAATATGGGGATTAAGATGACGTGATCCATGAGTCCCGCCGATAAAATCACCAGCATCATCAAGTGGGTACGGCCGATCATACGTAGAGAATTACCTCCGGCCTCCATTTCCGCTTGTTTTTCCCACTTGCCGGATTCTTTATTCATCATCGCCGCGTTTCTCCCGCAGCGGGACGCTCCATTCGGCCGCCGGCAAGCCGCCGCATATCTACGATATGGCGGGCCCGCTCCATCTCTTGTTCGCTTGGGACAGGAACGCGCTCCAAAGCATACGTCTTTCCGAGCTGCCGCCATTTGTACGCTCCCATATTGTGATAAGGCAGCAATTCCACCTTTTCCACGTTGTCCAGTTCGCCGATAAACTCCCCGAGCGCCTTCAAGTCGACATAACTGTCCGTGAGGCCAGGAACGAGCACGTGCCGGATCCATACCGGTATGCTGCGTTCGGACAGCCGCCTGGCAAACCTGATAATGGTGTCGTTCGGATGGCCGGTGAGTGCGATGTGCTTGGCGCGGTCCATCTGCTTCAGGTCCAATAAGACCAAATCCGTCACGTCCAGCAGCTTCTCCGCATGCGCCGGATCGCAAAAGCCCGATGAATCGAGGGCGGTGTGCAAATTCCAGCGCCGCTTGCAAGCTAGGAATAGCTCGGTCAGGAAGGGGGCCTGCAGCATCGGCTCTCCTCCCGTAACCGTAATGCCTCCGCCCGATCTCCGGTAATAGTCGAGATAAGGCTCGACTTCGGACAAAATCTCTTCGACATCGGCTGATCTGCCGCCCGTTCTGTCCCACGTATCGGGATTGTGGCAATATTGGCATTGCAAAGCGCAGCCCTGCATGAAAAGTACAAAGCGTATCCCCGGACCGTCCACGGTGCCGAAAGTTTCAATCGAGTGAATGCGGCCTTTCATGCGCTTACACTTCCTTCTGCCGAATCGGCTCTAGAACGTTCCGTGGAACGTACGGTTGATGACATCCAGCTGCTGTTCCCTGGTCAGCTTGATAAAGTTGACGGCATAGCCCGACACGCGGATCGTCAGCTGCGGGTAATTTTCCGGATGCTCCATCGCATCGAGCAGCTGCGCTCTGTCGAACACGTTCACGTTGAGATGGTGGCCGCCGCTTAGGGCATAACCGTCCAAGAGCGACACAAGGTTGCCCACGCGGTTGTGCGGCTCTCGCCCGAGCGCTTTCGGCACGATGGTGAATGTGTTCGAGATGCCGTCTAGACTGTGCTCGTAAGGAATTTTCGCCACGGAGGCAAGAGATGCGAGAGCGCCTTTGCGGTCCCGGCCGTGCATCGGGTTCGCTCCCGGAGCGAAAGGCTCGCCCGCTTTGCGCCCATCTGGCGTGCTGCCCGTCTTTTTGCCGTACACGACGTTCGAGGTGATCGTCAGCACCGACATCGTATGCATCGCTCCGCGGTACGTTTCATGCTTGCGCAGTTTGTTCATGAACGACTCGACGACCTGAACGGCGATGCTGTCGACCCGTTCGTCGTTGTTGCCGTACTGCGGGTATTCCCCTTCGATGGCGAAATCGACGGCGACGCCCTGCTCGTTGCGCACCGGACGCACGACTGCGTGCTTGATGGCGCTCAGGCTATCGGCTACAACGGACAAGCCGGCGATGCCGCACGCCATCGTGCGCAAAATGTCCCGGTCGTGCAGCGCCATCTCCAGACGTTCGTAGCAATATTTGTCATGCATGTAATGGATGACGTTAAGCGTATTGACGTACAGACCGGCCAGCCATTCCAGCATGCGGTCGTATTGTTGCATCACTTCGTCGTAATCGAGCACCTCCGAGGTGATGGGGGCTGTTGCCGGCCCTACTTGCATACCGAGTTTCTCGTCGACGCCGCCGTTGATAGCGTACAGCAGCGCTTTGGCCAAGTTGGCGCGGGCACCGAAAAACTGCATCTGCTTGCCGATCCGCATCGCCGATACGCAGCAGGCAATGCCGTAATCGTCGCCGTAATACGGGCGCATCAGGTCGTCATTCTCGTACTGGATGGAGCTCGTATCGATCGACACTTTGGCGCAGTACCGCTTGAACGGCTCAGGCAGCTTCTCCGACCAAAGAACGGTCAAGTTCGGCTCCGGCGCCGGCCCCAAATTGTACAAGGTGTGCAAAATCCGCAGCGAGCTGCGCGTCACCCGGGTCTCGCCGCTGAGAGCCATGCCGCCGATCGACTCCGTCACCCAGGTCGGGTCGCCGCTGAACAGCTCGTTGTAGTCGGGCGTGCGCAGAAACTTGACCAGGCGCAGCTTCATGACGAAATGGTCGATCAGCTCTTGCGCCTCATCTTCCGTCAACGTCCCTTCCATCAAATCCCGTTCGATGTAAGTGTCGAGGAAGCTCGATACCCGGCCGAGGCTCATCGCTGCCCCGTTCTGCTCTTTGATCGCCGCGAGATAAGCGAAATAGAGCCACTGCACCGCTTCCTTGGCGTTATTCGCCGGCCGCGAGATGTCGAAGCCGTACGATGCCGCCATCCGCTTCAGCTCCTGTAAGCTGCGCACTTGCTCCGAAAGCTCCTCCCGCGCGCGAATGACGGATTCGCTCATCGCGTCCACTTCGAGCTGCAGCAGGTCGTTCTTTTTGTCTTCGATCAGACGATCGACGCCGTAGAGCGGGACGCGGCGGTAATCGCCGATAATGCGCCCCCGCCCATACGCGTCCGGAAGACCGGTAATAATTCCCGCTTTGCGGGCTAATTTCATTTCCGCCGTATACGCGTCGAACACGCCCTGATTATGCGTTTTGCGTATGTCCGTGAACAGCCGCACGATGTCGTCCGGCAGTTCAAAGCCGTAAGCCCGGCAAGCGTCGATCACCATGCGGACGCCGCCAAAAGGCTGAATGGACCGTTTGAGCGGCGCATCCGTCTGAAGGCCGACGATCTGCTCTTTCTCCTTGTCAATATAACCTGGAGCATGCGATGTGATCGTGGATACGGTGTCGACGTCGACATCCAGCACGCCGCCGTTCTCCCGCTCCAGCCGCATCCATTCGCGGATTTGCCGCCAAAGCTCCTTCGTCCTCTCCGTCGGTCCGGCCAAAAACCGTTCGTCTCCGCGGTAGGGGGTCAAATTGCTGTCGATAAAATCTTTGACGTCGATCCCGCGCTGCCATTTCCCGGGCTTGAACCCTCTCCAGCCATCGTTGTCGGATTGCCGTCTTGCCGCTTCAGATTCGGTCATTGCCATGACGAGCGCCTCCTGATTTGATTATTCGAACTTGCCGTAAAACGCTTTGCGATAAATGTCCGCGAGCTCGGTTACGAGCGGCATGCGCGGATTGGCCGTCGTGCACTGATCCTCGAATGCGCGGTCGGCCAAGGCGCCGACCTTCGCTTCGAAATCGGCCGGATCGAAGCCGAGATCCTGGAACTTTTCCGGAATGCCGAGCGATTTGTTCAGCTTGCGCACCAGTTCGATGAGGCTGTTCACGCCTTCTTCCGTCGTACGCGCGGGCAGCCCCAGCATGCGGGCGATTTCGGCATAGCGCAGATCGGCGACAAAATGGTCGTATTTCGGGAACGAAGCGAACTTGGTCGGTTTCTGCGCGTTGTAGCGGATGACGTGCGGCATCAATATCGCGTTCGTGCGCCCGTGCGCGGTATGATACTCGCCGCCCCACTTGTGCGCCAGGCTGTGGTTGATGCCCAGGAACGCGTTGGCGAACGCCATACCGGCTATCGTGGAGGCGTTGTGCATTTTTTCGCGGGCAAGCGGGTCCGCCGTATGGTACGACTTCTCGATGTTTTCGTACACGAGGCGGATGGCGTGAAGCGCCAGGCCGTCCGTATAGTCGCTCGCCATCACCGACACATAAGCCTCGATCGCGTGCGTCAAAACGTCCATGCCCGTATCGGCTACGGCATTTTTCGGCAAGCTGTAAACGAACTCGGGATCGACGATCGCCACGTCCGGCGTCAGCTCGTAATCGGCAAGCGGATATTTCGTGTTCCCTTTCTGCTTGTCGGTAATGACGGCAAATGACGTTACTTCCGAGCCGGTGCCGGATGTGGTCGGAATCGCCACAAACTTCGCCTTCAGTCCGAGATGCGGATATTTGTACACCCGTTTGCGGATGTCGAGAAACTTTTGCTTCAGCGACTGGAAGCTGGTGTCCGGATACTCGTAAAACAGCCACATCGCTTTCGCCGCGTCCATCGGCGAGCCGCCGCCGAGAGCGATGATGCAGTCCGGCTGGAAGCTGTCCATGAGCGCCTTTCCTTTTTGCACCGTTTCCACGGAAGGATCGGGCTCGACGTCGGAGAACACTTCCAGCTGCACCGGCGTTTGCCGTTTGCGCAAGTAGTACTCGATTTTGTCGACGTAGCCGAGTTTGACCATCATCGGGTCGGTGACGATCATCACTCTGGAGATGTCCGGCATCTTCTCGAGATATTGCGTGGCCCCGCGCTCGAAATATACTTTCGGCGGAACTTTGAACCACTGCATGTTGACGGTGCGCTGGGCAATGCGTTTGATATTGAGCAAATGGACTGCCGTCACGTTGGCGGTCGTCGAGTTGTGGCCGTACGAACCGCAGCCGAGCGTGAGCGACGGCAGATTGGTGTTGTAAATGTCGCCGATCGCGCCGTGCGTGGACGGGGCGTTCACGATGACGCGGCCGGTTTGCAGGCACGCGGCGAAAGCGTCGATGGCCTCGCGGTTATGCGAATGAATGACGGAAGAATGGCCCATGCCGCCGAAGGCGACGATTTCGGCTGCCCGCTCGATGCCTTGCGCGGCATTCTTCACCTTGTAACAAGCGAGTATCGGACTCAGCTTCTCGGCGGAAAGCGGATAGGCCGGCCCGACGCCTTGCAGCTCGGCGACGAGAATTTTCGTATCGGCGGGTACGTGAATTCCGGCCATTGCGGCGATTTTCACCGCCGGCTGGCCGACGATGTCCGCGTTCACCGCGCACGATTCCTTATGAATGGCAAGCCTAGAGACGGCTTCGGTCTCTTCTTTCGTGAGGAAGCAGCAGCCCAGCTCCTTCATGAGCTTTTTGGCCTCGTCGTAAACGGGCTCCTCGATAATAACGGATTGCTCGGAAGCACAAATCATGCCGTTGTCGAACGTTTTGGACAAAATGAGATCGGTGACCGCCTGCAGCAGCTCCGCCGTTTTTTCGATAAAGCAAGGGACGTTGCCCGGGCCTACGCCAAGCGCCGGCTTGCCGGTGCTGTAGGCGGCCTTGACCATCGAAGCTCCGCCTGTCGCCAGTACAAGCGCGATATCGGGATGGTTCATGAGCAGCCGGGTCGCTTCCAGAGACGGCACTTCGATCCATTGGATGCAGTGCTGCGGCGCTCCGCTTTTCACGGCGGCTTCCAGCAGCACGCTTGCTGCAACCGCGCTGCATCGCTGCGCGGACGGGTGAAAGGCGAAGATGATCGGATTCCGCGTCTTCACGGCGATAAGCGCTTTGAACATCGCAGTCGAGGTCGGATTGGTTACCGGGGTGACGCCGGCGATGACGCCTACCGGTTCGGCTATTTTCCGGTAGCTTTCATACGGGTTGTCCTCGATAATCCCGACCGTTTTGACGTGTTTAATGCTATGGTAAATATACTCGGTGGCAAATATGTTTTTGGTCATTTTGTCCTCGTACACGCCGCGCCCCGTTTCCTCGACGGCCATTTTGGCCAAAGCCATATGCTTGTCGAGTCCCGCTAAAGCCATCTCCTGCACGATGCGGTCGACCTGCTGCTGATCCAGCTTCATGTATTCCTCCAGAGCTTTTTTGGCGCGGGCGACGAGCTTGCCCACTTCCTCCTGCGCCGAAACAGGTTCCGCGACTTTACCTTCTTTTATTGCCATAATCGAATCCTCTCCTTGAGCAGCGAAGTATCGGTCCGATACGGCCGATTATTTGACGATGAATGCCGGCACTCGGGAATGCTGAACGACATAATGGCTGACGCTTCCCAAAAACAGCTCTTTGAGCCCGCTAAGCCCGCGGCAGCCCATGACGATAAGGTCGATGCCGGTATGAGCGGCATATTCGACAAGTTTTGTTCCAGGCTGGCCCTCCAGCGCACTCACGATTACCTGATTGCCCATCCCCTCTACGGATGCCTTTACGTCTTCCAGCATGCGCTGCGCTCTTACTTTGCGCAGGTCCCAAACCCGCCTGGTTTCCACCTCCATTTTGTCGAGACGCGGCATGGGCTTTACCACGAACACGATGTGCAGCTCAATATGCTTATCCTGCATAGCCAATTTCAATGCTGTTTTCAGCGCTTTTTCCGCGAGCTCCGATCCGTCGTAGGCTACCAAAATTTTGGAAAAGAACGTCAGCATGACGTTTGCCCCTTTCTTTGCCCGCATCGTCCTCCGCTACTTGACGATCAGCACCGGAATATCGGCATTTTGCGCCACAAAATGGCTGACACTGCCCAAAATGAGCTCCTTCAATCCGCTTAGCCCTCTGCTCCCGACCACGATCATGTCGCAGCCGTTACTTGCCGCGAACTTTACAATTTCGTCTTCCGGAATGCCGGATACGACGGAGACCGTTTGCGGATTCGCAAGACCGCTCAATCTGCGCTCCGCTTTGCCCGCGACATCCTGCCCATGCTTCATGTCATATTCAAACAGACTACCGTCACCGGTAACATAGATGGCCCCCGTCCGGGGTCTGACAACATGGAGCACGTGAATGCCGATACGGGGGTCCATGGCCGCAATCGAAACAGCTTTGTCCAAAGCTTTTTCCGACGCGACCGATCCGTCGAACGCCACCAGAATGTTGGAACAAAACATAACACATCCCCGCTTTCGTATTGGATTTGCCTGCACCCGTTTCCGCTGCCGTCAAGAGGTGATGATCCCGTACGTATCCCCTTTGGTCATGAATGAAAGTAATCGATATCGGTCAGCATCTGTTCCGCCAGGGGGAAAATCAGCTCTTCCTCCAATTCGAAATGCTCTTGCAGAATGAGGCAGGCCTGCAACAGATGCGCCGCCGCTTGGCGATTTTGCTCCCTCGTCGCTGCCTCAGGCAAAGCTTCTTCCGCTTCAAAGAACGATTGCGCGAAAAGATCGGCCAGCTTTTGCTCCTTTTCCATGACCCAGATCGAAGGGGTTATGGATGGCTTCAGCAGCCGGTGAAAATATAAATTGACGACGGGAAACACTTCCCGCTCCTCCCACTCCGAATGTGCGTGCAGCCGGCGCATAAAGTCCACCATACGGCGTTTCAGCGCTTGCAATATAGCTCTGGCACGCTTCGTATCCGTCTCGTCATAAATCGATTGGGCAACGAACCGGATGTCTTGCAGCTCCTCGGTCAGCTGGTCGTGTTCATCCTTCAGCCTCATCGAAACCAGCATCCAGGGGGAAGGGCAGGCGACGTTGGACGGATCGAGAGCTTGGGATTCTTTCGCATGGACCATACTGGTACCTCCTTCAATTCGTATAATCGTCGATGATGCCCGTGCCCGGAAGGAACGCCGCTTTGTCCGGCTTGTTCGGCTTCGGCTCGATCTGATAAAACTTCGTTCCGCCGCAGGCGGCGCAAACAGTCGGATAACATTCCGCCATGATGGGCAGCTCGGCACCGCACGACTGGCACACATGGACCGTGTATGTCTCTAGTTCTTCTTCCTCGCGCCGGCGGTCGGCCGTTCGCTCGTTCTTATCGCCGCTCATACCGTCATCCCGCCTTTTGCCGACGGATGCTTGATAATGAACACCGGCATTTTCGACTTTTGCACGACCGAATGGCTGACGCTGCCAAGCACGAATTCTTTCAGCCCTCCCAGCCCTCTGCTGCCCATCACGATCACGTCGCACCCTTTCTCTTCGGCGCATGACAATATCTCTTCCAACGGAACCCTCGCCGTACCTCGACTTCCGCACCGCTCAGCCCTTCGATCGCCTTTTCCGCATCCTGATTGAGTAACGAGGCAAATTCGGCGTATTCTTTCTCCAAACTCGGAAGAGCGCCGAAGTACGCTTCCCCGACGATATAATTGGGAAAATGAATCACGTGTAGCACTGTCAATTTCGTTCCCGGATGTTCCTTAACCATGCAAACCGCCTGCGTCAGTGCCGTCTTGGCCAGCTCGGAACCGTCGTACGCGACCAAAATATGTTGATACATCATAAGATCTCCTCCGCTTCATCTTCGCTTCGAACAATTTCATTGTAGAACGAACGAGGAACGCTGGTTGTGAAAATTATCACATTCCACACATTATTTTTGATTGTGACGATTTTCACGGATGGCGACAGGTTGAAAATGTAACATATGGAACGCGGGCGATCGGACCGCAAAGCCGATCGCAGTTTGCTCGATATAAAGAAACGTGGGAGTGAACAGGCATGAACAAACGTTCCGCCGCATTCGTCAACAATTTGAAGTTTGTGCTCATCTCGCTGGTCGTTGCGGTCAACGCGATCGAACCGCTAATCGGCAGAAGCGCGGGGCTGCGCACTCTGTACCAGACGATTTACACGTTTCACATCCCGATGTTCGTGTTCGCAATGGGCCTCCTCGCCAAAAATTTCCGATTCGAGCATCAAGGCCAGCGCGCTATGGCGTTCATCGCCTGGCAATACGTCCTGTTTCAAACCGTTTATTCGCTCGCCGACGCCGGGTTGTATCACGCTCCGGGCATCGTATATTCGTTCTTTGTCCCTTACTCGCTGCTCTGGTTTCTGTGCAGCCACTTTTGTTGGCGGGCCATGCTTCCGTTGTTTTTGCGCTTGAAACATCCTCTTCTGACGGCAGTTCTTTTCGGACTTGCCGCTGGCTACTGGCCCGGATCCGGAGCGCTGCTCAGCATATCGCGTACGTTCGTCTTTTTTCCGTTCTTTGTTGCCGGTTATTACTTCCGTATGGACCAAACGATGCAGGAGCGGCTGCGCAGATGGCGGCTGCCGGCAACCGCACTCGCCGCCATCTGGTGCACGGCTCTCGCTTTGTACGGAGACCGCTTGCCCGCCGCCTGGCTGTACGGCAACACCACTTATGCGCAAATGGGGATTGCCGACAGCTATGCCGGATTGACAAGGCTCGCTTTGTACGCCGTTCAGACCGTCCTCTCGGTCGCATTCCTTAGCTGGATTCCATGGACCGCCAAAAGTTGGACCGGCCTGGGCGGGCGGACGCTCTACGTATTTCTGCTTCACGGCCTGCTGCTAAAGGCGGTTATCGCATCGGGCGTCTACGCCATTTTGACGGTGCCACAAGCGACCGTGTTTGCCTTCGGTCTGGCCGCCGCCCTCGTTATCCTGCTATCGCAGCGAGGCGTCGAGCGCTTGATGCATCCGGTGATGGAGCCTTCCCCTCGGCAGCTGTCCGGGTTTCACTGGAGGCATAAACGCATTTACAAATAAACGGTTAAATTTTTGTTTAACGTGATTTTTTTCACATTAAACCGTTCGAATCGGTGCTAAGCTTAAGCCATCAAGAACAAGGAGATGGTCAATATGATGAACTGGCTCAGAACGAACAAGTACGCTGCCATGCTGCTCGCTCTCGTCAGACTTTACGTCGGATACGAATGGTTTACCGCTGGCTGGCACAAAATTACCGGCGCCAAACCGTTCGACGCCACCGGGTACCTGACCAATGCCATCGCCAAGCCGGTGCTCGAGACAGGGACGACAGATCTGGTGTATCCGAACTACGTGGCGTTCCTGAAACATTTCGCCTTGCCGAACGTCAAGCTGTTTAACCTCATCGTTCCTTGGGGCGAACTGCTCGTAGGTCTCGGTCTTATCCTTGGCTGCCTGACGACGGCCGCGATCTTTTTCGGGCTCCTGATGAACCTGATGTATATGCTGGCCGGCACCGTAAGCACGAACCCGTGGCTGTTTTTCCTCGGCGCCTTCATCGTTGCCGCCGGCGCTAACGCAGGCAAATTCGGCGTCGACTACGCGGTTCTGCCGTTCCTTCACAAATGGTTTGACAAGGTTTGGGAGCGCATGTTCCACAAGCCGCGGGGACGATTGACCCATTGAATCTCGTTATAAAAGACCGAGGGCAGCCCGCCCTCGGTCTTCATGTTTGCAACATAAAATAACGCTTGCAGGTGACGTTGCGTCACCGGATATAATGAAAATTGCGTAAGGAGGCGGAATGCTTGAAACCGGAGGAACGCCAATACTTGACAACGGGTCAGCTTGCGAAGCGGACAGGACTGACAATGAGAACGCTTCGCTACTACGACAAAATCGGCTTGCTAAAGCCGGCGCAATACAACCAATCTTCCGTCCGCCTCTACGGCAAAGAAGATGTGGCGCGACTGCAAAAGATCCAGATGCTAAAGTATGTCGGTTTGTCCCTCTCCGAGATCAGGCAATTTCTCCTAAGCGATAATGCCCCTGAACAAGACCTGAGAAGCTCATTGAAGATGCAAAAAGAGATCATCCAACATAAGATCGCCCATATGCAGTTCGTGTCCAGAGCCATCGAGGAAACTCTAGGTATGGTGGATGAGCAGGGACAGGGAGTAAACTGGAAAGATTTGGCGGACATCATCCAAACGATTCATCAGGAAAATGACTGGAGCGAGCAGTGGCGTCACATGACGGTGGTCAACCACATCCAGTACGGTGTGCCGCTGAAACCGATCTTGGTTCACTTTATCCTACGTTATATCCATATGACCCTCCGAATTATCCTCCGATTTGCGACATCCTTCTGATCGTCGGGGCATGCTGCGGTTCATGCTTGGCAAGCACTTTGGCCATCTCGTGATTTTCCGGCTTGATGTCCAACGCCTGCAGAAACAATTCCTTTATTTTTTCGTCGTCGCCGATCCATTTCCTCACGTTAAATTCGTCGCTCCAGAACAGACACGGTTTTATATTTCCATCGGCGGTCAACCGAAGTCGATTGCACGTTTCGCAAAAATGATCGCTGACCGGATGGATAAGCCCGAATGTGCCTTGGTGGCCCTCCACTCGATAATACCGGGCCGGGCCGTTCCCGGCGGCGGGCGTCTCCTCGCGAAAGCGCCAGCCTTTTTCTTCACACTGCGACAAAATATTGTTTAACGGATAATACTTGTTCCTCCATGAATCGCCCTCATGTCCGATCGGCATGTACTCAATAAACCGCACATGGAGCGGATTTCGTTCGGTCAACTCGATAAATTGCCAGATCTCATCGTCATTGACGCCCTTCATGAGCACCACATTCAGCTTGATCGGCTCAAACCCGAGGCGCAGACAAGCCTCCACGCTTTCCAACACTTTGGCCACATCGCCGCCTCTAGTGATGAGCCCAAACCTTTCGGGTCTTAGCGTATCCAGACTGATGTTCAATCGGTACAAGCCTGCCGCTTTCAGTTTCTCGGCCTTTTTGGCGAGAAAAATACCGTTGGTCGTGAGTGAGATATCTTGAATGCCGGGTATGTCGGCAATTTGGCCGATCAACTGATCGAGATCTTTCCGGACAAGCGGTTCTCCTCCGGTAAGCCGCACCTTGGTTACGCCCATGCCCGCCAGCACTCTGACCACTTTGGCAATCTCTTCGTAGGACAGAATATGTTCTTCCCGTTCGAATTCCATCCCGTCTTCCGGCATGCAGTACACGCATCGCAAATTACAGCGATCGGTTACGGAAATCCGCAAATAATCGTGGACTCTGCCGAATTTGTCAATCAGCTTATCCGGCATGTCGGCACCTCCCATACAATACGCCATAATGTGCGTTGCATCGTTTCGTAATCCATGCTACTCTGACCGGTACATTCGAACTGTGACATAAGTCACTTTCGGACAATTGGCAAAGCAAGGATACGCTCCGGCCAAAAACGAAAAGTCTGGCGCAGCCTCGGCCGGACTTTCGTGCATCGCTTATTTGCTTTGTAAAGCTCTCAAGTCGGTTTGGCCGGGCCGGCTGTTCGTCATATCGCTGAACATGCCGGCGTAATATTTTACTTCTCCCGCATCGTTTTTGATCGAACTGATCGTCAGCCATTCCAAATAAACTTCGCCGCTTTTCCGTTTGTTCCAAATCTCGCCTTGCCAGCTTCCCGTCTCCCGGATCGAACGCCACATATTGTCGTAAAAGGCTTTGTTTTGCACGCCGGATTTCAAGATGCCCGGCGTTTTCCCGACCGCTTCTTCCTCGCTGAACCCGGTCAGAGCGGAAAACGCCGGATTGATTTGGCGAATGACGCCGCTTGGATCGGTCAGCAAAACGCCCTGCGTCGTACTGTCCAAAATCTGTTTGGAAACTTGCAGGCGTTCCTGATAGTACAGCCATGTCGTGAGAATAAGGCTGGCTAATGCGAATTCGGACAATGCCATAAATCCGATGGCGACGTGCCCGGTCATTTGCTGCACGAAGCTCAGCACAAGCGGCGGGAAAAATCCGCCCAAGCCGCCGAACATGGCGACGACCCCGTTGGCAATCCCGCTCTGCTTCGCGAAGTAAAGCGGAACAAGCTTGAAGATGGCGCCGTTGCCTATGCCCGCGCAAAACGCCACCAGAAGGCAGCCGATCGTGTACATGACGAGGGAAGGCGAGAACGAGAGGATCACACCGGAAACCGTCAGTCCGGCGAATACGAGCATAAGCACGACAAAAGCGTTGAGCCGGTCCGCAAGCCAGCCGCCTATCGGACGAACAAGCGTACACAGGGCAATAAATCCGGCTGTGCGGAAACCGGCGTCCGCTTTGTCCAGATGAAAGCTGCCTACGAGAAAGTTGGGCAAATAGACCGTAAATGCGACGAACGACCCGAAAGTAATAAAATAAAACAGGCTAAGCAGCCATAGCTTCGAATTGCGGGATACGCTCCGAATTTGGGGCCGCAGCGGAGCAGCCGCTTTCGGTTCGCGGCGGTCGCCCAACACAAAATTAAGCAGAGCAAATACCGCCATGACCCCGATCGTCAGCTGCACCGTCGTCGTCCAGCCTATCGCCTTGGCCAATACCGGGGCGGAGAACGACGTGACCGCCGTACCGATATTGCCTATGCCGTAAATGCCGTTGACGAGTCCGTGCTTCTCCTTGCTGTAATATTTGGGCAGCGCCGTAACGCCGACGGAGAAAACGGCGCCGCCGATTCCGAGAAACAATCCGCTCACGATCAGATCGAAGAACGAGTGCGCCCGGCTCAAATAATATACAGGTGCAATTAAGAACAGAAACGATACGGCGAACAGAATGCGAGCGCCAAAACGGTTCGTGTAATAGCCCATCGGCACGCGCAATATGGAGCCGAGTATGACCGGTGTAGCCGTTACCCATGCAAGCTGCCCGGACGTCAAGTGAATATCCTCTTTAATAAAAGGCAGCAGCGGCGACAGCAGCACCCAAACCATAAAGCCTGCGACCAGGCTGAGCGTTTGCAGGGGAAGTTGGATACGTTTCATAGACATCCTCCCGAAGTCGAGTAATGAACGCCGTCAAGCGCTTTTTCCGGAGCCGCGCCTGCGGTAGAGCACATAGCTGCGCCATAAATACGTAACCGGCAAGCTGAACACGTGCACAAGCCGGGTAAACGGAAAGACGGCGAATAACCCGAATGCAGCCGCGACATGCACTTTGAAATAAGCCGGCACGTCTGCCATGAGCGACGGATCCGGACGGAAGATCAATACGCCGCGAATCCACGGGTTGATCGTCGTACGGTAGTCGAAGGCCGATTCCGCCAAAGCGTTGCGTCCGGTCGCCATCATGCCGGTTGCGATGACAACGAGCAAAAACAGCAAGGCAATCCAATCGCCCGCGCTGCTCGTCATGCGGACGCGCTTCACTGTCCATCGCCGATAAATCAGCATAACGACGCCGAACAATGCCGCGATGCCGGCAATCGTGCCCGCGCCGAGGGCAACGACATGGTACGCTTCATCAGGAACGCCAAGCGCGTGATATACCTCGATCGGCACGAGCAGCCCGCCGACATGGCCGAAAAATACGAAGATGATCCCCCAGTGAAACGATGTGCTGCCCGCCCGGAGCAACCGCTTTTCAAGCAGCTCGCTCGATTTGGACGTCCAGCCGTACGGATTGCCGTTAAACCTTGCCACTACGCCGAACAGGAAGACGGCCAAAACAAGGTAAGGATAGATTATCCACAGAAACAAGCTTGTTCCTCCCATTCCGCATCTACCTTTCCGACGGCACGGCGGCCGGTTCCGCTAGCAGGGCCGTCCGTTCAAAGATTTTGACTAGCGAGCTGCTGTCCGCGACCGACTGGCAAATACGGCCCGCAGCGGCAATAGCGGCTCCCGCCAAATCGGCATAAGGGGTATCCGCTTTCCGCAGCTGTTCATGCAGCGTCTCCATTCCCGGCAAAAGGATTTCGAGCGCCTGCGCGGCATAGACGGGATCGGCCGCCGCAGCGAATTCCATGGCAAGCGGCAAGTAGTCGGAAAGCTCCATTTCCGTCATGACGAAGCCTGCCTCTTCATAAATTTGTTTTAGCGAGAGCAGCGCCGGTCCACGTTCCCGTTCTTCCCCGTACGAACCGTAAGTCAAGTACAAGGTCGTTGTTTTGCCGAAATCAAACAGGCGGATGTAATGCTGAAGTCTCTCCTCTTCCGCCAGGGAATCGGCCCAGTGCAGAAAAGAGCGGAGCTGCTGAAGCTCGTCTTGCGCCGCCGGGTCCGATTGTACCAACCCTTCTGTCAACTCGGCAGCTTCTTCCATCCACCCGTTGTCGGGATATTGAAACAACCGCGAAAGTACGTACAGGTTCGCTTGATCGCTACCCATGAGCATCTCCTCCTATTCCTTCTCGTCTAGAACACACCGCAGGAGCCCGGCCCCCCGGCAAAATTCAAGCCGCAGCTTCCCTGCTCCTTCATGAGCTCTTCCGCCACTTCCTTATGCGCGGGCGGAATGACGAAACGATCGTTGTATTTGGCGATAGCCAGCAACCGGTACATATCCTCGATATCTTGCGCGCTCAGTCCGGTCTCGGCCAGCTTCGCCTCATCGTGCAGTTTGCCGAGGTTGACCGCGCGCATATGGCTGCGCATGACGGCCATCTTCTTAAGAGCGCTGCGGATCACCTGCGTATCCCCTGCCGATAGCAGATTAGCCAAGTATTCGATCGGTATCCGCATGTCGTCTATCGCATCGAATACGTCTTCCGGCTGAGCGGCGCTCCCTTGGCCCTCAACCAGATTCATGATCGGGCTGAGCGGCGGGATATACCAGACCATCGGCATCGTCCGGTATTCCGGGTGAAGCGGAAGGGCGATTTTCCATTCGACGGCGGTCTTGTAAATCGGGGAACGGCGCGCCGCTTCGAGCCAGTCCTCGGGTATGCCTTCCTGGCGCGCCTCACGGTTCACCTCGGGATCGTTCGGATCGAGAAATATGCTAAGCTGAGACTCGTATAAAGCTTTCTCGTCCTGAACGGATGCCGCCTCCTGCACACGTTCCGCATCGTACAGCATGAGGCCGAGGTAGCGAATCCTGCCTACGCACGTTTCCGAGCAGATAGTAGGCAATCCCGCTTCGATGCGGGGGAAGCAGAGCGTGCATTTTTCCGCTTTATGCGTCTGCCAGTTGAAATACACCTTCTTATAGGGGCAGCTCGTGACGCAAAACCGCCAGGCGCGGCACGCGTTCTGATCGACGAGCACGATGCCGTCCTCGTCGCGCTTATACATGGCGCCGGAAGGACAGGCGGAGACGCAGGGTGCATTGATGCAGTGCTCGCAAATGCGCGGCAAGTACATCATGAACACTTGCTCGAACTCCATCCGAACCGCTTCTTGCATGCTTTTCATGTTCGGGTCCATCGGACCGGTCATATGGCCGCCCGCCAAGTCGTCCTCCCAGTTCGGCCCCCATTCGAGGTTCATGCGCTCTCCCGTAATGGCCGATTTCGGCCTCGCCACCGGCTGGTGCTTTCCTTCCGGGCTGTTCGTGAGCGTCTCGTAATCGTAATCCCACGGCTCGAAATAGTCGTCGAGCTCGGGCTGGTCCGGGTTGTGGAAGATGCCCAGCAGCTTCTGCATTTTGTCGCCGTTCCGAAGCTGCAGCTTCCCGTTTTTGAGCACCCAGCCGCCCTTGTAGTTGTCCTGGTCTTCCCAACGCTTCGGATACCCGACGCCCGGCTTCGTCTCCACGTTGTTCCAGTACATGTATTCCGTTCCTTTGCGGCTGGTCCACGTGTTTTTGCAGGTGACGCTGCACGTATGGCAGCCGATGCATTTGTCCAGGTTCATCACCATGCCGACTTGCGCTTTAATCTTCAAGCCAGTTCACCTCTTCCATCTTGCGGATGACGACGGTCAAATCCCGCTGGTTGCCCGTAGGTCCGTAATAGTTGAAACCATAGCTGAGCTGGGCGTAGCCGCCGATCATGTGCGTCGGCTTCACGTGGATGCGCGTAGGGCTGTTATGCGTTCCGCCGCGCGTTTCCGTCAGCTTCGTTCCCGGCACGTTGATATGGCGATCCTGCGCATGATACATGAAGGCCATGCCGCGCGGAATCCGATGGGTCACGACGGCCCGTGCGGCGACCGCTCCGTTGCGGTTGAAGCATTCGATCCAATCGTTGTCGGCAATGCCCGCGTCCGCCGCATCGTCCTTGTTCATCCAAACCGTCGGGCCGCCGCGGAAAAGGGTGAGCATCGGCAGCGAATCGTAGTACATGCTGTGGATAGACCATTTGCTGTGCGGCGTCAAATAGTTCAGGACGACTTCTTTTCCTTTGACATCCGGCCGTTTGCTGCCCGGATGGAACGGGGTGTGCTTCAGCGTCGGCTTGAATACCGCCATTTGCTCGCCGAATTCGATGAGCATTTCATGATCGAGATAATATTGCTGTCTGCCAGTCAGCGTCCGCCACGGAATGCGCTTCTCGATGTTGGTCGTGAACGGCGAATACCGTCTGCCGCCTTTTTTCGAGCCGCTGAACGCCGGCGACGTAATGACCGTTTGCGGCTGGGCCGTTATCGAGGCGAACGTCATGCGATCCTCGCTTCGCTCTTCGGCCAGGTCTTTCAGGTACAATGCCGTTTTCTGCTCCAGCGCCTCCCACGCCTTGACCGCCACTTTGCCGTTCGTCGTGGAGGAAAGCGTCAGGATCGCTTCGCACACTTGGGTGTCGGTCGTCAAATCCGGGCAACCGTTCGTTATTCCGGTGCGGCGCGATGTGCCGTTTATTTTTTTGAGCTGCTCATACTCGTCCGCCACCGACCACTGGATGCCCTTCGTTCCGTTCGGCTTCTCCTTCAGCTGCGGGCCGAGCGACACCATTTTCTCGTAGACGGCGGCATAGTCTCGTTCGACGACGTGGATGCGCGGCATCGTTTTGCCCGGAACCGGCTCGGTTTCCCCCTTCTTCCAATCCTTTATTTGGCCGTAAGGCTGCGCCAGTTCGTCCGGCGAGTCGTGCAGCAGCGGCGTCGTCACGATGTCCTGCACCGGACCGGCGAACTGCCCTTCCGCCATAGCGGAAAACTGTTTGGCGATTTCCTTGAACGCATCCCAGTCCGACCTGGATTCCCACTGCGGCCCGACGGCCGGGTTGAACGGATGAACGAACGGGTGCATATCCGTGCTGCTCAAATCCGATTTCTCGTACCACGTTGCGGCCGGCAGCACGATATCCGAATAAAGCGGCGTTCCTGTCATGCGAAAATCGAGCGACACAAGAAGGTCGAGCTTGCCCTCAGGCGCGTCGCCGCGCCACTTGATCTCTTCCGTTCTCAGGCTCACTTCGTCTTCGTTTAGAAGCCCGTTCGTCGTCCCGAGCAAATGCTTCAGAAAATATTCGTGGCCTTTGCCCGAGCTGGAGATGAGATTGGCCCGCCAGACGAACAGCACGCGTGGGAAGTTGGCCGGATCGTCCGGGTCATCGACGGCGAACTGCAGCTTGCCGCTTTTTAATTCGTTCACGATATAATCGGCCGGGGACTGCCCCGCCTTCGCGGCTTCTTCCGCCATGTGCAGCGAGTTGCAGTTGAACTGCGGATACGACGGCAGCCAGCCGAGCCGCGCGGCAAGCGCGTTGTAGTCGGCGTAATGCGCGTATCGCGCTTTTCCCGCCAGCGGCGAAACGAGCTCGTGCACCGGCGTTTCCTCGTAGCGCCATTGATCGGTCGCGAAATAGAAGAACGATGTCCCGTTCTGGTGCCGCGGCGGCGCCGACCAGTCACGCGCGAACGCGATCGAAGACCAGCCTTCCGCCGGCCGCAGCTTCTCCTGCCCGACGTAATGCGCCCAGCCGCCGCCGTTCACGCCTTGCGCCCCGACCATCAGCACCAGATTCAGAATGGCGCGGTAAATCGTATCGGAATTGTACCAGTGGTTAATGCCGGCGCCGACGATGATCATGGAGCGGCCGCCCGTATCGATGGCATTTTTCGCGAATTCGCGGGCGATGCGTTCCGCCAGCTTCCGGTCAATGCCGGTGATCGCCTCTTGCCACGCCGGAGTGTACGGCTTCATCTCGTCGTAATCCGCCGGAGCGTCGTCGCCGAGCCCGCGCGGAACGCCGTAGTTGGCCAGCGTCAGGTCGTACACCGTCGTTACTGTCAGCGTTCGGCCGCCGGCCTCCACTTGCTTGACGGGAACTGCCCGCCGCAGCACTGCTTTGCCTTCTCCGTCAAAATACGGCAGCTGCACTGTCGCGATCCGATCGTGCACACCTAGCACGCTTAGACGCGGCTCAATCGGAGTCCCGGTCGTCATGTCCCGCATGTGCAAGTTCCACTTGCCGTTTTCCCCCCAGCGGAAGCCGATGCTGCCGTGCGGTACGGCAAACGCACCCGTTTTGTCGTCGTAGACGAGCGTTTTCCATTCCGCGTTGTTCGTCTCCACCCCCAAGTCCTCTGCGGTCAAAAAACGGGACGGCACGAAGCCGCCTTCCCTTTCCTCGAGCGTGATCAAATTCGGGAAGTCCGTATTTTCCTTGGCATAGCTCACAAAGTAATCCGTCTGCCGATTCACGTAAAACTCTTTCAAAATCACGTGCCCCATCGCCATCGCCAAAGCTCCGTCAGCACCGGGCTTGATTTGCATCCAGTGGTCGGCGAATTTGACGAACTCCGCGAAATCCGGACTTACGGAAACGACCTTCGTGCCGCGGTAACGCGCCTCGGTCATGAAATGGGCATCCGGCGTCCGGGTCATCGGCAAATTAGACCCCCATACCAGCAAGTAGCCGGAGTTAAACCAATCGCTGCTTTCCGGAACGTCCGTCTGATCCCCCCATATTTGCGGGGATGCCGGCGGCAGATCGGCGTACCAGTCGTAAAAGCTGAGCAGCGGCGCGCCGATCAGCGACAGAAAGCGCGCCCCGGAAGCGTAGCTGACCATGGACATGGCCGGGATCGGCGAAAACCCGAATATCCGGTCCGGACCGAACTTTTTGAGCGTGTAGATCATCGAGGCGGAAATGAGCTGCGTCGCTTCTTCCCAAGACGCCCTAACGAGCCCGCCCTTCCCTCTCGCTTTCTTATAGCGGCTTGCTTTCTCCGGGTTTTCGACGATTTGCGCCCACGCCTTGACCGGATCTCCCGTTTCCCGCATAGCTTCCCTGAACATCGAAAGGAGCACGCCCCGGATGTAAGGGTATTTGACCCGCAGCGGGCTGTACAAATACCAGGAAAAGCTCGCCCCGCGCGGGCAGCCGCGCGGTTCGAACTCCGGCATATCCGGACCTGTTGACGGATAATCCGTATGTTGATTTTCCCAAGTCACAATGCCGTTTTTCACAAATATTTTCCAGCTGCACGAGCCTGTGCAGTTCACACCGTGCGTAGAACGGACGACTTTGTCATGCTGCCAGCGGGACCGGTACGCGTCTTCCCATTCCCGTCCATACGGAGACAGCTCGCTCCAGCCGTCCGAATAGCGCTCGCGCTTGGTGAAATATTTCAGCTTTTCAATCGAAGGGAATATTCTTTTCATTCTCCTCACCTTTCCGAGGGAAACTTGGTGCTTACTGATACTATAGGAATCAACAAAGCAAGCTGCTGTGAGAATCATCACAACGACGACTCAAGTTCATAATTTATACATTTTTTGGCATTTAACATTTTCATGAATGTGATACCGATCACAATGATGGACGATCGGCACTCCTATAATCGAAGATGTTCCACTATTTCATATCGTTTCAGGAGGAGATACGCATGAACGACATAGTCGCAACGGTACGCGCGCCGGAATTTCCGCCTCATTTGAAGCACAAGGTTATTTTCGAGACGTTCGAGAAGCTGAACCCGGGAGAGGCGATGCTGCTGATTAACGATCATAATCCTCTCCCCTTGCGTTACCAATTTGAATCCGTGCATGCAGGAAAGTTCACCTGGGAGTATGTGGAGGAAGGGCCCGTTACGTTTCAAGTGAAGATTGGGAAAAAATAAGGAAAACACCGATGGCTACGGTAACCGTTTTGGATGAAAAGACGCTCAAGATTGCGGCCGGTGTCGAAGATGCGATCGCCTTGATCCACATCGCGGAGCAACATATCGAGCAATACGCCGGCGAAATCGTCACGATTTTTGAGAAAATGCCCGAGTTTGGGTTCGTATACTTCTGCTTCTATGCTTACGATAGCGCCCGCTTGTTCGAGCAAATGCTCGGCGATGTCGACCCGAAGCAGTACTTATCTTTCTCGCTCGATGCGCCGGACGCATTTTTCTACACGCTCTATGGAGGAATGGCCGCTCTGCAGGAACGGGCAAAAGCGGCGCGCCGCCTCGCGGCAATGGAGTAACGTCGCTGAAGTCAATGTTCATCGCGAAGGAGATGAGATGCATGGCAGCCGCGCCTCGTACTGTGGAATTGGACGTTCGCCCCCAGCTGCGCAGCAAGCTCGAACCGTTTCAGCTTATTATGGATGCGGTCAAAGGGCTGGGGACGGGCGATACGTTCATTCTGCACGCAACCTTTAAGCCGATCCCTCTGCTTGGGCTCATGAAGACAAAAGGATTTGCTTACAAAACGGAACATCCGGAGAAAGACCACTGGATCGTGACATTTGTATCCAAGAGCAGACAAAACGAACTGGAGGAAGGCATTCCCACCGGTGCCGCCGTTTATTCCGAGCCATCGCCCTCCGCTCCGTCCGCTGCGGCTTCGGATTCTCCCGCGACGATTTGTCTGGACAATCGCGGTCTGGAGCCGCCGCAGCCCATGGTAAGAACGCTGCAGGCGCTGGAGACATGCCGGAAAGGCGATCAGGTCGTCATTCACAATGACCGTGTGCCGGTATTTCTAATCGAAGAGTTAGCTGAGCTCGGGTACCCGTACACGATCGAAGTACAGCCGGACGGTTCCGCGCAGGTTACCATTCGCAAAGTATAAAGGAGGGTGCCTATGTTCCGCCTTCCTTTTCTGTTTATCGCAACGGGACTTGCCTGCTTTGCCTTGTTTGACATTTTGACGCTTTCGCAAGCAGCCGCCTGGATAGCTCATCCGCCACGCACCCCCTCCGGATGGTTTCACGTTCATCTTCTGGTGCTCGGGTGGGCGACGATGATCGCAATGGGAGCGGTATATCAGCTCATACACGTCGTTCTGCAAAAAGAAATTTTCAGCCGCAAGCTGGGGTACGTTCACTATGCGGCCTTCACGGCGGGGACAGCTGGACTGCTTGCCGGCTTTGTCGTCTCCAGCGTAGTATGGATCGCCGTTTTCGCTGTACTGGCTTGGATCGGTATCGTTCTGTTTACTGTCAATATCGCGATGACGCTTTTTCGCGCAGCCGTTTGGAACCCGATCACGCTCAGCACGGCGGGCGCGCTGGGCTGCCTCGTACTGACCGGCACGCTCGGGCTCACGATGGGGCTGAACTTCGGCTTCAATCTGTGGCCGGAGTGGCACGAGCGGTTGCTGCACGCGCATATTTGGATAGGGACTCTCGGCTGGTTTGGCTTGCTGATTACAGGCTTCAGTTACAAAATGCTGCCGATGTTCTATCTGGCGCATGGCGTATCCGACCGTACCCCGTATACCGTTCTCATCCTATGGACCGCCTCCGTTCTGACAGGCGCTATCGCTTTCCTGACGGCCGCCCCCGGCTTCGTCCTGATCGTACCGGTTGCCTTGTTGACATCGGCCGTTTGCGTCTACAACGTGTACGTGTCGCGTGTTCGTAAAGCCCGCCATAAAAAAAGCCCGGGAGCCGGCATTGCAGCGGTCGTTATCAGCACGCGCGCGCTTGCGGCATTTTGTACGCTCGCTCTCCTGTACATGCTTGCGCAACCCGCCCGAGCGATGGACGAACGGATGATCGTGATTGCCGGATGGGCTTACTTATGGGGTTGGGTTGGCTTAACGATCCTCGGGTATTTATCCAAAATCGTGCCCTTCCTATGGTGGACCCATAAATATGGACCGCTTGTCGGCAAAAAGAAGATCCCGACAATGGGCGATTTGTTGGAAGACCGTTATGTCGCATACGGGCTGGCCGCTATCGCGATAAGCTTGCTCTCGCTAATCGCCGGCCTGCTGCTCGGCCAAAACAGCTTGATTGAATGGAGCGGCGCGGCTTTATCATTCGTCTCGCTCGTGTACGTGATGTTCATTGGACGGGTGTTTGCCCGGTAAACCAAACGACAAGGAGGTGGAACGAATGGACACGGAACAAATTCGCGCATTGCTGAAGCAGGTTTTCGACCCCGAGCTCGGCGTCAACATCGTTGACCTCGGACTCGTATACGATATTCGGAACGACAGCGGGGACGTCCGCATCCGGATGACTTTGACAACGCCTGGTTGTCCGATGCATGACACGATCGCCGGCGGTGCGGAGCGGATACTAAGCGGGCAACCCGGTATCCGGTCGGTCAAGGTAGACGTCGTCTGGGACCCGCTTTGGTCCCCGTCAATGATGTCGGAGGAAGCGAAAGAACATCTCGGATACTTCTGATCGCCAGCGTCCCTCGCCTGCAGGGGCGCTGTTTTCCACTAACGTTTGCAAAATTGCCTCAACCTGCGGCATTCCGTGTGACCTTTGTCACACGGAATATTGCCCCGCTTATCTATAGTAAAGATACGGCGGTATGGGAGGGAAATGTCGATGCAAAAAGACGAACATGTGGAACCAATCCGAAATACGATTTGCTTTTCCGAAGGCAATTTATCCAAGCTGAAAGAAATTATGTACGTAAGCAACATTTCCGCAGGCGCGCATTTATACTGGGAAGGAGACCGTGCGGATAAACTGTATTTTCTCCACAAAGGAAGAGTCCGCATCACTAAATCGACCGATGACGGCAAACAGCTGATCATTTACATGCATCAGGCCGGAGATCTGTTCGGCCAGGTGGACCCCGTTCAAGAATCCATTCATTCGTTCGGCGCGGAAGTGATTGAGGACGCTTCCGTTGGCATCTTGCAGCAGAAAGACTTGGAAGTGCTGCTTTGGCAGCACGGGGATTTGGCCGTGGAGTTCATGAAGTGGATGGGTCTTATGCATCGGCTGACGCAGACCAAATTTCGCGATCTCATGTTGTTCGGCAAGCCGGGAGCTCTTTGTTCGCTGCTGATACGATTGGGAAATACGTACGGGATTGACCAGCAGGAAACGCGCATCTCCATCTCCAAAAAGTTGACCAACTCGGAGCTCGCGGATATGATCGGCACGACACGGGAAAGCGTGAACCGCATACTTGGGGATTTGAAAAAAGCAGGCGCCATTTGTTACGAAAACGGACACATCGTCATCAGCGACATCCATTATTTGCGCGATATTTGCCATTGCGAGGACTGTCCGAAGTCGATTTGCCGTATTTGACCAACAAAAGGCGTTCCGAATCGCGCAATGCAATTCGGACGCCTTTTCGCTTCCCGTCATTCCTTTCGCCTGCCGCTATTGCACGATCAGCGACCCTGTCATGTCAGCATGGCCCTGACCGCAGAAAACCGCACATTCCAACTTGAACTCTCCCGCTTTGTCGGCAACAAACGTCACGCTCTTCCCGCCTTGTATTTCTTTATTGTAGCCGTTAATCTTCATCGCATGAATCCCCTGCGTATTGTTAAGCGTAATCGTAACGGTGTCGCCTTTCGCAACCTTAATTTGCTTCGGTTCAAATTCAAAATTTTTGGCGTTGACGGTAATCGTTTTGGCCGCCGTACCGCTCGCCGCATTTGACGCCCCGGCTGCCGCCTCCTTATTTCCGCATCCGGATATCGCCAAAACCGCTGCCACCGTCAAACCAATAAACATTCCGGCTCTTCTCATCCCAATTCCTCCATCATGCAATCGAATATACTGAATTACTAGCCTGCTAGGGAGCCCCGCATGCAATTCAGCGCCTGACTGTAATCGTCCCGAGTGTGTATGCCCGTTATAAAACGGGTGTCGATCCCGCGCTCCGCAAAGATCGATTCGGCAACTTCGAACCATAGCAATTCGTTCATGAGCGCGGAAAGGCGCATCTCCGACCGTTGAATCAACTTCAGCACATCGTCGGCGCATCTTTTGTCGTACACCCCATGCAGCGGATAAATGCCGCCTTTCAGATAAGGCACGGCTGCATCGAATCCGTCCTTTTTCCGCATGAACAACAGCTCGGCGGCTTCCGACGACGGGAACGGCATATGGCTTCCGATGACCCAAATATGCGGGTGTTTGGCCAGATTAAAACCAGCGTGCATACCGCCAAGCGGTCCTTTACCGGGATAAAAATCCGTAATGATGCGGACGTCAATGTCCAGGAGACGTAAAAACGGCTTCGGGTCCGGGGTGACCACGATGACCTCCGCACAAATTTTGCTCATTTCCTTGACTTGACGCTCAATCATCGTCTCTCCGCCAAAAGGAAGCAGCGCCTTCCATTCTCCGTCCATTCGCTGGCTAGGCCCGCCGTCCAAAATGAGTCCTGACAACATATGCATCTCCCTTTCCTGAAAAATGGCCCCGTATCTCAACGATACCGGATTTTTGCGGAAAGCGATGTTACATACGTCACAGCCGGAACGCGGGCGTCAAAAATGCCACGATTCCAAATCGGCCGCCATTCGCTCAGCCGGGGGCAGCATATACTGGTATTCGATGTTTAAATAATTCGCTATCATGTTCAAGCCTTTGTGCATCCGGCCGACCAAGTACCGGCCATGTCCGGCCGGAATCGGCTCTATAATCATGTCAATTTTCTGAATGAATTTGCACACCAGTTGCTTGGCCGCTTCGTATTGCTCCTCCATCATCATATTGGCAAAATGGATGGAAGGCATCGTATCCTCAGGACGAAAATAAGCATCCAGATCGGGTACGAGCAGCCGTTCCGCCTTCTGTATATGGTCATCCGCGTGTACCAGAAAATCGGCGGCCCTATGCTGCAAATCGTTCAACAGGCTCAATGGAATCTCTTTGCGAAATTCGTCCCCGGACTCGATTGACCGGACTATTCGGACCATTCCTTTCCACTCCTGCGCCAGCGACCGATGCTCGTCTTCCAGTTCATCGAGTATTTGCGGCAAATCCGACACCCGTCCCATATCCAACATCCGTTTGCTTTGTGAAGCTGTTGCAGCCATAAGACTTCCTCTCCTTACCTATGTTCTGCTTTCATAGTAACGGAACATTGCGGCGATATTTGTGAGAGAAATCACATGCACGATGGGGTGAAAGTGAATGTTTTGTGAAATCGTTTCTTTTCAAGAGGAGGGTGTGATGTAACTCACACCCAGGTTTTGCTATCAAGTGTATGTTTAAATGGGATAGTATTAACGAAAAGGAGTTTTTCTAATTATGGAGAGCCATCATTTCGACATACGGCAAGTCCCTTTGTTCCGCGACTTGAATGCTCAAGAGATCGCTCGAATTGAAGAAATCGCCATTCATCGCGCGTTTAAAAAGAAGTCGACTATTTTCATGGAGGGCGGCGAAAAAGAAGCGGTTTTTTTCATCAAGGACGGGCTTGTCAAAGCCTACAAAACCGATGAGGAAGGCCACGAACAGATTGTGTCGATGCTCCAAGCCGGAGACATGTTTCCTCATACCGGATTTTTTAATCCGACGCCCTATCCCGCGACGACAGAAGCACTCGTTGACACCCGCCTTTTGGCGATTCCGGTGCGCGCCTTTGAACAGCTGGTCATGGCGATGCCTTCGATTGCCATCAAAGTCATCGACGTCATGGGCGCCAAAATTCGCGACCTTCAACAAACGCTCCAACAAGTTACCGGCCATCACGTGAACGGCAGAATACTGGCCTTTTTGCTGCAGCTCGCGGATAAGCACGGGGAAGCAAAGGGCTCCCGCATTCACATCGAGCTCCCCGTAACGAATCAGGAGCTTGCCAGTACGATCGGGACGAGCAGGGAAACCGTTAATCGCTTGCTGAATCAGCTCAAAAGGAGCGCATTCTCGAAACCCATCGATCGGAAATCGTCATCCTCGACATGGATGCTTTGCGGCTTTGGAAAATGCTTTGAAGCGCAAAAGGGCCGAATCCTCCTACCGCTCCGGATTCGGCCCTTTTGCGCTATTTTGTCCGCCTTTCAATAACGGAACGCTTTGGCCAATTCGGCCATATAGATCGCGGCGCTCGCCGCCATGATCGCACTGCCCGTCAAGGCAACGGCGGAGCTGGCCAACAGATTGCCCGCCATCAAGAGGCCGACGCCCGCAGCATAAATCCAAAGCTCTATAGTGAGCCGGCGTTGCGGCACCATGTCCGACAGGAGCACTGCCCCTTTCTTTTGCTCCTTTGATCGAAAGCGGAACGCCCACCATAGGAACGGGATGATTTTGGACAAGTACGCCAGGACGGATACCGAGAACCATCCGAATACGAGGTAAAGGATGAGCGTCGAAACTATCGGATAAACAAGCGCCGCCGTGCCGTTCCAGCCTACGGCGGCCGCCCACGCCAAAGCCAGAACAAACGAAACTCCGATGAGCGCATCTGCAGCAATGACGGAGCCTATCGGCTGCTTGCCGTTACTTTGCCTCCGCACATCGCGGGCAAACCAGGCAAGCAGACCCAAAGAAGCGGCGAACGCCAAACGTCCGGTCCCGCCATAACGGAACTTCCCGTCCACTCTCCTGCCGCCCCCAACCAGACCCCGGCTTGCAGCAAGACGACGATGACATAGTTCAGATTCGTCGCTTTTTTCTTGGACACGTAAAACATGGGGAGAAGCTTCAAGCTGCAAGCAACGATCAGGCCGGACAGCCATCCGCCAAGCCCTATCCAAAGATGCTCGGCGAATATCAGATCGTAACGATGCGGCTCGGAGCCCGTCGCTTCGGCAACGCCCATGGCCATTCCCAGCGCAACGGTCGCGCACAAATCGATCAGGCTCAAGAAAATGCCGACAATGACCGGCGTCCACTGCTTTGCGTGGACAAAGGTGACGGTCAAATTAACGGCAAACGCGGCCGTTCCCAGCGCGACAAGCGCTCCGCCCGGCACTATGAGCGGCACAACCCATCTCCACATGCCGAGCAGCAGCACAGCAACGCCGGGGACTTAGAGGAAAAGATGGACAAAAGCAAGCTTGTGGCTGTATACCGGGCATCGCAAAATCACCTGAGCAATTTGATAGCTGGCTCCCATCGCGATCATTGTCGCCCAGCCAAGAACGAGAATATGGGCAAGCCATATGCCGCCCGGCGAATGCAGAGCTTGCGTCTTGACCAGACTGGGGATATTCCAAGGCAAAAATAAGACAACCGCGAGAAAGAATATAGCCCCCGCGGCGAAAAATGCGAACGTTACAGGAAACATATGAAGGTGCGGTGGAAGAGCTGCGCGCTTGTTCCCGCTCATCGCTATCACGTCCCGCAAAGTTATGGTTTCAACAAGGAGTGAGCTTCCGGGCTGGGAGTCATCACAACTACGACCAGACTATCTTCCAACGCTTCGATAGAATGCTCGACCTGCTTGTCAAGGCACAGCAAGTTTATCGCTTCGAGCTCCACCTCTTCATCTGCCGAAAAACGAACCTTGCCCTGCAGCACGAAGACGAGAATATCGCTCGTCGTCTTGTGCTTTCTCAGCACCTTTCCTTTGGGAAACGAAAATTTGACGACTTTGGATACGCCGTTATCGAGGACAGGCCGAATAAAGCTTTCTTCAAACGACAGCGGATATCGGTTCATAAATTCTCTTCTCCCCGCGCCAATAATCAGGCCAAACCGTATGCCCGGCTCAGTTGCGCCTTTTCTTCCGCGCTCAGCATGTTTTCCGCCATTGGGAACAGAACGTTCTCCTCTTTCATGAAATGATCCGTCAAAATGGCGTGAGCCTTCAGCGCATATTCGGCGATTTCTTTGGCGCGCGCAGCATCCACGGGACCTGTCTCGCGCCCGGTCGTTTCCATAAATGTTTTTAAGTTTTGCTTCGCTTGATCGTGCTCGTATTCCATTACGGCGATCGGACCGACCTGCCGTCCGATGTAATTGGCCATGAGCGGAAAGAGCGTCCCCTCTTCCCGTTCGGAGTGGGGATCCAGCCCCCGGACGAATGCCTCTACCTTATGCATCAGTTCGGCGAGCTGCGAGCTCCAATCCGCTTGATCCCGGTCCGAACCTAGACGTCTTGCTTCCTCCGCAAATGCATCCATTTGCTCTCTGAGCGGCGCATGCTCGCGTTTCAGCCCGGCCAGCGGTTCGCATAATGCCGCCTGCGCCTGTTCTCCCGCAAACATGCTGCCGCAATGGTGGGGATTCGGATTCATTCGCAATCACTCCTCATCCTAAGTTTCTCCAAACATCAAAATTAGTATAACGGCAAGCCGGATCGTATAGTGTGACGCAGATCACATTTTGCCGAATCCTAATGAAGAACCCGCGATCCGGTTCGTACTTCATTGCCCGGATGGGTCGATTTTGCATACGATCGGCCTGTTTTCAGACCGAGCACGAAAATCGCAATGCCGACGACGCCCGCGGCAAATACGGTGTCGCCAACCGCTCTAATCCACACAAGCTTTTGCAGCAAAGGCTGGTGCAAAAATTCGGCGGAGCGCGCATACCACATCCCGTGTCCATGCTGGCCATTGTCTGCAAAATGCCGACCGGCAGCAGGCTCATGATGCCCATCAGCAGCAGCCCGATGTTGAGCGACCAGAACGAGAAGCGGAGCAGCTTCGTCCTCCACGGACGTTCCCCGGTAAGGCCGCGCAGGCAAAACATCATGAGGCCGATGCCGAGCATGCCGTATACTCCGAACGAAGCCATGTGCCCGTGCAGCGGGGTCGTATTCAGTCCCTGCATATAGTAGAGCGCGATCGGCGGATTGATCAGAAAGCCGAATATCCCTGCGCCACCGCCTGACCAAATATATTGATGCCTATCCGTTCACTGCCGCTCTGCTGCGCAGGCTTTCGGTACATAGGCGCAATAAGGGTCGCTTTCCAGGTAATCCCCTGTCACCGCATAAGCGCGGGCACGCGATCCGCCGCATAGTTCCTTGAACTCGCAAACACCGCACTTTCCCTTCAAACGCGACTTGTCCCTCAGCTCTTGCATGACCGGCGAATCGCGGTAAATGTCGACCAGAGACTGCTCGCGAACATTGCCGCACGGTACAGGCAAAAATCCGCTCGGATATACGTCTCCGATATGGCTGATAAAGACGAAGCCGTCTCCGTCGCCAACGCCCTTGGGCGCCCGGCCGAGCAGATCGGCGCGTTTGAGTGCGGCTGCCTGTTCCCCTTCTCCCGCGCGGCCACCTTCCTGCATGAGCACGCGCCGGTAATGCGGCGCTTCGGTCGCTTTGATCCCGTAAGGCATCTCGCTTCCGAGCCGGCACAGCCATTTCATCACCGCTTCGTGCTCCTCCGCGGAAATCATATCCTTTTGCATCCCCCGCCCCGTCGGAACGAGAAAAAATACGCTCCACAGCACGGCGCCCATTTCCTTCACCTTTCCGGCGATCACTGCAAGATCGTGAACGTTATATCGGGAAACCGTACTGTTCACTTGAATCGGGATGCCCATCTCCTGCAAATATTCGATGCCGCGCATTGTAAGCTCATAAGAACCTTTCGTACCGCGAAAATGATCGTGAATTTCGGCGCAGGAGCCGTCCAGACTGAACGCCCAGCGCGAAAGCCCGGCCTCTTTGGCCTGTCGGACCGCATCCCGGGTCACTTTCGGCGTAGCGCTCGGCGTCATGGACACCGGAAGCCCTTTTTCCTTGATCGCATATTCCGCGAGTCGGAACAGATCCGAACGCATCAGCGGGTCCCCTCCCGTAAACACAAACAAGGGGCGGTCCATGCGGGCGACATCGTCGATCAAGTTCTTGCCCTCCTCGAAGCTGAGCTGCCGCGGATCCGGCGTATACTGCGCTTCGGCGCGGCAATGCAGGCACTTGAGCGCACAGGCGCGGGTCACTTCCCAAATCACGATAAACGGGTTCTCGCGATAATCTCTTTCCTTTACGAACGAAGGCATTTGTGCCATGGCCATCCTCCTTTCCTCGGCGATTCGCGGACTGCCCCCCATCTTAAAAGAACAGCGACCACTCCGGCGGCTTAGCTATATGCCGTAAACGAACAGAACGGAGCAAGCGATCAGAACGGAGTATGCAATTTCCAGCATGCCGCTTTGCTTCACCGTCAGTTTCGTGCGGGGTGACCAGATGGCCCTGACCAGCAGAACGGCAAGCGGCGCCAGCAGGGCAGGAGGAAACCATATGGCCGCTGCAGCGAGCATGGCCAGATGATAGCCAACCGAGAACCGATAGTAGATCGCGTTATGTTTTTCCCGGATCATCGTCTTCACGTGGAAAACCGTTCCCATGAAATAGAGCACGCTGAACCCGAACAATTCGGCCGCAAGCCGCCAGTCGCTGCCTCCTCCTGCCTGATACGCGACAAATACGATCAAGCTGAATTGCACAACTGCAGCCGTGTCGTTGACCAGCGAACGTTCCCGATTGCATCTGGCATAATAGCTATTCACCAGAAACAAAGGAACAAACAGCAGGGCGAACTTGATCAACACAGGATGTAACACAAGCAAGACCGCCCCTGTCGGAACAAGCAGACTTCCATATACGAGCATCGGCTTGCCGTAAACTTGCCGTTTTCCTGTTCGAATCCACTGCAATAGCGGATACGAAAACAAGTAAACGAGCAGCCAGCAGACAAACAAAAGCGCATGCAAAGGCACGGGTTTTGCGGCAAACATGCCGAATAAAAACGGGATGAGCAGCATCGCCCAGGCGCCGTGCTGACCCGGGACATATCGTTTTTTCATGCGGATTTCACCCGTGGGAACAGCACGTTGTTTTCCAGATGGATATGCTCAAAGATGTCGGCTTCCATTTCCTCCAGCTTCTGAAATGCGAGCGTATACGTCCGGCAAGCCCCGATCGGCAGCTCATAATTGCCGGTTACTCTTCTCATTTCTTTGAGCAGTTCCCCAACCCCGCTATGATCGGACTCCAGCTCGTCGATCGTTTTGGCTGCTTGCGTCAGAACGGCTTGGTCTCCTGTCCGCGCGGCTGCTGCAATAAGGGGAAAAACGACCTCCTCTTCCACGATCAAGTGCTGTTCCAGCTCCATTTTCACCTTGTGAAACAGCGTATGGAGTACGGCCAGTTCACTGTGAACCGAACCGTGTACCCGGAGTATTTTCGTGACAAATTCGCTCAGCAGCGGCAATTCCTTGTACAAATAAGCATGGTGTTTTTGAACGATATGGTCGATCAAATCGGACAGAGGAGCTTCTCGCCAATCCACGTCCCGATCTTGCTTTTGCCGCGTTTGCCGCAGCAGTTCGTTCAAGCGCTGCAGAAACGGCGCTTCTTCAATTTGCTGCTGGCGCAGCGCAGCGGATAATGTGCGGTTGCCGCCGCAGCAAAAATCGATTTTGCTCTCCTTGAACAAGTTGCTGGCGCCGGGAAACCCGGCCACAATCTCGCCGATCGTTTCGGTTCCGTTAAATGCTTGTTCCATATAGGTGTCCTCCCTGATGACCGGATGCCTGGGCAAAGATGGCTGTCGGTAAATTCGAGTTACATGGCCGCCGCAGCCGCACTGATCCATATACCGAATCTCGACTGCAGGCATGCTCGTATCTTGCAAAGCGGCTGCCAGCTGCGGGATCAGCCGGTCTCGCGGATCGCCGCATACTTCCGGCGTAACGATATTTACATAATGGCCTTCCTTCGTTTGCCGGACCGCGGCTAAGCTCTCCGTCCATATTTCTTCGCATTGCTCTTCGAAATAGGGATCTTCCAGGTTCAGCGACCAATCTCCCTTTTTCATTGCGGCGATCTCCTCTGTCACTGCCCACCGCCTCCTCCATGAAACCAGTTTACCTTCATCCGTCCCTCGGTATTGTGAGCCTCGTCACACTCGAGGAAAATCGCGCAATCGACCGCATCACACCCGAAAAGCGGCGATTTTGGAATTCAGCACATCCGCTTGGCTTTGCAGCATTTCCGAAGATGAGGCCAGCTCTTGCATCAACGCCGTTTGTTCCTGAACAGACGAGGAAACCTGTCTCGTACCGCCCGATATCCGGCCCGCAATGTCCGCAATGCTCTGTGTCTTCTCGAGCGTGTGTTCCATAATCGCAACCTGGGAGGAAACCAGGGCGGCTATATGATCGACCGCTTCTGCAGTCTCATGGACGGAACGGTTGATCCGGTCCAACGCCTCTTTGGCGGCCCCTCCTTTGTCATATTCCCGGCTAGCATGCTGTTCCTGCAAAGAGATTTTGCCGACAACCTCTGCAATATCCGCTTCAATCTCGCCGATGAGCCGATCGATATCGCTTACGGCGTTTGCGCTCTGCTCCGCCAATTTTCGGATCTCCCCGGCTACAACCGAAAACCCTTGCCCGTGTTCGCCAGCCCTCGCAGCTTCAATGGATGCGTTTAACGCCAGCAAATGCGTTTGTTCGGCTATCTCCCTGACGATGCGGGACATATCCCGGATTTGCCTTGCATTGCCGTCCAATTGCCGGACAATCGTGATGGACTCCCGATTGGATCGTGCCAGCTCGAGCATGCCGTCCAGCAGCGAACCTATAACCGTCCCCCCTTCTACGATCACGCCAATCATTCCCGCTGACAGCTTCTGCGACCGGTATGCGTCTTCCCCGATGGCTTGGACTGCTTCCGCCATTTGTTCTACCGCTGCCAGCGTGTTTTGCGAGGAGGCCGCTTGTTCTTCCGCGCCGAACGATATCGCCTCCGCGGCGCCGGCAATCGACTCGATCCGATTCGCCGCTTGGGCTATATTTCCGTTCAATCCTGTCACATGCTGCTGCGTGTAAGAAACGCTGCTTGAAATATCGGCTACCATCTGCCGGAGACTGCCGATCATTTGCCGAAAAGACTCGCCAAGCAGCTGGATCTCGTCGCCGGTCCGATGCACCGCAACGTCGATTTGCAAGTTGCCCTTTGACGCCTCTTTCGCCGCGGAAGCGAGCCGCAACAGCGGTTTCGTAAACCACAGAGCGCCGAGCCATCCCAGAATGCCTGTCCATATAACGCCCAGCGACAAAATGATAGTGATATAAATCCACCCCGGCATGCGCGGCGCAATCGCATCTTTCAGGACGAAAATAAAAAACGCGCTGCAGCCGTAAGTCGCAATGGATACTGCGGTGATGCCTGTCACTATTTTTTTAACGATGCTCATGTTAGCCGTCTCCTCCGAACGTTGATTTGCGTCAATTTTAGACCGCAGGGCTTGTTTCATCTGTGATCTTTCTCACAGTGGAGCAGATGCGCTCCAATAAGGCAAACACCGCTCGTTTTGCGAGCGGTGTTTGTTATCTTGATTCAAATCGTTACAGCGGTAGCAAAAAATCCGCCAGCTGCTCTGCCACCTGTTTTCCTTGCCGGATACAATCCGGGATGCCGACGCCGCCGAAGCCCGAACCGCACAAATAAAACGCCCGGCATCCGATCGTTCAGCTCCTGCTTCAGTTTGCGCATTTGCTCCATATGGCCGACCGGATATTGCGGCATCGACTGGGGCAGGCGGGCAATCTCGCATATTCGGGGCTTGCCCGATATCCCCATAATCTCCCTGATTTCGAACAAAATTCGTTCTTTCAATTGTTCGTCCGACATCTGCTGCCACTGCTCATTGCCGGAACGCCCGATATATACCCTTAATAAGGCACTCCCTTCAGGTGCCGTGTGAAGCCACTTGGATGAAGTCCAAGTACAGGCTGTGATGAAGTAGCCTTCTTTGCTGGGCACGACAAAACCCGATCCGTTCAACTCCCTGGAAACGTCTTGTCGATCAAATACGAGTGAGGCATTAGCCACCGATACGTAGGAAATTCGATTCAACCATTGGGTATAGTGTTCATGGGCAAGCAGCTGCGCGGCTGCAAATGCGGGAATGGCCAGAACAATGCCGTCCGCGGAGAGCACCTTCCCATCATTGAAAGCTACTTTGTACCCCTTTTCGTTGCGATCGATCGAAACGGCTTCGTTCCCCGTCCATATTTGCATGCTGGTCCGCAGTTTATCCGACAGCCGATCGACCAGGTGAGCGAGCCCTCCCTTGAACGTCATGAACAGGCTTGATTTTTTATCTTTCGGTGCGGGATTGCTTTTTCTTTCGGCCAACAGGCCTTTTATAAGGCTTCCGTATTTTCGTTCGAGCTCCCGGAACTGAGGAAAGGTTGCCTGCAAACTGAGCGAACTTGTGTCACCGGCATAAATTCCCGCCAGCAGCGGTTCCGTAACCTGTTCGAGCATTTCCCTGCCCAATCTGCGCCGGATAAAATGCCCGAGCGATTCGTCTCCGGAACTCGTTGTTCCGGGCATAAGCAAATCCATTGCTGCGCGCGCCTTCCCCAGCGGGGAGACAAGCCCTGTCCAGGCAAACGAAGCAAGGTCCGTCGGTACGCCCAATACGAGTCCGAGCGGCATTTGGTGAAGTTTCCCTTTGCGCATAATGTAATTTGTTCTCGCTTTCGGGTTCGTGCCGACAAGCTCATCTTCCAGGCCTAATTCTTTGCTGAGTTCGAGAACAGACGGCTTTCGCGAAATAAAGGAATCCGGTCCTTGTTCTATTATATATCCGTCGCGAATCAACGTTTTGATTTTTCCCCCAAGCGCATTGCTCTTTTCGACGATCGTCATGTCGGCATCGATTTGCCGGGCATGGAGCAGCTTCCCTAAATAAAATGCCGCACTTAGTCCGGAAATCCCCCCGCCTATAACGACGATTTTTTTGCGGTCGGTACTCATGGCCGTCACCCATCCTATTTTTCTATGTTCGCAGTCGAAAACATTGTATCATCTGACTTGCCGAGGAAATGTGAACCATGTCACACCGCTGCTCAAGTCTGGCACGAGCCTAATAAAAAAACGATGGCGGGCACGAAGGCCCGCGCATCGTTGTTCAAATGCGGCATATTTCGCGAGGACAAGCCGGAAAAGACGGGCATTGGCAGATCGATTTCAGTTCGGCCAGCGATTTCACGACCAGGTGGCCCCCGCTCATATCGATAATTCCGTCTTTTTTCAGATCGCTCAGCATGCGGTTGACGCTCTCGCGGGTGGCGCCGATAAAATCGGCCAGCTCCGTGTTCGTGAGCTTTGCGTCGATCCGAATGCCGTCCTTGGTGGCGACGCCGTACGAATTGCATAGCCGGATGAGCGTCGATGCGAGCGCGCCCGGCTTGCCGAACAGCATCAAATCGCGGAATTTCGACTGGGTGGTGCGGTGCTGCAGCGACATCCATTTCATGAAGTCGACGCGAATTCGCCGTGCCGAAACAATAAAATTTCCAAGTCCTTCTCTTGAACGACGCCGAGCTCGCCGGCCTCGGCCATCTCCGCGCTGTAGCCGTAAGTTCCGCTGCCGGTCAGGCCGATTTCGCCGATCAGATCGCCTTTCTGCATGAGAGACAGGTTGAGCGTCCGGCCTTCCTCCGTCGTCTTGGTCAGTTTAACCCGGCCCGATCGGATGAAGTACAGTTTTCCTGCTTCGTCGCCCCTCCCAAAACAGGTCGCGATCCCGCCTCCGCTTTTTTCGCGTACATGATCGCCTCCAGCATCTTCATAT
>NZ_JXAK01000008.1 GCF_000829455.1 Gordoniibacillus kamchatkensis
AAGTAACTGCGTGAACTAAGGAACCGCCGTATACCGAACGGTACGTACGGTGGTGTGGGAGGTCGGCTACTCAACTAATGGGTAGCCTCCTACCCGATTAGTACGCCATTAACGGAAAATTTGGTTTAAACCATCTATGCGCAAGGATGAAACTAGAAAATATTGTATAATTTACTCTTAACAAAACAATGGAGGTAGATCTGCATGCGGCAAACCAACAGATCGAATGAGACAATCGATATGAGAAAAGAAACGGGGATAACGATCCATGAAAACAATAAATATGGGGATTCTGGCGCATGTCGATGCCGGAAAAACAACCCTTACGGAGCATATTTTACATGAGGCCAAAGTGATTGACAAACCCGGAAGCGTGGACAAAGGGAACACGTTGACGGATTCCATGGAGCTGGAACGAAGAAGAGGGATTACCATTAAAGCGTCGGCGGTATCCTTTATGCTCAAGGAACTGAAAGTCAATTTGCTGGATACGCCCGGACATGCGGATTTCATCTCCGAAGTCGAGCGGTCGCTCAGCGTGCTGGACGGCGCGGTCCTCGTCATTTCGGCGGTCGAAGGGATTCAGGCGCAGACTAAGGTGCTGATGAACACCCTCATGCAGCTCCGTATTCCGACGATCCTTTTCATCAATAAAATCGACCGAAGCGGAGCCGACTCCGCCAAAGTGATCCAAAGCATAAAAGAGAAGCTTACCGATTGCGCGATTCCGCTGTACAGAGGAACAAACGAAGGTACGGCCGACGCGGCGATTGCGAAAAATGAATGGCACGGCGACTCGGTTTTGCTCGAGGCGTGCATCGAGACGCTTCTCCTGAACGATGAATACATGCTTGAATCCTATACGAACGGTAAGACGTTTACGGAGAAAGAACTGGATGACGCGGTTGGCAACCAAGCCAAGCTCGCGAAAATATACCCGCTTTTCGTCGGCGCAGCGGCAAAAGGGATCGGTGTCAAAGAGCTGATTCACGGCATCGAAACGCTCCTCCCAGCCAACGAAGGGAACGGAGGGCCGGCCGGCGATTGCCCGGCACTTTCGGCGGTCGTTTTCAAAATCGAACGGGAAGCGGCCGGAGAGAAGAGGGCTTATATCCGGCTGTTCTCCGGCGCAATTCGGGCGCGTGAAGAAGTTCGAATCAGCAGACGGAACCGTGCGGGTGAGCTGGAATCAACTGCAGATAAAATCAAAAATCTCAGCATGCTCATGAATGGAACGATCGCCCCGGCTGAACGGATCGAAGCGGGAGACATCGGCGTCGTTCACGGTCTGAAAACGATCAAAATCGGGGATATGATCGGTGAATGGAACGATCGGATGCGGGACGTTCGCCTGAACGAGCCGAATCTGGAGTCCGTGATCAAACCGGATCGAAGCGAAGATGCCCACAAATTGTTTGAGGCGCTAGCCTATATGGCGGAGGAAGATCCGTTCATCCAAGTTTCCAGAGGCGGCCAGAACTTCGGTCAAGAGATCTATATTCGGCTTTACGGCGAAGTTCAGAAGGAAGTGATCCGAACTATTCTTCTAGAGAACTACGGGATCGGAGCCCATTTCTCGGAAACGGAAATCCGCTGTATCGAGAAGCCGGCGGGCAAAGGTGGCGCGCTGTCCGTGATGGGGGAGGCGGGAAATCCGTTTTGTGCAACTATCGGGTTTAGCGTGGAGCCGGCCGGGGAAAACTGCGGCATCGTCTATGAACTGGCCGTCGAGCTCGGCTCACTGCCGCTGCCTTTTCACAAAGCGATCGAGGATACCGTGCATCAAACGTTGAAGCAAGGGCTGTACGGCTGGGAGGTTGCGGATATCAAGGTTACGCTGACCGCCACCGGATATGCCAGCCCTGTCACCGTTGCGGGAGACTTTCGCAAGCTTGTTCCGCTTGTTTTGATGGAGGCCCTGCGCAAGGCCGGTACGGAAGTATACGAACCGATGAACAGCTTCGAGTTCAACGTACCAGTCAGGGCGTTAAGTGCGGCTTTATTTCAACTAGCGAAGAAAAAAGCGGTATTTCGCGAGCCTGTGCTCAAAAAAGAGGAGTACCTTGTCACGGGAACGATCCCTGCCGCCGCAACGGAAGCTTTCAAGTCGGAAGTTCAGTCCTATACAGAAGGCGAGGGGCTTTTTATTGCCAAGCCTTGCGGATATCGAAAAATGGCGGAACCGTTTCCGGTGAGGAAGCGCAGCGATTACAATCCGTTAAACAAGAGCGAATATTTGATGCACGTGATGCAAGCGATTAGAAAGCGCACTTAGAGGGACCGTTCGAACGCAAAAAGATCCTTGCCGCCGGCATCGTGCCGGAGCAAGGATCTTTCTTGAATCTAAAGCCTATTCGGACGTACGTTCGCGTTCATGGGCATAACGGTCGACGGCCAGCCGCATAAGCGCCACTACGGTTTGGCGGTAACGGACGGCGAGCAGCAGCACTTTCCATTGCTGCAAACGCGGCAGCTGCCGGAAACGGGGTTCCGCTTTCAGAAACGCGCGAATGATCGCCCAGCTTGCCGGCGCCGGCCCGGGCACGGAACTCCCGCGCGCAAAAAGGGCAAGCAGCTTAGCCGCCGCCGAAGCGAGCGGATGCCGCCGCTGCGCGAAGCGCCTCTTGACAACGATGCAAGGGGCGTATTTTTTCTTGGTGTGGTTCGTGAGGTAATCGTAACGGTCGCGCCCGGCCAGCAACGAATATGTGCCGTCGCCTCGGTTCGGAAGGACGGCGATGACGTGCATGCAGTCTCCCATCAGCCGGCGCACCTGCTTCATGCGCTCGGTCACGGCGGCGGGGGAACCCGGCTTGATTTGGCTAAGAGGAATGTACTGTACGGTAAACCTCATAAGCATCCTCTCCTTTAGGAGAGTATATGAGCCGTGCCCGTTGTCCGATTCAGGCGCCGGTCATTCATCCACAGTGAGGCTGTCCAGCATGACGCCAAAATCTTCCTCCTGCGCCGGCTTGGAATTTTCGAAAATGGCCCCGCGGCTCACTACGCAATAAGCATTTTTCGTCTCGAACACAAGGGCGGTGTAGGCGTAATCGTCAAGATCGCCCTGCTGCAAATACCGCAGCTCACGGGCGGAGCGGCCTTTGTAGTCCGCCGTGCTCTCGCCGTACACCTTGACGTCGGTTCGTGCCGACAGCTCTTTTTTGACGCTGGCGTAATATTGATCGAGCGTTTCGCCCGCGCCTTTCGGATGGATGCGGACTGTGAAGTACCGGTAATTGAACGACCGGATGGCCAGCTTGGTGCCCGCTTCGGTAAATTCGTCGCTGACGTCTTTCCACAGACCGTAGGCGGTGACCTGCGCCTCGCGGTCGGAGGAAGCGAACGTATGCTTCGCCCGGATGATGACGATTCGGGACGACTGGTCCCACTTTACTTCGCTGCCCGTCGCTTCGGCAATGAACCGGACCGGAACGAGAGTGGAGCCGTTCACGATCGCAGGCGCGACAGGCAGCTCCACTTGTTTGCCGTTCACCTCGGCCATCGGGTTGCCGATTTGCAGACGGATCGTAAGTCCCGGCTTCTCGCCCGCGACCGTTCCCGTCTCGCCGTTCCAGGTCACGGCTAGTCCAAGCCGCTCGAATATGGGGCGGAACTGCACGAGCGTCGTGCCGGAAACGAGCTGCGGCGGCACATCGAAGCCGACATCATTGGCATCGAGAATGACGCGAACCGGCTTTGCTGCCGTTTCGCTATTCGAGTTGAAGCTTTTCACCGTCACGCCGCGCTCCTGCAATCGGCGCAGCACCTGTTCGGCACCGCCATTCAGCGGATTGCCGTCTACGGCCACGTCGATCAGCTTCGGCAGCTTCTCCAATACGGATATGTCGCGAATCTGATTGCCGCTCAAGTATACGTGCTGCAGCGTTGGAATGTCCTGCAAAGCGTCGATGCTCTCGATTCGGTTATTGTCGGCAATGAGCCACTCCAGCGGCATGTGGCGAATAGAATCAAGGCTGGAAATGAGGTTATCGGATGCGAGCAGGCTGGTCACATTGGCTAGCTGAGATAACGGGGACAGATCCTGGATCCGGTTATGGTCGATAACGAGCGTGTGCAAGTTCGTCAAACCGCTGACAGGCTCGAGATCGGAAATCCCGTTGCCGCTGAGCGCGAGCATTGTAAGCTTGTTCAGCTTCGCAATCGGGCGGAGATCGCTAATGCCGAAGCCCGGCAAATAAAGCGCGTTCAGGTTGGCGGCGCATTCCAGCCCGTCCAGGCTGGCGATGTGCTTGGACGCGTCTTTCGGGTATAGCGAGTGAAGCGCCAGCATATCTTCTTCGGTCAATTCGCCGGACATTTTTTTGAGCTCCAGCCGAATAGCGAGCTCCAAATTGGCGTCGGCAATCATTTTGCCGTCCGCTAACGCCGCAGGTGCATTTGGCATAGAAAGTGCGATGATAGAGCCAAGTACGAGAACGGCAAGGAGGCAAGCACGAATCAGGCGCATAAGTCGGTCATCTCCAGTCTAAGGGGTTGGAAATTAGTGGCTGAATTACGTCACTCCTATCTTAGCATAATTTGTCGAAAATGGGCGTGGAATGGAGTGAAATAATGGTTGTAGACATTGGGCCGCAGATGGTATGATGTTTATGTACAAAAACCCAGTTTTTTATACAAAACCAACGTGCGAAGCTGGCAACATTGCGAAAGGAGAAGCGAATGGACAACAAGTATCGGGTGCCTGCCGTCGAGAAGGCGGACGCCGTGCTGCAGGCGATTGCGGATCGGCCGCATCGGCTGCGGCTCATCGACTTGTCCGCCGAGCTGGGCATTCATAAGAGCTCTCTTTTTTCGCTGCTCGCGACGATGGAAGCGCTCCGCTGGGTCATCAAGGACGACGCCGATACGTATGCGCTCGGCTCGGCGATGGCGCGCTTCGGCGGCGCGTACGCGCGCCACAACGACTTGGTCCGCGCCTTTCACCGCGAGGCGCCGGCTGCGGCCGCGGCGATCGGCGAGACGGTGCAGCTGGCGCGGCTGGAAGGCACCGAGGTGCTGTACCTCGCCAAAGAAGAAGTGCCATCGCCGATTCGCCTTGCGTCCGACCCGGGAATGAAGTTTCCGGCGCACGCGACGGCGCTCGGCAAAGCGCTGCTGTCCGGCCGCTCGGAGCGGGAGCTCCATGCTTTATATCCGGAGCCGCAGCTGCAGCCGCTCACGCCGTACGGCATCACAGCCGTCGAAGCGCTGCTGCAGGAGGTGGAACAGGCGCGCCGCGGCGGCTGCGCCTTCGACCTGCAGGAAGCGGTCATCGGCTTTTGCTGCGTGGCGGCTCCGATTCGCGATGCGCGCGGCGACATTGCGGCAGCGGTCAGCGCCTCGATGCCGGTGCACATGTGGGAGTCCAAGCGGGACGCGGCCCGGGAACACATCGTCAGGCTGGCTGCAAGACTGTCCAATTTGTAACGAATAGGAGGAGTATCGATGAGACTGAAAGACAAAATCACGCTGATCACCGGCTCCGGCTCGGGGATCGGCCAAAGCTCGGCGCTGCGTTTCGCCGGGGAGGGCGCGACCGTCATCGTGAACGATCTCGACGCGGCGAAAGGCGCCGAGACGGTAGAAGCGATCCGCGCTGCCGGCGGCAAAGCCGTATTCCTGCAAGCCGACGTCACGAATCCGGACTCGGTGCAGGCGATGGTGCGCGAAGCTTTGGCGCAGTTCGGCCGCATCGACGTGCTGTTCAACAACGCCGGCATCAGCGGCGTCGGCGCGATCCACGAAGTCGAGCCGGACGCGTGGGACAAAGTGATGAGCGTCAACATCCGCGGCGTTTACTTGCCGTGCAAGTACGTGCTGCCGTCGATGATGGAGCGCCGCTCCGGCAGCATCATCAACATGTCGTCGTGCATCGCGGAAATCGGCCTCGCCCGCCGCGCGTCGTATTCCGCGACGAAGGGCGCAGTGCTTGCGTTGACGAAATCGATGCAGGTCGACTACGCCCCGTACAATATTCGCGTGAACGCGCTGCTGCCGGGGACGATTTTGACTCCGTTCGTGGAGCAGTATTTGCGCCAGTCGTACGACAATCCGGAGGAGGCGTACGAGGGGCTCAAGAAGCGGCAGCTGAGCGGCGACCTCGGCCGGCCGGAAGACGTAGCGCAGGCAGCGCTGTTTCTCGCTTCCGACGAATCGAAGTTTATGATGGGCTCGCCGCTGTACATCGACGGCGGCGTCGTTTTCGGCAAAAATGCGTAAGGAGTTAAGGCGGTCGACATACGTCGAGCGCTCAGCACTGCTTAACTCCGCCAGCTGAATTCCAAGGAGGGCAACCGACCGTGAAATTATTGACTTATATCGAGAACGATACATACCGCCTCGGCGTCAAAACCGAACAGGGGGTAGTGGACGCGGAGTCGGCGCTGAACGGCGAAGCGGGACCGCGCACGGTGCACGATGTAATCGAGGGCGGTGCGGCCGTGGTGCGGACGCTGCAGCAGGCTGTAGACCGCGCGCTGGCGTCCGGTGGCGCCGCGCTGAAGGACGACGCGCAGCTGCGGCTCGGCCCTTGCGTTACGCACCCGAACAAAATCATTTGCGTCGGCCTGAACTATCGCAAGCACGCCGAAGAGACGAATGCGCCAATTCCGCAATATCCGATTTTGTTCAACAAGTTCAACAACACGCTGGCCGGGAACGGCGAAGACGTGCCGCTGCCGCGGACGTCGCAGAAGGTCGACTATGAAGCCGAGCTCGTCATCGTCATCGGCAAGACGGCCAAATACGTAGCCAAGGAGCAGGCGTTGGACCACGTGTTCGGCTATTGCTGCGTCAACGATTTGTCCGCCCGGGACTTGCAGCTGCGCACGCAGCAATGGCTGCTCGGCAAGTCGTGCGACAAGTTTTCGCCGCTGGGGCCGTATTTGGTTACCGCCGACGAGGTGGGCGATCCGAACGCGCTGGACATTAAGTGCATCGTGAACGGCGAGGTGCGCCAGCAGTCCAACACGTCGGACATGATTTTCCGCTGCGACGAAATCGTCAGCTACATTTCGCAGCACATGACGCTCGTGCCCGGCGACATTATTTTGACCGGGACGCCGGAAGGCGTCGTGCTCGGCTATCCGCCTGAGAAGCAAGTCTACCTGAAGGACGGCGACGTCGTCACGATCGAGATCGAGAAGCTCGGCAGCCTCACGAACCGGATGGTAAAGGAATAAGCGAAAAGGGACTCGCGCAGAAACTGCGGCGGGTCCCTTTTCGTTTGGCGATACGCTGAACAGGCAAAGCGCGATCATATAGGCGGGGATGGCGAATAAGGCGCGAGCCCGACGCGCCTGAACGTCCCTGGCGTTATGCCGGAAAGCGCCTTAAACACCCGGTGAAAATAGGGCAGGCTTTCAAAGCCGCAGCGGCCTGCAATGGTATCGATGCTCTCGCTTGTGCCGAGCAGAAGCTCTTTGGCGAGCACAATTCGTTTGGCGTTGACGTAGTCGGTTACGTTCATGCCGGTCAACTGCTTGAATACCCGGGAAAAATGCGCCGGCGTGACCGACACTTTTTGCGCGAGAGCGGACAAGCTGACGCCTGGCTCGGCGTGATGGCTATCGATATAATGCAAAATTTCCTTCATCCACTGCGGCCCGATCTGAACATCTGCGGCAGCCGCCGGTTCGGCCGAAAGCACCAGACGATTGAGGCTGAGCATAAGACTTTGCAGCTGCAGCCGAATCGCGTGCCGGTATCCTGCCGCTTTGGATTCAAGCTCCGCGTTTATTTCAGACAGCATGTTTTCGATTTTGCCGCGAAGCGGTTCCGTTAAGTCGACTTTGTAATGCTTCCGCTTGCGCGCCAAATCGAATATGTGCAGGCCCGAATACGAATCTCCGAGCGAGCTCGTCTGCGCGAAGCCGGAGGCGAAAAAAACGGCAGTGGACGTGACCGGATGGTCCGCGTCGGGAGTGGCTCTGTGAATCGTGTTGCCCGGAATCACGAACAAATCGCCGGCTCCCATGTCATAGAACGTGCGATTAATAAAGAACGTCCCTTTGCCGCTGTAAACATACACAAGCTCGCACCGGTCATGAAGATGATCGGGCAATTCCGCTTGCGGGCTTTTCGTATCCCGGTAAACGAAATGAAAAGGAAACACGGTGTCTTCGCTGAAAGATTTGCGAATATGCGTCATTCCGGACGCCTCCAGGGTGAAAGTATCTCCATACAAAAATATCAAAATAGGATATGTTTCCGCAACAATTAGCTATTTTATGTATTAATTGATGCTGATACAATGGCGATAACAGATAACGTTAGGAGGAGAAACGCCATGAAAGGCATCGTTTGCGAACAAGTAGACAAGCTGAAGCTCATCGAACTGCCCGAGCCGCCATACGCCGCGGGAGAAGCGATCGTGCGGATTCGCAGAATCGGCATTTGCGGCACGGATCTGCATGCTTACAAAGGGAATCAGCCCTTCTTCACGTACCCGCGCGTGCTGGGCCACGAGCTGGCGGGAACCGTCGAGCGAATCGGCCCAAATGACGCCGGACTGCGCGAGGGCGACCAGGTCAGCATCATCCCTTACATGCATTGCGGCAGCTGCATCGCCTGCCGTAACGGCAAAACGAACTGCTGCACAGGCATGAAAGTGCTTGGCGTACATATCGACGGCGGCATGCGCGAACGAATATCCGTGCCGGTAACGCATTTGATCAAGACAGACGGACTCACATTGGATCAGACAGCGGTGCTCGAGCCGCTGGCGATCGGTGCTCATGCCGTACGCCGCTCCGGCGTCCAAATCGGCGAGACGGCGCTTGTTATCGGAGGCGGGCCGATCGGCCTCGGCGTCATGGCTTTCGCCAAATATGCTTGCGCGCGCGTGATCGCCATGGATATTAACGACGAACGGCTGGCGTTCAGCAAGTCGTGGGCAAACGCAGACTATACGGTAAACGCGCTTCAAAACGCCAAGGAGCAGCTCGCAGCAATTACCGGCGGCGATTTTCCGACGGTTGTATTTGACGCCACGGGAAACGCGAAGTCGATGGAAAATTCGTTCGAACTGACGGCTCACGGCGGCAAATTGGTATATGTCGGTCTGGTGAAAGGGGACATTACGTTCCACGATCCGGAGTTTCACAAGCGTGAGCTTACGCTGATGAGCAGCCGAAACGCCACGAGGGAAGATTTCGATCATGTGATGGAAGCGGTCGGCAACGGCGACATCGATGTGCAGCGGTACATTACGCACCGCTCCTCGTTCGAGGACATGATCGGCAAGTTCGACAGCTGGATGAGGCCGGAATCGAAAGTGATCAAGGCTATCGTCGAGCTGTAAGGTAGAGTGCGAGTCCAATCGTTAAAACAGGCTGCCCGAGAAAGTAGGGCTGCGCTGCGGACCTAAGAATGTGGGTCTCCGGCTTCGCCCACACTCGTGTTCCTAAGAAGAAGGAAATAAAGGTTGGAACACGAGTTCAAAGGCGCACGCTCCGCTCCAAGGCCTACAACATTCCCATCCTCCGCTCCGCCTTTCTCGGGCAGCCTGAAAAAAACCGTCCAGATCCGAAGCGTACCGGATTTGGACGGTTTTTGCGTTTGCAAGAGGGTGCCGCCTACAGCAAGCCGATTAACGATGCGGGTGCAGCTTTTACTCGGCTCCGTGCAAAATATTGTTGTAAAATTGTTTGGCTCTCGTGAAGAAAAGATCGAGGGCGTCTTTCACTTTATTCTCGTCGCCTTCTTGAAGAGCTTGCAACATAATCGAGCGGGTCTCCACGCTATTTTGCACCGCGCCGGGTACCTGCAGCAGCTTGATATTCGATTCGCGCCGCAAATAGACGATCGTTTGCATCAGCTTCGCATAAATCCCGTTTCCGCAATTATCGCCGGCGTACAGATCGAATTGATCCAGCAGCTGCATAAACGTCTCCGGGGTGAAATCCGGGTCGCTCGCAGATACGGTTAACGAGTCCAGCATTTGCTTTAAATGTTCGATTTGCTCCGCATTGATATGCTTCGCAGCGGATAAATAGATGGCCGACTCGATAAGCCGCCGGGCTTCGTAAATCTCGTCGAGATTGTGAAGCTCGTTGTGAAACAAATAGGTGATCGTTTCCGCTGGCAGCGGCTGTTCTCTCTTGGTTACATACGTGCCGTCGCCGGCTTTTATCGTCACTAGTCCGACGAGCGCAAGCGCTCTTAACGCTTCGCGGATGCGGCCCCGGGTCACTCCGAACTGCTCGGCGAGCGACCGCTCGTTCGGCAGCTTTTGCCCGGATGGCAGTTCGCCGGACATGATCAGCTCGGCAATTCGCTCCATGATTTGTTCGGTGACGGTAACTTTTTTGATCGTTTCGAATTTCATCCGGTACAACCCCCTAATAAAACCAATATACCTATTGTCACATGCGAAATGCAATGATATGATGAAACAAAATTGGTACTACCACAGTACCAATTTAATGACAACAATACAAGCATGCCGATTGAGGAAGGGGAATCGTATGGGTATCACTTTGAAAGGGGTTACATGGAATCATAGCCGTGGCTACGTTTCGGTCGTCGCCACAGCTCAGCGTTTCGGCGAAACGCATCCGGGCGTTGAAATCATATGGGAAAAGCGTTCGCTGCAGCAATTTGCGGACGCCCATATCGAGCAGTTGGCCGACAAGTACGATCTGCTCGTCATCGATCATCCTTGGGCCGGATTCGCCGCCGATAAAAACGTTCTGGTCCCTTTGGAACGGCACCTGTCCGCCGAATACTTGCAGGATCAGGCCGACAATTCCGTAGGATTGTCGCACCCCAGCTATAGGTTTGGCGGCTTCCAAAGCGCTCTGGCGATCGATGCGGCGACTCCGGTCGCGTCTTACAGGGAAGATTTGCTTGAGCGGCATGGCCATCGGCTGCCGGATACGTGGGAGGATCTCATCAGCTTGGCCGATGCCGGCAAAGTGATCTTTCCTGGCATTCCGATCGATTCCTTGATGAATTTCTATATGCTGTGCAGCACGCAGGGGGAAGATCCGTTTCTGAATGAGGACACCGTAATCAGCCGGGAGATGGGCCTGAAAGCGCTGGAACAGCTGCGGGAGCTGGCTTCCAAGTGCACGCGGGAAATATTCGATTGGAATCCGATTCAAGTTTACGAAGCGATGAGTTCCCGCGACGACTTTGCGTATTGCCCTTTTGCTTACGGTTACTCGAATTATTCCCGCAGCGGATACGCGCGCAAGCTGATTCGTTTTACAGACATGGTATCGCTGGGGACGCACGGCCGGCTGAAGTCGACGCTTGGCGGAACGGGGCTTGCCATTTCGGCCAAATGCCATCATCTGGACATCGCTCTCGAGTACGCCGCATTTACGGCGAGTCCGGGATGCCAGCGTTCGATCTATGTGGAGAACGGCGGACAACCCGGACATCGCGCCGCCTGGCTGGACGAGGAAGTGAATCGCCGCACGAACGGTTATTTCCGCGCTACGCTGCCGGCTTTGGACCGCGCGTATTTGCGTCCGCGCTACAGCGGGTACCTTCATTTTCAGGACAATGCCGGCGATTACGTGCGAGACTACATGATGAATGGCGGAGACGGAACGGCAGTGCTTGAACGGATGGACCGGCTGTACCGCGAATCGAGATCGGGTGATCGCCGATGAAGCCGCTTGAAGGGCTATTGGTGCTCGACATCAGCCAATTTTTATCAGGACCTTCCGCAGCGCTTAGACTGGCCGATCTCGGAGCGCGCGTCATCAAAATTGAGCGGCCGAACGGCGGCGACCTTTGCCGGCAGCTCATCCTGAACCATCAAGTCGTTGATGGCGACAGCCTGCTGTTTCATACGATCAACCGCAACAAAGAGAGCTACGGCGCCGATCTGAAGCAAACCGCCGATCTGCAAAAAGTGAAGAAGTTGATGGCAAAAGCGACGTGCTGATCGAAAACTTCAGGCCGGGCACCATGAACAAGCTCGGTCTCGGCTATGAAGAAGCGCGAAAAATAAACCCGAAGCTCGTGTACGGCAGCATTACAGGCTACGGCACCAGCGGACCGTGGAAAGATAAGCCCGGCCAAGATTTGCTCGTACAGTCGCTTTCGGGTCTTCCCTGGCTGAACGGGAATGCGGATCAGCCCCCGGTGCCTTTTGCGCTCGCTGTGGCCGATATGCTGACGGGCGCCCATTTGACGCAAGGGATACTCGCCTGCCTCATCCGGAGAGGCCGAACCGGGGAAGGCGGCCTTGTGGAAGTCAGCTTGTTGGAATCGGTTCTGGACTTCCAGTTCGAGGTGCTGACGACTTATCTCAATGACGGGGGGCAAGCGCCGAGCCGCAGCGCATTCAACAATGCGCACGCTTACTTGGGGGCTCCTTACGGCATATATGAAACGGCAGACGGATACCTGGCCCTCGCCATGGGTTCGGTTGTGCGCCTCGGCGAGCTGCTGGAATGTGCGGAGCTCGCCGCTTATGCCGACCCGAAAACATGGTTTGAAAAACGGGATGAAATCAAACAAATACTGATCCGGCATTTGAAGCGGCAACCTACCGAGCATTGGCTCGCTCGTTTGGAGCCGGCGGATTATTGGTGCGCGAGCGTCCTCGATTGGCCGTCTCTGCTGAAGCATGAAGGGTTTCAAGCGCTCGAAATGCTCCAAGATGTTACCCGGCCCGAAGCTCCTGCGGTACGGACAACGCGCTGCCCGATTCGGGTAGACGGAGAGCGGCTCACTTCCCTGACGGGGGCTCCCAGAGTAGGCGAGCATAATGCGGCCATTGAAAGGGAGTTCGGGCTATGACCGCGCTGAACAAACCGCTGGAAGGATTGACGGTGCTCGATTTCAGCCAATTTTTATCGGGGCCTTCGGCTGCGCTCAGGCTCGCCGATTTGGGCGCGCGCGTGATCAAAATCGAGCGGCCCGGCAGCGGCGACATATGCCGCACGCTGTACATTTCGAATCTGGAGCTTGACGGAGACAGTACGCTGTTTCACTCCATCAACCGCAACAAACAAAGCTATGCGGCGGATCTGAAAAATACGGATGATATGCGCAAGGTGACCGAATTGATCCGCAAAGCCGACGTCCTGATTCAAAACTTCAGACCCGGCGTGGCGAAACGGATCGGCATCGATTATGAAGCCGTGCGCGGCATGAATCCGTCCATTGTGTACGGGGAGATTACCGGCTACGGGAGCGAGGGGCCGTGGCGGGATAAGCCCGGGCAAGACTTGTTGGTCCAAGCGAGGTCCGGACTTGCTTGGCTAAACGGAGACGACGGTCAGCCGCCGCTGCCTTTCGGGCTATCGATCTCGGATATGCTCGCGGGTGCCCATTTGGTGCAAGGTATACTGGCGGCCTTGGTGCGAAGGGGCGTTACCGGTCGCGGAGCTTTGGTAGAAGTAAGCTTGCTGGAAGCGATTATGGATTTGCAATTCGAAGTGCTGACCACCTACTTGAACGACGGCGGAATGCCGCCGAAAAGGTCAGCCTATAACAATGCCAACGCCTATTTGGGTGCTCCGTACGGAATTTATGAAACGCGCGACGGCTACCTCGCCCTCGCTATGGGCTCCATAACGAAATTGAGCGGGCTGTTAGGCTGCGAAGCGCTGGCGGTTTACCAAGACCCGGCGGAATGGTTTGACAAAAGGGATGAGATCAAGCGGGTGCTGGCGGATCATTTGCGAACGGGAACGACCGCAGAGTGGCTTTCCAAGCTGGAGCCGGCCGATTATTGGTGCGCGGAAGTGCTTACTTGGGACCGCCTGATGAAGCATGACGGCTTTACCGTGTTGAATATGGTGCAGGAAGTCGTTCGGGGGAGCGGATCGGCGATGAAGACGACCCGGTGCCCGATTCGGATCGACGGCCGGTTGTTCACGTCTCCCGTCGGCTCTCCAGCTGTCGGGGAACATACGGATGTCATAAACGAGGTGATGTTGGGTGAGTGAAATCGTCAATTTGCGTGCCGAGCACGGCAAGCTGCCGCAGTTCAATACGGAAACGTGGATGTACGAGGAATTCGAAGTCGGGCAAAAAATGCGGTCCATCCGCAGAACGATTTCCGAAGGCGAATCGATGCAGTTCAATGCGCTGGTCATGGATTTGCATCCTTATGTGGCGGATGACATGTTTGCCCGCGAGGAAGGGTTGTTCGGACGCCGTTTGGTAGCCGGAGCGATGGTGTTCAGCCTCGGTCTCGGACTCATGGCCCACAACAATATCAACACGTTCAGCTACGGCTACGACAAGCTGCGCTTTATCAAGCCTGTCTTTATCGGCGATACGATCTATACGGTGCGCACGCATCTCGAAAAAAGGCCGAAGTATAAAGACATGGGCCTTGTCAGGGTCAGCTATGAAGTGTTCAAAAACGAAGGCGAGCTTGTGCTGTATTGCGAGCATTTGCAAACCGTAAAGTACAGGCATCCGGAGCAGTGGCAGGACCAGGTCGAAAAAAAGTGAGAGGAGAGAACTCATCATTGTTCAAGTCGGTTTACTATGAGGAGTACGAGGTGGGGGCAACCCGCGAGACGCTTGGCAGAACGATCACCGAAACCGATATTATGCTGCATGCCGGGCAGACGGGCGATTTTTATCCGCACCACGTCGATGCGGAATGGTGCAAGACGCAGCCTTTCCGGCAGCGGATCGCGCACGGGACGTTGATTTTCAGCATCGGCGTGGGGATGACCGCAGGCGAAATTAACCCGGAAGCGATGTCTTACGGTTACGACCGGCTTCGCTTCATCAGACCTGTCTTTATCGGCGATACGATCAAAGCGAAAGTGACGATAACGGACAAGAAGCCGCATCCGAAAAAGCCCACCCACGGCATCGTCACTGAGCTTGTCGAAATCACGAATCAGCGCTGTGAAACCGTGCTCGCTTGCGAGCACCTGCTGCTGGTCGCAAAATCCAATACGGAGGATCGATAACCATGAAAATTACGAATGTTGAAAGCTTTGTCTTGCATGTACCCATTAACCCGCCGATTACGGATGCCATTAACGTCGCTTCCCATTGGGGGCTGGCCGGGGTGCGCATTTTTACGGATGAAGGTTTCGTCGGATACGGCTATACCGGCACTACAGCGAATGGCGACGAGATGATTACGGACACGATCGACCGCTATTACGCGCCTGAACTGATCGGCAAGGACCCGTTCATGGTAAAGGAAATATGGGACCAACTGCGATTCGGCAAAATGCACTGGATCGGGCGCGCCGGAGTGACCCACATGGCCCTTGCCGCTGTCGACATTGCGTTGTGGGACATTATGGCCAAAGCGTCGCAAAAGCCGCTGTGGCAATATTTGGGCGGCCATAAATCGAAGCGGATCAAGGCGTACAACACGAACGGCGGCTGGCTCAACTGGACCAAGGAGCGGCTGCTCAAGGACGTTACCGACATTGTGCAGCAAGGGTTCACGGGGGTCAAAATCAAGGTCGGAAAGCCCGACCCGCGCGAAGATTACGACCGGGTCAAGGCCGTAAGAAAAGCGATTGGCGACGAAGTCATCTTCATGATCGACGTCAATCAGCAGTGGAACATCAATACGGCAATGACCTGGGGCAAAAAGCTGGAGGAGTTCGACTTGTACTGGCTGGAAGAGCCTCTGAACCCCGACGACATTATGGGGCATAAAAAGCTGGCCGACGAGCTTAATGTTCCGATTGCGCTTGGCGAGCACGTCTATTCGAAATATGCGTTCCGCGATTATATTCATCAGGGGGCGGTCGAATATTGCCAGGTAGACGTCACAAGGGTCGCCGGCGTAACCGAATGGCTCCAGGTGGCGGGCCTGGCCGCAGCCTATGACGTTCCGATCTGTCCGCACGTCGGCGACATGGGCCAAATTCATCAGCATTTGGTCGCCACTACGTCAAACGCGATCATGCTCGAATATATTCCGTGGATACGCGACATTTTTATCGAGCCTGCTACCGTTATAGACGGTTTCTACATCCTGCCGCAAATGCCGGGAGCTTCGACCGAAATTATACCGTCCTGTTTCGACAAGTATCGCGTCCGCTAAAACTTAAATTGTATACATAACTCTTAAATAATTGCTATAGGAACGAGCCGCCGAGCCATATACAATGAAAACGTGCACAATCTCACATTGAAAGGGGTACTGAGGTTGAAACATATGAAAAAATGGGCCTTTGCCGGATTGTCGCTAACTATCCTCGCCACCGCAGCAGCTTGCGGCAAGACCGAGGACAAGCCAGCCCCGGCAGCGGCGGCAGCAAAGCCTTTTGAAGGAAAGAAAATTACCGTATTTGCCCTCAACCATCAATGGGCGGAATCGATTAAAGCGGCGCTGCCCGAATTCGAGAAGTCTACAGGCATGAAAGTGGATCTGCAGACGTTCGCCGAGGATCAGCTCGGAGGCAAGCTGGCCGTGCAGCTCACATCCAAATCGAACTCGCCCGACTTGTTCATGTATCGCCCTTATATGGACAAAATTTTGTACGACAAGAACGGTTGGACGCAGCCTCTCGACGAGTATGTCAAGAAAAACCCGAACTATGCGTTCGACGATTTTTCCAAGGCGACGATCGAGGCGAGCACGAACAACGGAAAGCTGCTGTCGATTCCGCTGTTCACCGACCAGTTTGTTCTCTACTACCGCAAAGACATCCTGCAAAAAAATAACGTACCCGTACCGAAAACGCTCGCCGAATTGGATGCGGCGGCGAAGAAGCTTCACGATCCCGGCAAGGACTTGTACGGCTTCGTCGGTCGCGGACAGCGGAACGCGCTTGTAACAGCTGTAGCCTCGTTCGTATTCTCGGAGGGCGGGGACTTTAACAACGGCGACAAGGCAACGGTCAACACGCCGGAAGCGATCCGGGGCTTCCAAATCTACGCCAATCTGCTGAAAAATTACGGCCCGCAAGGGACGCTCAACATGAGCTGGCCGCAAGCAGCCGGGTTGTTTGCACAAGGCAAAGCCGTGTTCTATGCCGAAACGGCGTCGGTTTACAAAAATACGACCGATCCGGAGAAGTCGCTTGTGAAAGACAACGTAGGCTTTGCCACGTTCCCGGCCGGATCTGCCGGCGCCAAGCCATACAGCATCGCGTCGTGGTCGATGGCGATGAATCCGAATTCGGCCAACAAGGATGCCGCCTGGGCGTTCACGGAATGGGCAACGAGCAAAGAAAACGTGCTGAAAATTCAAAGAAGCGGCGTTCCCGGCGCGAGAAACTCGGTGTGGGCTTCCAAAGAGGGCGTGGAAACGTTCCCGCCGGATTTGGCCGCAGCGATTCAGGAAACGATGAAGATCGGCGTCGGCCACAACGTTCCGCAGCTCATCAGCGTGGGCGAGGCGCGCGACGCCGTCGGCAGCATTGCAGTGAAGGCCATGCTGGGCGAAGATATTAAGGCGGCCGCCGAGCAGGCCAACAAGGAGCTTCAGGCGATCATTGATAAAGACAAATCGAAATAAAGCCATTCAGAAGGAAACGGCCTGCTCCGTCTGCAGGACGGGCACGTTTCCCGACGAGATATAAAAAAAGTACGGGGCAGGTCGAAGTATCGTCTTCGCACTGCCCTTTTTTTCGCACAACATACGCACATCCAGAGACAGAAGTTCCGCATGAAGGAGTCGATTTTGTGATAATGAACTGGTTGGATCGCCGCCTCAAATGGGTGTTCACGTTGCCGGCCGTGCTTTTCATCGCGCTCATGATCGCCTTTCCGATCGTCTACACGGGGCGCATCAGCTTGTACGAATGGAGCATGTCCGCCATTTCCCCGCCCAAATGGGTCGGGCTTGACAATTATGTATCTCTGCTGAAGGATCGTGCCTTCTGGACGTCGCTTAAAATCACGATTTATCATTCCTTTTTCAGCATCGTGCTCGAGACGGTGCTCGGCGTGGCGATTGCGCTTCTGTTTTCGCGGAATTTTGCCGGAAAAAAGCTCGCCAAAGCGGTCATGATGATTCCTATGGTGGCTACCCCCGTGGCGATCGGACTGGTGTGGCTGCTTATCTACGAGCCATCCATCGGATTAGCCAACAAGGTGATGAAGAGTTTTGGGCTTCCTACCCAAGAGTGGCTCGGCTCCGTAACGCAAGTCATCCCTTCGCTCATCGTAGTGGACGTATGGCAGTGGACGCCCATGATCGCGCTTATCGTCATTGCCGGCCTAGCTACGCTTCCGGCAGATCCTTACGAGTCCGCCGCAGTCGACGGCGCAACCGGGCTGCAAAAGCTGGTGCATATTACGCTGCCGCTCCTGATGCCTACGATTATTACGGCGGTCACGCTGCGCATCATCGACTTGATGAAAACGTTCGATACGATTTACGCCACTACGCAAGGCGGCCCGAACTTCGCTTCGCAAACGCTGAATGTCAAAATATACGATACGGCATTCGTGAATTTTAAATTAGGTTCCGCATCCGCGCTTCTTATCATCTTCTTTGCGATTATTATGGCGTGCATTGTGCTGCTGACAGCTATTCGAAGAAGGTTAGGTGGACACCTGTGAGAACATCCGTCATGTCAAGAAGCGTTTACACCGTAATCAACATCGCGATCCTGCTGTTTATTTTGATTCCGTTCCTCTGGATGCTGTCCGCTTCGTTCAAAACGCAAATTCAAATTCTTTCGCCCGACCACATGTTTTCGTTTACGCCGACCTTTAAAAACTATTTGAGCGTGTTCAAAGAATACGACTACATGCAATATATTTCAAACAGCTTCATCATTGCTGCGGTATCCACGATCGGGGCGCTTGCATTAGGCTTGCCGGCGGCTTATGCCATTGCCAGGCACCGGATGCCGTACTTCTCCCTGGCCATCTTGACGGCAAAAATCATTCCGGGCATAACGTATTTGGTACCCTGGTATATTTTGTACAATAAAGTGGGTCTGATCGATACGTTCGCCGGCTTGATTTTGAGCCATATGGTGATCGGCCTGCCGCTCGTCATGTGGGTGATGATCCCGTTTTTCGAAGCTTTCCCGGCGGAAGTGGAAGAATCGTCCTGGATTGACGGCTGCTCGAAGGTACGGACGTTTTTTCAGATGGTGCTGCCGGTTTCCGTCCCCGGAATCGTGACCGCTGCTTTGCTGTCTTTCATTTTTTCCTGGAACAACTTTATGTTTTCTTTGATATTGTCGGGCGAAAATACGAAGCCGCTGCCGATAGCCGTATTCAACTTCATGTCCAATACGTCCATCAACTGGGGAGCGTTAATGGCAGCTGCGTGCATCATTACACTTCCCGTCATTGTGATCGCGCTGTTTGCGCAAAAATATGTCGTCAGCGGACTATCGGCAGGCGCAGTCAAAGGATAAGCGGCGTTTATGCGGAAAGAGCCGTGAAAACATCCCGTCGCCTGAATATTTCAAGTATAATGTGAAATACGACAGCTTGAGAAGGAGCGATGGGATGCTTCGCCGGGGGACCACATTCAGAAAAATCGTTCTACTGATCTTGTTTTTGCTCTTGCCGCTTGTCGTGATCTACAGCTATACGAACCAGGTGTCCGTCAATGTCGTCGAGCAGGAGCTGCAGGAGAAAAATTTGAAACGGCTGCTTTTTTTGACGTCTCAAATCGATAACATTGTGGATCAGCTGTCGACCATGTCCATTATCGTAAGCAAGGACCCCAGCATCAACGAGCTTGGAGATCCTCATAGCGCAGCCGATCCGTTCAATCAGCTCAAAGTGCAGGAGGCAGTCGTTCAAAAGCTGGTGCTGTTAAGCGCCTCGAGCAGCTGGAACAACCGTCTGACCATTTTCATGCCGAAAATCAAGCAGGCGATCTCGAGCGATTATTACGGCATCTACGACGACAATTACTTGCTCAGGCACAATACGTCGCAATGGGAATATATTCCTCAGAAGAAGGGGGACTCTTATTTTGCCAAAAAGGTATGGAAGCCGCTGCTGGTGAACGCCAACCTTCTGGAGGCCGAAGCCGTTGTCGAGGTCCGGTTCTCGGACAGCAACCTGATTCGGATGCTAAACGATTACAAGCACGGCGGCAACGCTTCCCCGTTTTTGTATAAACGCGGTCTCGAGCCGATTCAGGACAACGCGGAAAGCTCCGGCGTTACCGGTGAAATCGTGGCGCTGCTGGACCGGGAAACGCTGGACGATACGGGGCATCGCATCGTTCAGATCGGGCATGAAACGTATATGGTGAACTACGCGCTGTCCAAAAGCCTGGACTGGTACGTCATCGACTATTTGCCTCTGAAGCAGGTCATGGCTCCGATCAACCAAAGCCGGAATTTGTTTTATGTGTCGATCGTTCTCATGCTGTCCATCAGTCTTGCGGCGGCGGTCGCCTTATACAGGCAAGTGCAAATTCCGATTCAGCAGCTGCTGCGGGGCGTGCAAAAAATTCAAACCGGGAAGTATTCGCATCGGCTCGATTATAAGCCGAACAACGAATTCGAGTTTCTGTTTACGAAGTTTAACGAGATGGCGGAGGAAATTCAGCATTTGCTGGAGCGGGTTTATATGGAAAACGACAGGTTTCGCGAAGCCAAATTAAAGCATCTCCAATCGCAAATCAATCCGCATTTTTTGTCCAATTGCTTGTTTTTCATAAAAAATATGATCGCCATCGACGACAAACAGGCCGCCACCAAAATGATCTTAAGCTTGGCGGAGTATTTCCGCTACATTACTAAGCTGGAGCATACGTTAACGAGCTTGCAAGAGGAAATCCATCTTGTCGAAAACTACTTGCTGATCCAAAATTTGCGCATCGAGCGGTTTGAATACGGAATCGACATTCCGGAGCAAATGATGAAGCTGGAAGTCCCAAGATTGATGATACAGCCGATAGTGGAGAATACGATCGTTCACGGCATCGAAAAAAGCGAACGATATGGAATTATACAGATCAAAGGGGAGCAGCTGGCCCAAGGTTACCAAATCGTAATCGACGACAACGGCGTGGGCCTGTCCGACGCACAGATCACGGCGCTGCAGCATAAGGTGTCGAGGCCTCTCGACCAGGAAGAAGGCTGCGGCCTGTGGAACGTGCATCAGCGGCTGTCGTACCAATTCGCTCAAAATTCCGGCTTGAGTTTGCCCATTCGCCTCTCGGCGGACTCCGAGTGAAAATTTATTGGGAAACGCAAACGCCGGACAAACGACGGGATAAAGGAGATTGAAACGATGCTGCAGCTGCTGCTTGTCGATGATGAAATGAGCGTAGTCGATACGCTTGCCGCCACCATACCGTGGAACGAAATGGGCATCGATACGATACACCGGGCTTATTCCGCTACGGAAGCGATGAATATTTTGAACATGTGGTCGATCGATATCGTCATTACCGATGTTCGGATGCCGGGAATGGACGGACTGGAACTGTCGCGCAGCATTTATTTGCACTGGAAGCATACGAAGTGCTTGCTGCTGACGGCTCACGCCGATTTTGAATATGCGCAGACGGCGATCAAACATAATATTTGCGATTATTTGCTGAAGCCGATTAGCGACGAGGAGCTCATCCAAAGGGTTTCCGCCGTAGCGGACACGATTCGCGCGGAGAGGGAAAACCATCATACATACCAGCGCGCGCTGAGCGCAATGCGGGATCATATGCCGAGACTGCGGAGCGAGCTGCTGCACGATTTGCTGCAAGGCAAACGGCTGTCGGAGGAAAAGCTGGCCGAGAAGCTGAGGCTGCTCGAAGTGCCGGTCGCACCCGGCAGTACTGTGGTCATGATGCTGATCCGGTATATCGATCAAGTTTCGGATTACGACCCGTTCGACATGTCTTTGATGGAATTCGCAATCGGCAATTTGGCGGTCGAGACGTTCGAGGAATATTTTCATGTGTGGACTTGCAAAGACGTGCATGAATACTTGGTTGCCGTCTTGATCCCGAAGCAAGCGGAGCCGGGGGACGAGCCGTCTACGGCAAGCATTCAATTTCACCTGAACCGGCTTTCCAATCAGCTCCAATTGAACATACCGGCATTTTTTGAAAATCAACATATTCGCTGCTGCTCGGCCATTGGGGCGTCTTTCCGCACGATGTCACGAAGCTGTACAACAATTTGCTGCTGCTTTTCAGCAAAAGGTTCGGCAACGAAAAAGATCTCCCCGTTTATATTGCGGACCGGGACGAATTCATCGACATCAGCACGTTGACCCGGCTGTACGAGCCCCCGCTGCTCGTCCATTTATTCGAGGCGGGGCACTGGGATGCCGCCCGGGAAAAGCTGGAAGCCATTTTGAACGAGCTGGAGCAGCACTGGGCGGAATCCGCCGAGCACATTACGGAAGCATTTTTTACGATATTTGCGGCATTTTCCTATACGGCTCATAAGAAGGGTCAAAAATTGTCGGAAATGATCGATTCCGATTATACGCGCGGCAAAGAGCTGCAGCCGAGCAAGACGGTCAAGCATTTAAGCGACTGGGTATGGAGCGTTTTCGGGAAAATCCGGCACACGAACTTGATGGAGACGAGCAGTGCCCGAATGTTTACGGTGAAAGAGGTGCAGAAGTACATCATATCGCATTTGTCGAGCGAACTTTCGTTGCAATCCGTTTCCGACCATTTGCAAATGCACCCGGCGTACGTGTCGCGCCTGTACAAACTCGAAACCGGGGAAAATATAAGCAACTACATCACCAATTTAAAAATGCAAAAATCGCAGCAGCTGCTCAAATCGAGCACGAAAAAAATATACGAAATCGCCATAGAAGTCGGCTATCAAAACCCGCATTATTTCATCAAGCTGTTCAAAAAGTATTTCGGCATGACGCCGCAGGAATATCGAAATTCGAATGCATGATAACAACAGGATTGCCGGCCGGCGCGGATTGATGCCGCCGCTCTCCATCCGCGCCTTAGCTCTGTTCATCGCCGCTTTCGCGCTGCGCCGCTTCGCTGTCTTCACGCTCTGCCGCTTCGGCTTGCGCAGCTCTTTTTCGGTACGCGGCCGGGGCGTCGCCGAACCGGCGCTTGAACGACTTGGCGAAATGGTGAATGTCGGCGAAGCCGCAATACGCCGCGACCTCGGCGAGCGGCAAAGCGCCGGCGCGCAGCAGCTCTTCGGCGTGCTTCAGCCTAAGCTCGAGCAAATATTGATGGGGCGAGGCGCCAAACCGTTCGCGGAACACGACGTTGAAGCGAGACGGCGACAAGTTGGCGCGTCGCGCCATCTCGGCGACGCTGATCGGTTCGGAGAGGCGAAACGACACGTACGACGTCACCCAGTTGAGCGTATGCGGCGGGGCGGAGCGGTCTTTGACCTGCGGTGCGTACGCCGCAAGCAGCGCAATGAAGAGCTCCAGCGCGAGGCTTTGCGCCCTCAGCTGCTGCAGCGGCTCGTCCTGCGTTTGCCAGCATTGCACCAGGCCGAGCAGCTTGTCGCGGAACGCCGTCGGCTCGCCGGGCTTGAACTTGACAGGCACTTCGATGCCCTGCAAATCGTTCAGTCGCGGCTGCAACAAATGGGAGTAAGCGCTCAGGTCGGTTTGGCCGGCCTTCGTCGGGAAGCTGTCCGCCCGCAGCGGATTGTAAAAAAAGTCCAGGTGCGCGAATGGCGTAATAGTGGGTGTCACGCCTTCCAGCGCATGCAAGGTGTTCGGCTGCAGCAGGCAAAAGTCGCCGTCCCGCAGTTCGTACAAAGTGCCGTCGGCCGTCACGCGCAGCAGCCCCTCCTGAACGTAAATGAGCAAATAATCGAGCAACCGCCGTTCTCCCATGCTCCAAGGCTTGCGTACGGCATAATCGCTTTCCCGGATATAGGGCACTATCGGCTGAAGCGCCGTCAGCTCCGTCAACGTAAGCGGCATAGCAGCTAAAAACCTCCTCGGCACCGGTTTCCGCTTCCATCATAACAACCTTTAGAACGGAAGAAAAGTCGGTTTTGACAAAAACGTCAGCGCTTTCCCACAAAGAAAATGGGCGATCGATCGGGTATACTGAGTGCAAAAACACAAAGGAGACCAACCGATTATGGCCATCGACAATAAGCTTGCCGGGCTGCCGCCGCTGGACGATAGCTACGAGCTGACGAACGAGCAGACGGAAGCGTACCGGCGCGACGGACACATATTGCTGCGAGGCGTCGTGAACGGCGCCGAACTGGAGGCATACCGGCCCGTCATCCGCGATCTCGTCATGGAGCTCAATTACCAGACGAAGCCGATGCACGAACGGGATACGTACGGCAAAGCTTTTATCCAGATTATCAATTTGTGGCGCAAAAGCGAAGCAGCCAAACGGTTCGTGCTGGCGCGGCGCTTCGGCAAAATCGCCGCCGAGCTTATGGGCGTGGACGCCGTCCGCGTCTATCATGACCAGGCTTTGTTCAAGGAGCCGGGCGGGGGCCATACCCCGTGGCATCAAGATCAAATTTATTGGCCGCTCGACACCGACAAGACGATAACGATGTGGATGCCGCTCGTTCCGATTCCGGAGGAGGTCGGCTCGATGACGTTCGCTTCCGAGTCGCAACGCAAAGGACTTATCGACCGGGTGGAAATTTCCGACGAATCGCACCGGACGCTGCAGCAGTACATCGACGGCAAAGGCTTCCGCAAAGTGAATTACGGCGCGATGGCGGCCGGCGACGCGACGTTCCATTCCGGCTGGACGCTGCACGCGGCGCAGGGCAACCCGACGGACGCGATGCGGGAAGTGATGACGATCATATACTACGCCGACGGTTTAACGGTGGCCGAGCCGGACAGCAAGGCGCGCCAGAACGATATGCGCGCTTTCTTCCCGGGCCTCAAGCCGGGCGACCTCGCCGCCACGGAGCTGAACCCGGTCGTGTACCGCAAATGAAAAACCTGTACGGATCCAAAACGAAGCGGCTCCCGAACATGGAAGCCGCTTCGTTTTGCGCCTATTTGCGTTCTCCAGCCTCATGAGGAATAATAAGGAGTGGCATTCCGTCTTATCCATTATGTGCTGTTAAAGGAGCTAAGGAAGATGACTTTACCCGTCAACTTCGACGATACGTTCGAACAAAACTTGGATAAATATGCGGAGCTCGTCGTTAAGGTCGGCACCAACTTGCAGCCCGGCCAAGTGCTGCTGATCGAGTCGCCGCTCGAGAACGCCCCGTTTACGCGCCGCATCGTCCGCAAGGCGTACGAGGCGGGGGCCAAATACGTGCAGGTGATGTGGGACGACGAAGCCGTCACCCGCATTCGCTACGAATCGGCGCCGGACGAGTCGTTCTCGTACTATCCCGCCTGGCAGGCGCGCACGATGGAAATGCTCGCGGAGAGCGGGGGAGCGCTCTTGCACATCAAAGTGCCGGATCCGGAGCTGTACCGCGGCATCGAGTCGCGGAAAGTATCGTCGGCGACGAAGGCGATGCTGACCGCGCGGCAAACGTATTCGTCCTACGTCCGCACGAACAAGTTCAGCTGGTGCCTGATCAAAGCGCCGACCGCAGCCTGGGCGGCGAAGGTAATGCCTGAACTGCCCGCGGCGGACCGCATTGCGGCGATGTGGGACGCGATTTTCCGCATGAACCGCATATACGAGGACGATCCGGTCGCCGCCTGGCAAACACATATCGACCGGCTGACGCGGCTGCAAAATATACTCAATGAGAAGCGCTACAAGAGGCTGCACTACAAGCGCCCGGCACCGATTTGCGCGTCGAGCTGGCAGAAGGCCACATTTGGCTCGGCGGCGGCGATTACAACCAGTCCGGCGTTTATTTCGTGCCGAACATGCCGACGGAGGAAGTGTTCACGATGCCGCACCGGCTCGGCGTGAACGGCACGGTAACGAGCACGCTGCCGCTTAACCTGAACGGCCGCATCGTCGACAAGTTTACGCTCACGTTCCGGGACGGCGAAGTCGTCGGCCATACGGCCGAAGTCGGGCTGCAGTACTTGACAGAGCTGCTGGACATCGACGCGGGGATGCGACGCCTCGGCGAGATCGCGCTCGTGCCGCACGATTCGCCGATCTCGAATCTCGGCCGCATTTTTTACAACACCGGCATCGACGAAAATGCTTCGTGCCACTTCGCGCTCGGCAGCGCCTACCCGGTCAACCTCGAGGGCGGCGCCGCCATGTCCAAAGATCAGCTGCTGGCGCGCGGCGGTAACGTCAGCCTGAACCATGTCGATTTCATTATCGGTTCCGCCCGGCTCGACATCGACGGGGAGCTTGCGGACGGTACGACGGAGCCGATTTTCCGGCAAGGCAATTGGGCGATCGAGATTACGGCGTAAGCTTGTCCGGGCAAGGGAGACATAACCTATGAACGAAACGGATATGAACGAAACGTTGCGGCTGCTGCTCGCTCACCGTTCGATCCGCCGCTTCCGGCCCGATCCGGTGCCGGCGGAGACGGTGGAACGCATCATCGGTGCGGCGCAGGCGGCCTCGACCTCGTCGAACATCCAGGCATACAGCGTCGTCGGGGTAACGGACGCCGGGGCGAAGCGCCGGCTCGCCGAGCTGACCGGAGGGCAGCGCCACGTCGAGCAGTGCCCGCTCTTTCTCGTTTGGTGTGCGGATTTGCACCGGCTGCAGCTCGCCGGGCGCATCGCGAATCCGGCGTTTGCGCTCGAGCCGAACGTAGAGACGTTTCTGCTTGCCACCGTCGACGCCGCGCTCGCCGCGCAGAACGCCGCCGTTGCCGCGGAGTCGCTCGGCTACGGCATCGTCTATATCGGCGGCATACGCAACCGCCCCGCCGAAGTAACGGAGCTGCTCGGCTTGCCGCAGCTCGTCTACCCGGTGTTCGGCATGTGCGTCGGCGTGCCCGACCAGCAGCCGGATCCACGGCCGCGGTTGCCGCAAAGCGCCGTATACCATAGCGGCCGCTACAGCGATGACGATGCGCTGGAAGCGGCCGTGCGGGAATACGACGAGACGATGAGAAGCTACTATGCGCGGCGCGCCGGCGGCGGTCGAGACACCGTCTGGTCGAAAGAGATGGCCAACCGGCTTAGCGGCGCCAATCTTCGCCGGCATTTGCACGACTACTTGCTGGCGCAAGGCTTCGAGTTCCGCTGAAAGGCGATTACTCCAGGTACATCATTTTGCGGGTCATGCCGCCGTCGACCGTAATGTTCGCGCCGGTGACGAAGCTGTTGTCCGGATCGGTCAAGTAAAAGCATGCCTTGACGATGTCCTGCGGCATGCCGACGCGCCCGGCCGGATGCTGGGCATGATCGGCCTCGCGCAGCGCATCGTAATCGCCCGTCTCGATCCAGCCTGGGGAGATACAGTTGACGCGAATGCGGTCCGGGCCGAGCGAGACGGCGAGCGCGTGGGTGAGCGCGACGATGCCTCCCTTGGAGGCGGCGTACGCTTCCGAATTCGGCTCGGACATGAAGGCGCGGGTCGAGGCGATGTTGACGATCGAGCCGCCGCGGCCGCTTTGCCTCATGCGCGCCGCCGCCTCGCGGGCGCAAAGGAACGTGCCGCGCAAGTTCGTGTTTAGCACGTCGTCCCATTCCTCGAGCGTCAGCTCATAGGGGGATTTCCAGCGCCCGATGCCGGCATTGTTGATCACGATGTCGACGGCTCCGTAAACGTTCGCGGCGCGTTCGACGAGCCCGGCTATATCGCCCGGACGGCGCATGTCGGCCGCCACGAATTGGGCCGTTCCGCCTTCGGCGCGCATCGCCGCGGCGGCGGCTTCGCCGTGCTTCGCATCGATGTCGCCGAGCGTAACGCGCGCTCCGGCGCGGCAGTAAGCGGCGGCTAGCTGGCGCCCGATGCCGCGCTTGCGCCGGAAATAATAACGGATAAACTGTCAAATGGCACGGAATCGTCTCCTTTATCGTGCAGATTTACTACTAACATAGCGAACTTCGGATCCATTTTCCAGTGAACGGTCATACCATTGCCCTATTTGATATAGTAAAATGATACATAAAGCTTGCGGTGTGCGGAGGACCTCGGTCATGGAAATAGATAGACATGCGCTTATCGCTAAATTTTTTGCCGTGCTGCGCAATTTGAATCACTCGAAGGACGACATTTTGGAAGTGCGCAAGTTTTTCGAGCTGCTGTCCGAGGTGCGCACGTACGTTCCGCCGACTGTCGAATTTATGACCGTGCTGAAAACGTACCGGCCGAAGCTGTTCCAGGAATTCAAAACGTCGCTGATCCCGAATTCGCGGATGCAGATGCTGGCGACGATCAATTTTCATATCGGCCAGGCGCTGATCAATTTGGGCATCACCGACCAGGCCCAATTGCAGCAAGCGATCAAAGGGCGCTAATACGCCGTTGCTTTCCTACATCTTCATCCGTTATGCTACAATCGTTAGCAGCTTGCATCATTTGCAACTATCGCCAAGGGGGAGTTATGAATGGAGAGAGAGCTGGCACTCGAAGTCGTGCGCGTGACGGAGCTGGCGGCGCTAGCGTCGGCACGCTGGATGGGAAGGGGCCTCAAGCATGAAGCGGACGGAGCGGCGACAGCGGCGATGCGGGCGATGTTCGATTCGGTATCGGTCAAAGGCACCGTCGTGATCGGCGAAGGCGAAATGGATGAAGCGCCGATGCTGTATATCGGGGAGAAGGTCGGCAATCAGGAAGGCCCGGAGGTCGACATCGCCGTAGACCCGTTGGAAGGCACCGAGCTGGTGGCCAAAGGGCTGAACAACGCGATGGCTGTCGTGGCGATAGCGCCGAAAGGGCATTTGCTGCATGCGCCGGACATGTACATGGAAAAGCTGGCCTGCGGCCCGCTGCTGAAAGGGCGGCTGCGCCTCGCCGACCCGCTGGACGTTACGCTGATGAAGACGGCGCAAATTTTAAACAAGCCGATTTCCGATTTGACGGTAACGATTTTGGAGCGGGAGCGCCATAAAAAGCACATCGAGACGCTGCGCTCCGTCGGCTGCCGCATCAAGCTGTTGAGCGACGGCGATGTGGCGGGGGCGATCGCGCCTGCGTTCGCCCAGACCGGCGTCGACTTGTATATCGGCTCCGGCGGTGCGCCGGAAGGCGTGCTGGCCGCCGCAGCGCTGTCGTGCCTTGACGGCGAGCTGCAGGGCCGCCTCATGCCGATGACGGCGGAAGAAGAGGAGCGGTGCCGGGCGATGGGGCTGGAAGATCCGACGAAAGTGCTGACGATGGATCAGATGGTCGGCGACGGCGACGTCATTTTCGCGGCGACCGGCATTACCCCAGGCGATTTCCTTGACGGCGTATTGATGCTGCCGGGGCAGCGCGCCGAGACGCACTCGCTCGTCATGCGCGCCAAGACGCGCACGATTCGCCACATCAAGACGAGCCATTACTTGCCGAACAAGCCGCTGTCCGGCCTCGGCTGACATAGGCGGCTCTACGGGACAGCATCCCGTTTACGAGCCGCGCTCGAACAGCTTGCGGTATTGCGTTGGGGTCATCCCTTCGTATTCCAGAAATCTTTTATTGAAATAGCTCACGCTCGGATAGCCGGCGTCGCGGGCAATCGCCCCGACGGCGGCTTCTTTGTGCTCGAGCAGGCGCTGCTTCGCCGTCTGCAGCCGGCATCTCGTCATGAACTCGAGCGGCGTCATGTTCGCCGCCCTGCGGAACAGCTTGCAAAAGTAGTACGTGCTGACGCCGGCGGCTTCGGCCCACTCCTCCAGCAAAAACGGCTCGCACGCCTTGCTCTGCATGACCGGGAGCAGCCGGACGATGCGCTCGTAGGCGTCGGCTCCGGCCGGGGAGTTTGGCGTGAGCGGCTCGGCCTGGGCCATGAATTCGGCGACGACGGCGTAGGTGAGCGTCGACAGCCGCGTCGGCCGCAGCATTTTGTACCGTTCCGATTCGTCCAGGAGCAGCTCGTGCGCTTCTTCCCAGTCGGCGAGCTGGCGCAGCGTCCATACGAGCGAGCGGTGCATGCGCCGCTCCAGCAAATGCGCCATTAGCGGCTCGCGGCCGTAAAAATGAACCCACAGCACGTCCCACGGCTCGTCCTCGCCGGAATAGTAGCGCTGTGCGCTCATCGGAAAATACAGAAACGCGTCTCCGCGCCGCAGCTCGTACCGCTTTCCTTCCGCCTCCACATAGCCGTGGCCGGCGGCGACGACGTGAATGCTGAAGTTGTTTAGCGACCCCGCTTCGCGCGTAACGCTGTGACCGGGCCAATCGGCGTACCGCCCGACCGACCACGGAAAGCAAAAATACGGCTGATCGACAATCGTCGGAAAATGGACCTGCCGATGCATCATGAACCCTCCATGACAATATTGTTGTAATGCAATGCAATAAATTTTTATATTCAAGGGACATAGGAAGGAATATAATCACAATATCATATTATTTTGAGGAGGAACAGAAGTTATGGACATGAGCCGAAAGCTGCGTTGGGGCATACTCGGCTGCGCCGGCATTGCCAAGCGCGCCTTCATTCCGGGTGTTGCCGATTCGCAGTCGGGCACGCTGGCCGCTATCGCCAGCCGCGATCTGGATAAAGCGAAGGAGACGGCCGCCGAGTTCGGCATCGCCCGCGCGTATGGAAGCTACGAAGAGCTGCTGGCGGATCCTGAAATTGACGCCGTTTACATACCGCTGCCGAACCATTTGCACAAGGAATGGACGATTCGCGCGGCGCAGGCGGGGAAGCATGTGCTGTGCGAGAAGCCGGCGGCGCTGAACGCGCACGAGGCGGCGGAAATGGCGGAGGCGTGCCGCGCGGCGGGGGTTCATTTTGCCGAGGCGTTCATGTACAGGCACCATCCCCGCTACCGGATGATCAAGGAAGTGATCGACTCCGGGGAAATCGGGGCGCTGCGCGGCGTCCACGGCGCGTTCACGTTCAACGGCGCGGCCAACAAGCAAAACGTTCGCTATCGCCAGGATTGGGGCGGTGGCTCGCTGTACGACGTAGGCTGTTATCCGATCAGTGCGGCGCGGCTGCTCATCGGCGCGGAGCCGATTGCGGCGACGGTGCACGCCTATTTCTCGCCGGAGCACGATAACGTCGATATGATGGCTTCGGGTCTTCTCGAATTTCCGGGATCGATCGCCCTCACGTTCGACTGCGGCATGTGGGCGGCGTTCCGCAACACGCTCGAAGTGCTCGGAACGGACGGCTTTATCGAAGTGCCGTCGGCTTACATTTACCCGAAAGAGCCGGGCGGCGCCAACTTCTTCGTGACGACGAAGGCAGGGCGGCGCGAAGTTGAAGTGTCGACCGTCAATCAATATGCGCTGCAGGCCGACGATTTTGCGCGCGCCGCGCTTGCGGGCGCTGCGCCCGTCGCATCGCCGGCTGATGCGATAGCGGGCATGAGAGCGCTTGATGCGTGTCTCGAATCGGCGCGCACGCGCCGCCGGATTATTTTGTAAGGGAGGCTGCGAAGATGCAGTTCATCGACATTGCGGGAGCGGGCAAACCGGTATCCCGTCTGATCAAAGGGTCGGATTATTTCCGTCACGACAATTACGAAACGGTAGCGCGCAATCTGGACGCCTATCTCGCAATCGGCGGCAATACGGTCGATACGGCGCACATTTATAGCGGCGGCCAGAGCGAGGAAGTGCTCGGCAAATATTTGAGCGAGACCGGCAACCGCGACAAGATCGTCATTTTGACGAAAGGCGCGCACCATGACCGAAACGGACCGCGCGTAGACAAGGCTTCGATCGACAGCGATTTGCGGACGAGCCTGGAGCGGCTGCAGACCGGCTTCATCGAGCTGTACGCCTTGCACCGCGACAATCCGGACGTGCCGGTCGGCCCAATCATCGATGCGCTGAACGAGCACATCGAGGCTGGCCGCATCGGAGCGATCGGCGCGTCCAACTGGACGTGGCAGCGGCTGGAGGAGGCGAACGAATACGCGGCCAAGCACGGCTTGGTCGGCTTCTCCTTCAGCAGCCCGAACCTCAGCCTGGCCAAAGCGAACGAGCCGTTCTGGGCGGGCTGCGTCTCGGCCGACGCGGAAACGTGCCGCTGGCACGAGCGCACCGGGATGCCGCTGCTTTCCTGGTCGTCGCAGGCGCGCGGCTTTTTCACCGGGCGGTTTACGCCGGACGTGCGCGACAACGCCGATCTGGTGCGGGTGTTTTACAGCGACGACAACTGGGAGCGGTACCGCCGGGCGGAACGGCTCGCGGCCGAGAAGGGCGTGACGACGATTCAGATTGCGCTCGCCTACGTGCTCAATCAGCCGTTCCCGGCGGCGGCGCTCATCGGCGCGCAAAACCCGGAGGAGCTTCGTTCTTGCGAGGAAGGCGAGCAGATCAAGCTGAGCCGCGCCGAGCTCGATTGGCTCGATTTGACCGCCGCCGAGCGTTAAGAACATCACCAATGCTCAATAGGAAACGAACCGGCGCCCGCCGTTTGCGGGGACCGGTTCGTTTTTTTGCTGTGGATAGACCATAATGATAGGGGCTGCAACATTTATTCGGCGCGAACCGTTAATAAAATAGCTCCGGAGCAAAATGGAAAAAGCAGGTGAGATGATGAAACGAAGATGGACCATGCTTGCCGTCTTGTCGCTATGCATGCTTTTGTTTTTCGGCACAAGCGCATTCGCCTTCGACGATTTGAGCGGCATTCCCGGCAGCAGCAAGATCGAAAGCTTGAAGAACGATCGCATCGTAAGCGGGGACAGCGAGAAAGAGTTTAAGCCGCACCGGAAAACGACGTACGCCGAAGGCATCCAGCTGATCGTGAAAGGCCTCGATTTGAATATCGACAACATCAAGTTTATCAAGAAGCCCGAGGCCAGCGATTATTTCACGAAGGTGCCCGATGATGCCTGGTACGCGCAAGCATTTATTATCGCCCAGCATAACGGCATGGATTTGCCGCGGAATATCGATCCGAAAAGCGCAATGAGCCGCCAAGATTTCGCCATGTATTTGGCGCGGGCGATTACGTACAAGTGGACGTTTATGCAAACGATGCAGTTTATCGTCTTCGCCGATTCGGACGAAGTGTCCAAGGAGGCGTCGAGCGCCGTGCAAATGCTGCTTAAGGCGCACATTGCCGAGCTGGACAAAGAGAACCGGTTCCGTCCGGCGGACCGAATTACCCGCGCGGAAGCGGCTGTGATGATCTACAATGCGCGCTTGTTCGTCAAAGACAAGGAATTGCGCGACCATTCGGGCGATCCGAGCCAGCCGCCGGTGCAGAACGAGAAAGTCGATGTGCAAATCAAAGCGGTCAATTCGAGCGTGAACGAAGTGACGCTCGTTTGGGGCGAGAAGCCGAACCCCGGCTACCGCATCACGATCGACCGCATTCAATTTACGGACGACCGCAAGGCGATCGTTTACTATCAGCTGCACTATCCGCAGCCGGGCGACTCGTACGCGCAAGTCGTTACCGATGCGAAGGCGGTTACGTATGTGGATGCCGGGTACCAAGTATCGGCACAGCGGATGGAGTAAGCTCGGCACGGTAATAAAGAGGACGAAAAAAGCAGCGCCAGCTCGTTCCCGCAAGGGAGTAGCCGGCGCTGCTTTTTTGACCGTTAAAGAATGTTTAAGTTCTGTGAAACGATAAAGCGAACAGAAGAACATTCTTTACGGCATGAAAAGCTTCCTCGCTTACGAAGCGAGTTTTGCTACGCAAAACTTGTAGGTCGCTCATCATCGAAAAGGCTTCGAAAGCAGCTTTTCTTATCGTTGGCCGCTGTCAGGCGTTCGCTTCTTGCATTTCCTTCAGCTGGTACAGCGCTTGTACGAGCGAGTCGGCGGGATCGCGGTTCATCAAGTACAGCGTCAGCAAATAGTGCAGCGGAATCGCGCACGTATTGTTGCCATCGGAGATGCTCGGAAACCCGGCTTCCAGCACCGGTCCGTGTTCCGGATGGAGCTCGAGATCGACGTACACCGGCTCCGGCTCGAACTCTTCGCGCACCGTCTGCGCGCAGTGCGGCACGATGTGCTTGTCGAACAGTTCTTTCGCATCGTCCTCGGATTGCGGCGGATTCGGCAGCGGCTTGCTTTCCGGACTGCGGATGAGGTCGACGTAAAACGACGTCAGCCACAGCACCGCGTTCGGATTCGTCTGAAACTGGCGCACCAGCTCCGATAAGAAAAAGCCGCACGCATACGAATTGCCTTCCTTCTGCAGCACGAACGCCATCATCGGGCCGTGCAGCTGGTGCTGGCCGACTTGGCCATCGACTTCGTAATCCGGGAACTGCTCTTTCAGAACGTTCTGGATCAGCTGATACCAATTGAAAATAATTTCCGATGCGTCGGGTGCTCTGGAAGCCGGCTCACCCTCTAGCTCGTGATCTTGCTTCGCTTCCGGCTGCCCGCCGGCTTCATCGTGGGCCATTGTGCGCTCCTCCTTACTTGCTTTCATCATACCACGAACAACGGGCAAAAGAAAAAAACATTCGCTGGCAGCGCTCCGCAATGCGATGTCATCTGATATAATAGGGAGGCTGTCTCCAGCAAAATTCACCGCAAGAAGGACCTGACGATGAACTACTTCTCTCATATTCTCATTAACAACGTCATTCCGCTTTCCATCATGATCGCCCTTGGAGCGCTGCTGTACCGCTTGTTCAAGCTGGACATCAGGACGCTGTCGAAGCTGAACTTTTACTTATTTTCTCCGGCCGTCATGCTTAAAATGTTGTACGAATCGACGATCTCGTTCGCCATTCTCGGTCAAGTGCTGCTTTTCTTCGCCGTTTACTTCACGTCGCTGTTCGTTATGACCGAGGGGGTCATCCGCGTTCGCGGCTTGAAGAACGGCATGCGCACGGCGATGCGCAACAGCATCATTTTTTATAATAGCGCAAACTATGCGATCCCGCTCAACCAGCTCGTATTCGTCGGCGACGCCTTTACGCTGTCGGTGCAAATCGTCATTATGATGATGCAGAGCCTCATTCCGAACACATACGGCATTTACAGCGTCAACAGCGAGCAGAAAGACCGCCGGCTCGTATGGCGCACGATTTTGACGATGCCGGTCATCTATGTGATACCGGTCGCATTTTTGCTGCGCGGCTTCCATGTGCCGATCCCGGCCGCGATTTATACGCCAATCGGCTATATCGCGAACGCATTTAGCGCTACCGCGCTGCTGACGCTCGGCGTACAGATCGGCAGCATGAAGTGGAAGCTGCGCTTCTCGGACGTGCTCTTGTCCAATACGATGCGGCTGCTCGTAGGACCGCTGCTCGGCTTCGGCATCGTGCTTGCTTTCGGCTTCCACGGGCCGCTGGCGCAAGCGCTAGTGCTTTCTTGCGCGGTGCCGACGTCGCTCAGCTCCGTACTGCTCGCCGTAGAGTTCGACAACGAGCCCGAATTCGCTTCCCAGGCCGTGTTTTCGTCGACGATTTTCAGCATTGTGACGGTTACGTTCGTCATCTATGGGATGAGGCTGTTCGTGCATTAACCGGAATGCGGTTAGTCCGCGACACCGAGTCCGGCGAGCGTTTTCAGCACCATGCCGTAGTACGCCCGGTCGTGCGGAACGAAGTGCCGGGCGTTTACGCTGCGGGTATCGTCGGCGAGCGTGCCGTCCGGCCGCAAGGCGACGCCGGAAACCGAAATGTCCTCGCCGTCCAGCATGCGCTCTACGTCCGCCAGCTTTACCCGGTACAAGCCCGCCACTTCCTCCGGCTGAAGCCGGTAGGCGGCAAGGGGCAAAGAACGTTCCAACACAAACACATGGCAAAACTCGCGGTCGATCCAGCCGTTCGCGAGCTCTTGCACTGCCTCGTAAACGCCGCACGGCGTCAGCTCCGCAAAGGCGGCTTCGATGCCGAGCTCTTCGGCAAGCTCGCGGACGCCGTCCGCCGCAGTTTCCCCGGCAAGCAGGTGGCCGGCGCACGAAATGTCGAGCAGACCGGGGAACGTGTCTTTGCCGGCATGCCGCAGCTGGAACAGCAAGCAAGTCCCGCCGCCATCGTCCTTGCCGTAAATCCAGCATTGGAACGTGCGGTGCCACAATCCCCGTTCGTGCGCCTCTTGCCGCGATGCCGTGCCGATGCGGCGGCCTTCGCGATCCCATATGTCAAACATTTCCGCTTGACTCATCCGTCTTTTCGACCCTCTCTCTATTTGCCTTTGCTGACCCAGAACGTGACGCTGTCGCCCCGTACGGCGGCGGCGCCGCTTTGCGGATCTTGCTTGAATACCGTTCCTTGCGCGGCATCGTTACTTTCCAAGTAAAACGTGTAGTGAAGGCCGGCGGCAAGCGCTGCCTTCTCGGCATCGGCGCGCGACAATCCGACGAGCTTAGGAATCGTCGTTGGACCGGAAGCGGCGGCACTGCTTCCGGCTTCCTTATCGGCTGCAACCGGACCCGCCGCCGGTTGCGACGGCGCGGACTTGGCGGGGGCGCTTGTCGTCCCCGCATCGGCGGCAGGCTGTTGCTGCTTCGGACGCGTTTCGGTAACGGCGCTATCGTGCCCGCCGAGCCGGAAAATGAACGTCAGCACGCCGATAAATACGACGACGAACAAACACGCCGCGCCGGATACGATAGCCAGCCTGCGCCAAACGCGGCTGCGGCCGGCAGGGGCTGTCTCTTCGTCGTCCGCAGCGTCCACATCTGCCTCTTGGGACGGCTGTTCGTAAGCGGCGCGGCTCGCGGGAGCGGCAGTGCCGGGAACAGCAGAGGCGCTGTATGCGGCGCGGCTCTCGGAAGCCGCAGAGGCAGTGCCGAGAGCAGCAGAGGAAGGGCGGGAAGCGGCGGAGGCGCTGTATGCGGCGGGGGCGCCGGAGGCAGCGTAAGCGGCGGCGGGCCGGGATGGCCGGCTGCCGGCGCCGGCCGCTGCCGAGGACGAAGAAGCCGCCATGCACAGCCGCAGCTCGGCGAGAAACGCCGTAAGCGCCAGCTTTTCCCGAAATGTACGGACGACCAGCGACACGATCGCCTCCAGCGTTGCGGCAGGAAGCTCACGCAGAGCGAGGCGAATGCGCTGCTCGGCCATGTCGGGCGATTCCGGCAACGTTTCTTCCTTCATGCTGAGTTGAACGAGCAAGTTGCACAGCCCGACAGCGCCTTTGGCATAATCGGGCGCGGCTTCCCAATACCGGATCGGCAACAATCTCCCGCCGTGTCCGAGCCACAAGTTGTCGGCGAGCACGGAATAGCCGTACACGCCCTCTTCGGCCGCCTCCTGCATCGCCAGTCCGAGCTGGTACAAGCTGGCCAGCATGCCGTCCGCCGTCATCCGGTGTTTCCGCAGCTGCTGCGCGAGCGGCGGCCCTTCGGACCATTTGAACACCGCATAAGGCTTGCCGAGACTCATCCCGACATCGAGCAGATGCATGAAGTCGTTGTGGGTGAAACTGGCCGCCTGCAGCATGGCGTTTGCCGTTTCCGGATCGGCAAGCTTGCTTTCCGGCACGTACACGAGAACGCGCCGCTGCAGCGACAAGTCCTCGGCTTCAAACAGCTGCCCGCCGGGCATCGCCTGCACGGAAGCGCGGACCGCATAGCGGCCGCCGAAGCATTGTTCCATAATCCAGTACCCCTTTCTGTATCCAACAACGAAAGTGCTATGCCTACATTATTCGCAAACGGATCGCCGTTTGTGCCGCCTGCGGCAACAAGCCCATCGTACACAGTCCGCTGGCGCAAGCTCATTCTTTAGACGCCGGCATGATGCCGGGTGTTGCAGCAACCCGGGAATTTGCGGGAGCGTCTGTATGGCACGATACTAGTTTAGCGCATGCTGGAAAGAAAGACGAGAAGCGTACCGAGGAGGAAACGAGCAAACGATGACCTTTCAGCCGAAAATATGGCAGGAAGACCCGCCACCGGCTGGTCTGGAAGCGTGCATGAAGTGCGAGCTGGCGAAGCAGCGGACGAGAGTCGTGTGGGGGGAAGGCAATCCTCATGCGTCGATCTTAGTCGTTCTCGACAACCCCGGCGCGCGCGAGGACGCTGCAGGCGAGCCGTTCGTCTGCGGCACGCGGGCGACGCTTCAGGAGGCAGCGGCCGAAGCCGGGCTCGGCGAAGCGGAGCTGTACGTCACGTACGTGCTGAAATGCCGGCCGCGCCGGGCATACGACAAAGAAGAGGCGCGCAGCGCTTGCTTTGCGCATTTCCAGCTGCAGCTGCTGCGGCAAAGGCCGCGGCTCGTGCTCGCTCTCGGCAACGTTGCGGCGCAAACGCTTTTCGCCGACCCGGAGGCGGAGGTGAAACGGCTTCGCGGCTCGTGGCACGAAGTCTTGGGGCTCGCCGCCGCCGTATCGTACCATCCGCTTGCCGTGCGGCGCCGACCGACGCTATGGGGAGTGTTTCGGCGCGATTGGCAGATGGTGGCGGAGAAATGGGCGGAGCTTGGCAGCATGTTGTAACGATATGCACAAAAAAGCGCACAGCGCAGCGGATAACACCGGCAACGAAAAAGGAAGCCGCTCCTCGGTCGGAGGCGCGGCTTCCTTTTGCAAAAAAGACCTTTATTTCAATGCGGTATAGGCGTTTGCTTCGCCGCTGCCGAACAGTGCGTCTTGCCCGGGTTTGCCGTAATCGAGCGACGTTTGGCGGATGCGGGCGGCCACCTGCGATGGGTTGAAGTCGGGATGCGCCGCCTTGACAAGAGCTGCGATTCCGGCGACCTTCGGCGAAGCCATCGAGGTGCCGTGCATCAGTGCATAGCCGGTCAAGTTGGAAGTGAAGTACGGCGCCAAATACGTCGGGTACGTGCTGAGCGAGCGGAAGTGGAAGTCGCGCTTGCTCAGATCGCCCGTTGCCGCGTACACCGGCCCGTTGTCGCCGCCAGGCGCCGCCACGTCGATCGCGCTCGCGCCGTAGTTCGAGTAAAAGGCGATTTGATCGGTTGACCATTTGATCGAGGAAGAGACCGTGATGACGCCTGGCGTTTGTCCGGGCACTTCCTTTGACGCACCGCGGAAAGTGAGGCCTAGATCGCCGTACGCGGCGTTCATGTAGTCGGTAATGTCGGTCGGATTGCTCAGGTTGAGCGTCTCGTTGCCGGCGGCTGCGACGACCGTTACGTTATGATCGACCGCATAGCGGACAGCGCGCTTCCACAAGAGCAGATCCGCGACATCGCTGTAGCTGCCCTCTCCTTGGAACGTATAGCGGGAGATGGCGTCGAAGCCGCCGATCGACATGTTGATGACGTCGACTTTATCGTTCGCCGCCTGAACGATCGCTGCCGTAATCCAGGATGTCGGAGCCGACCCGGCTTCGGGGAAAACGCGGTACGAGCGGATGCCGAGATCGGGGCCGACGCCTTTGAGCCGTCCGTTCGCGGCGATAGACCCGGCGACGTGAGTGCCGTGCCCTTCGCGGTCGCGGATGTCGGCCGGATCGCCTTTCTCCGAGTCGTCGACTCCAGCCGGTACGAAGTTCATGCCGCCGAGGAAGTTGCGCTTCAAGTCGGGATGGTTCGAATCGATGCCGGAATCGATGACGCCGACGACCGCCTTATGCTTGACAGTGCCGTCAGGCAGCGTCGTACCGCCGGTTTCCAGCTTGTAGGAGTCACCGTTGTGCGTAAGCCGCTGCATATCCCATTGATATGGCCAGAAGGTGGGGGAGTCCTGCGGGATGTCGGTGACAGGCTGTCCGTCGGCTGCGGCAGGCTCGCTCAAGCCGTCCGTCAGCTTGTGGCTCAGCTCAAGATTGGCGGCCTGAATGCCTTTGACGGATTTCAGGTTAGTGAGGAAACCCGGGTCGGCGGAACGAACCTCCAATCCGCCTAGCTCTGGCATCGCGCGCACGACTTGACCGCCCGCTTTGGCGATCGTGTCCCCATAATTCGCAGGCAAGCTGCCGGTAAAGGCGATCAGGTACGATCTGGCGGCAGTGTCCGCAGCGGCGTTTTGCTGCTGGGCCGGCTTGGAATAGCCAGTGGCACCGAACAGGACGGCGGAGAGGGCGACCGAACAGGCGAGTGTGACGGTGAGCTTCGATTTCATGATTTTCCTCCTTTAGGGTCGTATCGGGCAGGAAGCCCGCTGTTGCGTTAACTGTATTCTATTAACCGACGGTTGATTCCTTTGACGAAAAAAGCGTCCTTCTGTCGAATCGACTAGGACGCTTTTCTCATTTTTCATGTAGGTCTATCGTCTTGCCGCTTGGCGATACGCCTCGACATAAGCTTGCGCTTTGGCGGTGACCAGTGAATAGTCGCGTTTCTGCACCGCTTCCTTCGTCAAATCCGAACCGATGCCGACGGCGAATGCGCCGGCCTCGATCCATTCCTTCAGATTGGAGAGCGATACTCCGCCGGTCGGCATCAGGTTCGCCTGCGGCAGCGGCCCTTTAATCGTCGGGATAATCGACGGCGAGTACAGGTTGCCCGGGAACAGCTTGACGACATCGACTCCAAGCTCCAGAGCCGATGCGATGTCCTGGATCGTCATGCAGCCGGGCAGCACCGGCACGCGGTAGCGGTTGCACAGTACGATCGTTTCGCGACTCATGCTGGGCGAAACGACGAATTCGGCGCCGGCGAGCATCGTGGCGCGGGCCGTTTCCGGATCGAGCACGGTGCCGGAGCCGATGATGGCGTAATCGTCCGCTTCCGGACGGTCGCTTTGGTACTTTTTGGCCAGGGCGGTAATGGCCTCGAGCGCGAACGGCACGGTCATCGTCACTTCGATAACGCGGATGCCGCCTGCGATGGCGTGTACCGCCATCTGAACGACGTCTTCGGGGGAATCGCCGCGAAGCACGGCGACGACGCCGGCTTCGTGCATTTGCTGAATAAGGCGAAGTTTTTTCATATGTGGTCTGACCTCCAATGTCGGTTACCGTTCAATATGGCGGGCGCCGCTCAGCAGCCGTTCGGCTTCGGCCCATGTAGGCACAGCCTCCCAATCGCCAGGCGCCTGTACGACCAGCGAGCCTACGAGCCAGGCAAGCTGTACGGCGGCTTCGAGCCCGTACCCTTTGGCAAGGCCGGCGAGAAAGCCGGCGCAGAAGCCGTCTCCGGCGCCGACCGTATCGACGACGCGCTCGGCTTTGGCAAACGGCACTTTGACGATGCCGTCGCCGGTTACGATCCAATTTTCCGCGCCGGCGCTTTTTACGATCGAAACCCCGGGCAGCTGCCGAAGACGCTGTAAAATAGCCGCTTCGTCATCCGTGCCGTACAGCAGCTGCAGCTCGTCATAGCCCGGCAGGAAGTAGTCGGCCTGCTCCGCCAGCTTCAGCAGCACCGGGCGCGCTGCTTCGATCGTCCACAGCTTCAGCCGCAAGTTCGGGTCGAAGCTTACTTTGACGCCCTGGCGTTTTGCCGCCGCCACGGCTGCGAAAGCCGCATCGAGGCACGAAGCGCTGAGCGCCGGAGTGATTCCGGTCAGATGGAGAATGGACGCCTCGCCGATATACGCCTCGTCGATATCGGCGGGAGCGAGCTTGCTTGCCGCAGAGCCGGCGCGATAGTAGTACACCGACAGCTTGCCGCGCACCGCTTCGCGCAGCATGAGCCCGGTCGGAGCCGAGCTCGTGCGCAGCACGCGCGACACGTCGACGCCTTCGCCGCGCATTCCTTTGACGATGCCCGCGCCGAGCGGATCGTCGCCGACTTTGGAAAACCAGCCGACGCGGCAGCCGAGCCGCGCCAGGCCGATCGCCACGTTGCTCTCGGCGCCGCCGAACGACTGCTCGAGCTTGCCGCCGGTGCCGAGGCCGCGGCTGCCTTCCGGATACATGAGACTCATCGTTTCGCCGAATGTGATGACGTCGTATTGTGCCATAGTTATCGCGCCATCCATCCGCCGTCCACGCAGAGCACGTGGCCGTTCAAGTAATCGGAGGCGCTCGAGGCGAGGAACACCGCCGGGCCTTTCAAATCTTGCGGCGATCCCCAGCGCCCCGCCGGAATGCGCTCCAGAATCGAGTTGTAGCGCTTCTCGTCGGCGACGATCGGGGCCGTATTGTTCGTCTCGATGTAGCCGGGAGCGATGGCGTTAACCTGTACGCCTTTGCCGGCCCATTCGTTGGCGAGCGCCTTCGTGACGCCGGCGACGCCGTGCTTGCTGGCCGTGTAGCCGGGAACGTTGATGCCGCCCTGGAACGAAAGCATGGAGGCGATGTTGATGATTTTGCCGCTGCCGCGTTCGATCATATGCCGGCCGACAAGCTGCGACAGGAAAAACAGGCTGTTCAAATTGAGAGCGATAACGGCGTGCCAATCGGCGCGGGCATGTTCCGCGGCAGGGGTGCGGCGGATCATGCCGGCGTTGTTGACAAGAATGTCGATGGCGCCGTACATGCCAAGCGCTTCCTCCACGACGGCTTCCAGCCTGCTTTCGTCGCTCAGATCGGCTTTGATCTGTTTGGCGTTGCCGCCGGCCGCCGCAATGGCGGCGACGGTCGCGTCGCAACCCGACGAGGCGACGCCGATCACGTTCGCTCCGGCTTCGGCGAAGCCGATCGCGATCGCTTGGCCGATGCCGCCGGACGCGCCGGTGACGAGCGCCGTTTTGCCGGTTAAATCGAATAATGTCATGGCTTATGGACCTCCTACAGTAATGTCAATCGTCGATAATCGCAACGCCGGCCGCGACGTACTGCGCCTTCGTTTCGGCGGACAAGCCGCGGTCTGTAACAATCCCTTTCAGTTCGGAAAGCGGGGCGAACGTAAATAGCGCCGTACGTTCGAATTTGCGGTGATCCGCGACCGCATACGTTTCCCGGGCGGAACGAAGCAGAGCTTGCTTGAATTCAATAAATTCCCCGGTATAGATCGACAATCCGTCCTGCAAATGAACGCCGGTTGCGGACAGGAACGCTTTGCGGACGTTCAGCGTCCGCACGTAAGCCGCCGCCTCCGGTCCGGTCAGCATGTTGCGGACTCTGTATCCGCCGGGAACGACAAGACGAATCTGGTCTTTGCGCGTCAGCTCGCTGATGATGTACAGATCGTTCGTAATCACGGTCAGCGGACGGTTGTCGATTTGGCGCGCGATCTCCAGCGTCGTGCTGCCGCCGTCCAGGGCGATGATGTCGTTCGGTTCGATGAGCCGCTGCACGCGCCCTGCGATTTCGGCTTTCTCCGCCTGGTAGCGCTCGTCCGCCACGTTCGACTTGAGAATGCCGAGCTGATCGCTCTTTGCCAGCACCGCGCCGCCGTGGACGCGGACGAGGAGACCGCGCTCTTCGAGCTTGGCGAGATCTTCGCGGATCGTTTTGCCCGTCACTTCCAGCATCTCGCTCAGCTCCGCCACCGACACTTCTTTCCGTTCCAGCAGCGCTTCCATGATGATTTCGTATCGTCGTAAAGGATTCAACGGCTTCGCATCCGTTCTGTATCGGAATAAAGGCTTATTTCAAGTCTTTCATGGCGACGGCGTCCATATCTTCGAAAATCTGATTTTCGCCCGCCATGCCCCAAATAAACGTGTAGTTGCTTGTGCCGACGCCGCTGTGAATCGACCAGCTCGGCGAAATGATCGCCTGCTCGCCCCGCACGACGAGGTGGCGCGTTTCGGCCGGTTCGCCCATCATATGGAACACGACGCCGTCCTCCGGCATATCGAAGTACAAATAAATTTCCGAGCGGCGGTTGTGCGTATGGCAAGGCATCGTATTCCACATGTTGCCGGGCTTCAGCAGCGTCATTCCCATCACGAGCTGGCAGCTTTGCACGCCGCCCGTATGGATGTAGCGGTAAATCGTGCGCTCGTTCGAGTTCGTAATGGAACCGAGATGGTTCGGCGACGCCTCGCTGATCGCCACTTTTACGGTCGGGTACGTTTTGTGCGCAGGGCACGAGTTGAAGTAAAACTTCGCCGGATTCGCGGCGTCGTCGCTGGCAAACGTGACGTCCCGCGCGCCGAGGCCGATGTACAGGCAATCTTTCGACTCCATCGGGTAAACCGTTCCGTCGACGGTAATCGCGCCGCGCCCGCCGATGTTGATGATGCCGATTTCACGGCGTTCGAGGAACGTGTCCGCACCTAGCTCCTTTTTGTCGCCCTCGAGCTTGAGCGTCCGGCCTACAGGAACGACGCCGCCGACGATGAAGCGGTCCACATGGGTATAAACCATGTTCAGCTCGTTCGCAGCGAACAGCGATTCCAGCAAAAACTCCTGGCGCAAGCGCGCGGTGTCGAACCCTTTTACCTCGTTCGGATGGTTGGCGTAACGGATTTCCATCATGTTTTCGCTCCTTTTAGGTTCATTTGAGTGTATATAAAGTTCATCTATGTTCACTTTACTCCGAAATAGGCGAGATGGCAATGGGGCGACGGCAAAAAAAGGCGCCGCACTTGGCGACGCAAGATTCGCAGCATTACATTTCAGATACTTACTAACCAATTCACACAACCAACTCACAAACGAAGCACGAAAATGCCGGTACGAAACTATTACTTGGGGTACGACCCTGTCGGGCAGCAAAACACTGGCCTCTACTCTTTCGATAGGCAGAACGATGGAATGAAACGGCACGAATGAGGACCCTGTGAGGCATGGAAGGGGAAGCCGCGAAGGTCATTGTGGAGCTCCAATGGTGCTACCATATTTTAACAAAATTCTTGTTTAAGTGCGCGCTTATGCTCTAGAATTTTCGTAATGACGAATCTAGCCCCGCGTCCTATGCTGAAGAATTACATATAAGTTGCTCCGATGCAAGATCCTTGCTAACATGAGATAGAAGGATATTTTTTTTGCATCCCTTCTAAATCGATTTATGTGCAATCTGTCAGTGTATGCGGAGGAATGAAAACGTGAGCTCGAACAAGGTTACGATGGCTGATGTTGCGGAGAAAGCCGGCGTATCGAAAAGCACCGTTTCGCAATATCTGAACAAACGTTACGAATATATGGGGGCGGAAACGAAAAAGAAGATCGAACAAGCCATCGCAGAGCTGGACTATCAGCCCAATGTGGTGGCGCGCAGCTTAAAGCAGAAGCGTACTTCTACGATCGGCATTATCGTAGCGAATATAATGCACAGCTTCTCGACCGAAATATGCAGGGCGATCGAGGATTATTTTCAGGAGCACGGGATCAATGTCATTTTATGCAATACGGACGAGGATGCGGAGAAAGAGAAGCGGTATATCGAGATGCTGCAGGCGAAGCAGGTGGACGGGATCATCTTGTTTCCAACCGGCAAAAATAACGCGATATACAAAAAGCTGAGGAAGCAGCACACCCCGATTCTGTTTATAGACCGCAAAGTTGAAGGGATCAAGTCGGATACGATCGTGGCGAACAATGAGGCGGCGGTATTTGAGGCGATTGAGCATTTGGCGAAGCAGGGGCATGCCAAGATCGCGATCGTTACGGCGCCGCTGCTGATCAGCTCGCGTATCGAACGAATGGAAGGCTACCGAAAGGCCATGAAAAAGCTGGGACTCGAGCCGAAACCGGAATTTATGATTCATTGCGAGATCAGTCAAATCCGCGGCAGGCTACAGAGCCTGTTCGCGGAGGCGGACAAGCCTACGGCGATCATCGCCGGCAACGACTTGGTCATGCTGGAGATTCTTGCTTACGTTAAGGAAAATCGGATCCAAATACCCAACGAGCTGGCGCTGGTCGTATTCGATAATATCCGTTTCGCGGATTTGCTGACGCCTACGCTGACGACAATCAGCCAGCCTTCCGCAAAGATGGGAAGAACCGCCGGCGAGCTGCTTCATGAGCGGATTCAAGCGGGCGGGCAGGCGGAGCCGGCGCCGCGCGAGCTCGTTTTTGACTGCAAATTGATCGTACGCGAATCCTCAAGTGCGAGCACTCGTCCGATAAATTAATCAGGCGGGTGCTTGAATTTTTGCAGGAGGTGCATTATAATTCATTCATAAATCGGTTTAGTAAATCGGTTTATGAATGAGAAGAGGTGAGCAGCTTAGATGAACATTGTGATTCCCACCTCGGTTTTTAACCGACAGCGGGCAGTCGACCAAGCCGGGCACGCGGCGGCGATTGCAGCTAGTGGAGGTCAAGGCATTGAAATTCGGCGAGAGCTGTTTCCGTCCGGCGAGGAGCTTCCTCTGGAAGCATGCAGGTCTGCGTTGGAGCCGTATCTGCTTTATTGCGTGTACTCGGCGCCGATCGACCTTTGGCAGTTAAATGGCGAGCTGAATGTAAGCGGTTTGGACATGGTACTTCGGGAAGCGCGCACGATCGGAGCGGATATGGTCAAGATGCCGCTAGGACATTTCAATGCCTCTTGCTCGGATGTAAGCGTATTATCGCGGCTTCTTGAGTCCTATCGGCAAGATGGCGGGAAAGCAGCGGCGTTCACCGTGGAGAACGATCAAACGCCGTACGGTGGCCAATTGCAGCCGATGAGCGATTTTTTTAAAGCGGTTTCAGAGGGCGTCATTCCCGTACGAATGACCTTCGATATCGGGAATTGGGCATATTGCGGCGAGAACGCTTTTGCAGCGGCGGAGATGCTTGGCGAGCATGTGATCTACGTCCACTGCAAGCATGTCGAACGGCAAGGCGCCGAATTGAAAACGCTGCCACTTCCCCTGGAGCCTGAAGCGAATTGGAGGAAATTGCTCAAGCTGCTGCCTTCGGATGCGATGCGAGCGATCGAGTTCCTTTTACCGGAGGATAGCATGCTGCCTGAATTTATCGCGAAGTTGAGAGAGGAGGCATGATGAACGGAGTGGAGACGATGAACAAGCTGGACACAGTAACATTCGGTGAGGCGATGGCGATGTTCGTCGCCGACGAGCTCGGGGAATTGCAGCATGTAAGCCGGTTTACCCGCCGGCTGGCGGGAGCGGAGACGAATGTGGCGATCGGGATGGCACGGCTGGGGCTGCGAAGCGGCTTTGTCAGCCGGGTAGGCAATGATGCATTCGGTCAATATATTAAGAACAAGCTCTTATCCGAGAAAGTGAACATGGATTGTATCCGGACGGATGAGGTGAATCCGACGGGCTTTCAATTGAAATCCCGAATCGATGACGGCGATCCGGAGGTGCAGTATTTCCGCAAGCGGTCGGCGGCAAGCCATATGGGACCGGGAAATTTGAACCGCGATTATTTTCTCTCTTCCCGCCATTTGCACATGACCGGAATTCCGCTGGCGATATCGCCGAGCACCCGCGAGTTTGCGTTGGAAGCGCTTAGATTAATGAAGCAAGCCGGGCGGACAATCTCCTTCGATCCGAACTTGCGCCCATCGTTATGGTCATCGCGGGAGGAAATGATAGCGGTTACGAACGCCGTTGCATGCGAAGCGGATTGGGTGATGCCGGGTATCGAAGAAGCGGAGCTGCTTATTGGCACCCGCGATGTGAATGCGATTTCGGATTATTATTTGCAGCGAGGAGCCAAACTGGTTGTGATCAAGCTCGGACCCGAAGGGGCTTATTATCGCAGTCAATCGGAAGTAGGTATCGCTGCTGGCTTCAAGGTTGCCAAGGTTGTCGATACGGTCGGGGCCGGGGACGGTTTTGCCGTAGGGCTGATCAGCGGGCTACTGCTCGGCAAGCCGATTGTAGAGTCGGTTATACGCGGCAATGCGATCGGGGCCATGGCCGTACAGACGTACGGAGATCATGAAGGATATCCGGAGGAAGCCGCGCTGGCGTCTTTCCTGGAACATAACAAACAAGGAGTGATCTGTTCATGAGCAACACTCAGTTATCCGCCGCTCGTTGGTTTCGATTGATTCCTATCGCATTCATTACGTACAGCCTCGCCTATTTGGACCGTGCCAACTATGGCTTCGGCGCGGCGGCCGGCATGGCCAAAGACCTGCACATTACCTCGGCGATTTCTTCGCTGCTGGGCGCGCTGTTTTTCTTGGGCTACTTCTTTTTCCAGGTGCCGGGAGCTTATTACGCAGAAAATAAAAGCGCGAAGAAGCTTATTTTCGGCTCCCTCATTTTGTGGGGATTGCTGGCGTCGGCGATTGGTTTCGTCACCAACGTGTATGCGCTGATTGCGGTCCGGTTCCTGCTCGGTGTTGTGGAAAGCGCTGTCATGCCGGCGATGCTCGTCTTTTTAAGCCACTGGTTTACGAAGAAGGAACGTTCCCGGGCCAATACGTTTCTCATTCTCGGCAATCCGGTAACGGTGCTTTGGATGTCGGTGCTTTCCGGTTACCTGGTCGCCACCATCGGCTGGAGATGGATGTTTATCGTCGAAGGGGTGCCTGCCGTCATCTGGGCATTTTTCTGGTGGAAGCTGGTAGACGACAAGCCGAATGAAGCGAAATGGCTCACGGATGCCGAGAAGAAAGCTGTAGCGGAGGAGCTGCGTCTCGAGCAATCCGACCTGAAAGCAGTTAGGAACTATCGCGAAGCGTTCCGCTCTCCGCTTGTCATTAAGCTCGGCTTCCAATATTTCTTCTGGAGCATCGGCGTATACGGTTTCGTCCTTTGGCTGCCTTCTATTATTAAAGCATCGCCTAAAATGAACATGGTCACAACCGGCTGGCTATCTTCCATTCCTTATTTGCTGGCAGTCGGTTTGATGCTGCTGGTATCTTATTTTTCTGATAAAACGCTGAACCGTAAAAGCTTCGTATGGCCGTTTCTGCTCATCGGTGCAGTCGCTTTCTACGCTTCTTACGCAATCGGCACCGATCATTTCTGGATTTCCTTCATCCTGCTTGTGATTGCCGGCGGCGCCATGTATGCGCCATACGGTCCTTTCTTCGCCATCATTCCCGAGGTGCTGCCGCGCAACGTAGCGGGAGGGGCGATGGCACTGATCAACAGCATGGGCGCACTGGGATCGTTCGCCGGTTCTTATATTGTAGGCTATTTGAACGGAGCGACGGGCGGGTTCGGAGCTCCTATATCTTCATGGCGGGGGCGCTGCTGTTGTCGGCCATTTTGACGCTGATGGTAGCCAAACCTAAGGACACGGCAGTGCGTTCGGCGGTCGAGGCGAATCCCCGATGAACGTTCAGCTCGCTTTGGATCGCATGACGATCCCCGAAGCCATTGAGATGGCACGGACGGTGCAGGACCATGTGGATTGGATCGAGGTAGGCACGTCCCTTATCAAGGAATTCGGCATGGACAGCGTGAAGGCGATCAAGAAGGCGTTTCCGGACAAAGTCGTTGTAGCCGACATGAAAACTTTTGATAACGCCAAATACGAGTTCGAGCTGTGCTATCAAGCTGGTGCGGATGTCGCTACAGTGATGGGTGCCGCACCTTTGGTGACGGTTGAGACTTGCATGGATACCGCGGCCAAGTACGGAAAAACGGTTATGATCGATCTTCTCCATACATCCGCGGATCAGCAAGCTTATTTATTCCGCTACGAGACTGCGATTTCGTGCATGCACGTCAGCAAGGACGAGCAGGAGCAAAAGGGACATGCGCTTCACAGTACTTTTCATGCAGGAGAATTAACGGCATTACCAGACGGACTTAAGCTGGCTGTAGCCGGAGGCATTACGCTGCAATCGCTGCCGAACCTCTTAGAGATGAGACCGTTCGTCGTCATTGTCGGGTCGGCGATTACGAAGGCTGCGAATCCACGGCAGGCCGCGTTCGACATCAAACAAGTATTGGAACAGCATAAGGAGATTCGGATCAATGGATAACATTCAGGCGATTATGGCGGAGATAGGAACGGTACTCAATAAGGTACGCAAAAAAGACATCGCGGAGACGGCCGAAAGCTTGGCTAAGGGAAAACGGATCTTCGTAGTAGGAGAAGGCAGATCGGGCTTGATGGCCAAATCGTTCGCGATGCGCATGATGCATCTCGGAGCGACGGCTTACGCTGTCGGCGAGACGATTACACCTTCCATGTCGGCTGGAGATTTGCTCGTCGCCGTGTCCGGCTCGGGAACGACCAAGAACGTCGTCTGGATTGCGGAGAAAGCTCGAGAGCTGGGCTGCACGGTAATCGGAATGACGACCGACGAACAATCTCTTTTGGGGCGCTGCGCATCGAAGACTGTGCTCATTCCGGCTGCTACGAAGTACAGGCGCGAAGGCGAAGCTGCGAGCATTCAGCCGCTGGGATCGTTGTTCGACCAGTGTATCCACATCGTTCTGGATGCGATATGTTTGGAATATGCCGATATCCGGGAAGTGGACAACAGCAAGGCGTTTCGGCAGCACAGCAATGTGGAATAGCACCCTAGGCGGAACATTACAAAGAGACTTTCTGAAAAAATGACACATGTAAACTTACCATCTTAAGAACGGCCGTATCCACAGCCGTTCTTTTTGTTTTCTTTACGCTAACTGGCAGAATCAAAGAATGATTTTTCGATTTTGTATAAAAATCCCATATACCACAAAAAATATAATCAACATCTTATAAGGGGCATACTAATGGGAAATTTCGTGCAGGAAATAACATCCATGTTCGAAGATCATGATGATTTTTTCATTAAAGAAATGATTGTGGATAACACGGCAATTTTTCTAATGGGATTTCATACGCTCATTGATTTAACCAAGTCAAATTTATATGTTCGACAAATGGCGGAATCATCAACTTCAGTAAATGATCTTTTCATAAATATTAGCAATCAGCTGGACGTTGATGCAAAACAAATAATAAAAGCTGTTTTGGAAGGCAAATTAGTTATCTTATCAGGGAATAGCAATCGTAACGCCGTAGTGGAACCTGTCTCCCGAAACTTAAGCCGAAGTATTGAAGAGCCTAAAAATGAAAATCCCATTCTAGCTTCCATGAACGCTTTTGGAGAGGATCTTACTACTAATGTGGGGATCATCCGAAAAAGGCTGAACACTGAACTTCTGTGCCATTGTTCTTATCAAGTTGGAGAGCTAAATAAGCGAAAGCTATCGATGCTTTATATTAGAGGAAGAGCTCCAAGTTCACTGATTGAAAAAGTTCACTTACAGTTGCAACAAATCAAATCAGATATTGAAACGATTGATGACCTCAACAAGCATTTGGGTCAACGAAAATCGAATCTTGTCAGTCATCTGTTTCCAACTGAAATTCCGATTCAAGCTGTTCATTCGTTAAAAAAGAACAGAGTCGTGCTTTTTTTAGACAATTATCCTTTCGCGCTTGTATTCCCACATCTGCTTTGGGATATGTTCAGTAGTGCAAACGATCGCAATTTCCCATTTGTGCTGGCTCTTATGCTTCGAATCCTAAGGGTAATAGGAGCTCTGGTCACAATTATTCTTCCAGCATTATATGTTGCCACAGTGTCGGTTAACCCTGAAGTATTAAAGCTCGATTTTGCCTTGTTTGTCGCTGAAAGCAGAGAAGGAATTCCACTAACAGCTCTACTTGCAACCATTACTATGGTCGTAATCATTGATTTAATTCTGGAGGCGATTGTGAGACTCCCTAAAAGTGTAGGCCCCACCGTTACAATGGTTGGGGGAGTCATACTAGGTCAGGCGATGGTGGAAGCGAAGCTGGTCTCTAATTTATTGGTTATTGTGATCACCGCTATTGTGATTGCAAGTTCAACACTGATAGGTGTGCAAAATTCCTTGTACGTTCGTTTGCTAAAATATCCGGTTTTATTTTTGTCATCTGTTTACGGTATCCTCGGTTTATTTACCGGTTTAACTTTTATCGGCATCTATTTGTCGAGTTTGACATCAAACGGTATACCGTATACGACGTTTCGGATTGAAGAAAAAGGTGGCACAAAGTGATCCAAAGGATACAGATTGGATTGGTTTTTATTATCACGTATCTCAGCATCGGCTATCTACACTATCCCTATCTAATCTATTTGTTAACAAATACCGGCCATTGGGAAGCGGTTCTTTTTCAAGGGTTATTGCAGCTAATATTAATTTGGATCTACATGAAGGGGTTAAGTTATTTTCCAAAAGGGGATATTATAGACATTTATTTAAAAATGGGAAGATGGGCTGCTTACCTACTGCTTTTTCCATTTGTCGTAAATCTGACTGCGCTGGTTGCTTTTAATCTTCGAGTCCATGCCGAAACCTTAACTGCGATTTTTTTGACTCGGACACCTTATTGGTCAGTTTTGGTGCTGCTTATTTTAGTTACGGCTTACACGGCAATAAAAGGTTTGGGTACGATTTTACGTTCTTCGGTTTTTATTTTCTTGTTCGTTATTCCCTTAGTGGTGTTTGACACTACTTCCGCTATAATTAATTTTGATTTTCATAACGCTTCCCCGCTTTGGCCGGTATCTTTCCATTTCTTATCGGATATCCGTTTTTTATATCTTTTGGGATTTTCGCCGTTTTTGTTTTTGGGATTCGTGCCTTCCGAAACCAATATGACGTTCGGCCAACTTGTTGTGGCTTGGGCTTGTGTAATGCTCTTTTTTCTAACTACTGTGTACATACCGCTTTCCATATTTGGACAAGAAACGGTCTCTACATTTCATCTGCCATTCATCAATGCAATGGATTCAGTTGACATTAGATGGTTTGTGTTCAACCGGCAGACGATGTTTTTCGGTATATCATTGGTCGGCTTTATGATCATGTTTAACGCTCTTATGATTTGGATGATTGGTCGCCAGCATCAAGTTCGTTTCGAAGGAAGAGGGACTGAAGTATTTGCGCGAACGGCTCGGCGAAAGCGGCAAGGATCTGCTGCAAGGGTTCGACGGCGACAACAATCCGTTGAACGACTCTTTTACCGTCGAGGTGAAGGAGCCGCGCGACGTCGCCGATGCGGCGGCGGCCATCGAAGCGCTGAACAACGGGCAATTTCCGAAGCCGATCTACAAAGTGAGCTACGGCAAAGGTACGGTCGAGACGATGTTCAAGGTGACGGAAATCATCCGCAACGTTGGCCTCGTGCTCGTGCTGCTGCTGGCCATTACCGCGATATTCCTCATCGCCAATACGATCAAGCTGACGATCATTAACCGGCGGCGCGAAATTTCCATCATGAAGCTGGTCGGAGCGACCAACTCGTTCATCCGCTGGCCGTTCTTCATCGAAGGCGCGCTGCTCGGGCTGCTCGGCTCGATCATCCCGGCCGGGGCGCTGCTGTACGGCTACTGGGCGCTTCTGCACACGAGCCAGCTCGATCTTAGCCTGATGCTTATCAAGCTGCTGCCGTTTAGCAGCGTGAGCTACACTTTGGCAGGCCTTTTGCTCGGTCTCGGCATCGTGATCGGCGTCTGGGGAAGCTTGCTTTCGGTGCGCAAATATTTGCGCGTGTAACTATAACCTATTGCGGAGCGGAGGATGGCATATGGGGGCGGAGAGTGGAACGGGCGCCTTTGAAATCGGGTTCCCTCCTCCCAAGGCTTAATAGTTCAGGGAACCCGATTTCAACGAAGCCGGAGCCCATATGCCAATCCGCAGCGCAGCCCAAAGGTTATGAAGCGTTCGCATAGATTCGTGGGAGAGGAGCATGTCTCTTGGTGAAGAAAATAGCCGTTCCGCTCGCGGTCAGCGCCGTGCTCGCTTCGGCGCTGGCGTTCCCGGCGGCGGGCCTGGCCGGACAGACGGCGGATTCGATCAATCAGCAATTGAACGATCTCAAGAAAGCGAAATCCGCCGCGCAGAAAAAGGCGACCGACACCCAGAATCAACTTGCACAAGTGCAGAAAGACAAGGCGCAGTCCAGCAAAGATCTGAACAGTATCTACAGCCAGATCGACGAGATCGGCAAAAAGCTGACCGATCTGAACAATCAAATCGATAAAACTACGGGCGACCTGGAAACGAACGCCAAGCAGCTGGACGACGCGCAAAACCGCGTCGCCGCCCGCGATCAAATGCTGAAATCGCGGCTGCGGCTCATGTATATGAACGGGTTCGTCTCCTATGCCGAAGTGCTGATGTCGGCGACGAACTTCGGCGATTTCCTCGACCGGTTCGACGCGCTCAAATCGATTCTCAACCAGGATAAGGAAATTTTGGAGTCGAACAAGCGCGACCGCGACGTCATCGCCGACAAGAAAACGAAAGTCGAGCAGCAGCTCGCCCAGGTGAAACAGCTGTACGATCAGACGAACGACGTGAAGGAATCGCTTCAGGCGAAGGAGCGGGAGAAGGAAGTCGTCGTCGCCAGCCTCTCCAAGAAGGAGAAGGAGCTCGAGGATATTAGCCAGGACCAGCAGGACGAGCTGGTCAAATTCGCCGCGCAGGAATCGGCGCTGCTGAAGCAGAAAGCCGCTGCCGAGGCCGCTGCCGCCGCTGCTGCGAAAAAGAAAGGCCAGTCCGGCGGCAAGTCGACGATCGCCGACGCTTTCACCTACAGCGGCGGCAAATTCGGCTATCCGCTTGCCAAGCAGGCTCCGATGACGTCCGATTTCGGGGTGCGCGTGGATCCGATCAACGGCAAGGAAGGGGCTTTCCATACGGGGATCGACCTTGGCGCGCCGCAAGGGACGGACATTTTGGCTGCGGAGAACGGAGTCGTCATCGTCGCTTCCTGGTGGAGCGGGTACGGCAACTGCGTCATTATCGATCACGGCGGCGGCGTCTGGACGCTCTACGGCCACATCCGCGACGGCGGCATTGTCGTCGAGAAGGGCGACAAAGTGAAGCGCGGCCAGAAGATCGCCGAGGTCGGCCATACGGGCCGGGCGACCGGCAACCACCTGCACTTTGAGGTCAGGATCAACGAGAAGCCTGTCGATCCGAAACCGTATTTACGCTAGCCGATAATAATCCGACCCTGGTCTAACATATACTACAAGGACGAGTTACCATTTTTGGGGTAGGATAGGGGGTGTCAACCCGGTGCTTTTCAAAGGAAGAACGGTTATCGCGTTCATCATGCTGGCCATGTTCGCCAGCAGCCTGCTGACGCTTACGATCGTCAGCCCGTCGCTAATTACGAGCGCCAAGGGGGGCGCGGTTGAAACTTCGGCGGCGGGCATCAAGCAGGCTGCGTCGGGTTTGACCGAGAAAGATCTGCAAAAAATCGCGACGACGTACGGGCTGGTCGAAAACAAATATTTGAGCAAAGTCGATCACGACAAGCTCATCGACGGTGCGATCAACGGGATGCTGAGCGCGCTGGGCGATCCGTTCACCGTCTATATGGACCAGAAGGAAGCGGCGCAGTTCGACGAGAGCATCACGTCGTCGTTCCAGGGCATCGGCGCCGAAGTATCGGTCGAGAACGGCAAAGTTGTCGTCGTTTCGCCGATCAAGGGCTCCCCTGCGGAGAAAGCCGGCCTTCACGCCCATGACGTCATCGTATCTGTGAACGGAGAAAAATTGGACGGGCTGACGGTCAACCAGGCAGTCTCCAAAATACGCGGACCGAAGGGAACGCAGGCGAAGCTGACCATATTGCGCGACGGCGTCGGCGATCCGATCGAGGTTATCGTCGTCCGCGCCGACATCGACGTGGAAACCGTGTATGCCGAAATGCTGGCGGACGGCATCGGCAAAATCGAAATTCGCCAATTCAGTGCGAACACGGCGAAGCGCTTCGCCGAAGAGTTGAAAGGCTTGGAAGCGAAAGGCATGAAAGGGCTCATAATCGACGTGCGCAACGATCCCGGCGGCCTCTTGAACGTCGTGGTCGACATTGTCGAGCCGTTCGTGCCGAAGGGCAAGCCGATCGTTCAGGTTGAAGACAGGAACGGCCGGCGCGAGCCGACCGAGTCCAGCGGAGGAACGAAGCATTATCCGGTCGTCGTGCTGGTGAACAAGGGCAGCGCCAGCGCCTCGGAAATTTTGGCGGGAGCGTTTAAGGAAGCCGTCGGCTCCAAGCTTGTCGGCGAGACGACTTACGGCAAAGGCACGGTCCAGGTCACGTTCGAGAAAGAGATGGGCGACGGCAGCAACATCAAGATGACCGTCTACAAATGGCTCACCCCGAACGGCAACTGGATTCACAAGAAAGGGATCGAGCCGGATATCGCCGTCGAGCAGCCGGAATATTTCAAGGTGGCGCCGCTCGGCAAGAAATCGACCCTGAAGCCGGATACGACCAGTGACGATGTCAAGAATTTGCAAATTATGCTGAAGGGCCTCGGACTTCCGGTAGACCGCACCGACGGCTACTACAGCGCGAAAACGGCGGACGCGGTGCGTACGTTCCAGAGCACAAACGGGCTGCCGGTCAGCGGCGAGGTAGACGCCGACACTGCGGCCAAGCTGGAGCAGGCGATCGTGGCCCGGATCAAAGATCCGGCGAGCGATTTGCAGCTGAAAGCCGCCGTGCAGGAGCTGCAGCGCGAGCTGGGCGTCCGCTAATCGGTAACCGGGGGCAAAGCATCACTCGGGAAATATTGGCCGCCGCGCAGGGCAGGAAAATGTAGCTGCGCGTCGAACAAGTATAGGGAAGGCCGAGCGTATCGGCCTCCCTATTTTTGTTGCCGCGGAGGGCCATGCGATGGTTGTGGCTATGGAATTGCTGCAGCGGCTAGCACTTGCGATCCTGCAGCTGGCTTGGAATCCGTTCTATTACGCGGGGATTGCCCTCGTCGTTCTGCAATACCGAAGACAAATCAAGCTGGAGCGCAAGCTGTTCTCCACGCGCCTGCACTCTCTTATCGGAGAAACGTGGCGAGCCGTCCTATGGGGTGCGCTGGGCGGCATCGGCGTGTCGGCGGTGATGGCGCTGCTCGGTACGGCGATAGGGCCCGAGACGATGTGGCTATTGTGGGGGGCCGCGCTTGTTCTGATGCTGTTCCGAATCCGGTTTCTATGCCTTGCGTACAGCGTTGGTGCCGTGGGAATGATTGCCGCGGCCCTAGCGCTCGTTCCGGAATCGATGCAGCCCGACGCGCTCGTTCCTCTGCTTCGGGCGCTGCCGCGGGTCGATGTCCCGACGCTGCTGGCGCTAGTGGGCGTTTTGCATGTGTTGGAGGGCTTGCTCATTCGGACGCAAGGGATGCGGATGGCGTCGCCGATGTTTTTTGAGGGCAAGCGCGGCAAAATTATCGGGGGCTTTCAGCAGCAAGGCTTCTGGCCGATCCCCCTGCTGCTCATCGTGCCTTGGGGCGGAGCCGGCGGGATGGCGCTGCCGTGGCCGACCGTTTTCGGGGCCCCGGGCTTGGATACCGGTTGGACTTTCATCTCTTTGCCGTTCCTGATCGCTTCGCCGAAGTGGCGCTGAGCAGTTCGCCGCGGGACAAGGCAAGGCGCAGCTCGGTCTGGCTCGCCTGTTACGGCTTGACGATACTGCTGCTGGCGCTTGCGGTCCGTTTCTGGAGCCCGCTCGCCTTTATCGCGTCGCTGCTTTGTATTGTCCTGCATGAGACGATCATGTGGTATAGCCGCCATGTCGAGATGAAACGGATGCCGCTCTACGTCCATGACGAGCGGGGGCTGAAGGTGCTCGCGGTATTGCCGCGCAGCGCGGCCGCCGAGCTCGGCATCGTGCCGGGAGAAATAATTCACAAGGTGAACGGAATGCCGGTGCGGCAGCGCGCCGACCTGCATCAAGCGCTGCGCCTCAATTCGGCGTTCAGCAAGCTGGAAGTGATCAATTTGCAGGGCGAGATCAAGTTCCTGAGCCGTCCGCTGTTTGCGGGCGAGCATCATCAGCTCGGCCTCGTTCTTGCTCCGGACGAGCAGGCGCTCTACTACGTAGAAGCCCGCGAGCCAAGCTTATTCGGCTACTTGAGCAGACGGCTCGTCGGACTGGCGCGCAACCCGTCGCTTCCGGGAGCCGCAGGAGCCGTGCCGGCCGAGCAAAGCAAAGACCTTTCCTGATGCGATGATATCGCCCGGGAAAGGTCTTTGCTTCAATCTATACGGGATCTCCGGTATGCCTTCGCTTCGCTAGCGTCAGGATTCGCTGCGGAGGACGACGATTTCGACGCGGCGGTTTTTTTTGCCGGTCGGCGTCGCTGTCGTTCGGAGCTACCGGCTTCGTATCGGCGTATCCGGTGGAGATCAGTTTTTTGTCGTCCAGCTTGGCATTGTAAATGAAGTAGCGGAGTACGGACAGCGACCGGGCGTTGGACAGTCCCCAGTTATCTTTGAGCGGATTGCCGGGAGCGAGCGGCAAATTGTCCGTATGGCCCTCGATGCTCACCTTGGTATTAAGCGTCGAGATAAAGCCGGCCAGCTTGTCGAGAACCGGGTAGGCGGCCGGCTTCAGATCGGCCTTGCCGAGATCGAACAGGAGCAGGTCGTTCAGGGTGATCGCGATGCCGCGTTCCGTATTGGCCGCTTGCACCTGCATTTCCAGTTGATTTTGCTGGACGTACGACTGCACCTGCTTGAGCAGCTCTTGCAAGCTTTGCTCTTTCTTATCTTTGTCGAACTGGTTGTTCGTCGTCTTGTCGAACTGCTTCGGCATGGTCGAATTGACGCCGGTTTTGGTGCTGTCTTGCTCGGGATTCAGCTTGTTTTTGTCCACGTCGGACATCGTTTTGCCGACTTGTCCCGCGACCCCTTTGCCTTTTTGCAGTATCGAGTCGGAGTTCTGGAATTGAAAATTGAGCGCTTGCGACAGAACGGCATATTTGTCTACGTCGATTTTGCTCATTGCGTACATGATGATGAAAAAGACGAGCAGCAGCGTGATCAGGTCGGCGTAGGTAATGAGCCAGCGTTCGTGATTTTCGTGCGCTTGGTGCCTATTCTTCCTCGCCATTGGCTGCGCCCTCCTCCTGGCCCGCTTTCTTGTCGTGCAGGAACGAGGTAAGCTTCTTTTTGATCAGCTGCGGGTTCTCGCCGGCTTGCAGCGCCAAGATGCCCTCCAGCATAAGCTCCATTTCGGAAACGGTTTCTTTCGTGCGGAACTTGATCTTGTTGCTGATCGGCAAATAGATCAGGTTGGCGCTCGCAACGCCGTACAGCGTCGCCGAGAAAGCGACGGCGATGGCCGGGCCGAGGGCGGAAGGGTCGGACAAATTGCCGAGCACGTGGATAAGCCCCATGACCGTACCGATAATCCCCATCGTCGGAGCGAAGCCGCCTGCGGCTTCGAACACTTTGGCGTACACATCGTTCTTATGCTCTACGGCATCCATTTCCAGCTCGAGGATTTGCCGGGTCAGTTCGGGATCGGTGCCGTCTACGACCATCATCAGGCCGTCGCGCAAAAATGGATTGGAGTGCTCCTGAGCGCGTTGTTCGAGCGCCAGCACGCCTTCGCGGCGGGCGATCGTAGCCATGTCCACAATTTCCTCGATGACGACGACGGGATCGCGCTTCTGCTGCTTGAATGCGATGGCAAGAGCTTTCGGGAGCTCCTTGAGCACCGATGTCGGGAAGCCGATGGCGGTTGCGCCGAATGTGCCGCCGAATACGATGAGCGCGGCGCTCGGGACAAGCAAAGCGGTAATATGGCCGCCGTCCCAGGCGTAACCGATAACGAGTGAAGCGAGTCCGAGCACGATGCCTAATACTGTAGTCAAATCCACGAATGTACCACTCCCGTTGAGATGATGAAGACGCCTCGCCCGATCGTTTTTTCCGCGCAGGAAAGCCGGACCGTTTGCATGCGGAGGCGAAAACAGCTATAATGAATAAGAACACACATTCCTATTCGCGGTTTTCTGGCGCAAAATGACACCTTTTGCATATATCTCTAAGCTATATCGGCAAAACAGCTGATAAAGTTTATAGGATCGACACATTCGATCCGGACTGGGGGCTCAGGAATGAAAGATATTGTCGTCAGCGACAAGAAATTCGAGCTTATTTCCGAATACGCCCCGCAGGGGGACCAGCCGCAAGCGATATTCGAGCTGGTCAAGGGCGTGCAGGAAGGCAAGAAACACCAGACTTTGCTTGGTGCGACGGGGACGGGCAAAACGTTTACGGCGGCGCAGGTCATCTCCAAGCTGAACCGTCCGACGCTCGTTATCGCCCACAACAAGACGCTGGCCGCGCAGCTGTGCAGCGAGTTCAAGGAATTTTTTCCAAACAATGTAGTGGAATACTTTGTCAGCTACTATGACTACTATCAACCGGAGGCGTACATTCCGTCTTCGGATACTTACATTGAAAAGGATTCCAGCATCAACGAAGAGATCGACAAGCTTCGCCACGCTGCGACAAGCGCGCTGTTCGAGCGCCGGGACGTCATCATCGTCGCCAGCGTGTCGTGCATTTACGGCTTGGGTTCGCCGATCGAGTACGGCTCGCTGCTGCTTTCGCTGCGCAAAGGGATGGAGAAGTCGCGGCAAGAAATTTTGCACCGGCTCGTGGACATTCAGTACCAGCGCAACGACATCAATTTCGTGCGCGGCACGTTCCGCGTGCGGGGCGACGTGATCGAAATTTTTCCGGCGTCGCAAAGCGAGCATGCGGTGCGTGTCGAGCTGTTCGGCGACGAGATCGAGCGCATTACCGAGATCGACGTGCTGACCGGCGAAATTCTCGGCGAACGCGACCACATCGCCATTTTCCCGGCGTCCCACTTCGTTACGCGCGAAGAAACGATGAAGCGGGCGATCGTGAACATCGAGCGGGAGCTGGAGGAGCGGCTTGCCGAGCTGCGCGGACAGGGCAAGCTGCTCGAAGCGCAGCGGCTGGAGCAGCGGACGCGCTACGACATCGAGATGATGCTCGAGATGGGATTCTGCTCCGGCATCGAGAACTACTCCGGACCGCTGACGTTCCGCGAGCGCGGGGCGACTCCGTATACGCTGTTTGATTATTTCCCCGAAGATCTGTTAATCATGATTGACGAGTCGCATCAGACGCTGCCGCAGATCAGGGCGATGTACAACGGCGACCGGGCGCGCAAGGAGGTGCTCGTCGATCACGGCTTCCGCCTGCCGTCGGCGCTGGACAACCGGCCGCTGAAGTTCGAGGAATTCGAGCAAAAAATCAACCAGATCGTTTATATTAGCGCCACGCCCGGTCCATACGAGCTGGAGCATTCGGAGAAGATCGTCGAACAGATCATCCGTCCGACGGGGCTGCTCGATCCGATCGTCGAGGTGCGCCCGACGAAAGGGCAGATCGACGATCTGATCGGCGAGATCAACGACCGCATCAAGAAGGACGAACGCGTGCTCGTTACGACGCTCACGAAGAAGATGGCCGAGGATTTGACCGATTATTTGAAGGAAATCGGCATCAAGGTGCGCTATATGCACTCGGACATCAAGACGCTGGAGCGGATGCAGATTTTGCGCGACTTGCGGCTCGGCGTGTTCCACGTGCTCGTCGGCATCAACCTGCTGCGCGAAGGCCTGGACTTGCCGGAAGTGTCGCTCGTCGCCATTCTCGACGCCGACAAGGAAGGCTTCCTGCGCGCGGAGCGCTCGCTCATTCAGACGATCGGCCGTGCGGCGCGTAATGCCGAAGGCCGGGTCATCATGTACGGCGACAAAATCACGGAATCGATGGATAAAGCCATCACCGAGACGAACCGCCGCCGCGCCATTCAGGAGGAGTTCAACAGGCGGCACGGCATTACGCCGCAGACTATTGCGAAGAAAGTGCGCGACGTCATCGAGGCGACCAAGGTCGCGGAGTCGAAGACGGAATATCTCGCCGAGATCAAGACGACGAAGATGTCGAAGAAAGAGCGCGTCAAGCTGATCGAACGTCTCGAGCAGGAGATGAAGGAGGCGGCCAAAGCGCTGCAGTTCGAGCGTGCCGCCGAATTGCGCGACGCTTTGCTCGAGCTCAAGGCCGAGGATTGAGGTTGCAGTTAGGTTGCGAAAAAAGGCTGCGTTGCGGATTGGAATATGGGGTCTCCGGCTTCGTTCAAATCGGGTTCCCTCATTCACTAAGCCATGGCACGGAGGAACCGATTTGAAAGGCGCACGTTCCGCTCTCCGACCCCATATTCCTTCCTCCGCTCCGCGGTTTTAGCTTTGAGGCGGCCGCAGCTCCTTTTCGCTGGACGGACGCAACCGCAACGCCCGGCGCCAATTTAACGTAAAGGCAGGGTCAACAGTGGCTAGAGATCAAATTGTGATCAAGGGAGCGAGAGCTCACAATCTGAAAAATATCGACGTTACGATCCCAAGAGATCGGTTCGTCGTACTGACGGGGCTCAGCGGTTCCGGCAAATCGTCGCTCGCCTTCGACACGATTTACGCCGAAGGCCAGCGCCGGTACGTGGAGTCGCTGTCCGCCTATGCGAGACAGTTCCTCGGCCAGATGGACAAGCCGGACGTCGATTCGATCGAAGGCTTGTCGCCTGCCATCTCTATCGACCAGAAGACGACAAGCCGCAACCCCCGTTCGACGGTGGGAACGGTAACGGAAATATACGATTACTTGCGTCTCTTGTTCGCGCGCGTCGGCCGGCCGCACTGTCCGGAGCACGGCATCGAGATCACGTCGCAAACCGTGGAACAGATGGTCGACCGCATTATGGAATATCCGGAGCGGACCAAGCTGCAAATTTTGGCGCCGCTCGTGTCGGGCCGCAAAGGCGAGCATACGAAGCTGCTGCAGGACATTCAAAAGCAAGGGTTCGTGCGCGTGCGAGTCAACGGCGAAGTGCGCGATCTGTCCGAGAACATTGAACTCGAGAAGCAAAAGAAGCATACGATCGAAGTCGTCGTCGACCGGATCGTCGTCAAGGACGACGTGAAGACGCGGCTGGCGGATTCCCTCGAGACGGCGCTGAAGCTGGCCGACGGGCGCGTCATCGTCGACGTGATCGATCAGGAGGAGCTGCTGTTCAGCTCCAATCTGGCGTGCCCCGAGTGCGGGTTCAGCATTCAGGAGCTGGCGCCGCGCATGTTCTCCTTCAACAGCCCGTTCGGAGCGTGTCCGGAGTGCGACGGCCTCGGCAGTCAAATGATCGTCGACCCCGAGCTGCTCGTGCCGGACAAGAAGCTGACGATCGAGGAAGGCGCGTTTGAAGCGTGGGCAGGAAGCACGTCCAACTACTACCCGCAGTTTTTGGCGGCGGTGTGCGAGCATTACGGCATTCCGCGGGGCGTCCCGGTCGGCGAGCTGTCCGCCGAGCAGATGAAGACGATTTTGTACGGCACGAACGGGGAGAAGATCCGTTTTCGCTACGAGAACGATTTTGGTCATACGAAAGAAGCGCTAGTGCCGTTCGAAGGCATCGTCCGCAACCTGGAACGCCGTTACCGGGAGACGTTCTCCGACGGCATCCGCGAGCATATCGAGTCGTACATGAGCTCCAAGCCGTGTCCGAAGTGCAAGGGGCTGCGCCTCAAGCCGGAAACGCTCGCGGTGACGATTAACGGCAGCAATATCGCCTACGTCACGTCGCTTTCGATCGGCGAAGCGCAGAGCTGGTTCCAGTCGCTCAAGCTGCCGCCGAAGGAAACGTCGATCGCGCATCTGATTTTGAAAGAAATCAACGCTCGCCTCGGCTTCCTCGTCAACGTCGGCCTCGATTATTTAACGCTGCACCGGTCGGCGGGCACGCTGTCCGGCGGCGAAGCGCAGCGCATCCGGCTGGCGACGCAGATCGGCTCGAGCTTGATGGGCGTCCTGTACATTCTGGACGAACCGAGCATCGGGCTGCATCAGCGCGACAACTCGCGGCTTATCCAGACGCTGGAGCATATGCGGGATCTCGGCAACACGCTCATCGTCGTCGAACACGACGAGGACACGATGATGGCCGCCGACTACATTATCGACATCGGTCCGGGCGCAGGGATCCACGGCGGGCAGGTGATGGCTGCGGGCACGCCGGAGCAAATTATGGAAAATCCGGCGTCGCTGACCGGGCAATATTTGAGCGGGCGCAAGTTCATCCCGATTCCGCCGGCGCGCCGCAAGCAGAACGGCAAATGGATCGAGATCAAGGGCGCGAAAGAGAACAACCTGAAGGGCGTGAGCGTCAAAATCCCGCTCGGCGTGTTCACCGCCGTCACGGGCGTGTCCGGAAGCGGCAAAAGTACGCTCATCAACGAGATTTTATACAAGTCGCTCGCACGTGAGCTGAACGGGGCCAAAGTGCGTCCGGGCGAGCATAAGGAAATGCGCGGCCTCGAGCATATCGAGAAAGTAATCGACATCGACCAATCGCCGATCGGCCGCACGCCTCGCTCCAACCCGGCAACGTACACCGGCGTGTTCGACGACATCCGCGACGTGTTCTCGGCTACGTCCGAAGCCAAGGTGCGCGGCTACAAGAAAGGGCGCTTCTCCTTCAACGTCAAGGGCGGGCGATGCGAAGCGTGCCGCGGCGACGGCATCATCAAGATCGAGATGCATTTCTTGCCGGACGTGTACGTGCCTTGCGACGTCTGCAAAGGCCAGCGCTACAACCGCGAGACGCTGGAAGTACGCTACAAGGGCAAGAACATTTCCGAGATTTTGGACATGACGATCGAGGACGCGTGCGAGTTTTTCAAAAACATTCCGCGCATCGAACGCAAGGTGCAGACGCTCATGGACGTCGGGCTAGGCTACATGAAGCTCGGCCAGCCGGCGACGACCCTGTCCGGCGGCGAAGCGCAGCGCGTGAAGCTCGCGGCCGAGTTATACCGCCGCAGCACCGGCAAGACGTTTTACATTCTCGACGAGCCGACGACAGGTCTGCATATCGACGATATCGACCGGCTGCTGAAAGTGCTGCAGCGTCTCGTCGACAACGGGGACACGGTGCTTGTGATCGAGCACAATCTCGACGTCATCAAGACAGCCGATTACATTATCGACCTCGGGCCGGAAGGCGGTACGCGCGGCGGCACGATCGTCGCCACCGGCACGCCGGAAGAGGTCGTGAAGGTGAAAGATTCGTATACCGGCCAATATTTGAAGCCGGTGCTGGAGCGCGACCGGAAGCGGACGGACGATATGGCAGCGCGCCTCAAGCAGATGGAAAATCCGGCGGCGGTATAAGCCGCTGCCGGCACGCAAGCAAAAAATAAGCCGGTTTCTTGCCTGACGGCAGGAAACGGCTTATTTTTTGATGGAATCAGGATTGAGGCTGGGTTTGGGAGGTGGCCCTGCTGTAAAGATCGCTATGCTCTATCGTAAGCTTCGATGCGGCAGCTTGCTTCTTTCTGTGATACAAAACGTAGGAACCGGCAATCAAAGCGAATCCGATAAGGAAAAGCATCGATCCGCTGACGGGACCGCCTACGGCTATGCCGGAATACATGGCACCCGCCAGGTCGAACGTCAAACCGGCGTAGGCCCACTCCTTAATGCGGGGGAAGCCGGGGACGAGGATCGCCACAATGCCCAACAGTTTGGCGGCCCCGAGAAAAGGGAGCAAGTAGGTAGGGTACCCCAATTGTTGGAACAATGCGACCGCTGCGGGGTCCGACAAAAGATCGGGAACGGCCCCCAAACCCATTAAACCGACAGCAAACCAGTAACCACCCAATACGATACATTCAGTTTTTTCATAATAATCAATTCCTCCTTTAGTATGATTTGATTTTCCTCACATTTTCGCCAATTGTTCTTCGAGACGATCAAGCGTCGATTTGGCGCCCTCAATGGCCCCGTATTCCCTAACCACTTTCTCCAGGTGCGCTGCCGACTTGAAGAGCATGCGCATCGTAAGCTCGGTCTTATCGCCTGCCTCGGCAAACGTCACAGTCACTTGAAAATAGTCATCGTCAGCGCTGTCGCCATGGGTATATGCGAGCCGTTCAGGGCGTACAACCTCGTGGTAAGCGATCTTGTTGTCATAATCGATTCCGTCGGGACCGTGCATGACGAAACGCCATATGCCGCCTGGCCTGATGTCAATTTCCTGCACCGTGATCGTAAATCCTCGCGGTCCCCACCAATGCGGCAAATGCTCGGGATCCGTCCAAGCTTGATACACCAGCTCGCGGGGCGCCCGGAAGACTCGGTTGATAATGAGCTCCCGATCTTGTACGGACGTAACGGTGTCGCTCGCTGCTTTGCTTTTGGCCATGATTGCATTCCTCCAAAAAGGTTTTTTCATCATCCGGTCGTTTCATACTCCAGCTATATTTCATGATTAGAATATACCCCATAAGGAATATTCCTGTCAAGGTATATTACAAAAATTTTAACCGCAACAAAGAAGGCCTCCGCCCGGAAAGGGTGAAGGCCTTCTTGTTGACCACTGCATGACGATGCCGTTATATCAGCTCGCGCCGTTCCAGAAATTCGAGCCGGTTGCCGAACGGGTCGACAGCATAAAAGCGCGTCGCATCCGGCAGTGAATTGTCGTCGATGACTTGCACTCCATGATCTTTCAGGTGCAGCTTGAGCAGAAGCACGTTCTCAACATGAAAGGCAGGATGCGCCTTCGGCGCGCCCTCGTGATCGTCCTGGATGCCGATGTGCAGCTGATGCTGTCCCGCTTGAAACCATACTCCGCCGCGCGCCCGGAGCGCACTCGGTTTGTCCACTTCCGTAAGTCCCAGCAATTCGCCGTAAAAACGGCGCGCTTCCGCCTCGCTGCCGGCAGGCGCCGCTAATTGAACGTGATCGATGCCGATGAATTGATAGCTCATTTTGCGTCATCTCCTTTTTCCGGGATTTCCGTCGAAATGAAATACCAACCCCCTACTTCTACCTTACACAGAAAATGACGCTCGGTCAAGGCAAAAAATGCCCGTAGCGCCAGCAGTTTGGCGTAAAGCGGAGCTACCTTGCGCTATAGCGGCGATAAATCGTGCAGTTGGCTTCAAATCAAGATATTTTAGCCAATATTTCGGTCAATTTTTCCTGAAACGCAGCAAGACCGACGCAGATGTAAAATGGGTGGAACGTTTTATCGCGGCGACGGTTTTCCTTATGAAACGTCATGAGCTGCGCCAGAATGGCCCGACCTTGTTGCTTGTTAAACGGCCCTTCATAGATACAGCGGGTTTCAGGGGTGCGACTGCGAAAGACAAAATGTCGGCCAGCAATGACATGAAGGGGCGACCACCTTCGCCTCATCGGCGTGATGGTTGAGGCAATTGTTTTCCGCATAGGTTATAAATGCTGGTGGAGATGGACATTTTAATTTGTGCGGCCTATTCAAGAATTAGCGGCTAATCTTTAAAGAAATCGGCTGTTTGCCGGCCGATGCCGCACATGTCGGACAATTTGACGGCGACGGGAACAGAAAGAAACCAGTTGAGCACGTAGAATGATTTTCCGCAGGGTTGGTTATACAGGCAAAAGTGGTGACAAACTTGTTACAAGTCGCAAAAGTACTTGCATCTCCGGGGATCACAAGCTAACATGTAAGTAATGAACAATTGGAAGGACCAGAAGGAGGTTCCTCATGATTCTGGCAGCTGAAGCCGCGGCAAATACGAGCAACTTCACGGGATTCGACCCGTTTGTTATTGTATTCACGATTTTGATTGCACTCGGTCTGTACCGCATTATTCGTTCGCCGAGACGCAATCCGTTCGCCATTGCCTTTGCAAGCGTGAGCTTGCTGGTGTTCCTGTTCATGGACGCCGTTATGATTTCGGGCTGGTAACGCTCGATTTGCCGAGGCCGCATGACATGCGGCACCACCGGCTCCATCATCCTAACCATCGCAAAAAGCCGTTCGTTCACCTCGGTCGTGAGCGGGCGGTTTTTTTTATTGCCGCTATGAAGTATAACCTGTCGTCAAGGAGGCTCGTGGCAAAATGGCCTCAGGTAGTTTTAGGGCATGTTAGCCGCTCTAGCGGCTTTCCGCCTATAAGCGAAACGGCCGCAAGTGGTGTACTGTCATGTTTAATTTCAATTTACATTCGGGGTGTAATCTCGTCGATGAAGCTTACATCGGCAAGGAGTGTTGCACGAATGAGAGATAGAGAAATAACGGGAACCGATACATCCAGGCAAAACGTTACGGAGACAGGAGCGCGGCCATCCGGCGGGTTAAAGCCGTTCCTTCGCCTGCTGGCACGCATTAGGCCGTCCAGGACGCTGCTGGCGGCAGCGCTTGGCCTCAGCCTCGTCAATACGCTGGCGTCGCTGGCGATTCCGCTTCTGACGAAGCGGCTTATCGACGGCTTCCATTTGTCGGCGCTCGGCAGCGGGCAAATAGCGATGATGGCCGGCGCTTTTTTGCTGCAGGCGGTCGCGGGGGGCGTATCCGTTTACTTGCTGGGGCGGATCGGCCAGCAGGTTGTCGCCCGGCTCCGCGAGTTGCTTTGGGGCAAGCTGCTGACGCTGCCGGTCGCATATTACGATGAGCGGCAGTCGGGGGAGACGGTCAGCCGCATGATGAACGACTCGGGAGTCGTCAAAGGCGTCATTACGGAGCATTTGGCCGGCTTCGTGTCCGGGATCATCTCCATGGCCGGTTCGATCGTCGTCATGTTTACCCTTGACTGGAAGCTGACGCTCTTGTTGCTGGCCGGTCTTCCGCTCGCTGCGGCGGTGCTGGTGCCGCTTGGGCGAAGCATGTATAAGGTGTCGAAAGGGCTGCAGGACGAGACGGCTTCCTTTACCGGATTTCTGAACGGCGTCGTGTCGGAAATTCGGCTGCTCAAAATATCCGGAGCCGAGCCGTACGCCGCGGAGCGCGGCAGCGGCGGCATTCGCGAGCTGTACCGGTATGGGCTGAAGGAGAGCCGCATCCAGGCACTCATTTTCCCGGTGATCGGCGCCGTCATCATGCTGCTGATGGTGCTCGTCATCGGCTACGGTGGCATTCGCGTCGCGGCAGGGACGTTCACGACCGGGTCGCTCATCGCCTTCATTTTGTATTTGTTCCAGATCGTCATGCCGATTCAGCAAATTACGGCGTTCTTTACGCAGTTGCAAAAAGCGATGGGGGCGACGGCAGAAATGCTGGCGACGCTTGACTACGAGGAGGAAAACAGAACGACGGGCCGATCCGCGGAGCGCGGGCAAAAGCCGATTGCGATAGAGCGCGTCACATACGGCTACAAGCCGGAGGAGCCGGTTCTCCGCGGCGTCAGCTTTACGATCGAACCGGGGCAAGTGACGGCAATCGTCGGTCCGAGCGGCAGCGGCAAGACGACGCTGTTCGCGCTGCTGGAGCGATTTTACCTGCCGACCGAGGGGGCAATCAAGTTTGGCGATGAACCGCTGGAGACGTATTCGCTTGAGTCGTGGCGGGAACGGATCGGATATGTCTCGCAGGAAAGCCCGATTTTGGCAGGTACGATAAGGGACAATTTATGCTACGGGGTCAGACGCGAAGTAAGTGAACAGGAGCTGAGAGCGGCTGCGAAGCTGGCTTATGCCGACGGCTTCATCGAAGCTTTGCCGGACGGGTACGATACGCAAGTCGGGGAGCGGGGCATGAAGCTGTCGGGCGGCCAGCGCCAGCGTCTCGCCATCGCCCGGGCGCTGCTGCGCGATCCGCAGCTGCTGCTTCTCGACGAAGCTACGTCGAGTCTGGACAGCCAGTCGGAGCGCGTCGTGCAGGAAGCGCTGGACAACGTCATGAAAGGCCGTACGACGGTCGTGATTGCGCATCGACTGGCTACTGTGAAGCATGCCGACCGGATCGTGTTTCTCGATAAAGGGGTTGTGACCGGCATCGGCACGCACGACGAGCTGTATCGCACGCACAGGCTGTACCGGCAATTCGCCGATCATCAGCTGCAAACGAAGGAAAATGCGCTCCCCGCCGCGAACTTGATGGCAATGACCGCAAAGGAGCTGGTGCTGGAATGACACGTCTGTTGGTCGTGGACGACGATCCCCATATTCGGGAGCTCATTTGCGTCGTGTTGCGGGAGGAAGGCTTCGAGACGGAAGCGGCGGCGAACGGCCGTGAGGCGCTCGACCTGCTGGAGCGGACGAAGATCGAGTTCGCCATTGTCGACGTGATGATGCCTCTAATGGACGGCTGGGAGCTAGTGCGGGAGATTAGGCGGCTCGGGGAGCTGCCGGTTCTGATGCTCACAGCCAAAGGTGAGACGGCGGACAAGGTGAAAGGGTTCCGGCTCGGAGCCGACGATTATCTCGTCAAGCCGTTCGATTCGGCGGAGCTCGTCGCCCGGGTGCAAGCGCTGCTCAAACGCTACCGCATCTCGGTATCGCAGCAGGTGCAGGTCGGCGGACTCAGGATGGACCGCAAAACGTTCGAGGTCAGCGCCGCCGGGGAAAAGGTGTCTTTGCCGCTTAAGGAATTTGAGGTGCTGTTCAAGTTGGCGGCGGGAGCAGGCCGGACGCTTACGCGAGAGCAGTTGATCGAGGATGTCTGGGGCTATGATTTTGACGGCAACGAGCGGACGCTGGACGTCCATATTAACCGGCTGCGGGACAGGTTCCCCGAGGAGCGGTACGGGTTCCGCATCCGCACGATGCGCGGTCTCGGGTACCGGCTGGAGGTGACGGCGCCGTGAGCCGGAAGCAGAAGCTGAAGCGAATATGGGCGTTTGCGTGGCGGCTGCTGTCCATGAGCGCTATGTCCGTTATGTGCTGGGCCATTATGCATTTCGGCACGAGGCTGCTTTATGGCGCCCTTCATGTGGATCCGTCGGAAAGCGTCGCTTCGCTGATCACATATATTACCGGTCAGTGGCTCACGATGGTGTCCTTCATCACGGTCGGCTTCTTGCTCCGCCATAAACGGAAACAAGCGTTCGCTCCTCTGATCGAAGCGATCCGCCGTATCGGCCGCGGCGAGTTTCACGAGCCGATTCCTCTGGATGACGTACGGAGAGGCCACCCGTTCGGCGATCTGATCGACAGCATTAATACGATGGCGAGCGAGCTGTCGCAAATGGAGCGGATGCGGCAGCAGTTCATCTCCAACGTATCGCACGAGTTTCAGTCGCCCCTCACTTCGATCGGCGGATTTGCCCGCGCGCTGCGGAACGAGGAGCTAGGGGCCGAAGAGCGACACCGCTACCTGCGCATTATCGAGAAAGAATGCAGCCGTCTCTCGCGGCTGAGCGATAATTTGCTGAAGCTGACGTCGCTGGAATCGGAGCATCAGCCCGTGCATATGAAGCTGTACCGGCTGGACCGCCAGCTGCGCGCCATCGTGCTGAACGCCGAACCGCAGTGGACGGAGAAGAGGTTAGACATTGAGGCTGAGCTGGAGGAACTGACGATTGAAGCCGATGAAGAGCTGCTCAGCCAAGTGTGGATCAATTTGCTGCACAACAGCATCAAGTTTACGCCGCAGGGCGGGGCGATCCGGATCAAAGCCGTGCCCGACGGGAAAGGGGGAGCCCGGGTCGATTTCAGCGATACCGGCATCGGCATGACGGCCGAGGAGCAGACGCACGTGTTCGAGCGGTTTTACAAAGCCGATCGGGCGCGCGGGCGCGAGGCGGGCGGCAGCGGTCTCGGCCTGGCGATCGTAAAGACGATCGTCGACTTGCACGGCGGAACGGTGACGGTCTGCAGCACCCCTGGGGAGGGATCGACGTTTACGGTGCTGCTTCCGGGGCCGCGACAGGCAAACGAGGCGCCGGAGGGCAAATCTGAGGGTATGCAATAAGGATAAACGGCTTTGCTTGACCCTGTCCTCCAGTGCGACATGTGGTTTACCGGCGTTAAGCTGGGTATGAGACGTCCGGCACATTGCTCTCGAATAGCTCAAGCTTAACGCCTAGCAGCGGAAGAAGCCTCGCCGGCTTAGCGCGATCCATGGCGAAGTGCGGTTTGCCGCAGCGGAAGCAGTCTCGTCGGCTTAGCCGCTACGGATGGGGATGACGCGGGCCGTCATGGCCGGCGATCGAAAGCGAGACGAACGGCAAGCCCGCTCAGGATGGTTGCCATGAGCCAGCGCTGCACTTTGAGCCACGTTGGCCGCGTGCCGAACCATGAGGCAACTTTGCTGGCGGCAAGCACGATGAGGAAATTGACCGTAAAGCTGACGAGCAATTGGGTGAACCCTAGAACTGCGCCTTGCTGGAGCAGCGACCCGCGCGCGGGATTTTCAAACTGCGGCAGCAGGGATACGTACAAGACGGCAATTTTCGGATTCAGCAAGCTTGTCATGAACCCCATGAGAAACAGCTTGCGCGGCCGTTCCACGGGCAAGGTTTGAGGCTCGAAAACAGACGCGCCGCCGGGTTTGACCGCTTTCCAGGCGAGCCAAAGCAAATAGGCGGCGCCAGCCCATTTTACTGCCTCGTAAATATACGGGACGGCCAGGAAAAGAGCTGAAAGCCCAAGCATGGTCAAAACGATATAAACCAGGAAGCCCAGTACAATTCCGAATAAGGATATGACTCCGGCTAGCCGCCCTTGCGTGATGGAGCGGGATACCAGGTAAATCATATTAGGACCGGGGGAACAAACCATTCCAAGCGAGACGAGCGCAAATGCCGTCCATGAGCCGATACTGATCAATATCCGTTCCTCCTTTTAAAAAAGTGGAAGCCCCGCGTTTAAGGGGACTTCCACTTTTTTGACATACGATAGTACTAGACCCACCACATTTCGCCGACCGGTTCTTTAATGAGCACTTGTTGGAGGTTTTGCACCGCTCTGCTGAACCCTTCGTCGACGGACATGAGGCCGTCCTCATGCTCGATGGAGACGACGTAATCATAGCCGACCAGGCGCAGTGCGCTGATGATGTCGGCCCAGGTCTTCACGTCGTGGCCGTAGCCGACGGAGCGGAACTGCCAAGCGCGGTCGAGCATCAGCGTGTACGACTGCATGTCGGTTACGCCGTGCTTGTTGACGTTAATCGGATCGATCGTCGTATCTTTCGCGTGGAAATGGTGAATCGCGCCGGCGCGGCCGAGAATGTGCACCGCTTGCACCGGATCGATGCCTTGCCACCACATGTGGCTTGGGTCGAGGTTGGCGCCGATCACTTCGCCGACGGCGTCGCGCAGACGCAGCAACGTTGCCGGCGTATGTACCGAGAAGCCGCCGTGCAGCTCGAGGCCGATCTTGATGCCGCGGTCCTCGGCGAATTTGCCGGTTTCTTTCCAGTACGGGATCACTTTGTTTTCCCATTGCCAAGCGAGAATTTCCTGGTAGTCGTTTGGCCAAGGCGCCACCGGCCAGTTCGGATACTTGGCGTCCTCGTGGTCGCCCGGGCAGCCGGAGAAGCCGACAACGACCGGTACCTCAAGGCGCTGCGCCAGTTCGACCGTTTTGATGAAATCGTCGTGGAAGCTTTTGGCGATCTGTTTTTGCGGGTGGAGCGGGTTGCCGTGGCAGCTGAGCGCACTGATCGTAAGGCCGCGGGAATCAAACGCTTTCTTGAACGCCTTCAGCCTGCCTTCGTCGGCGAGCAGCTCATCCGGTTTGCAGTGCGCGTTGCCGGGGTAGCCGCCGGTGCCGATCTCGACCGCTTCGAGCCCTTTGGCTGCGATGTAGTCGAGCGCCTCCTCGAGCGGCTTCTGAGCGAACAAAACAGCAAATACGCCTAACTTCATAATGACACCTCCAGCGAAATTGGACATGGTAAATGGCTATGCCTGACGTCCCTGATTATACCATTTTGCCTAATTAAAATGAAGGCAGACGCAGCAGCCCCTCATAAATACGAAGCACCGTGTGCGTGTCGCCGCTGTAGACGACGACGCCGAACATGACGAGCAGCTGCGTCAAGGCGACGCGGTACCAAAAATAAGCTTTGGACACTTTTTTCTTGTTGACGGTCGACCAGTCGAAATACGACTCGATCGCGATGACGATGCCGTGGTACAACCCGTACAGCACATATAGCCACGTGAAGCCGTGCCACAAGCCCATCAGCAGCATAATGAGCAGCGACAGGCCGGCGGCCGTCAGGCGGGTCGGCGTTTTGCGGCTGAAGAAAATGAAAATGTGGTCGCGGAACCAGTCCCCGAGCGTAGCGTGCCAATTGCGCCAAAACTGCGTCAGCGACGGCGACGTGAACGGCTTTTTGAAGTTTTCCGGGATCGTGTAGCCGAGCAGCCGCCCGAAGCCGATCGCGATATCCGAATAGCCGGAGAAGTCGATGTAAATCCACAAGTAGAACCAGGCCATCAAAAACAGCGTCTCATGCGTATGCAGCGGTCCGGGCCGGTCAAGCACCAGGTGGAACGTGTAGCTCATCCCGGGGATGAGCACCATTTTCTTGAATAGGCCCAGGATGATGCGCTTGACGCAGTCTTCGAAGAGAGGAGCGTCCACGCGGTACGGCTGCTTCGTATCGGCGATGAAGTCGCGGAACTTCAAAATCGGCCCGGACGTGAACGTCGGCACGAACAGGAGATAGTTGATGTAATCGAGCGGCTTCGCTTCGCCGTCGCGTTTCAGGAAGTAAGCGAAGTACAGCGCGTCGATTACCTTGAGCACGGTATAGATGAGGCCTAGCGTAATGACGACGTCGAACAGCGGCGACTGCAGCGCGCCCATGCCGTAGAAGCGCAACATGCTGACAGCGGCGACGTTGGCGGCGATCGCGCCGATGAACGCGGTGCGCCGGTACCGGGTCAAGCGGCAGAGCGCCAGGAAGGCGACGTAATTCAGCGCCACGTAGGCGAGATTGAACACGAACAGCTTCTTGCTGTACAGCAGCAGGAAGCCGAGGTTGAACACAAGCAGCAAGTAGCGTTTGTTGTGTGGCCAGCGCCGGGTCAGCATCAGCGCGGCGATCATGCCGGCGAGGCCGACGATGGCATTCATGTGCAGGTAGAACATGCTTTGAAAGTCCTCCATGCCGGCGTCGGCCGGCAGTATTTCGGGCGCGGCCCCGGGCCCCGGGCACGGCGGTGCCGTGCGGGGCAGCCCGCCCGAGCTGGTGCGGCGGTGCGGCGGTGCTGGGTGGGGTGGCCCGGCGGCTAGCCGGTGAGGCGGCGCGAACGCAGGGCAGCCTGGCCGCCAGCCGGCGGGGCGCTGCGTAAGGTGGCCCAGTGCTAGCCGGTGCGGCGGTACAATGGCGCGATGGAAAGGCGTCCCACGGTACGGTACGCGGCAGTGCGTCAGTGAGATAGCAGGATAAGCGGCATACTTCCACGCGGGAAAAAAGTCCCCTTGTCAGGCGCCGGGACCCTCGCTTTTCCTGTTCGCGCGGCGTATGCGCGGGCAAGGCGGCGCACATGCTACAGACGAGCAGGGCAATACCAATTTGAGTGGAGGAGTTAGCGATGAGAATCGGCGCGTTTGTGCTGGGCGGTTTGGTCGGTGCAGCGGCAGTCATTTATTTGAGCGATAAAAAGAACCGTTCCATGATGCTGAATATGTTTTCGTCCCCGGCCGACTCGCTCGGCAAAATGTTTGGCAAGCCGGCGGGCAAAGCCGCCGATACCGTCATGAACATGCTCGAGTTCGGCACCGGCATGGGCAAGTCCAGAGCCGGAGCAAGCACGGCGGGTGCGGCATCCGGCGCGGGCGGTTCTGCGAATGCGCAGGGCACAACGGGAGCAGCCGGAAGAACCGGCGCTGCCGCCACTGGGACTGCCGGCGCGAACACGGCTGCGGCATCCGGCCAGGACAGTCTGGCCCAGGTGGAGAAAATCGTGAACGCGGATCCGGAGCTAAAACGCACAGTGAACGAAATTTTGACGGACAGCGGCAAAGCAGGAGCCCAGCTGCAATAACAGCCGTCCGGCCGCAAACCAGAGGCCTAGCGCTTCTGGTTTTTTTGCGTGCATTATGATGAATTTAGTGATAACATAGAGGAAAGGCTAAGCATCCATACAAGCCTGCGCCCCAGTGGGATACACCTTTTCATTTCTCCCATCATACCTTGTAAGTTAAGAGGTGTCATGTAAAGGAGGATCCTATCATGAAGATTGAACGTTTAAGCCAGGATAAGATAAGGATTTTCCTTACCTTCGACGATTTGACGGAGCGTGGCATCCAGAAGGACGACATGTGGCGGGAAATTCCGAAAGTCCACGAGCTGTTTAGCGAAATGATGGACCAGGCGTATTCCGAGCTTGGCTTCGATCCGTCAGGCCCGCTTGCCGTCGAAGTGTTCGCTCTCCCGGCGCAAGGCATGGTCGTTATCGTCACCCGCGGCAAAATGGATCTGCAGTCGTACAGCCACGACGCTACGAGGACGAAGCCGAAGAGATGTACGAAATGGAAGTGACGATGGAGCAAAGCGACGAAATCGCCTACGCTTTCAGCGACTTCGAAGATTTGCTGCGCGTCGCCAAAATCGTTAACCCGCTGCTGATCGATGGCGGTACGTTGTATTCGTATAAGGGCCGGTACATTTTGCGGCTGGAGCCGATCGACATGGAAGAGCAGCGCTATCAGGCGCTCATCGCCGTGCTGTCGGAGTACGGGGAAGCGACTTCCGTCACCGACGCTGTACTGGACGAATATGGCAACAAAATTATTGCCGACGACGCCGTCAAGGTGCTTTGCCGGTATTTCACATAAAAGGCGCAGGCTCGGCGTCGGATAGGCCCGGGCTTTACAAAAGAAGCATCTGCAAAAACGTCACGTTTTTGAAGGATGCTTTCTTTTTGCTGTGTCCGAACTTGGCCGGGGCGCGAGCATAGAAACCGGCGCGCAAGCACACGCTAAAAAAACCTAATGCGTCCGGTAGTTGTTCCGATTAATTCCACGAGGTGGTCCTTTTGGCTAATCCAGTTGAAAATGTTAACGTGCTGCACGCCACGCAAGTTGTGATCGAAGAAGCGCTCAAGCGCCTCGGCTTTTCCGAAGAAATGTACGAGCTGCTGAAAGAGCCGCTGCGGCTGCTGACCGTTCGGATCCCGGTGCGGATGGACGACGGCAAGGTGAAAGTGTTCACCGGCTACCGGGCGCAGCATAACGATGCGGTCGGACCGACGAAGGGCGGCGTTCGCTTCCATCCGGACGTGAACGAAGACGAAGTGAAGGCTTTATCCATGTGGATGAGCATCAAATGCGGCATCGTGGATCTTCCGTACGGCGGCGGCAAAGGCGGGATTATTTGCGATCCGCGGCAAATGTCGTTCCGCGAGCTGGAGCGGCTGAGCCGCGGCTACGTCCGCGCCATTTCGCAGCTCGTGGGGCCGACGAAAGACATTCCGGCGCCGGACGTCATGACCAACTCGCAAATTATGGCGTGGATGATGGACGAGTACAGCCGCATTCGCGAATTCGACGCGCCCGGCTTCATTACCGGCAAGCCGCTCGTGCTCGGCGGCTCGCACGGGCGCGAGACGGCTACGGCCAAAGGCGTGACGATTGCGATCAATAAGGCGTTGGAGAAGCAAGGCATCCCCCTGGAAGGGGCGAAAGTGGTCATTCAAGGGTTCGGCAATGCCGGCAGCTACTTGTCCAAATTCATGCATGAGAGCGGCGCCAAAGTGGTCGGCATTTCCGACGTTCACGGCGGATTGTACGACCCGGACGGGCTCGATATCGAATATTTGCTCGACCGCCGCGATTCGTTCGGCGCTGTCACGAATTTGTTCCAGAACCGGCTGCCCGGCAAGGAGATTCTCGAGCAGGAATGCGATATTCTCGTGCCGGCGGCGGTTGAGAACCAAATCACAAGCGAAAACGCCGGCCGCATCCGCGCCAAAATTATCGTCGAAGCGGCGAACGGCCCGACGACGCTGGAAGCTACGAAAATATTGACGGAGCGCGGCGTGTTCCTCGTTCCGGACGTACTCGCCAACGCCGGCGGAGTCGTCGTCTCTTATTTCGAATGGGTGCAAAACAACCAGGGCTATTACTGGACGGAAGACGAAGTTCATGCCAAGCTGCAAGATGTCATGGAAATGGCGTTCGAGAACGTCTATAATGTTCATATTACCCGAAGCGTCGACATGCGCCTGGCGGCTTATATGATCGGCGTGCGCAAAATGGCGGAAGCCGCCCGTTTCCGCGGCTGGGTGTAATTATTTTTGGTTTCGTGGACGCCGATAAAACTACGGAAAGATGTTGGGAGGGCTCATGTTGACGATTGTACCTGTGTTGATGGCCGCCATCGCGCCGGGCATCGCTCTGCTCTCCTATTTTTATTTGAAAGACAAGTATGAGACGGAGCCGATTCATCTGGTGGCCAAAATGTTTTTGCTCGGCATGCTGCTCGTCTTGCCGGCGATGGTCATCCAGCACGGCGTCGGCTACGAATTCGGCAACGGAAACTTCGTGCTTTCGTTCGTCTCTTCGGCCGGGCTGGAGGAGAGCTTGAAATGGTTCGTGCTCGTCCAGCTCATTTACCGCCACGCTTCGTTCGACGAGCCGTACGACGGCATCGTGTACGCAACCGCCGTCAGCCTCGGCTTCGCCACGCTGGAGAACGTATTTTACGCTTTCCTCGGCTTGCCCTCGTTCGCCGCTTTGCTGTACCGCGCGTTCTTGCCCGTATCCGGGCACGCGCTGTTCGGGGTGATGATGGGCTACTATCTCGGCAAAGCCAAGTTCAAGCCGGAAAAAGCGGGCTTGTATTTGACGCTTTCGCTTGCGCTGCCGATCGTTTGGCACGGCGTGTTCGACTACATTTTGCTGCTGTCGAACTGGATATGGCTGATGGTTCCGCTCATGGGGTATTTGTGGATCCGCTCGCTCGGGCGCATATCCCGGGCCAACGATCGCTCGCCTCTGCGCGCTCTCGGTTCCGAAGAAGAGATTAAAGCGTAAAAGTTTTGTCCATACTAGGCGTTAAGCTGGCAGTGAGACGCCCTGCATATTGCTCGCCGTTACTCCCCCAGCTTAACGCCATGGCGTTAAGCTGGCAGTGAGACGCCCTGCATATTGTTCGCTGTTACTCCTCCAGCTTAACGCTTAATAGGCAGAAGAGCGACATGGAGGAGAGCATGGACAGCAACCGGGTCAAAGTTACCATTCGCTGCAAGCAGTGCGGCGAACGGTTCATTCTCAAGGGTCGGCGCGACAAGGGACGCATCGACACCGGCTTCAAGCAGTGCATTTGCAACAACGAGAACGATTTTGATATCGAAACCCAGGACTATTGACGAAGAGGCCTTTCCGCATAGGCGCGGAGAGGCCTCTTTTTCGCGGGCGGACGGTGCTGCCGGTGCATAAACGCACTGCCTCGGGCAGAAACTACTGGCAAGCATGGCTGACGAAAGGAGACTCGACCGAAACATGTACAGCAGACTAAGCATGGTGCTGATGCCAATATTGGCTGTAGCGCTCATAGGCGCGGGTTATTGGGGGTATCAGGAGCACAGGGAAAAGAACGCGATATTGATCAAAGCGGAAAATCAGTATCAGCGGGCGTTCCACGACTTATCGTTCCATATCGACAAGCTGCAGACCGAGCTCGGGAACACGTTGACCGCGAGTTCGACGTCGCACGACGTATACCGGCGGGGCCTGGCCAACGTATGGCGGCTGACGAGCCAGGCGCAGAGCGAGATAAACCAGCTGCCGCTGACGCTGATGCCGTTCAACCATACGGAACAGTTCCTTGCCAACCTGGCGAATTTCTCTTATCGCACCGCCGTCCGCGACATGACGAAGCAGCCGCTGTCCGAGCAGGAGATGACGACGCTGAGCCAGCTGTACACTCATGCGCAGGACATCCGCAATCAGCTGCGCGATACGCAAGGCAAAGTCATCGCCAACAATTTGCGCTGGATGGACGTGGAGACGGCGCTCGCGACACAGAAGGAGCCAAGGGACAACACGATCATCGACGGCTTCCAAACGGTGGACAAGAAGATCGGCAAATATTCGGAAGTGAACTGGGGACCGACGGCGCTGGCTGTCCACGACGAGCATAAGCGCGTGCAAATGCTGGCCGGACGCCCGGAGACGCCGCCCGATGAAATCAAGAAAAAAGCGGCCCGATTCGTTCCGTATGTCGACCCGAACGCGATGCAAGTGACCGACAACGGAAAAGGGACCGATTTTCCGACGTATTCGGTTCGCGTTGCGCGCGGGAAAAACGCGGAAGACATTCATATGGACTTCACGAAGCAGGGCGGTCACCTGCTGGCGTTTGCCGCGCCGCGGACCGTAGCTTCCGCCCGGCTCGGAGTGCGGGAAGCCCGCGACATCGCCGCGCAATATTTGGACGAGCACGGGTATCCGAACATGAACGCCGTCAGCTACGACCGGTACGACCACGTGGCTACGATTACATTTGCGCGCCGCCAGAACGACGTGCTCGTCTATCCGGAGAAGGCGGCGGTGCGGGTCGCGCTCGATAACGGCGAAGTGCTCGGTCTCGTTGCTTCAGACTACGTCTTCGAGCATAAGGACAGGCAGATTGCAGCTCCGAAGCTCAGCGCGGAGGAAGCGAAGAAGACGCTCAATCCGAAGCTCGATGTCGCGAGCCAGTCGCTGGCTCTCATTCGCAACGAGCTCGATCAGGAAGTGCTCTGCCATGAATTCATCGGCAAGCTGAACGGCTCGACATACCGGATATTCATCAACGCCGATAACGGAACGGAAGAGCGCATCGACACGGTGAAAGCGGAAGATCAGCAGGCGGAACAGAAAGCGTAGGCGGGCGGGCCGGCTTCCCGGGAGGAGCCGGCTTTTGCGCGCGCTGCGGCGGCGGACGCAGCTTGCCGCATTTGGGCTTCCTAATTTAGCAGGGCATGCTATAATCGGATAAGGTAACCCCGCAATCGGCTGCGATTGCACCGCCCAAAAGCTGGGAATACTCGCAAGTAGCGTGAAGATGGACAAGAATGGAGGGACGAAGAATCGCCTTTTTTTCTCGGCCGGGTTCACGCCAACCTTACGTAACAGATAAGGGGCGGAGCGTTATGTCGGAAGAACCGTATCGGGACGAATACGAGAAGCTTTTCGTTACGTTTTGCGGACGGGTCGAACGGTTATTGGTGCGAGGCATCGCGCTTGCGCTGGCGCTGCTGTTCGCCATGCAGGCACTGCTGCAAATACCGGCCGTGCGGAACTTGCTAACGCGCGTCGATGCGCTGGAGGGGGTGCCCTACCGGCACGGGGCCGAGGTCGCGAGCGCAGCGGGCGGGCAGGCGAAGCAGCCGCGGCCGCTCGAGCGAAAATAGCAAGCTACAAACTTTTGCATTTGCGTCTTGGCCTATGGTATAATTTAGACGAGAGCAGGCGCCTGCCTGCTTTTTTGTTCCTGCATCGGGAAGTATTAGCTCCGCCTATATCCACGCTATTCCGCTGCTAGGCGTTAAGCTGGAGGAGTAACGGCGAGCAACATGCAGGGCGTCGCACAAGCAAGCTTAACGCCGGGAAACGCGTTCGTCCTATCGGACGGCGCAAACCGTTTCTTCTTGCTGCGTCAGAGAGTATGCAAGGTTTGTTAGGAGGAGCACCGCTTGGAAAAGTACAACATCGCCATCGACGGACCAGCCGGAGCCGGGAAAAGCACGATCGCCAGACGCGTAGCCGATGCACTCGGCTTCGTTTATGTCGATACCGGAGCCATGTACCGGGCCGTGACGTGGCGGGTATTGCAGCAGGGCATTTCTCCAGCGGACACCGAACGCGTGGCCGACATTTCGCGCAATCTTCGGCTCGAGCTGCGGCCTGGACCGGAAGGACAGCAAGTATATGCGAATGGGGAAGACATAACCGGGCTCATTCGCACGCCGGAAGTCAACGCGAACGTATCCGATGTGGCCAAAATTCGCGAGGTGCGCGAGCAGCTGGTGCGCAAGCAGAAAGAGATGACGGCAGCCAAAGGCGTCGTTATGGACGGCCGCGATATCGGCACGCATGTGATCCCGGATGCGGAAGTAAAAGTGTTTTTGACGGCTTCGCCGCGGGTGCGCGCCGAGCGCCGTTTTCACGAAATGAAAGATAGCCAGCCCGGACTGACGATCGAACAGCTCGAGCAAGATATCGCCAGACGCGACAAAATCGACGAAGAACGCGAAGTGTCGCCGCTCATGCGGGCCCCCGACGCCGTGCTGATCGACAGCACGAACTTGACGATCCCGGAAGTGGTCGAGCGAATCTTGGAGCTTTGCAGGGCAAAAGCGCCGGGAGGGACATGACGATGTGGTTTTACCGGTTCGGGCAATTCGTTTGCGATACCGTCTTCAGTCTGGTGTTCCGGCTGCGAACCGTCGGGGTGGACAACATACCCAAGTCGGGGCCGGTCATGCTATGCTCCAATCATATCAGCAACCTGGATCCGCCTCTGATCGGCACCCGCGTGCCGCGCAAACTTCACTTCATGGCAAAGGCGGAGCTGTTCGACATCCCGCTCTTTGCCTCGCTCATTCGCGTGCTCGGCGCGTTTCCGGTCAAGCGCGGAGGCGTCAGCAAGGAGTCGATCCGCACCGCCATTCAGCTGCTGAAGGACGGCAACGTCATCTGCATTTTTCCGGAAGGAACGCGCAACAATTTGGAGGCGGTAGGCAAAAGAGGAGCAGCCGCCATCGCCCTCAAGGCGGGAGCCGTCGTCATACCGGTCGCGATTGTCGGCACATACCGGCCTTTTCGGCGCATGACGATCGTGTACGGCAAACCGCTCGATTTAAGCGATTTTGACGGCAGCACGTCGGAGCAGACGGAGCTTGCTACGGAGCGGATTATGAACGCCATCCGCACTTTGCTGGCAGAAGGCCCGGACAAAGCCAAATGAGGTATGGAATGGACAGCCCGGAATCATACTATGCGTAATGCCAATAGCAACGCTGCGTAATTCTTTATATGATTATGCAGATGAAATAAATAAGAGCAGTGGAACCAAGGAGGCCTAACCCAATGTCAGATGAAGTGAAAGTACAAGAAAACGAAGAACAGCAAGCCGCCGCCCAAGCAGCCAGCGACGAAGACGCGAAGCAGGCGATGGCGAACGTATCCGCGCTGAAAAAAGGCGACACCGTCCGCGGTAAAATCATCAAAGTGGACGCCGACCAAGCGATCGTTGATGTCGGCTATAAATACGATGGGGTCATCCCTGTGCGCGAGCTTTCCTCCGTATCGCTCGACAACGCCGCTCAAGCGGTCGAAGTTGGCCAGGAAGTGGAGCTGCGCGTCGTGAGCAACAACGATGCGAAAGAGCAGCTTATTTTGTCCAAACGCGCTATCGACAGCGAGAAAGCTTGGGAACGCCTGCAGAAAGCGATGGAAGACAAAGAAATTCTCGAAGCGACCGTCGCCGAAGTGGTGAAAGGCGGCCTGGTCGTCGACGTGGGCATGCGCGGCTTCGTTCCGGCATCGATGGTCGAGCGCCATTTTGTCGAGGACTTCAGCGACTATAAAGGGCGCGCGCTGCGCCTGCGCGTGAAGGAAATGGACCGCGAGAAAAACAAGGTCATCCTTTCGCAAAAAGACGTGCTGGACGAAGAATACGAGCAGAAGAAGCAAGAGATTATGGGCAATCTGCAAGTCGGGCAAGTGCTGGAAGGCACCGTGCAGCGCCTCACTCCGTTCGGCGCGTTCGTCGACATCGGCGGCATCGACGGTCTCGTGCACATTTCCGAAATGGCATGGCACCATGTGGAGAAAGCGTCGGACGTCGTCAAGGAAGGCGACAAAGTGAAAGTGCAAGTGCTGAAGCTCGATCCCGAGAAGGAAAAAATTTCGCTCAGCATTAAAGCGACGCAGGAAGGCCCGTGGGACCAAGCGGCCGCATCGTTCAAGAGCGGCGATATCGTGACCGGCACCGTGAAGCGCCTCGCTTCGTTCGGCGCCTTCGTCGAAATCGCGCCTGGCGTCGAAGGGCTCGTACACATTTCGCAAATTGCCCACCGCCATATCGGCACTCCGCATGAGGTGTTGAAGGAAGGCCAGCAGGTGAACGTCAAAATTCTCGACCTGAACGCGGCCGAGAAGCGCGCATCGCTCTCGATCAAGGAGACAGAAGAAGCTCCGGCGCAAGAAGCGAGAGCCGAGCGCGAACCGCGCGAGCGCAGATCCCGCGGCGACCGCGATCACGCGAATTTGGCGAAAGACATCGCCGGCAACGAGAACGTTTCGCTGAGCCGCGAAGGCCTTAGCATGACGCTCGGCGAACGGTTCGGAGATAAGCTGTCGAAATTCAAATAAACGGTTTGCGGCACTATGGAAGGAGGCGGCTCCGTGCGAATGTCGCGCAAAATGGAGCACGTCCGCTACGCCCTCGATTTGGGCGCCAGCGGCCGGAACGGGCTTAAAGATATACGTCTCGTTCACAATTGTTTGCCCGACGCCTCGACGGATTCCATCGCACTCTCGACTCGAATCGGCGATCTCAATTTGAGCTCGCCGATTTTTATTAATGCGATGACCGGAGGCGCTGCGGAAACCGAGGCGATCAACCGCGAGCTGGCGGTGGTGGCCCGCGAGAAGGGACTGGCGATGGCCGTCGGCTCGCAAATGTCGGCGCTCAAAAACAAAGAAGTGGCTCCCAGCTATAAAATCGTCCGCAAGATGAATCCGGACGGCATCGTTTTCGCCAACCTGGGCAGCGAGGCGACGGTCGACCAGGCGCGCGAAGCGGTGGACATGCTGGAGGCGAACGCGCTGCAAATTCACTTGAACGTTATGCAGGAGCTTATTATGCCGGAAGGCGACCGCGATTTCCGCCGCGCTTTGGAACGCATCGCGGCGATTGTCGAGCGGCTGGCCGTTCCCGTTATCGTCAAAGAGGTCGGCTTCGGCATTATGGCTGAAGGCGCGGCGAAGCTGAAAGCGGCCGGCGTGCCGATCGTCGACGTCGCGGGCTCCGGGGGGACGAACTTTGCTGCGATCGAGAACGCCCGCCGCGCTAGCAGCCTGGACTGGCTCAACGATTGGGGCCACCCGACAAGCGTCGCGCTGCTCGAGACGCTGACGGTGTACGAGCCCGGCAGCGTCATCGCCTCAGGCGGCATCGCCACAAGCGAGGACATCGTTCGCGCGCTATGCCTCGGCGCATCGGCCGTAGGCGTCGCCGGCGCGTTTTTGCGCGTGCTGCAAATGGACGGCACGGAGGCTGCTTTGCGCCGCGCCGATGAGCTGCATGATGGTCTGAAGCTCATGATGACGGCGCTCGGCGCAAGCACCGTGCCGGAGCTGTGGCGGCGGCCGGTTGTCGTCGGCGGCGAAACCGCGGCTTGGTGTGCGGCACGCGGCATCGATACCGCGGCGTACGCGAGAAGAGGACAGTAGCCGCACCGTCTGGGGCAATGGGCGAAAGAGCGGTTCACATGTACTAAAAATTAAAAATGCCGCCATACTAAGGGACAGCGACATAGTGCCGTAGTAGGGGGATGCGCCCATGAATCCCGGCTTTCTCTCGCTCATCCTTCTGGTCATTGCCCTTATACTCCTGTCAAGCGGCTGGAAGGACGTGCTTCTAAGAAGTATATCGCACAAGGGGATACTTCTTTTTTTTATCGCCTGGGTCGGGTTAAGCAAATGGACGGTTACGGTTCAGCATTTCAAACTGAGCGGGCCGTTCCTGCTCGTGTCCGCGCTTGCCGTCTGTTTATGGCTCGGCACCGAAGGGGCGGCGGCCAAGCTGCATGCGTTATCGATCGGGCTGCTCCTCGGCTCGTTTCACTTTTTGCTGCAGGAGCTGTTCGAGATCGATCCGATCTTGATCGTCTCCCGGGCCGACGTCGATATTGCCGTTCTGGTCGGTCTTATAACGCTTGTGCTGCAGCGCAGCGTGTCGCTGCAGCTGGCATGCCTTTCGATCGGTTTGGCGACGGGAACGCTATATGGTGTGCTGTTCCGCCATAAGACCGGCATAATGACGCTGGGCGGGCCTTCGTTCCAGGATCAATGGTGGACCGCTGTGTTCGTCTCTCGCTGCGCGACCGTTCTGATGCAGGAAGCGGCTAACGGCGTCAAAGTGCTTTCGCAGCTATGGGCCGACAAAAGAAAGGGGTGGCGCAAATAATGACCTGGCACTATTTGACGGAGAGCCATACGCTCGGAGTCATCATCGGCATTTTCTTCGGCGTCTTGGCCAGGATCATTATGCTGCAGACGGATTATCATCAATATCCGTCCTACCCGCACGGCACCATTATCCATATTTCGCTCGGCGTTATCGCCGCCGGCCTCGGGGCGGTCGCCGTACCGGCGCTGCTTGATAAAAACTATACCGCAGTGACGTTTCTCGGCGTTGCGGCGCAGCAATTTCGCGACGTGCGCAACATGGAGCGGCAAAGCTTGGCCAAAATCGACGAAATGGAGCTTGTTCCGCGCGGCGCGACGTACATCGAAGGGATAGCGATGGTGTTCGAGGGCCGCAACTATTTGGTTATTTTCGCAGCTTTCCTCTCCGCGTCGTTCGCGATCGTAGCCGCTTGGTATTGGGGAATCGCGGTAGGCCTCGTCACTCTGTTTATTTCGCTGCGCTTCAAATCGGGCAAGCATTTGGGCCAAATCGCCGACATCGAGCCGGCGGAAGTCAGGATTGACGGTCCGGACCTGTATGTAGGCGACATTTATATTATGAACGTCGGGCTCAAGTCGGACCGTGAAGCGATCGCGAAACACGGAGTCGGTCTCATGATCAAGCCGAAAAACCGCGGGGCGCGAATTACGATCGCCAATCCCGGACAGCGCCAGGCGCTGCTGCACGATATTTCGTCCGTCCTGGGCATTTACAAGGATGAAGGGGAGCCGGCGCTGCTTCCGATGGCGCGGCTCAATATGAACGACGGCCGGATGGGCGTGTTTTTGCTGCCGCAGCAGCACGATCCGCGCAAGGCGCAAATTGCCGCACAGCGTGTGCCGGTGCTGGAAAACGCCGTCCGGCTGCCGAAGGAATCGAAGGCGAATGGCGCAGAGGCGGGGGGACAGGCATGAGCAAGATCGTCGCGGTCATCACGGTCGACAAAGAACAAATTGCCGGCGGTGCGCCGATTTTTATTGTGCGGTCGCGAGAGGAGCAAGAGCAGGTGGCGTTCGCGCTCGAGAAAATTATGAACGCCAACGCTCACGATTTGAAGAACGGGCTCATGGTTATCATCGACCACGCCGCCAGCGGTTAAAGCCCTATAACGGGGAACGCCGTCTTTACGTGCGGGCGGCGAAACTGAAGCTGCGCGGCGGCGCGCCGGCGAATGCGATTCGCGATGGCGAAGCTGCCGTTTTTTTGCTATGATGGTCATTGTGCATCGTACGCACGTAGAAGGAAAGTTCGGGTTCGTACGCGGGAAAGCCGCGACAATTGAGCAGGGAGTGAGCTTTACGATGGGCAGACCTATCGTAGCTATCGTCGGTCGTCCGAATGTGGGAAAATCCACGATTTTCAACCGGATCATCGGCGACCGGTTGGCTATTGTTGAAGATAAGCCGGGAATTACGCGCGACCGGATATACGGCATCGGCGAATGGCTGGACCAAGAGTTCAGCATTATCGACACAGGAGGCATCGAAATCGACGGCGAAGACCAGATTATGCGTTCCGTGCGGATGCAGGCTGAACTCGCCATCGAAGAGGCGGATGTGATCATCTTTATGGTTGACGCCAAAGCCGGCGTCACCTCCGCCGATCAGGAAGTGGCGCAGCTGCTGTTCCGCTCGAAGAAGCCGGTCGTGCTTGCCGTAAACAAGGTTGACAATCTGCAGCGGCAAGACGAAATTTACGAATTTTACGCGCTTGGCTTCGGCGATCCGGTGCCTATTTCCGGCGCGCACGGGATCGGCATCGGCGACATGCTGGAAGCGGCGGCGCGCCATTTTCCCGACATCGAGGACGAGGAGTACGGCGAAGAAGTGATCAAGGTGGCGCTGATCGGCGCCCGAACGTCGGCAAGTCGTCGCTTGTCAACGCCATTCTCGGCGAGGAACGCGTCATCGTCAGCGAAGTGGCCGGCACGACGCGCGACGCGATCGACACGCCGTTCGAGAAAGACGGACAGAAATACGTCATTATCGATACGGCGGGGATGCGCAAGCGCGGCAAAGTGTACGAGACGACGGAAAAGTACAGCGTCATGCGGGCGATGAAAGCGATCGAACGGGCCGACGTCGTGCTTGTCGTCATCAATGGGGAAGAGGGCATTATCGAGCAGGACAAGCATATCGCCGGATACGCGCACGATGCCGGCAAGGCGTCGGTGTTCGTCGTCAACAAATGGGACGTCGTCGACAAAGACGACAAGACGATGCAGCAGTTCACGCGGAATATCCGGGACCATTTCCTGTTCATGTCTTATGCCCCGATCGTGTACGTATCGGCCAAAACGCATCAGAAGCTGCACCGGCTTCTTCCCGTCGTGTGTCAAGTCGCCGAGCAGCATGCGATGCGCGTGCAGACGCATCTGCTCAACGACGTCATCTCCGATGCCGTCGCCATGACGCCGCCGCCGACGGACCGCGGCAAGCGGCTGCGCATCAACTACGCGACGCAAGTATCGGTCAAGCCGCCGAGCTTCGTGTTCTTCGTCAATGAACCGGATTTGATGCATTTCTCCTACGAGCGGTATTTGGAGAACAAAATTCGTGCCGCCTTCGGCTTCGAAGGAACGCCGGTCCGACTGTTTACACGCCGCAAATCCGACGACGATTGATCGCTCGGAATCTGGATCAGGAGGCGCATACATATGTTCATTGCAATCAGCTTACTCGTTTCCTACTTGATCGGCGCCATCAATTTCAGCTTCCTGTACGGCAAGCTGGTGCGCGGCATCGACATTCGCGAGCACGGCAGCGGCAATGCCGGAGCGACTAATACGCTGCGCGTGCTGGGCAAAGGGCCGGGCATCATGGTGCTTGTGCTCGATGTGTTAAAAGGCGTAGCCGCCGTTGCCGTCGGCGATTGGGCGGCTTCGCCGCAGCAAGGGTGGGTGCCGGTGGCGTGCGGGCTCTTGGCGATCGTCGGCCATAACTGGCCGGTCTATTTCGGCTTTCGCGGCGGCAAGGGAGTGGCGACTACGATCGGCGCGATGGCCATGCTCGCTTTCGTGCCGACGCTGATCGCCTGCGCGATCGCCGTCGCCGCCATCGCCATATCGCGCTTCGTCTCGCTCGGCTCGCTGCTCATCGTGCTGGCGTTGCCGGTTTTGCTGCTCATCATGCACCGCCCGCCGGAAATTTTTTGGGCCAGCGTCGTTCTTTGCCTGTTCGTCTTCATCCGCCATCGTTCCAACATCGTAAAATTATGGAACGGCAAAGAAAACAAGCTCGGTGCCAAAAAGCGGCAAAGTTCATAACGTCATGATCGGAGGTGCCGCAATGTCCAAATCGGTCGCTGTGCTCGTCGCCGGCTCTTGGGGCACGGCGCTCGCCACCGTGCTGGCGCATAACGGCCACCGCGTCAAGCTGTGGACGCGGAACCCGGAGCAGGCTGCGGAAATGAGAGAACGCCGCCGCAACCCCCGCTTCCTGCCGGAAGTAGAACTGCCGGACGGCATCGAGCCGACGGCGTCGCTCGCGGATGCCGCCGGCGGCGCAGACGCTATCGTTGTGGTTGCGCCGTCTTCCGGCATGCGCGAGGTCGCCCGGCTGCTGCGCCCGCATCTGCGGCCTGAAGCTTTGGTCGTGCATGCGACGAAAGGATTCGAAACGGGAACTTTGCAGCGCATGACCGATGTGCTCGCCGAAGAGCTCCCGCAGGCCGACCCGGCGCGCCTCGTCGTGCTGTCGGGACCGAGCCATGCCGAAGAGGTGGTGCAGCGTTGCCCGACGACCGTCGTCGTCGCCGCGCAGCAGCTGGAAGCCGCGGAAATGGCGCAAGATTTGTTCATGAACTCGTTCTTCCGCGTATATACGAATCCCGACGTGGTCGGCGTTGAGGTCGGCGGGGCGCTCAAAAACATTATCGCTCTCGGCGCAGGCTTGTCCGACGGCCTCGGTTTCGGCGACAACGCCAAAGCGGCTTTGCTGACGAGAGGGCTGGCGGAGATCGCCCGGCTCGGCGTCGCTATGGGGGCCAATCCGCTCACGTTCTCCGGTCTGGCGGGGATCGGCGACCTGGTCGTCACCTGCACGAGCCGGCACAGCCGCAATTGGCGCGCGGGCTCGATGCTGGCGCAAGGCTTGTCGCCGGACGAAGTGCTGGCCAAAATGGGAATGGTCGTCGAAGGCGTGCGCACGACGCAAGCGGCCGTGCTGCTGGCGCAGCGCTACAGCGTCACGATGCCGATTGCCGAGCAGCTCAACGCCGTTTTGTTCGAAGGAAAAACGCCGCAAGCCGCGGTGCTCGATCTGATGGGGCGCGTCCGCACCCACGAGATCGAGGAGCTGGCGCTGGCTCCATGGACGCCCGGCGGTGCCGAACATGGGCGTAACTAGCCCGCACCGCTTGCCGCAGCCGTACATACGATACCTTAGTTAGGGTGTACAACAACCTAAGTAAGGAGGCTGCATAATGGCGAACAAGGATTTGACCAAAGACGTGCTGAATACAGTCAAAAATCGAACCGGCAAAACCGTTACGCCGAAAGACATCCAGAAGCTGGCAAGCGGTGTGAATCCGTCAACGATGCAAAACGAAGCGCAGCTGCGGCAGCTGATCAAGCAAGTATCGTCGCTGGTCGGCGTAAACGTGTCTGAGCAGACGATTAAGGACATCGTAAATGCGGTCAAGAGCAGCAAATTGGACGCAAACAATATGCAGCAGCTCATGAGCGCAATGCTCGGCAAAAAATAGTCGCATCCGTGTCGTAACGGCAAGGCGGAAGCGTCCGGAACGCGGGCTTCCGTCTTTTTGTTGCACCGCGCAGCCCGTTTGGCAACGGCAAGGGCGGGTGGTATAATGTCGATAATGCATTCCTCGAAAAGTGACGCGGCTATAGACCGAATACCAACCGGGGATACCGTATACCTCGCCTAGGAGAATTGAGACAATGAGCAGCTTGGATAAAATGTGGGCGTCGTTCGTGGCGATGGGCCTCATGGCCGTTGCCTCCCTGCTAATTACGTTCGCCCGTGCGAAAACGACCGGGTGGCTGCGGGCCGTGCTGTCTGCGGTCGCCTTTTTGCTGTTTGTGCCGATTTTGATTTATATGTTATTCTCGATGATTTGATTTTTGCAAAGGAAGGTACCGGAACAGTGCTGGAGCTGAAAGGACGCAAAGTACATAAAACGATGGAGCCCGAAACGGGACTTACGATTCTGGATCATGCGCTGAAAGCGGAGGCCGATTGGGGCTTCTCCTGTACGCGAGGCACGTGCGCGCGCTGCCGCTCGCTCGTCACGGAAGGGATGGAGCTGCTGGCGCCGCCGACGGAGGCGGAAGAGCTGCGGCTCGAGCCGGAGGAGCTGGAGCGCGGCTTTCGGCTTGCCTGTCAGGCAAAAGTAAAACAAGCCGGCACAATCGTCGTGCTGCATCGGCCTTATTTTTAGAAGCGGAGAAGGGGAGCCAAATGAACGTAGCGCTAAGCGCATCGCTGCGCCAAGCTCTGCTTCTGCTGCAGAAGCAGCTTGACGGCTGCAGCCGGCCGTGGCTCGTCGGCGGCAGCTGCGGCTTGCTGCTGCAAGGCGTTTCCGTGGCGAACCCGCCCCGCGATATCGACATGTATGCGGATAGCGACGACGCCGACGAGTTGCATCAGAGGCTGCAGCTTTACACGGTCGATGAACCGGCCTACAGCGAGACGCCGATTTACCGCTCAACGCTGAGCCATTACGACCTTCACGGCCATACGCTGGAGCTGGTAGGCGGATTTGTCGTCGAGGCGCTCGGCTGCAAGTACGCCGTCGACGTCGCGCTGCTGCAGCCTTATGCGGCTTCCGCTGCCGTCGGGGCCGGCGGCGCAATACGGCTCATGCCGCTTGCCCATGAGCTTTTGTTCAACGTGCTGCGCGGTCGTCCCGACCGCTACGAGGCGGTCGCCGCAGCGATGCGGCGCGAGCCTGAGCGCCACCTGCCGGTTTTGCGCCAGCTGCTCGCGCGCGGCAGCTGGTCCGCTGAAGTGAGCGCCACCGTTCGGGAGCTTCTGAAGGAGTGAACAGCTTGGGACCGAAAGTTACGTTTGCACCGAGCGGCCGCACGATTGCCGTGCGCCCCGGCACGTCGCTGCTCGACGCTGCCGGCCGCGCCAAAGTGCCGATTCGCGTGCGCTGCGGCGGGAAAGCGTCTTGCCTTATGTGCAAAGTGAAAGTGCCGGATCAAAGCGGCCTGGCGCCGATGAATCACAACGAGCGTCTCAAGCTCGGGACGCTGGCTGACGAGGGCATCCGGCTCGCCTGCCAAGCGAGAGTCAAAGGAGACGTGACCGCCATCATCCCGGAAGACCCGCTGAAAGCGGCGATTCGGGCTCAGCTCGCCAAGCAGCGCGAGGAAGAATAGTAGCATGGACGTACGACAACATGACGGAGGGGGATGGAAGATGCGGAGCGGTCGAATCGGCAAATCGCTCTACGCCGCAGCCGTGCTCGCCCTGCTGACGGTGCTGGCAGCCGGCTGCATGTACCCGAACGAGCTGCGCAAGCAAAATACGGCGAACCCGGCCGAATTTATCCCGGTTGTGCAAGGTGCGGTGGACCGGTTCCACGCGAAAACCGGCGTGCTTCCGATCAAGAACAGCGAGGAAGATACGCCGATTTACGAGAAATATATGATCGACTTCAAAAAGCTGCAGGAGCACGGGCTTATTTCGACTCCCCCGGTCAATTCGTTTGAGAGCGGGGGGCTCTTCCTGTATGTGCTCGTCCATCCGGAGACGAAGCCGGAGGTCAAGCTGCTGGAGCTGTCCACATATCAGAGCGCGGGCGACGTGCAAAACTGGGTGAACGATTATAAGAAGAAAAACGGCGGCCAGCTCCCGAAGGGCGAGCAGATCGCGCCGTATTTTTACTACGTCGACTTCGGCAAGCTCGGCAAAAAGCCGCCGCAGGTGAAGAGCGTCTATAACCGCAACTCTTTCATCAATTATATCGTTCACGAATCGGGCCAGGTGGCGATCGACTATGCGCCGGATCTGATGCTCTATATCAAGGCCAAAGGCGGAGAAGGCGCCCTGAAGCCGGACGAAGATTTGCGAGAGTTGCTCGTGCAAGATTCGCTGTTCGTGCCGGGCAAATCGTTCCCGTACCGCTGGGAGAACGGGCAGCCGATCCCGTATTTGCCGGGGACTTAGGCTCCGCCTTCTAGCAGTATGAACTTAAAGCTAGAATTCGAAAGACCGCAGCAGCGGTCTTTTTTCGTTTTTCCGAATATCGCTGCAGGCGGTCTCATATATTGCTAAAGGCTGCGGGTGTGCCCGGCCATATGCGCACGCATTGCGGGGACGAAGGGGGATGCTGGCGGTGAACGCAAACTAAATAAACCCGCTGACATATTTCTAGCAAAGCCACATATATTCTTACTAGTCCAAAAGGAATGTACGAGTTCTGACCTGGGAGGGATTACGCTTGGAGAAAGTGGATATTTTTAAAGACATTGCCGAGCGCACCGGCGGCGACATTTACCTGGGGGTCGTGGGTGCGGTCCGGACCGGAAAATCGACCTTTATCAAACGTTTTATGGAATCCGTCGTGCTGCCCAACATCCAAAACGAGTCGGATCGCATCCGCGCTACGGATGAGCTGCCGCAAAGCGCCGCGGGCAGGACGATCATGACGACCGAGCCGAAATTCGTGCCGAACCATGCGGTGCAAATTTCCGTGGCCGAAGGGCTCAATGTGAACGTCCGTCTCGTCGACTGCGTCGGCTATGCCGTCGAAGGAGCCAAAGGCTACGAGGACGAGAACGGTCCGCGCATGATCAATACGCCTTGGTTCGACGAGCCGATTCCGTTCCAGGAAGCGGCCGAAATCGGCACGCGCAAAGTGATCCAGGAGCATTCGACACTCGGCATCGTCGTCACAACCGACGGTTCGATTTCGGACATTCCGCGTTCCTCGTACGTACAGGCCGAAGAGCGTGTCATTGAAGAGCTGAAAGAGGTCGGCAAGCCGTTCGTCGTCATCATCAATACGATGAAGCCGGCCAGCGAGCCGGCGCAGGAGCTGCGCTCCGAGCTGCAGGCGAAGTACGACGTGCCCGTCGTGGCGATGAGCGTCGCGTCGATGGGCGAGGACGAAATGACGCAAGTGCTGCGCGAGGTGCTTTACGAGTTCCCCGTGCACGAAGTGAACGTCAATTTGCCGAGCTGGGTTATGGTGATGGACGAGAAGCATTGGCTGCGCAGCCAATTCGAAACTTCGGTGCGCGATACGGTGCAAAACATTCGCCGCCTGCGCGACATCGAGCGCGTCGTCGGCGCTTTCGGCGAGTACGAGTTCATCGAGCGCGCGGCGCTGGCCGGCATGGACATGGGCCACGGCATCGCCGAAATCGATCTGCATGCGCCTGACGAGCTGTACGACAAAATTTTGATGGAAGTCGTCGGCGTGGAAATTCGCGGCAAAGACCATTTGCTGCAGCTCATGCAGGAGTTTACGCATGCGAAGCGCGAGTACGACCAGTTTGCCGAAGCGCTCGAAATGGTGAAGACGACCGGCTACGGCATCGCTGCGCCGACGCTGGCCGAAATGTCGCTCGACGAGCCGGAGCTCATCCGCCAAGGCTCCCGCTTCGGCGTGAGGCTGAAGGCGACGGCGCCGTCCATCCATATGATCCGCGTCGACGTCGAGTCCGAGTTTTCGCCGATCATCGGCACGGAGAAGCAGAGCGAAGAGCTGATGCGCTATCTGATGCAAGATTTCGAAGACAATCCGCAAAAAATTTGGGAGTCCGACATATTCGGACGCTCGCTGCACTCGATCGTCCGCGAGGGCATTCAGGGCAAGCTTGCGATGATGCCCGACAACGCCCGCTACAAGCTGCAGGAAACGCTCGGGCGCATTATAAACGAAGGCTCGGGCGGCTTGATCGCAATCATCTTGTAGGCAAAGATGCTGCGGGGCGGCACGGAACGAGACCGAAAAAACACTCGGGAGAGTGTTTTTTCGCGTCATCAGAAAGTATAGGCCGCGCTTATGCCTGGCTGACTCCGTGCGAGAACCGGGGGCACGCCTAGAGACGCTGCGGCCGCCGTCCCGGACGAATTTGTTTGTTTTGCCGCCGCTTACGTATAAAATGCGGGGAAACGGTAAAAACAGGAAGTAGAAGCGCTGCGCACTCCAGTTCAGAGGGAGGTGAAATGGCATGAACAAATCCGATCTGATCAATAAAGTGGCGGAAGTGTCCGAACTGTCCAAGAAGGATGCGACCAAGGCGGTGGATGCCGTTTTCGATGCAATTTCCGAGGCGCTGCAAAGCGGCGACAAGGTACAGCTGGTGGGCTTCGGCAACTTTGAAGTGCGGGAGCGTTCCGCCCGCAAAGGCCGCAACCCGCAAACCGGCGAAGAAATCGACATTCCGGCAAGCAAAATCCCGGCGTTCAAACCGGGCAAGTCGCTTCGCGATCTGTGCACGAAATAATGCATAGGTAGTCAGCCATACAACCGCTCTCCAATGTACAAGGGTTTATCGAAGCATGCGAAAACGTCCGAACGTTCAGTTCGGGCGTTTTTCGCTATGAAAGCAAGCTCTGCATCAAGTTATTCGCAAATATGTTTTGTCATATTTATGTCATCAATCTCTGGTATAATTGTGTAAAACCTTGGAGGAGGGAGGCTATCCATTTTTCCTTGCCTTATATTCTCGGTAAAAATGCGTGGGAGCATGGAGACATTGAAGAAACGAAGCCGGACCCCGGATTTGCCCGTTACCTGGCCATGTCGGGGCCGCACGATACGGAAATAAACGTAAAAGAAGTGATGGACCGTTTGCTGCAAAACCAAAATGGGAAGAGCGCTTAGCCAAATAACGACAGATGCGATGGCAGAGCAGTGGTAACATGGAGTTGTAACAAAAAGGAGCGATATGATGGCGAAAAAACACCCGTTTTATGGCCACACTTTGACGAACGATCCGCTGCCGCAGCAAAATCATCCGTTATCACTTCGCGGGCCGGTAGTTCATGTAAAGGCTGTCATCAAAAGAGTAGAAGAAGATGCTGAAGGTGCCGGCGCAATGCACCAACACTTCCTGATCGATCAAATCCAGGTGCTTGATATCCGCGGCGCTGATCCTTCCATTGTAACGGGAGAGGCGTTCGTTGCTATTCGCTATGGAGACGGTGAAGGACTGGAGCAGCCGATCCCGTATTTAGCCGAAGGGGAGCCTATTGAATTGCAAGGCGAATATATCGATGTTAACCACGCGTACCCGACGGTCGGAAACCCGGGTGATCCTGTTATTCATTTTACTCATCATCCTATCGGGTTTGTTGTCTATCAAGGAGTTCGATACGATTAAAGTCGGATTAACAGCAGCTTTTATTCTTTGAGTTTAAGGGAATGCCGATTAGCAAACATCTCCGGCAATTAAAATGGCTTTTTGATGTTTGATTATTAAAAAGAAAACACCTCTAATTGAGATGTTTTATATCTTGATATCTAAATTACCGCCTAGATAGGGTTGGACGCTTTGTTGCATCATTTGAATAAGAACTTGATTCTGTTCGGTGGCTGCATCCATTGATTGTTTAAGGATACTGATTCCAACAGATTGTTGTAGGCCAGATTGAGATAGAGAAGTGGAAACTGCTGCAATGTCCATAAGATAGCTCCCCATGTGGTATAGAGATAGTGTAGCATGGAATTTAAGGGAATGTCACTCTCAAATGGAGTGGCTTTTTTTTGCGTGAAAATTCTCATTTCAAGTTAAATCAAAAGGCCGCACCAAATTTGAAAAATGGTGCGGGCTCTTCTGATTCTCATATTGTTTTCTCATTGAAAATCGTATTGAACAGTTACGTTTGTAGTGATTTTTAACTCTCCTGGTGAGATAGAGGTCGCAGCACTAGACGCTGTTGCTTGGTTCATTGCCTTAACTCCTACATTATCAATTCGAATTGGTACACTGGAATTGCCTGTTTGAGTAACATTAATTATACCGTTTAACCGTTTACCCGCATCTTTAGCAATCGCTTTTGCTTTGTTTTCTGCATTGTTCATGGCCGCATCGATTGCTAAAATTTCATAGTCTTGACGCTTCTCCGTATCAAATTGAACACCATTAATTTGATTTACACCTGCACCTGATGCGGCATCCAATAGCGCACCTATCTTATCCAAATCTCTATAAGTTACTTGTACTGTTTGTGTAGCCGTATAACCGGTTATTTTGGGTTCTTTATCTGCGTAAGAATAGACAGGTTGAACTTGAAATCCAGTTGTCTTCACGTCTTTTTTATCTAATTTGTAATTGTCGTAAAGTACTTTTTCAAGATTAGCGTAGCTTTGAGCGTTTTGGGTTTGGGCACTATTGGCACTATCCGCTCTTGTGACGATTCCCAGTGTTACATAAGCAACATCCGGAGATGCCATAAGTTCACCTACACCATTAACCGTTATGGCGTGTTTGTTGGCGGCGTTGGATTGATCCGCTGCGTATACCGTACTTGGCTTGGAGGAATTGGAAAATGTGTAAGCCGAGATTGTCAATAATGCGACGGCGGTTATTCCTCCTAAAAGCCAGTTCTTTGCACTGAGCTTCATAAACAGATCGTCTCCTTTGATCATTTACCATTATGACGATAATGTGAGGCGTAATGTTGCTGCTAAGGCTGACAATTGGGTAAGACGACAATGGTTCAATTTAGAAAAAACGTTATATGGAATCATTAAATGCCGCTGAAGAAAGTCGGAGATTGCTTGTCCAAAGGTTAACGCATATAATGACCGTATCTGAGTAGGTTTTTGTAATAATGTATTTTGTGTAAACCACAAGCAGAACGTAGAGCATTCATGAGGTTATGATTGAAATATCAAACATATTATTTATCGGAGGAAGCATTAGATGATTTACATAGGAGCAAGTGCAACAAACGAACATGCCAAAAACGTACTCAATAGTTATAAAAAGTGGACTGGTAGAAAGTTGATTGATATCAATGAAAAAGATGACTGTTTTGATCAACTTTTTCAGGCACCAATCGTTGTTCTATCTCATGGATTAGAGATCGATCCCATTTTAAATTTTGGCAATCAACAAGCACTAAAATTGTGGGAGATGGACTGGGACACCTTTATTCAGACACCTTCAAGATTAACTGCTGAGCCAATGGAGCGGGAAGAACGCGATAGATTTTTTAAGATAGTTACGGAAAAAGGTTTTGTAGATAACTACACGGGGATTCGTATATCAAGTAAAGGTACAAGATTTTATATCATAAATGCGACTGTCTGGAATATTGTCGACGACGAAGGGCAATATCGGGGGCAGGCAGCAGCATTTAATGAGTACAAATTTATTGGACATTAAGCGGAGTGATCTACGAAGAAATAGTAATGGCTCGCAAATGGCTTATAAACGGGAGGGCAATACATTGGATAATCAAGTGCGAGACGATAATTTAAAGGGTAAGGACTATGAAAGTCGAATCAACCAACTAGTCGATGATTTTCAAAAACAAATTCATAATCATATTGAAGAAGAGTATGTAAGGAAGACAAAATGGTCTGATAAATTAGCCGATAAAATTGCTGAGTTTGGTGGCAGTTGGAAATTTATTAACCTCTTTTTTGCCTTATTGGTGTTATGGATTTTATTTAATAGTTTGTCATTTACAAAAATTATTCATTTTGATGAACCGCCATTTATTCTTTTAAATTTGGTTTTGTCATTTATAGCAGGATTTCAAGCTCCTATCATTATGATGAGCCAGAACCGTCAAGCGGCTAGAGATAAGCAAGAGGCCGTTATCGATTTTGCTATTAATTATAAAGCTGAACAAGAAGTAGATGATATGCAAGGACATTTGCACCGAATTGAAGATGATTTTGCGAATTTTAGAAATGAAGTAAGGGAAGAATTAGCAGTGATAAAGAAGTTGTTATTGAATAGGTAAAAGCAAATAATGTTCGCATTAAATGTTAATAGCTGCAATTACAAGTGAATGAAGTTTATCTTAGGGGCTTGAAACGCACGTTAAAAAGCAAAATGTGGACGTTTGGGAGGACGGAGGAGTGTGCTCATATGTTTTGCATGGATGCACTCCTATACAGATAATTACACCCGTACCGGACAAGAGGTACATGAAATGATGCGTTTAACATCCGTCATCCCTGATCTCAAAATCTCCCCTTGCATCGTTACCTGCCATTCGCTATAATAACAAACGTCCCCTTTTTTTCGGGGCGCCGTGCAAGCGGCTTGTCGGGGTATAGCGCAGTTGGTAGCGCGCATCCTTGGGGTGGATGAGGTCGTGGGTTCAAATCCCGCTACTCCGATCAATAGCAAACCGTGCTTCAAACCCAAAACCACTTCCTTTGTCGTATGCAAATGCGCTGGGGGAAGTGGTTTTGCATATATATTGGAACAGGAGCGTGACACCGCAATGAAACTGCAAACCGCCCGACTTGAGATCAGGGATTTTGTGCCGAATGACGCCGCGGATGTGCATCGCTACGCATCCGATCCGCAGGTGACCGCCTATATGATCTGGGGGCCGAACACGGAGCAGGAGACGGCGGATTTCATCGTGCGGGCAATCGGCATGCAGCGGCGGCAGCCCCGCCTCGACTATGAGCTGGCCTTAACGTTAAGGGAAAGCGGCCGCTTGATCGGCGGGTGCGGCATTCACGTCTCCGAACCGGAGCAAGGCGAGATCGGTTACTGCATAGACCGGGCGCATTGGCGGCAAGGCTATGCATCAGAAGCGGCTGCGGCGTTGCTTCGTTTCGGCTTCGAGGAGCTCGGCTTGCACCGCATATATGCTACCTGCCGCCCTGGCAACATCGGCTCCGCAGCCGTCATGAAAAAAATCGGAATGACGTACGAGGGCCATATGAGAGAGCACATGCGGCATAAAGGCGGATGGCACGATTCGTACCAATATTCGATCTTGCGGCGCGAATATATGAAAGGTCAGATGAAGTAGGCCCCGGCATAGTCCGAAGGCTTCGCGCGGTTGTGTATGAGGCTAACGAAATAGTCGGTTTTTTGTTAAAAAAATGTGAAGCGCAAGCGGCGCTTTTTTGCTATACTAGCGATGGCGTAAAATCCGTTTACTAGACTTACAGCATAGATCAAGGGGGAGCTTGTTTGAACCGCAATCGCCTGCAACAAATAATACAGGGCCAAGACTGGACGATGTACGGCATCATCGTTTCGATTTTTCTTGTCTGGCGCATCGGCACTGTCGGCGGCTGGACGAAGGAATGCTGGATTCTGCTGCTTATTTGCCTGATGGGCGTGCGCCGCGATCAGGTCGATGTGGAGTGGAAACGATTTTTCCTGTTCGCTATTCCGCTGCTCGGCGTCTTTTATTACTTTTACGGCTCGGGCAACGGCTTCTGGTGGAAAATCGCCAACTGGATGTTCGAGAACAACCGCCACGTGCTGCGCTGGGACGATATGATGAATTCGATTCCGCTCAATTCCGCCGGCTGGGTGCGGACGATCAAGACGCCCGGACTCGACAAGGCGATGATGTGGATTTACAACTACGGCTTCGTCCTATCGCTGTGGATTTGCATTTTGCGCGCGTTTTGGACGCGAAGCATCAAAAAGATGCTGTCCTACGCCTTATCCGGCCATTTGCTGCAATTTCCGCTCATTTTGCCGTTTTACAACTTGATTTTGCTTCATGAGGTATGGTATGTGAAGCATCAGCCCGATCTGCTGCACCGTACGTTCGCCAGCGAGAACGAGCTGCTCGTGAACGTCATGAACTGCTTCCCGAGCATGCATACGTCGATCTCGTTCGCGATGCTGCTGCTCGCCTTGCGCGAGAAGGACCGCATTTTCAAGACGATCATGGTGACGTACTGCGCCTCGATTATTTTCTCCACGATGTACTTGCAAATTCACTGGGTTCTCGACGTGATCGCCGGCCTGCTGTTCGCATGGGGCGTCGTCAAGCTGGCCGACCTGATTTTGTATCTCGGGAGCACGAAGCTGCTGCCGTCCAAGTTCAAGATGTTTTACCGCGGCAGCAAGCAAAAGCTCGCGTCGGACACAATAACCGCGTAAGGCAAAATGGTACCGCCCCCACGCGTTGACAACAGAACCATTTTGCCGCATCATAATGGTACAACAAACGCACAGGGGGATTCCCGCAATGTCGGATGCGACGCAAGGCGAATATTTTGTCATCAAGGCGAAGGAGAACGGCGTGCATGTGATCGGCCTTACCCGCGGCCAGGACACTCGCTTTCATCATACGGAGAAGCTCGATAAAGGCGAGGTTATGATCGCGCAATTTACGGAGCATACGTCGGCTATCAAGGTACGGGGCAAAGCGACGATTATGACGAAGCACGGTTCGATCGATACGGATGCATAGCCGGCCGCTAGCAATTCGGAAAAGCAGGCATAGCCTGCTTTTTTCTTATGTACAATGGTGGTAAGCCGTCCCTCGGACGAATTCCCAGGAGGTGCGATCCCACCGTGGCTGCCATCCCCCGGTTGCTGTTAGTCGGCGTTCTGTCAGCTGCCATAGCTTTGACGCTCGCCCTTGTTCCGCAGCTGCAAGAAGCTTGGCTCAGTTCCAAGGAAACTTCCTCCGCGTTCGGCTCCGCAGGCGGCCGGCAGCTGACCGAAAGCAACGTCGTCGATGTGCTGGTGCAGGTGCCGCTGCAGCTGCGCATCCGCAAAGTGGAGCTGACGAGCTCGACGCTCTCGGTCGATCTCAATTTGCCGCGCAGCGCCGACGAAGAGGTAGTCATTCGCGATCTGTACACGATCGCGCAGCGGCTGTTCGCTTCGACTTCGAACGTCGGCGAAGTGTTCGTACGGGTTATGGATTACAGCGCGACGTCGCGCAGTTCGGGAGGCAAGCTGCTGCTCGCATTGGATGCGGTGCGCGAGCGGGGGAAAGATATGGCTGCGCCGGGCGAACATGAAAGCGTCGCTGTGCTCGAACAATATTTGCGGCAGCATTTTCAAATGACGTACACGGATAAGTGGCGCGAACGATATCCGTTCTAGCCTGCAAGGATGGCCGCATGGCATGCGGCGGGCGGCCCTGCGCTGGCCAGCTGCAAGTTGTCGTGCGAGCCGCCCCGAGATATGCTATACTTAGTAGGATGAAGCGTTGTCCCAGGTTAATGCACGGAGGCTCCCATGAATTACCGAATTCCGGAAATCGCCAAGAAATATACCGAATACGATATGATCCAGAAGCATACCGAGCTTCCCGACTTCCCGGATTTTCGGACACGGCTTCTGTTCGCTTTCCTGAACCGGCACGACCGGCTGAAAGCGACGAGCGAGCTGTATGCGCTCGTCACTTCGCTCGTGCAGCTTGGCCTCGATACGCACGATATGGTGGCGGACACGAACGATGCCAAGGAGAAGAAGGCGGCCCGCTCGCGGCAACTGAAAGTGCTGGCGGGGGACTATTTTTCCTCGCGCTTTTACCATCTGCTGTCGCAGGCGGGGCAAATCGAGCTGATCCGGGTGCTCTCCGGCGCGATTTGCGAAGTGAACCGGCTGAAGATGAATCTGTACATGATGATGAAACAGCTGAAGGTGACCGCGGAGGATTATATTCAGCAGTCCGTGGCGATCCGGTCGCGGCTGTTTTTGTCGTTCGGGTCGATGATGGAGGAAGTGTACCAAAGCGTGTGGCCGGAAGTGCTGAGCTGCTTTACGCGCTGCGAAGTGCTGTTCGAGGAGCTGTTCAAGGCGGAGTCGGTGGAGCGTTTCCGCGGCAGCTGGGGCTACTGGCACATTATGCAGCACGGGACGAAAGAAGACCGCAAGGCGCTGCAGTCGGGCGACGTCGACGCTGGCAAGCTGCGCATGCTCGTACTCAAACACAACGTTCCCGTTCATTTGCACCAGCTGCTCGAGGCGGCGCTGGCGCAGCTGCATGCGAAGGTAGGCTTGATCGACTCGGACAAACTGACGGACGAACTGTTCTCGTGCAGCGAACCGTTCGTACGGCTGTTGAACAAGCCGAAGGTACTGGAAGAAATTTGAGGTGACAGGCAGCATGACGACGCGCGAGGCGAAGACGAAGGAGCAGTTCGTGCACGAGGTGTTCGAAAGCATTGCTCCCAAATACGATAAAATGAACGACATCTTGAGCTTTCGCCGCCATAAGGCGTGGCGCAAATTCACGATGAACAAAATGAGCGTGAAGCCGGGAACGGCCGCGATCGACGTATGCTGCGGCATCTTGCGATTGGGCTATCGCTTGGCCGAAGCGAGCGGCAGCGGGCGCATCGTCGGGCTCGACTTCAGCCAAAACATGCTGGACTACGGGGCGGCCAAAATCGGGCGGCTCGGCCTGGAGGGCCAAATCGAACTGGTGCGCGGCAACGCGATGAGCCTGCCGTACGAAGACAACACGTTCGATTACGCCACGATCGGATTTGCGCTCCGCAACGTGCCCGACCTCGTCAAAGTAATCGAGGAGATGCGGCGCGTCGTGAAGCCGGGTGGAATGGTCGTTTCGCTCGAATTGTCCAAGCCTACGTGGCAGCCGTTCAAAGGACTTTATTATTTTTACTTCAGGCAAGTGCTGCCGTTTCTGGGCAAGCTGCTTGCAGGCCGTTACGAACAGTACAAATGGCTGCCGGAATCGCTCGTGCAATTTCCCGATCATAAGCAGCTCGCCGAAATTTTCCGCAGGACGGGGCTGCGGGACGTGAAGGCGTACCCGCTCACCGGCGGCATCGCGGCGCTGCATATCGGCGTCAAACCGCATAACGATGAGGGAGTGAACCGCCTTGTTTAACAAAATTCGCATCTTCCTCGAAATGATCAAATTCGAGCATACGTTGTTTGCGTTGCCGTTCGCCTTTATGGGAGCGATCCTCGGTTCCGTCGTGCTGAACGACCGGCTGCCGACATGGCCGCAGATCGGCTGGATCGTGCTGGCGATGGTCGGCGCCCGGACGGCGGCCATGTCGCTGAACCGGCTCATCGACCGGGCCATCGACAAAAAAAATCCGCGCACGGCCGGCCGCGCCATTCCGGCCGGACTGCTGTCCGTCGGCGAAGTGTACGTGTATATTGCGATTTCGTTCGGACTTTTGTTATGGGCAACGGCTAATTTGAACAGACTGGCTATGGAGCTGCTTCCGATTGCTGTCTTCTTCCTTGTATTTTATTCGTACACGAAGCGGTTTACATGGGCTTGCCACATCGTGCTCGGCATCACGCTCGGCCTTGCGCCGCTCGGCGGCTGGGTGGCAATTACGGGCAGCGTGACGTGGGCGTCGCTCGTCTTTTTCGCCACGATCGTTTTCTGGTCGGCCGGCTTCGATATTATTTACGCATGCCAGGATATCGAGTTCGACCGCAAGGAAGGGCTCCATTCCATCCCGAGCCGATTCGGCCTTGCCGGCGCCCTCTGGACGGCGCGCGTGTTCCACATGCTGACGGCGGTAGGACTGGTCGCGCTGTTTTTCATGACGCATTTGAGCTGGATGTATTTGATCGGCCTTGCGATCGCTTATTTGATTTTGTTTTATGAGCATCGTCTCGTATCGCCTAACGATTTGTCGAAGCTGAATACCGCCTTTTTCACGATGAACGGCATCTTAAGCTGCGTCATGTTCGCCTTCACGTTCGTTGACATATGGATTAGCCGGTTTTAAACAGCTTGAAGCGATGGAAGGCAGCGCAATTCTGTATCTCTGACGGGGAGAACTTGCAATGACAAATATAGACAACAATGGCATAATCCGTATAGGGAAAATTAAGTTTACGAACGTCTGGCCGCTATTTTATTATTTTCCGCTGCAGCGTCCGGAATTTCATAACAAGGTTTCTTTCGAAGAACAGGTGCCGACGCAGCTGAACCGCGCCATCGCGGAAGGCTCGATCGATATGGGGCCGATTTCCTCGTTCGAGTACGGAGCCAACTTCCGGGATTATTTGCTCTATCCCGATATGTCGGTCAGCGCGCACGGCACGGTTCGTTCGCTGCTGCTGTTTCACCGTGAGCCGCTGGACAAAGTTGCGAACGGCAGCGTGTCGCTGCCGACGACGTCGGCGACGACGGTCAATTTGCTGAAAATTATTTTGGAGAAGTTTTACGGCGGCAAGCCGGCTTACACGTATGCCGCTCCTTCCCTGGGCGACATGATGAATCAGACGGATGCTGCGCTGCTCATCGGAGACGATGCGATTCGGGCTTCCTGGGAGAAGCACGGGTACTTGGTCACCGATCTCGGCGAGGAATGGCTGCGCCAGACGGGCAAATGGATGTCGTTCGCCGTATGGGCGGTCCGGAAGCAAACGGTAGAGCGCTATCCGGAGCTGGTCAAGCGAGTTTTTGACGGATTTATGGAGAGTAAAAGCAAATCGCTGGCCGACCCGAGCGGCATGATCGGCGAAGCGGTGGCTGCCATCGGCGGCGAGGAAAGCTATTGGCGCACTTATTTCGGCGGCCTGTGCTACGACTTCGGAAGGGTGCAGTGGGAAGGGCTGCAGCTGTATTACGATTACGCCTGGGAGATGGGCTTTTTGCCGGAGCGGGTTCCTTTGCAAATATGGAGCGAATCCGGCGCATATCGGCCCGATCTGTCGGCGGCGCGGGTGAACGAATGAAATTACAAGATATTTACGCTCGAAAAAAGAAAGATATATCGGCCATCGAGAAGGAGCTGGAGCGCAGCGTCTATATCGATCACGCGATGCTTCGCGAGACGTCGGTGCATTTGCTCAAAGCCGGGGGGAAACGGATCCGCCCGGTGTTCGTGCTGCTGGCCGGCGAATTTGGCACGTACGATCTGGAACGGATGAAGCATGTCGCTGTGCCGATGGAGCTCATTCATATGTCGTCGCTCGTGCATGACGATGTGATCGATGACGCGAATACGCGCCGCGGGCAATTGACCGTCCGGTCGAAATGGGACAACCGGGTGGCGATGTATACGGGCGACTACATTTTTGCGCGTGCGCTGGAAATTATTACGAAAATTTCCAACCCAACCGTTCATCAAATCATGTCAAAAGCGATCGTGCAAATGGTCGTCGGCGAGATGGAACAAATTCGCTTCTTCTTCCAGACGGAGCAGACGATCCGCGATTACATGCTGCGCATCAAGCGCAAAACGGCGCTGCTCATCGCCATTTCCTGCCAGCTCGGAGCTCTCGCCGCAGGCGCGCCGGAGCCGCTCGCGAACCGGCTGTACGCGTTCGGCTACAACGTCGGCATGGCGTTCCAGATCCGCGACGACATCCTTGATCTGCGCGGCACCGAGAAGGAGCTCGGCAAGCCGCCGGGCAGCGACGTGAAGCAGGGCAACATTACGCTGCCGGTCATTTACGCGCTGCAGCAGGCTGAGCTGCGGGACCGCATCTTGCAGGAGCTGGCCCGCATCCAGGCGTCGGACGGCCAGACGGACGCGACGCCGCTGATCGAAACGATTCGCCGCAGCGGCGGCATCGAGCGGGCGGAAGAGCTGTCCGGCCGCTACATCGACAAGGCGATAGCCGCGCTGCGCCAGCTGCCGGACGTACAGGCGAAGCAGGATTTGATCGACATCGCGTACTTTATCGGCGACCGCAATTATTGACAGGCCCGGCATGAACCGGGGCGCCAAGCCCGCCGCTTGAGAACGGCTGCGCAAATCGGGTACAATGGTAGGGCTACCATTTACTCGGAAAGCGGGGCATATACATATGGAGAGAACGTTCCTGATGGTTAAGCCGGACGGCGTCCAACGCGGTCTCATCGGAGAAATCGTGAGACGGCTGGAACGCAAAGGGTTCCAGCTCGCGGCTGCGAAGCTGATGCGCATCACACCGGAGCTGGCGGAAATTCATTACGCCGAACATAAAGGCAAAGATTTTTACGCTCCTCTTGTCGAGTTCATCACCTCCGGGCCGGTATTCGCCATGGTGTGGGAGGGCGACCAAGTGATTGCGCTGTCGCGCGCGCTCATGGGCAAGACGAACTGCCTCGAGGCGATCCCGGGCACGATCCGCGGCGATTTCGCCTCGCATACGCGCTTCAATCTCATACACGGCTCCGATTCGCCGGAAAGCGCCGAACGCGAAATCGGCATCTTCTTCAAACCTGAAGAGTTCGTAGTCTACGATCGCGCCATACAGACCTGGATTTAATGCGAATACGCGCAAAACGCGCAGAAAAAAAGCGATGAGGCCCGAGGGTATTGGGCGTCATCGCTTTTTTTGGTCGGCAGCATCCGATGATCGCTCAGTGCCGAGTTGGGCGATCTTTCGTTAAGGCTGTTACAAATTGTTTCGCCTCCAAAACGAGGGCAGGCCAGTCTTCCTGAAAGCCCGGTCCGACTGCAACCCATTCTTTCATCCTACGGCCGCGTCCCATCTCGCAATGTTCGCCTCGTCCCGCGGATACCAACATATCCACACGCTGTTTTGGAAGTTTGACGATAATCCGGCCTTTAGCGAGAAAGGCGAACAATTTTCCCGCAAGCTTCAATCCGCCGTTCATGCCGAATCGTCTTATTGCAGAAGCCGGATCCGAGCTGACTTCCGGATCTTGGGCAAGCATCACTAAAGAATCGTATTGTGCTTATGATCGAGAAAATTGGAGTTCATCTGATCTAACGAACTCCAGCGTCGTTAATGAGTCAAAATGCAGAGAAAATGCAACCACGCGTCGGAAATAACGCTCCTTGAGTTCGCAAACCAATCAAAACCACTATTTTTGATCAATTAACGATTACTGAGTTCGTAAGACGTACGTTCGATAGCGCTGTTTGCCGCTAGCAACAAACAGAAGCTTAAGGTCAACTAATTTGTGTAGAATTCGCCTGGCATGCTGATCCGTGATTCGAAGGTGGATTGCCAATTCCGATGGTGCAAAAGGACGAAATCGTCGTCTCGCATATCGGATGGTCTCGGCTTCAAGCCAACCCAAATGCTTGGGTACATCCGTAGTAATGAACTTGCCGATAAAGGAAAGAACAAGCTGCTGGCAGCGTTTGGGCTCATCAGCAATGGAAAGATAAGCAATCGGCAGAAAGATCCAATCATCCAGCGCTAATAAGCAATGCCGCCAACATAAGTCCTTAAAACGTCTCACATCGAGATCTCTTGCGTGAGGCCCGTATCCCTGAATTTCGATTCCGCCCTTTACATCGCCGCCAGGCATATAAGCCAGATCCAGATAGCGATAGCTATTGTTGAAATCACGCACTTCCCATTCAGGGTAAAGATAGTCGAAGTTTCTTACAACGGGAAACCAAACGGTACGCAAAAATTCACGTGTGCCGTGGCCGAGCCCTTTTTCGAGCAATTCACGCCTTCTTTGATTTTGTTCTTGGGCAATGGCAGTCTTTAACCACTCCTCATAAGCCAGATCAAATTTTAAAATAGCTCTTCACATCCTTGGTTTGCATAATTGGTTGTGTAAAATAAAAGGCCGCCTCGACACCAGGCCCTCTACAGCGGGGCAGCGTGTGTCAAAGCGGCGTGTGCTTCACGACCGATAGTATATCGCTAGTATAACAGGAATGGAAAATATTTCAACAGCCCACAAACGCGTATTCTCGGTGTATCAGATGAAAGCCCAACTTCCCTGGGCCGCAATTCGACAAAATTCTTCACCCCGCTCCGACTTTGGAAGGATTTTGCGCTTCGGCATGGAATGTATCCTATAGAATGGCTTAGACGATTTAGTTTGCAAAAGGGGTTTGAAGTAATGTCCGACGATCAGGATTACGCGCTGTTTATCAAAAAAGTAAAGGACTATTCGTCGATCGATTTGTCCCAATACAAAGAGGCGCAGATGAAGCGGCGCCTGACGACGCTTTGGTCGAAAAAAGGCTTCACTTCGTTCGTTTCCTTTTTTGACGGCTTGATGAAGGACAAGGCGCTGTTCCACGAGTTTCTCGACCGGATGACGATCAACGTCTCGGAGTTTTGGCGCAATCCGAACCGGTGGGAGCTGGTGGAGCAAAAATATATCCCCGAGATGCTGCGCAAAAACCGCAAGCTCAAAATATGGAGCGCCGCCTGCTCCACAGGCGAGGAACCGTACACGATCGCCATGATTTTGTCCAAGCAAGGAGCGCTCGAGGGCACGCAGTTGCTGGCCACCGACATTGACGACGGGGCGCTCGAGAAAGCGAGGAAGGGCGTTTATGTGGACCGCTCCTTGCGCGACGTGCCGGACAGCTATATTAAAACGTACTTCCGCCAGGACGGCGTCACCTACCACGTTGCCGACGAGCTGAAGCGGGCCGTCAAGTTTCAGAAAGGGAACTTGCTGCTCGACAAATTCGATACCGGCTTCGATCTGATCGTGTGCCGCAACGTCATCATTTATTTTACGGAAGAAGCGAAGCACCTGCTTTACCAAAAGTTTGCGAACGCGCTAAAGCCCGGCGGCCTGCTGTTCGTCGGCAGCACCGAGCAAATATTTTCCCCGGCCCAATACGGGCTCGAGCCTGCCGAGACGTTTTTCTACCGCAAAAAAGCGTAAACGTTCGAAGTATAACTGCTGGCAAAAGTTCCTATACTATGGATACCGCATAGAGATTCCAGGTAAGGAAGGGTGCCTATGGATAAACGCAAAGTCATTTCCGCGTACCGCCGCGGCTTCATTACAATCCAGGAATGCGCGCAAATATTGGGGATCGACTCGGTGCAAATTATGGGCCTCATGAATGACCCGCAGCTTGCCGAGCCGCCGCGCGCGCTGAAGCCGACCTCGGCGCACGGATAACGGCGCGAGGTCAAGGCGGTTCCATAGCAGGGCGAACGAAACACGCTTTGCCGCAGCAGCGGCGGGGGCGTGTTTTTTGCGCTTCGCGGTTGTCAAACCGGAGGAGCTATACTATAATGAGCAGAAGAATAATTAGCACTTGAAAGCGCTAAAGCGTTTGGAAGGATTGTGACCAGATGAGATATTTGACCGCAGGGGAAACGCACGGACCGCAGCTTACGGCCATTATTGAAGGTTTTCCGAGCAATGTGACGATCGACGCAGACGCCGTCAATTTTCAGCTGGCGCGCCGGCAAAAAGGGCACGGCCGCGGACGCCGGATGCAGATCGAGAAAGATACGGCCCGTTTCGTCGGCGGCGTGCGCCACGGCAAAACGACGGGCGCTCCGATCGCGCTCGTCGTCGATAACAACGACTGGAAAAACTGGACGAAAATTATGGGGATCGAGCCGGTAGAGGAAGAGGAAGCGAAACGCCGCGTCAACCGCCCCCGTCCGGGACATGCCGACTTGAACGGCGGCCTCAAATACAACCAGCGCGATTTGCGCAACATTTTGGAGCGGTCCAGCGCCCGCGAGACGACGGTGCGCGTCGCTATCGGCGGTGTCGCCCGCGAGCTGTTGAAGCAGTTCGGCATTACGGTGGCCGGGCAAGTGCTGCGCATCGGCGACGTGGAAGCGCAGCGCGCGGATTTGCCGCTTGACGAACTGATTCGCATTACGGAGGAGTCCCCGGTGCGTGTCGTAGACAAGGATGCGGAAGCGCGCATGATCGCTGCGATCGACGCGGCGAAGGAAGACGGCGACACGCTCGGCGGCGTCGTCGAAGTGATCGTCGAGGGCGTGCCGGTAGGCCTCGGCAGCCATGTGCAGTGGGACCGCAAGCTGGACGGGCGCATTGCGCAAGCGGTGCTGTCGATTCAAGCGTTCAAGGGCGTGGAGTTCGGCATCGGCTTTGAGGCGGCGCGTCTGCGCGGCTCGAAGGTGCACGACGAGATTTTGTATGAGGACGGCAGCTTCAGCCGCGCCACGAACCGGGCCGGCGGCTTCGAAGGCGGCATGACGACCGGCGCCCCGATCGTCGTGCGCGGCGTCATGAAGCCGATCTCGACGCTCTACAAGCCGCTGCAAAGCGTCGACATCGACACGAAGGAAGCGTTCACCGCCCAGGTGGAGCGTTCCGATACGTGCGCGGTTCCGGCGGCAAGCGTCATTATGGAGAACGTCATCGCCTGGGAAGTGGCGAATGCGTTTCTGGATAAGTTCGGCGGCGATTCGCTGGAGGAAATTCGCCGCAATTACGAGGGCTATTTGCAGCAAGTGCGCGACTATTAATACGCGTCTCGGGCGGGAGAGGAGCGGCATTCGATGAAACAATTGACGGTGGAGCTTGGCGAACGCTCTTATCCGATTTACATCGGCGACGGCCTGCTCGCGCAAGCGGCCGAGCTGTTCGCGCAGCGCGGCATCAGCGCAAAGTCGCCGCTGCTGATCGTCACCGATACGGCGGTCGGACCGCATTACCTAGAGCCGCTGGCGGCCGCGCTGCGCGCAGGCGGCTATACGGTTGCCGCGCACACGGTCGAGTCGGGGGAGAAGTCCAAATCGCTCGCCGTGCTGCAAGATATCGTCGCCACCGCGCTGGAGGCCGGCCTTGACCGCAAATCGGCGATCGTCGCCCTCGGCGGCGGCGTCGTCGGCGATGTGGCCGGTTTTGCCGCCGCCTCGTATATGCGGGGCGTCAAGTTCGTGCAGGTGCCGACGACGATTCTCGCCCACGACAGTGCGGTCGGCGGCAAAGTAGCCGTCAACCACCCGCTGGCCAAAAACATTATCGGCGCCTTCCATCAGCCGGAGCTGGTGCTGTACGATACCGCCACGCTGCGCACGCTGCCGCCGCGCGAAGTGCGGGCTGGGCTCGCCGAGATGGTCAAGCACGGCCTTATTTGGGACGCCTCGTTCGTCGCTTGGCTGGACGAGAACGCTCAGCGCCTGCTCGCACTCGAGCCGGAAGCGCTTCAATACGGGCTGTTCGAAGGCTGCAAAGTGAAAGCGCACGTCGTCTCTGCCGACGAGCGCGAGGACGATCTGCGCGCCATCCTCAATCTCGGCCATACGATCGGCCACGCGCTGGAAGCGGTCGCCGGCTACGGCGAGCTGCTGCACGGGGAAGCGATTTCGATCGGCATGATCGGCGCGGCGAAGTTGGCTTTGCGGCTCGGCTGCGATCCGGAGATTTATACAGTCACCAAGAGGCTCCTGCAGCATTTCGAGCTGCCGACGCGGATGCCGCCGCATCTCGACACGGATGCGATCATGACGGCTATGAGCCATGACAAGAAGTTCAAGGAAGGCCGCATGGTGTACATCGTCCCGACCGCCATCGGCCGGGTCGAGATCAACAAATCGGTGCAGGCCGAGCTGGTGCGGGATATTGTGAACGAACTGAAGGAGGAGGCGTAAGCCATGTACGTACGCGGCATTCGCGGCGCCACGACGGTGGAAGCGAACGAAGAGAACCAAATTTTGGACGCCACACTCGAATTGCTGACGGAGATCGTCGCCCAAAACGAGTTCCGGCCTGAAGATATCGCCAGCTTGTTCATCACGGTGACGCACGATTTGACGGCGACGTTCCCGGCGAAAGTGATCCGGCAAATGTCCGGCTGGGAGCTCGTGCCGCTGATGTGCTCGGTGGAGATTCCGGTCGAAGGCAGCTTGCCGATGTGCATTCGCCTGATGCTGCAGGTGAATACCGACAAGCGGCAGGACGAGGTGCGGCACGTATACTTGAAACGTGCGATGAGCCTTCGTCCGGATATTGTGAAATTGACAAACGCTTAAGAATGGCTTTATACTGGTAAGTAGATGAGTGAGTTTTAGTTTTAGCGAGTAGAGCATGAGCAAGAGATGAGCCTAGTGGAGACGAGTCGAGAAGAGAGGTCCGTTAGCGGCGTATTTGCCTGTAATTTGCAGGCCGGAATCGCTGCAGCGAGGCGCTGTCTTTGTTCGAATTCGGAATGATCCATATGCTGTCTGTCATGCCTCTACGCGACGTAGAGGCTTTTTTATTTGCTCACGTGCCTACCAATCGAGAGGAGAGTGCGGTTAGATGGCGAACCCCGAGCTTGAGCAGGTCATTCGGCTGGCCCGCGAGTACAATTTGATCCCGATCGTGCGCCACGTTCTGGCCGATATGGAGACACCGATCCGCGTGTTCCAGCAGTTTTACGAGGAGAAGCGGGCGTTCCTGCTGGAAAGCGTCGAGGGCGGAGTCAAATGGGCCCGGTACTCGTTCATCGGCACCGACCCGTTCTTGCAAATCCGCGCCAAAAACGGCATCGTCAGCATCGAAACGGGGCAGGAAACGATCACCTCGCGCGAGAAGCCGGTCGAACTGCTGAAGGCGTACCTGCGCTCCTACTCGAGCCCGGCGCTGTCGGATTTGCCGCGCTTCACCGGCGGGGCGGTCGGATTTTTCGGCTACGATCTGCTGCAATATTACGAGAAGCTGCCGAAGCACCGGGTCGACGACTTGCAGATGGACGACGTCAAATTCATGTTTTGCGACCAGGTCATCGCCTTCGATCACGTCAAGCAGCAGCTGAAGGTGATCGCCAACGTGCACATCGCGCCGCAGGCAACGGACCGCGACATCGAACGGGCCTACCTGGCCACATGCGCGAAGATCGAAGCGACGATCGAGCGGCTGAAGCGGCCGCTGCCGATCGAGGTCATGCGCGGGACGCCTGCAGCTGAGGCGGATATCGGCGAGCTGCGCTCGAACTTGACAAAGGAGCAGTATATGGCGAATGTCGAGGCGGCGAAGGCATACATTCGCGCCGGAGACGTTTTCCAGGTGGTGCTGTCGCAGCGGTTCGAGGTCGAGACGGACGTATCTCCGCTTCACGTGTACCGCGTGCTGCGGACGCTTAACCCGTCGCCGTACATGTACGTGCTGAAAATGGACGACGAGGTCATCGTCGGCACGTCGCCGGAGCTGCTCGTGCGCGTCGAAGATTTAAAAGTAGAGACGAGGCCGATCGCAGGTACGCGGCCGCGCGGCAAGACGGAGGCGGAGGACGCGGCGCTGGAAGCGGAGCTGCTCGCCGACGAAAAGGAGCGGGCGGAGCATCTGATGCTCGTCGATCTCGGCCGCAACGATCTCGGGCGCGTGTCGGAGTTCGGCACCGTCAAATGCGACACGTTCATGCAGGTGGAACGGTATTCGCACGTCATGCACATCGTGTCTAACGTTTCGGGGCAGCTGGCGCACGATAAAGATTTTTTTCGACGCGTTTCTGTCGTGCTTGCCGGCCGGCACCGTATCCGGGGCGCCGAAGCTGCGGGCGATGGAAATTATCGCCGAGCTGGAAAACGAAGCGCGCGCCGCTTACGCCGGGGCGATCGGCTATCTCGGCTTCTCGGGAAACCTCGATACGTGCATTACGATCCGCACGATCATTTTCAAGCGGGGCAAGGCGTACGTGCAGGCGGGGCGGCATTGTGTGGATTCGGTACCGGAGAAGGAATACGAAGAAACGGTCAACAAAGCGAAAGGGATGCTGAAAGCGATCCGCATGGCGGAGCAAATGTTCGGCGTGCGGGAGAAAGCGGCAGCTTCGGTCATTAATCAAGATTATTATTTGAATCCGCAGCCGTAAGGCCGATTCGATTGGGGGAGGGGACGAAAATGACAACGGCGATTACGATACAGCAGGCTATAGGCAAACTGCTCGGCGGTCAGGCGCTTGACCGGCAGGAGGCGCGCAGCGTCATGACGGAAGTGATGGAAGGGGCGGCGACTCCGGCGCAAATCGGCTCGCTGCTGACGGCTTTGCGAATAAAGGGCGAGACCGAAGAGGAGATTACCGGCTTCGCGGAAATTATGCGGCAAATGGCGACGCCCGTGCGCACCGAGAGCACGAATCTGCTTGATACGTGCGGTACGGGAGCCGACGGAGCGGACACGATCAACGTTTCGACGGCGGCGGCGATCGTCGCCGCCGCCGGCGGGGTGCGTGTCGCCAAGCACGGCAATCGCGCCGCCTCAAGCAAATGCGGCAGCGCCGACGTTCTGGAGGCGCTCGGCGTAACGATCGCACTGTCGCCGGAGCAGGCAAGGGAATGTCTGGAACGGATCGGCATCTGCTTCATGTTCGCTCAAGTTTACCATCAATCGATGAAGCATGCGGCCGGGCCGCGCCGCGACCTCGGTTTCCGCACCGTTTTCAACCTGCTCGGGCCGCTGACGAACCCGGCCGGTGCCGACAGGCAGCTGCTCGGCGTGTTTGACCGCGCCAAGACGGAGACGCTGGCCGCCGTGCTGCGCGAGCTGAACGTGAAGCGCGCGCTTGTCGTGGCGAGTCTCGACGGACTGGACGAAATTAGCGTATCGGCTCCGACGAAAGTAACTGAGCTGAAAAACGGCGACATTCGCACGTTCGAGCTGACGCCGGCCGATCTCGGCCTGGCCGAGTCGCCGCTCGCCGCCGTAAAAGGCGGCGACGCCGCGCACAATGCGGCGGTCATCCGCCGCGTGCTGCAAGGGGAGAAAGGGGCGTGCCGCGACATCGTCGTCGCCAACTCCGCCGCCAGCTTTTACGTAACCGGCAAAACGGACACCATGCGCGAAGGAGCCGAGCTGGCGGCGCGCGTTATCGATTCGGGCGAGGCGCTGGCGAAGCTGGAGCAGCTTATACAAGTGACGGGAGAGCTGAATCATGTTTTTAGATAAAATCGTTGCCACGAAGCAGCGTGAAGTTGCCGCGCTGAAAGAGCGGCTCACGCTCGCTGCGGCGGAGCGGGACATCGCCGGAATGGCGCCTTGCCTCGGCTTCGAGCGGGCTTTGACGGAGCGCCGGCGGCGGCCGGTAGGGCTGATCGCCGAGGTGAAGAAGGCGTCGCCTTCCAAAGGTTTGATCCGCGCCGACTTCGACCCGGTTGCGCTGGCCGAGGCTTATGAGCGGGCGCAGGCCGACTGCGTGTCGGTGCTGACCGATACGGATTATTTTCAGGGCAGCAACGAGTACTTGAAGGCGGTGCGCGAGGCGGTGTCGCTGCCGCTATTGCGCAAAGATTTTACGATCGACGTGCATCAAATCTATGAAGCGCGCCTGATCGGGGCTGACGCGATACTGCTCATCGCGGCGATTTTGACGACTGCGCAGATGAAGGAATTTTTGCGCGAGGCGCGCGCGCTCGGCATGGACGCGCTCGTCGAAGTGCACGACCGCGCGGAGCTGGAGCGCGCGCTGGAGCTGGATGCGACGCTGATCGGCATCAACAACCGTAACCTGCATACGTTCGTCACCGACCTCGATACGACGCGGCAGCTGATCGAGCACGTGCCGGCGGGACGCACGGTCGTGAGCGAGAGCGGCATTTCGTCGCCGGCGCATATGGCCGAGCTGCAGGCAGCGGGAGCGAAGGCGGTGCTCATCGGCGAACACTTTATGCGCCAGCCTTCCGTCGAGCAGGCGGTGCGCGATTTGATGGACGGACTGCGGGGGTGAACGGGAGCGTGAACGTACGGGAGAGCGGTTCAGGCCCGCTGACGGCCGTTAAAATTTGTGGAGTGCGCACATCGGACGTGATACAATCGTTGAAGCCGCTATCGGTAACGCACGTCGGCTTCGTATTTGCGAAGAGCAAGCGCCAGGTGACGCCGCAGCAGGCGGGACAGCTCATTCGCGAGCTGCGCGCCGGCGCTGACGCAGCCGGGCGCCCCGCACCGCTTGCTGTCGGCGTATTCGTCGATCCGTCTTTGGACGAGCTGGCTGCCGTGCTGGCGGAAGCTCCGCTCGACGTTGTGCAGCTGCATGGCAAGGAATCGCCGGAGCTGTGCGCGGCTGTCCGCGAGCGGTTCGGCGTGCAGCTGTTTAAGGCCGTTTCGATCGCCCGCGATTCGGATGCTGTGCCTGCCGATGCCGATGTCGCCGCCCAGTTGGACCGCTATCGCGGCACAGTGGACGCGATCCTGCTCGATACGCACGATCCCGTGTATGGCGGCGGGTCGGGTACGACGTTCGCCTGGGATTGCATCCCGCCTTACCGGCGCTGGGCGCGCGAGGCGGGGGTGCAGCTGCTCGTCGCCGGCGGGCTGACGGCGGACAACGTCGCATCGCTCGTAGCGGACTATCGCCCCGACGGCGTGGACGTATCGAGCGGCGTCGAAACGGACGGCATGAAGGACATCGCCAAAATTCAAGCTTTTGTCGAAAGGGTGGCTTCAGTTGACCATACAAGTGCCTGACATACACGGAAGGTTCGGCAAGTTCGGCGGCCGGTACGTGCCGGAGACGCTCATGAACGCGCTGATCGAGCTGGAGGAAGCGTATCGCCGCTACTCGCAGGACCCCGAATTTATCGCCGAAGTCCAATATTTGCTCAAACAGTACAGCGGCCGTCCGACGCCGCTTTATTACGCGGAGCGTCTGACCGAAAAGCTCGGCGGCGCGAAAATATACTTGAAGCGCGAAGATTTGAACCATACCGGCGCGCACAAAATCAACAACACGATCGGCCAAGCGGTGCTGGCAAAGCGGATGGGCAAAAAGAAGGTAATCGCGGAAACCGGCGCCGGCCAGCACGGCGTCGCGACCGCCACGGTGGCGGCATTGCTCGGGCTCGAATGCAAAGTGTTCATGGGCGAAATCGATACGCAGCGCCAGCAGCTCAACGTATTCCGCATGAAGCTGCTCGGCTCCGAAGTCGTGCCTGTCGTCTCCGGCTCGCGCACGCTCAAGGACGCCGGCAACGAGGCGCTGCGCTACTGGGTCAGCCATGTTGACGACACGTTTTACATTCTCGGCTCCGTCGTCGGCCCGCATCCGTATCCGATGATGGTGCGCGACTTCCAGCGCGTCATCGGCGACGAAGCGCGGGCGCAAATGCTGGAGGCGGAAGGCCGGCTCCCGGACGCGGTCATTGCCTGCGTCGGGGGCGCAGCAACGCGATGGGCATTTTTTACCCGTTCGTGCGCGACGAAGCCGTACGTTTGATCGGCGTCGAAGCGGCAGGGAAGGGAGTCGATACGGAGGAGCATGCGGCCTCGATTACGAAAGGCAGCATCGGCGTGTTCCAAGGCTCGATGAGCTATTTGCTGCAGGACGAGTACGGCCAAGTGCAGGAGGCGCACTCGATTTCGGCGGGCCTCGATTATCCCGGCATCGGGCCGGAGCATTCGTATTTGCACGAGACGAAGCGGGCCGAGTACGTGCCGATTAGCGACGCCGAAGCGCTGGAGGCGTTGCAGCTGCTCAGCCGCACCGAAGGCATCATTCCGGCGCTGGAAAGCGCGCACGCCATCGCGCAGGCGATGAAAGTGGCGCCGGCGATGAGCCGCGACCAGATTATCGTCGTCAACTTGTCCGGACGCGGCGACAAAGACGTTGAAGCGATCATGAAATATTTGGGGATGGGGGGCGCTGACGCATGAATCTCATCGACCAGAAATTCGCCGAACTGAAGTCGTCCGGCCAAACGGCGCTCATCCCGTTCCTGACTGTAGGCGACCCAAGCCTCGAGCTTACCGTGCACATTTTGAAGGAGCTGGAAGCTGGCGGCGCCGATATCGTCGAGCTCGGCGTGCCGTATTCCGATCCGCTCGCCGATGGCCCGGTCATCCAAAGCTCGTCGCAGCGGGCGCTGCGGCGCCAGATTACGATCCGGAGCTGCATCGAAGTCGCCCGCGAAGCGCGCAATGCCGGCGTTACGCTGCCGTTCATCCTGTTTACGTACTATAACCCCGTTTTGCAGCTCGGTTTGGAGCGGACGTTCGCTTTGCTGAACGAAAACGGCATCAGCGGACTGATCGTCCCGGATTTGCCGATGGAGGAAAACGAAGAAGTGCGCCGCCTCGCCGAGCGGCACGGCGTGCATTTGATCCCGCTCGTGGCGCCGACGTCGAACGCGCGCATCCGCAGCATCGTTACCCAGGCCAAAGGCTTCGTATATTGCGTCTCCTCGCTCGGGGTAACCGGCGTCAGATCGGAGTTCCACTCCGGCATCGACGAGTTTCTGCATACGGTCAAATCCGCCGCCGACGTGCCGATCGCCATCGGCTTCGGCATCTCAAGCCGCGAGCAAGTGGCCAAGTTCGAATCCGTCTGCGACGGCGTCGTCGTCGGCTCGGCGCTCGTGCGCCGCATCGAGGAAGCGGAAGCGCTGCTGGAAAACGAAGCGACGCGGGAGCAGGGGCTGCGGCAAATTCGCGAGTTCATCCGGCAATTGAAGGGGAACTGATCTGACTGCCCGAGAGAGAGTGGGGCGGCACTGCGGACCTAAGCATGTGGGTCGCCGGCTTCATTGAACTCGCGTTCCTATGAATTTGCAAGCAAGGTTGGAACGCGAGTTCAATGGCTTATGCTTACGAAGCGAGTTTTGCTACGCAAAACTTGTAGCTCCAAGGCTTACATTCCCATCCTCCGTTCCGCCTGTCCCGGGCAGCATGAACCGATCCATTGAAAAGATAAGCCTCCGTCAGGCGGCAGCCTGGCGGGGGCTCGCGTCATCGCGGCGAAAAAAACGCATGGAAATCGGCGACTTTCTGATATACAATAGGGAAAGCGTCGATAAATTGCTGCTTTAACGCTGTAACGAACATGAAGAGGTGTATTCGCTCATGCAGCCGAAACGTACGATTGTCCATTTGCCGGTATATCAGCCGGGCAAACCGATTGAAGAAGTGAAGCGCGAGCTTGGCCTTACGGAAGTCATTAAGCTGGCCTCGAACGAAAATCCGTTCGGCTGCTCGCCGAAAGTGAAAGAAGCGATCGTCAAAGAGCTCGAGAACATTTCGCTCTACCCGGACGGCGGCAGCGTCGAGCTGTCGGGCGTATTGGCCAAATTTCTCGGCGTAGAGACGGACCAGCTCATTTACGGCGCCGGTTCGGACGAAATTATTCTCATGATCGCGCGCGCCTATCTGGTTCCTGGCGACGAGACGGTTATGGCGACGCATACGTTCCCGCAATACAAGCACAACTGCGAGATCGAAGGCGCCGTATGCATCGAAGTGCCGCTAAAGGAAGGAACGCACGATTTGCCGGCGATGCTGGCGGTCGTCAACGAACGGACGAAAGTGATCTGGCTGTGCAATCCGAACAACCCGACGGGCACAATGGTGACCCACGACGAGGTCGAGCGCTTCCTTGAGGCCGTTCCGTCCTCGGTGCTGGTCGTTTTGGACGAGGCTTATTGCGAGTACAACACGACCGGCAAATATCCGCGCAGCCTGGAGCTGCTGAAGCAATACCCGAACGTCATCATTTTGCGTACTTTTTCCAAAATTTACGGTCTTGCCGCGCTGCGCGAAGGCTACGGCGTCGGCCATCCCGACGTCATCCGCACGATCAATCAGGTGCGCGAGCCGTTCAATACGAGCCGGTTCGGCCAGTCGGCGGCGATCGCCGCCATTCAGGACCAGGAGTTCATCGCCATGTGCCGCGACCGCAACGCCGAAGGCATCGCCTACATCAGCGGCGAGCTCGATCGTCTCGGCTTGAGCGCTTATCCGGCGCACGGCAACTTCATGCTTATCGATGTGGGTCGTCCCGCGAAGCTCGTGTTCGAAGCGCTGCTGCGCAAAGGCATTATCGTCCGCGGCGGACATGCGCTCGGTTTTCCGACGTCAATCCGCGTTACGATCGGCAGCCGCGAACAGAACGAGAAGTTCGTCGCCGCCCTCGAGCAAGTGCTCGGCGAAGTGGGAGCCGGCGCATAACGCGCCGGCTTTTTCTTCATCGTTTCCAGATTTTACAGTAAAGGTTGAATGCAATTGACAACTATCGCCATTTTCGGCGTCGGCCTGATCGGCGGCTCGCTCGCCCTATGCTTCAAGGGCAAGCCCGGCATTCGGGTCATCGGCCATTCGAACCGTCCCGAATCTGTGGACAAATATGTGAAGCGGGGCGTCGTCGACGACGCGACGACTTCGATGCAGGAGGCGGCGGAGGCGGCGGACGTCATTTTCGTCTGCGTTCCCGTAGGGCTGCTGGAATCGTATTTGGCGCAGCTGCAGCAATATAAGCTGAAGCCCGGCTGCATCATTACGGACGTCGGCAGCACCAAAGCGTCCGTCGTGGCCGCTGCAGGCAAGCTGATGGGCAGCGATATCTATTTCATCGGCGGCCATCCGATGGCCGGCTCCGAGCGTTCCGGCGTCGAAGCCGCGTCTTCGCATTTGTTCGAGAACGCCTATTACGTGCTGACGCCGCAGCCCGGTACGCCGCCCGAAATCGTGCAAAAGCTCGAAGCGCTGCTCAAGCATACGAAAGCCCACATCGTGAAAATGGACTCCCGTCAGCACGACGACATTGTCGGCGCCATCAGCCATTTGCCGCACGTGATCGCCGTCGCGCTCGTCAATCAAATTCGCCGCTACAACGACGGCAATGCGATGTATCAGCAGCTGGCGGCGGGGGGGTTCCGCGACATTACCCGCATCGCTTCCAGCGAGCCGACGATATGGCGCGACATCCTGATCAATAACCGCGATGTGCTGTTGCGGCTGCTCGCCGACTGGAACGGCGAGATCGAGCGGTTTATCTCCATGCTGCAGGACGGCGACGCCGCCGGCATCGAGCGGGAGTTCGCCGAAGCGGGGCAATTCCGCAAGGAGCTGCCCGAGCGGCGGAAAGGGATCATTACGCCGCTGTACGATTTGTACGTCGACGTGCCGGACCATCCCGGCGTCATCGGCCATATCGCTTCGCTGCTGGGCGGCGAACGCATCAACTTGAGCAACATCCAGATTATCGAGAGCCGCGAGGACGTGCCCGGCGTACTTCGGCTGTCGTTTCGCAACGAGCGGGACGTGGACATGGCGGCGCAGCTGCTGCGCGCTCACCATTACGCCGTGAACGTGTAGCCGGACAAAAAAAGGGGGGATCCCCCGAAACAACCGCTTTCAAAATCCGATAAAACGTTTTCAAAAAGTTGTTGACAAAATGAAAACGGATTCATATAATAAAAGTACAGTATGGTTTCTCTCCACTCCTATCCGATATTGCACTATGTGCGGCCGCTGATACGTCGGGCGGTATTTTTTTTGGATTCCGGGCCGATGTAGCCGAGATCAGCAGAGGGGAGGGCGCGGCGTGTACAAAATCATCATCGTCGACGACGACGAAGAAGTACGAGAAGGCATTATCGAGTGTATCGATTGGAATTCCCACGGCTTTGAAGTCGCAGCGGAGTGCTCCGACGGTTCGGAAGCGCTGGCGGCAGCCCGGAAGCATAAACCCGACTTGATTTTGTCCGATATTTGCATGCCGTATATGGACGGGATCGAGCTTGCGCGGCAAATCCAGACCGTTTCTCCTCATACGAAAGTGATCATTTTGACGGGATATGACGATTTTGACTATGCCCAGCAGGCGCTGCGGCTCAAAGTGTACGACTTTATCGTCAAACCGATGACCGCCGGCGAGCTTAGAGCAATGCTCGATAAAGTGAAGCTGGATATGGACCGCGAGGCCGCTAGCCGCCTCAGCTTGCAGCAGCTCAGCGCGAAGCTTCACCAGAGCATGCCGCTGCTCAAGGAACGGTTTCTCGAGCGGCTCATGAACGAACCGGTAAGCGAGGACGAGGTCCTAAGCAACCTGCACGATTTCGGGCTTCCGCCGGTTTGCCCGCCTTGCCTCGTGCTGACGGTCCATATCGACGATTTGGACAAGCTGCGGCAGGAAAGGTGGCGCAGCGGCCTGGACCTGCCCTGCTTCGCCGCCTACAACGTGGCGCTCGATGTTGCGGAAGAAAAGCAGGCGGTCGTTTTCCGGACGAGAGAAGAAACGATCGCCGTTCTGCTCTTCGGGATGGAGGAGACGCCGCTCTATGAGATGGCCTTTCACGTAGCCGAGGAGCTGCGCCGCTGCACGGAAACGTTCCTCAAATTCACCGTCACCATAGGGATCGGCGAAGTTTGCGCCAAGCTCGGCGATTTGCCCCGTTCCTACCAAAGCTCCGCCGCTGCCGCCGGTTACCGTTTCGTGCTCGGCAAAAACCGCATCATCAGCATCCGCGACATGGAAGGCGCGAGCACCGCGCCGAAGCAGCCGAATCAGGATTGGGGCAACAAGTTTGCCGCGTTGTTAAAAACAGGCACGTCCGAGGAAGCCGAAGCTCTTGTCGGGCAATTTATCGCCGATCTGAGAAGCACTTTGCTTCCTGCCGACGGATGCTGCCTCCACATTCAAGCCGTCATCATTGCCATGATGAACATCATGCGCGAGCTTTGCCAAAGCGACACCCCGTTGTTCGCACACCTCGAACAGACTCTCGCCGACATTCATCGTTTCACGACACTTCACGATACGGAGCTCTGGCTAAAGGATCTATGCTGTGAAGCGGTCTCGCAGCTCTCCGGGCAGCGGGGCGATTTTGCCCAGGCCGGGGTGCGCAGCGCCATCGCCTACATCGAAGAGCATTTTGCAGACGAGCATTTTTCGGTGCGGCAAGTGTGCCGTCACGTTCATTTGAGCAAAAGCTACTTGAGCACCATTTTCAAACAGCAAACGGATCAAACGATTATGGAATTTGCGACGCGGCTTAGGATGGAGAAGGCGAAAGAGCTTTTGCTCGCCCCGCTCAAGTCGTATGAGGTTGCCGCCAAAGTAGGCTACAGCGATCCGCAATATTTCAGCGTGCAGTTCAAGAAGCAAACCGGCCTGAGCCCGACCGAATTCCGCGACAGGCTGACGAAGGCAAGGCGGTGATGGCCATCGACCGCAAAGCTCTTCCCGGTTTGTTCAAATTCAAGAGCATTCAGTCGAGCATTTCCGTCTCGTTCTCCTGCCTCATTTTGCTGTCGATTACGGTCATCAGCTTCATCTCCTACCGGTTGTCGGCGGATGCGGTGGAAACGAACTCGGAGCGCTACATTTCGGAAATTATCCAGCAGGTTGGGATGAACATTCAGTCGTACGTAACGAACATGGAGAACATCTCTACGCTGGCGCTGACGAACAAAGACGTGAAATATTACATATCCGGCACCAGCTTCGTCAGCGAGACGGACCGGAGGCCGTACGAAAAGCGTATTTCCGATCTGTTTCAGTCGATTCTCATTACGCGTACCGACATTGCCTCCATCATGGTGTTCGGCTATAACGGCCGCTTCGTCTCCGACCGGAGAATTACAAGCTTGAATCCGAATGCAAAGCTCGAAGATCAGCCGTGGTACAAAAATGCGCGGAAAGAGAGCGGCAAATCGGTCATCTCCGCGCCCCACGTGCAAAATATCATCCAGAACGAATACCGCTGGGTCGTTTCGCTAAGCCGCGAGCTGAAAAGCGCGGACGGCATTGCGGGCGAAGGGATTTTGCTAGTCGACTTGAACTTGAAGGTCATCAACGACATTTGCAGCCATATCAAGCTCGGCAAGCGCGGCTACGTGTTCATCGTCGACCGCGACGGGAATATCGTTTACCATCCGCGGCAGCAGCTCATCTACAGCAATCTCGAGACCGAATCGATCGAATGGCTGCAGAACAAAAGCAGCGGCAGCTTCATTACGAGCGACGGAGGAGAGAAGCGGATCTACACGTTCCGGGACACTCCGTTCGGCTGGAAAATCGTCGGCGTCGCCTATGCGAGCGAGCTGATCGCGAATCAGACGCAGTTTAAGCTGTCCTATTTATTTTGGTGCGTGCTCGGGGTGGCGGTCGCGCTGCTGCTTTCCTTTACGCTGTCGCGGCGCCTTTCCATGCCGATCAGGCAGCTGCAGGGCAGCATGAAGCAGCTCGAGAAGGGGAACCTCGACATCCGCTCGGACATTCACAGCACCGACGAAATCGGGCAGCTCGGCCGCACGTTCAACATTATGGTCGGCAAAATCAGAGAGCTGATGGAGCAAATTATCGCCGGCGAGGAGCTGAAGCGCAGAAGCGAGATGAAGCTGCTGCAGGCGCAAATCAACCCGCATTTTCTGTACAACACGCTGGACTCGATCATTTGGATGGCGGAGCGGCAAAAGAGCGCCGAGGTCGTGCAAATGACGTCGTCGTTATCCAAGCTGTTTCGCGCCATCATCAACAAGAGCGAGGACATGATCCCGATTCGCCTCGAGCTCGAGCACGTGTCCAACTATTTGCTCATCCAGAAGATGCGGTACAAAAACAAGCTCGACTACCGGATCGATGTGGATCCGCGCATATGGCATTGCAAAGTTTCGAAAATTGTGCTGCAGCCGCTCGTCGAAAACGCCATTTACCACGGCATCAAAAACAAGCCCGGCCTCGGCGAAATCACCATCAGCGGCCACGAGGCGGAAGGGGTTATCGTGCTGAAAGTAACCGATAACGGCATCGGTATTCCCCCGGACAAGCTGGAGCAAATGGGCAAGCGGCAGGCGAACCCGAGCGGCGGCATCGGCGTGCCGAACGTAGGCGAGCGAATCAGGCTGCTCGGAGACGATTACGGCGTCGCGGTCAAGAGCGAGGCGGGAATAGGGACCGAAGTGACGCTCGTGCTCCCCAAGTGCGAATAGAAAGGAGCTTCGGGCATGCACAAAAGAACATTGCTCATCTCCGTGCTGCTCGTCCTCGCGGCGGGACTGTTTGCCGTATACGGCGTAGAAACGCTGCGCATGTCGGGTGGCAAAACGCGGCAAATTGCCGTCATTATGAAATCGGGCGACATCCGGTCGGAGTTTTGGCAAACGTTCGGCGAAGGGGTGAAAGCCGCAGCGAAACGGTTCGATGTGAACGCCGAAATCGCTGGCCCGCTGTCGGAGAGCGATGCCGACGGGCAAATCAAAGCCGTGAACGAAGCGATTGCCAAAAAGCCCGACGCCATCGTCCTCGCCGCAACCGACGAAGCGAAGCTGAAGCCGTCCGTGGACAAAATCAAAAAAGCCGGAATCAAGCTCGTCTCGGTCGATACGGCGTCGAACGCCGGTGCAACCGAGAGCGTTATCGCCACCGATCAGACCGAAGCCGGCAAACGAGCCGGGCTCCATCTGGCCGGGCAACTGACGGCAAACGCCTCGAAAGCGTTCATTTTGAAAAGCGCGAACGGTGCCGCAGAAGCGGCGGAGCGGGAAGAAGGCGTTAGAGCCGCCCTCAGCGGCTCGCCGCAAGCCGAGTACATCGGCACCTTCACGAGCGAAGGAACGGAAGACCGTGCGTACGAGACGGCCAAGCTGCTTCTGGCATCGCACTCCGACGTCAAAGGCATCGTTTGCTTGAACGAGAAAATGACTTTGGGGGCAGCACGGGCGATCAAGGAAAAAGCTTTGACGGGCGAAATCAAGCTCATCGGCTTCGACAGCTCCATCTATATCGTCAAGCTGCTGGAAGAGGGAGTCGTGCAGGCAACGGTCGTACAGAAGCCCTTTAATATGGGGTTCCTGTCGATCAAGTCGGCCGTGCAGCTGCTGAGCGGGATCAAGGCGAATCCGAAGCAGTACGTCGAATCTCTCGTCATTACGAAAGACAACATGTACTCGCAGCAAAACCAGCAGCTGCTCTTTCCGATTGTCGAAAGGTAAGCGGGGGGGAGACTGATCATATGAACAAGGGCAAGCTGGCGCTTGGCATCGCGGCGCTTCTCCTCTTGGCCGCTCAGCTCGGCGGATGCATCGGGGTTCAGGAGCAAGATGGACCCCCTCGCGATGCCGCCAAACGGGTCATTTCGTTCGTCGTGCCGGAATACAGTACGGCGACCAAGCCGCAGTTCGAAAGCTTGGTGAAAGATTTCGAGGCCATTCATCCCGATGTGGAAATCGCGCTGCAGGTCATCAACTGGGACTTTCTCGACAGCGCTTATAACACGATGATCAGCAAAAATCAGCCGCCGGACTTGCTGATCACGAACGTGTACGCTCATTTTGCGAGAGACGGCTTGCTGAGCAGCATGGAGGATATCGTGTCGCCGGCGCTCAAAAGCCGCTTTTATCCCGTTCTGCTGAATAACGGGACGATGGGCGGAGTGTTGTATGCGCTCCCGTACGTAGCCTCCACCCGGGAAATGTATTACAACAAAGATATTTTCGACGAGCTGGGCATTGCGGAGCCGCCGCGGACGTGGACCGAGCTGGAGGAAACCGCGCGGAAAATTAAAGAGCTGAAGCGCGAGGACGGCTTCGGGCTCGATTTTACGGACAACGAAATTTGGGCTTATTTGTCCTACTTTTTTATCGGCGCGGGCGGCGGGTGGATGAAGGACGGCAAATGGACGATCAATTCCCCGGAAAACGTCGAAGGCCTCACTTTCCTCCTGAATCTGTACGAGAAAGGGCTGACGGACGCGGAGCCGACGGTGACGACGCGCGACGAGAAGCAGCGCATTCTCGGCAACGGCAAGCTCGGCATGATGATATCCGGCAACTATTTTACCGCGGTCGTTCCGCGCGAATTTCCCGGCTTAAAATGGCGCCTCGGGCCGATTCCCGTGAAAAAAGGGATACCTCCGTTCGTATTCGGCGTTCAGGACATGCTGATGGCGTTCAAGACCGATCATACGGACAAGAAGGCGCTGTCCCAGTTTCTCGATTTTTTGTACGAGGACGGCCGCTACGAGGACGTTATTTTGCGGGAAGGGCTTCTTCCGGTTACCCGCACGGTCGGCGGGAAGCTGGCGGCCCAGGATAGCTCTCTGAAGCAAACGCTGGACTCGCTGCAGACCGCCAAGTTTTATCCGTACAGCGTCCCGGCGTGGTCCGCCGTGCTGGATGCGACGCGGAATATGGGGCAATCCGTCCTGCTCGGCCAGCTGACGCCGCAGCAGGCGCTCGATCAGCTGCAGCAAATCGCCGTCGCCAAAAGCCGCTGAGCTGGAAGTCCCAGGTTGCCGGAGAAAGGCGGAGCGGAGGATGGGAATGTGGGGCGGAGAACGTAGCGTGCGCCTTTGAAATCGTGTTCCCACCATGGTTTCGAACTCAAAGGAACACGATTTCAACGAAGCCGGAGACCCGCATTCTTAGGTCCGCAGCGCAGCCATACTTTCTCGGGCAGCCTGAAGTTGCGGTTCAAATTCAGAACTTTTTTCAACATTTGCAGTACCATATTCCATGTTCGCTTGCGGACCGAATCGCTATGATGGGGATGGGTGACATAACCATTATTTGGGAGGGGCCGCAATGGCACGAGTGTCCAGAACATGGATGACATGGAGTATGGTGCTGTTTGTAATTTTTGCGCTGGCGGGCTGCGGAGGCGGCGCGGATAAACCGGCCGCGGGAGGGACGCCCGCGAAGCAGGGAGATGCGTCCAAGCCGGCGGACGCGAAGCCTGCGGACTCGAAACCGGCGGACACGAAGCCCGCCGACGCGAAGCCGGCCGAAGAGCCGAAGCTGAGCGGCGACTTCGAGATTCAATATTTTGTCGGCGGCTACGGCGATACGTGGTGGAAGCAGGTCATTTCCGAGTTCCAGAAGCTGCACCCGGATTTGAAAATCAAAGAATCCGCAGGCCCGAAAATTAACGACCAGATGAAGCCGCGCTGGATCCAGGGCAATCCGCCCGACTTCGTCTATATCGACGGAGCGGGCTCAAACACGAGACAAATGGTTATCGACGATCAGCTGATGGACATTACGGATTGGCTGAAAGGCGCGAAGAACGTCGACGGCAAACCGATTCTCGACCTGCTGATCGCGAAGCCGGAAGAATACCAAGCGGGCAAGTATCACGCCGTGCCGCTCGTCTTCGGCTCGTGGGGCACATTTTACGACAAGGCGCTGTTTGCGAAGAACGGCTGGGACGCGCCGAAGGATTGGGACAGCTTCCTCGCGGTAGGCGATAAAATTAAAGCCGCAGGCGGCATGAGCGTCTACATTCATACGGGCGTATATCCGTACTATATAAACGGCGCCCTGCTCGATCCGGCGACGGTAGCGTTCAACAACTACGACGGCTCGATCATTAAACGGATCAATGCGCTGGAAAAAGGCGTATTCAAGAGCGAGCCGGTCATGAAGGCGCTGGGCGAAATTGTGCAGATGCGCGATAAAGGGTTTATCGACAAAGCTTCGCCGGCGCTGAACCATACCGATTCCCAGTCGCAATGGCTGCAGCATAAAGCGGCGTTCATTCCGACCGGCATCTGGGTCGAGGGCGAGATGGCGAAAGACATACCGCAAGGCTTCGAGTTCGGCTTCGTTCCTTCGATCGGCCAGCCGAGCGGCGGCAAATTTGTCGCCAATCCGTACACGTCGACGGTCGCCGTTGCGAAGAAAGCGAAAAATCCGGCAGCGGCCAAAGCGTTCCTGCAATACATCTTTACGGAAAAACAAGCGAAGCAATGGGCCGAAATGTCCAAAGCGCCGTCCAACATCAAGGCGGATCTGGCCGGCACGAAAGCGACCGCTCTGACGATCGAAGCGGCCAAATACTACAGTTCGCCGAACACGGTCGTCGCTCCCGAAGTGACGATTCCGGAAGACCTTGTCAAAGTGAGGAACGACGCGACGCTCGCGCTGACCAAGGGCGAGATTACCCCGGAGCAATGGGCGGACCGCATGGAGACGGCAGCCGATAAGGCTCGCGCCAAAGTAAATAAGTAAGCTGCCGAACAGGCGGCGGGACAATAGGGGAATGGACAATTCCCCTATTGCGTTCTCTACATTTTATAGGCTGGAAGGACGCTGTGCCATGAAAGGAAACGACTTTGCCGGAAAGAGCCGCATGAAGCGCAACCTCTTCATCGCTTCCTTCATCGTTCCGACGCTTGCGCTTTATGCGGTTTTTGCCGTTTACCCGATGTTCAAAGGTATTTACCTCAGCCTGTTCGACTGGTCGGGCGGCTCGGAATCGTACAATTTTATCGGACTCGGCAATTTTAAAGAGATGCTGCACGACGACGTGCTGCCGAAAGCGATACGCAACGATTACATTTTGGTTGCCGGGAAAGTTATCGGCTTCATGATTTTGTCTCTCTTCTTCGCGGTGGCGTTAACCCGGTTGAACGTAAAAGGTTCGGGCTTTTACCGCACCGTCTTTTTCTTTCCGAACGTTCTGTCGGTCGTCGTCGTCGGGGTGCTGTGGCGGTATGTGTACAATCCGAACGTCGGCTTTTTGAATTCGTTTATTTCGCTGTTTACGAAGCAGCCTTTCGATTACGCCTGGCTGGGCGGCAAATGGTCCATCTTCGCCTTGCTGCCGCCTTCCATCTGGGCCGGAATCGGATTTTCCGTCATTTTGCTGGTGGCAGGCATAATGAGCGTTCCGGAGTCGCTGTACGAATCGGCCCATCTTGACGGCGCGACGCAGTGGCAGCAATTTTGGAAAGTTACGCTGCCTCTCGTATGGGAGCAAGTGCAGACGTCGGTCATCTGGATCGTCGTAACGACGTTGAACGGCTCGTTCGTCATCGTCACGATCATGACGTTCGAAGGCGGCGCGGACAATGCGACGCAGGTGATGGGCTCCTATCTGTATTTCAACGCCTTCAAATACGGAAAGTTCAGCTACGGTTCGGCCATCGGCGTCCTCATCCTCGTGCTGTCGCTCATTACGACGGTTGCCTTGCAGCGTCTTATGAAGCGCGACGCGATAGAACTTTCGTAGAAGGGGAATGCGTATGATGCGCGGCGTAAAAAATCCGTTTTGGCGGTTGTTTGTGAACGTTTCTTTGGTCGGATGGGCGATCTGCGTCATTTATCCGCTTGTATGGACCGTGCTTGACTCGCTGAAGGACAATCAGCAGTTTTTGCTCGGGAAGCCGTGGGATGCGCCGAAGCTTCCGCTCCTTTGGTCGAATTTTTCCAGTGTATGGATGAAGTACCATTTCGGCAGCTATTTCGTCAATTCGTTCGTTGTGACGGCGGCCAGCACCGTTCTTGCTGTTTTATTGTCGGCGATGACCGCTTATATCATTGCCCGCTTTGCGTTTGCGGGGCGAGGCTTGCTGTACTATTCCTATTTGATGTATTTAATGATTCCGACGTTTCTCGGCATAATCCCGCTGTTCTTTTTGCTGAACGATTTTCATTTGACGAACAGCTTGCTCGGACTCGTTATCGTGTACACGGTTGCGGCCGTGCCGTTTAACGTCTTTGTGCTCGTCGGCTTCTTCCGGACGCTGCCCGGCGAGCTGCAGGAAGCGGCGGCGATCGACGGCGCGTCCCACTACGCTGTATTTTTCCGCGTCATGCTGCCGCTCGCCCGACCGGGTCTCATTTCCGTCGCAATCGTGACGGTGCTGAACATATGGAACGAATATATTTTTGCGCTCGTGCTCGTAAACGATCCCGCGAAATATACGATACCGGTGGCGGTCGCCGTCATGCAGGGGGAGATGCAGTACAGGACGGAGTGGGGGCCGCTGTTCGCCGCGCTGCTTGTTTCCATGGGACCGGTGCTCGTCTTTTACACGTTGTTCCAGAAACGGATTACGGGCGGCCTTACGGCTGGTGCAGTGAAAGGGTAAACGGCCAAAAAAGGCTATATACAAGAAAAAATCAAGCATAATCGCGCTTCGGCGGCATTATGCTTGATTTTTTTTGCGCATCGTGACCCATTAAGCGATTGCTGTGCTACAATATAGGCGTCGGTTCCAAATTTAACCAAACGAACGCCATCAGATGACATAGTCGAGTACTGCAAGCTCTTCAGGGACGTAAATCTTCATGCCGGCTATAGGCGGCGCATACAGATGAAGCGAAACGGTGCGCCCGTTCCCGCTGCTTCGCATTTGGTGAATTTGGCCATGCGGCGCAAAAACGTGCTTGCCGGCAGCGACGGTCACCGCTCCCGTCTCGGCAGCCATGCCATAATCCGATTTCCGATAAATCGCGTTGCAAAGCTCGCCTTCCACAACTTTGGCGCAGCCGACGGAATCCCCGTGATCGTGAACCGATGTTGCAGCCCCGGGCGGCAGATGAACGACGATAGCTTCAACATGATTCGATCTGTACAGCACGTTGCGTCCGTACGCACGTCCCGCCTCCGGTTCCGTAACGAAGGCAGCGAGGTCCTCCTTCGTGCAGGGTGCCGCTTGCAGCGCGGCGAACAGCTCGGCTGCCGTCGGTGCGCGCAGCGCATCCAGTTCTTTTTGTAGCCGATTGAGCCATTGCATTGGACATTCTCCTTTGCGCGGTGCAGACGGACAGCCATGACAGCGAATCCGCGCTGCCGCATTTTATTAATAAAACTTGGCTGATGAATAAGAAATTCTGATAAATAGTACGGCGAAACGATACGTCTATCGGTATAGTATGTGACGAATGCCTACCCGGTGCTTGTGCTTTTGCTCCAAAAACGGTGTCGAAAAAAGAGGATTTTCGCGGCTTGCACCGAATCTTTAAATCTGGATATGATGCGCGAAAGCGATTTCGGACGAGTACCGGCAACGTTTTCGACGGGCCGGCGCAAAAAATCGGAAAATGAGCCGCAACTTTTTCCTCCTGGCGAAGTAAAACTTGTGTAGCTGGGAGGCAGACCTTGCGTCAAGGAGGGTCGCCTCGTAATGACCGATTCCCAGTTGATCCGCGAAATCAAGGATGGCAACGTTCAAGCCTATAACGAGCTCATGCGTCGTTACGAACGGAAGATCCTTGCTTTCATATACCATATGCTGAAAAGCTCGCAGCTTGAGGCGATTGCGGAAGATCTGTGCAATGAGACGTTCTATAAAGCGTATCGCAGCCTGGGCTCGTTCCGCGAAGTGGAGGCGTCGTTCTCGACATGGCTCTACACGATCGCGCGCAATACGGTGCTGAGCGAGCTGCGCAAGCATAAAAGCCAGCAAGTATCGCTCGACCAGAGCGGCCACACGCCGCTGGCGCCGGACGGCGCCATGCCGGAGCAAACCGTGCTGCGCAACGAGAAAGTGAGCAAAGTTCGCGACGCGATCAACGGCTTGCCGGAGAAGCAGCGGTCGGCGCTCATTTTGCGCGAATACGATCAGCTCGATTACCAGGAAATCGCCAACATTTTGGGACAGACGGTGAGTTCGGTCAAGTCGCTTCTGTTCCGGGCCCGGGCGAGCGTGAAGCTGCAGCTCGAGCCTTATTTCGAGGAACCGATATTGCAAGAGTACGAAGGGATGAAGCGATGATGAAGTGCAGCGAAATTCAGGAGTTATTTGGTCTCTATTGGGATCTTCCAAATGATGACCTGAGGCGGCAGGCGGTCGACAAGCATATCGATCACTGCAGCGCATGCGCGGAGGAGTTTCAATTCTGGAAAGAAACGGGGGACCTGATCCGGATGGCGACGACAGACGACGTACCGGAAGAGCCGTACCCGATTTCCCGCAAAGTGATGGACCGGATTTACGAAGATGAAACGTGGCGCATACCGGTTGCCGAGCGGATGTATGCGATATCGTTCAAAATGCGCCGCAATTTGACGGCGGTAATCGCCTTTTGCCTCGCGTTGTTCATGTTCAGCTTCCTGTTCTCGCTCGTCTACGAGGACCGCTCGGCGCCGCAAGCGGGCGATACGCCCGTATTCGGCTTGCAGGCGCCGCAGGTCATATCGGCCAGCGCCAAGTCGAGCTCGATGGACGGCCATACGATGACGGCGATGGCGAGCATCGGCCAGCCGATGATCGAACCGCTCAAATATCACGTCGGCCCGATCGATTCGTACTCGCACTACTTGCTGGCGCTGTCCATACTCGGCATCATCTGCACGATGCTGATCATGAACTGGTTTTCGCGTACGAAAGCGTAATACTGTGATGCAACGCTTGCGAAGAAGCCGCCCCGACCGAGGGGCGTCTTTCTTTTCTGCGGGCAAACTGCCACCGAAGGAGTCGAACGCACATGATATTGGGATTCGTCAGACACGGCACAACCGAATGGAACAAGGCCGGAAGAATGCAGGGCCAGCTCGATACCGATTTGACGGACGAAGGGCGCGAGCAGGCGGCCAGGCTGGGGAAGGCGCTGCGCGGCACGCCTTGGACAGGCATCGTCAGCAGCGATTTGCGGCGCGCGCGGGAGACGGCCGAGCTGATCGCCGCGCATGCCGGCATACCGCTGCTCACAACAGACGCCAGACTGCGGGAAAAAAGCTTCGGCGAGCTCGAGGGCACGACCGTCGCCGAGCGTCTGGAGCGCTGGGGCGAGAATTGGCGCGCGCTGGCGCCGGGGCAGGAGAGCGATGAAGCGGTGTGGCGCGTTGGCTCGATTTTTACGAGCACGTTATTTTGCGGCAACATGCCGGGCGGCAGCTGCTTGTCGTCTCCCACGGCGCGTTCATCGGCCGCGTGCTGCAATTCAAAGGGCTGGAGCAGGCGCACGATCCGCTCGTAAACGGTTCGCTCACGGTGCTGCGGCATAGCGGGGAGCGGTGGGAGACGGTCGTGTACAACGACGTCGGCCATTTGCAGTTGTAGCTGCGGCCGGCCGGGTATAATCGCTTCCTCATTTTCCCATAATGGGAAGTGAGGTGACCTACGATGAATCTCGCCGATATGCTGAGCTACGCCGACATCGGCCAGCTGAGCCGCATCGCCAGAACGTACGACTGCGAATGCAACGGGCATTCCAAGCACGAGCTGATCCAATCGATTTTGTCCAAGGTCGGGCGCCGCGACGTGTTCGAAGAGCAGGTGGAATCGCTGTCTGTGGAAGATATCCGCTTCCTCAATTCGCTGCTGTTCGACGCGCGCAGCTCGTTCAGCCTGGAGGAGCTCGTCGCCCGCGTGCAGCAAACGAAGTTTGTGCGCGGCGAAGAAGAGGACGGCTGGAATCCGCGCGACATGATTACCCGCTTCAAGCAGCTGGGCTGGCTGTTCAACGGGTACTCGCAGCAGACGAAATATTTGTTTCAGGTGCCCTCCGATTTGAAAAAACGGTTCAGCGACGTGCTGGCCAAAAAGTTTCAGACCGGCCTGGACGCAATCGACGGCGAACCGGGCGTGTACCGCGACGAACAAAAGCTGATCGTGGAAGACATCGTGCACTTTTTGCGCTTTGTGCGCGAGCGGGACGTGCCGCTCACGGACGCGGGCAGCATGTACAAGCGTACGCTCGGGCAAGTGCTCGACAGCATGTCGGTGCGCGAAGAGCCGCTCGGCAAGACGGCGTTTCGTTTCGGCTACGGCCGCATGTTCAAGGAATACCCGAACCGGTTTTCGCTCATTTACGACTATTGCTATTATAACGGGCTCATCGCCGAGGACGGAGGCCTATTGACGCTCACCGAAACCGGCAGCGGGCAGGCGGAAAGCGGCATGCCAGGCGAGCTTCCGGCGGTATACCGGTTCTGGCTGCGGCTGTACAAAAATCCGATTCCCAATATCCAATCGATCGTGCAATGGGTCGAACGGCTCGCCCGCGCCTGGGTCACGGCCGATTCGCTCGGCAATACGCTCTGTCCGCTCATTCGGCCGTTTTATTTCGACTCTTCCGAGTCGATCTTCGAGCAGCGCATCGTGCAGATGATGATGCATCTGGGCCTGCTGCGCATCGGGGAAGACGACCGCCGCGGGCGGGTCGTACAAATGACGAAGCTCGGCTCTTCCATTATACAGGGCACGTATGTCGACGAGGAAGACCGCATCCCGCTCTCGGTTGAGCCGTAGCGGGCAGCCGGCGTGCGTGCATGCGCCATGCGGCGCCGCAATCCCGACCGATGCGCTGGGTGAATGCACATTCGCATGGCAACGGGCGGGTGTCGCGCGCGCCGCTGCCGCTGCTGAATATGTTTGTAGTAAAGAAACCTCGCCACTCGCCGGAGTGCAAGGTGTAGCGAAGCTTGGAGCCATGCGGAGGTAAATCCTATGGGAAAATCGAACGCCACGAGTGACGCGCTGCTCAGTCTTTACGCGGAAATGATTTGGGATGAGGCCATTCGAAAATACAAAGAACAGCATCTTTATCAGGAGATCGACAGCGCTTTAGCGAAGGGAGACCAACTGACGTTCCTAGCGTTGACGAACGAACTGAAATCGCTCCAATCCCCGGGCATATGAACGCATGTTTCATATGTCTTTTTTTTATGGTACAGTGGGGCGTGGGAGGTCGAGATACCGATGAAATTTAGCGAAATCGCCAAAGACCAGTGGGCGGAGCTGCAGCCTTACCTGGATACGTGCCTGCTGCCGATCACCGGCTTGACCGGATCGGAATCGCCGTGGGAAGCGGGGGACCGGCTGGAGGAGCTGCGCGACGCGCTCGATCTTATCGAGATTCCGTACCGCGGCAGAGTCGTGACGTACCCTGCGGTTCAATATGTGCCCGGACAAGCCGGCGAGCGCATTCTCGACGACGTCTGCCACGCATTGAAGGAAGCCGGGTTCCGGTACGTGGTGGCGATCACAGCCGCAGCCCGCGTAAGCGGCATGCTGCCGGCGGCGGCCGATTTGCAGCTGTACGTCGATCCCGCATCGCTGCAAGCTTCGCCGGACGATGCGAGGCGCTCTGTCACGGCGCAAATCCAGTCGCTGTGGACGAGGGAAAACGGCGCGTAATTCGGCGTATGTTTGCCAAGGCAATTGCTCACTATAATACATAGCTGCTGGCAAAATGGAATGTGACAATTTCGTTAAAATTTGCGAAGCGCCGGCGTTTTCGCCGCATGAGCGGACGGGCGCTATCCTTGACGCCCCTATAGCCGTAGCTATTATATTAATGTCCTAGTAACAGTGTAACGTATTGTCGAATGCGACGTGAACATAGGTGTGCCTAGGGGGGTAGAACGCGAAATGAGTGACCACAACAAGCAGGCTGGGCAGCACGGCGAGAAGCCGGTGAAGCGGGAAATGTCCCGGCGCCAATTCCTCTCTTACACCCTCGGCGGGGCGGGCGGTTTCATGGCGGCCGGCATCATTATTCCGATGCTGCGCTTTGCTATCGATCCGGTGCTGGAGCCGAAGGCGAAGGCGGACTGGATCAAGGTTGTCGAGGAAGCACAGATCGGCACCGAGCCGAAAGCTTTCCAATTCAAAATGCATCAGGTGGACGGCTGGTACGAGAGCGATGTCGAGCTGACCGCCTGGATCGCCAAGGACAGCAAAGGCCAAGTATTTGCGCTGAATCCGACCTGTAAGCATTTAGGCTGTACGGTAAGCTTCGATGCGCCTTCGCACGAGTATCATTGTCCTTGCCACGGGGCCAAATATACGGCCGACGGCAAAAACCTCGTCGTTGCGCCGCTGCCGCTGGACGAATATTCCGTTAAAGTGGAGCAGGGCTTCGTGTACGTTGGCCAGCTGCATCCTAACTCGAGAGTGAAATAAGGAGGCGTCACGGTCGGATGTTTAAATCGATGTACAATTGGATCGACGAACGTCTGGATATTACGCCGATGTGGCGGGATGTAGCCGACCACGAAGTTCCGGAGCACGTCAACCCGGCTCACCACTTTTCGGCGTTCGTCTACTGTTTCGGCGGTCTGACGTTTTTCATTACCGTCATTCAAATTTTGTCCGGCATGTTTTTGACGATGTATTACACGCCGGATATCATTAACGCTTACGCGAGCGTCGATTACTTGTCCCACAAAGTCGCGTTCGGGGTTATCGTGCGCGGTATGCATCACTGGGGCGCAAGTCTCGTTATCGTGATGATGTTCCTGCACACGCTGCGCGTCTTCTTTACAGGCTCTTACAAGGCGCCGCGCGAAATGAACTGGGTCGTCGGGATGATGATTTTCGGCGTCATGCTCGGCCTCGGCTTTACCGGTTATTTGCTGCCGTGGGACAACAAGGCGTATTTCGCAACGCAAGTAGGGATCAAGATTGCGGCATCGGTGCCGTTCATTGGCGACTACATAAAGACGCTGCTGCAAGGCGGCGAGGTGGTAGGCGCAGTAACCCTTACCCGGTTTTTCGCGATCCACGTTTTCTTCTTGCCGGCGGTTCTGCTTGCCCTGCTTGCAGGACACTTCTTCATGATCCGTAAGCAAGGCATTTCCGGACCGCTATAATCGAAAGGAGGACCTAGACGTGGCGCATGATCGCAAGCCAGGTGAAAAAGTAGTATTCGTCGGGGATTCCCGCGTTCGGCTTAAGACCGAAAGGTTGAAGCAGCCCGATTATTCCGCTTACCCGGGCAAATCGGAGGCGTTCATTCCGAACTTCCTGCTGAAAGAATGGATGGTTGGGGTCGTCGTGCTCGTCGGCATCCTAGCCTTGGTCATGTCCGAACCGGCTCCGCTCGGCTATCCGGCTGATCCGACCAATACGGCATTCATTCCGATGCCGGACTGGTATTTCTTGTTCCTTTATCAGTTCCTGAAATACCCGTATACGTCCGATCATTATGTCGTTTTCGGTACGGTGCTCGTCCCGGGGCTCGCGTTCCTCGGCCTGATGCTCGTGCCGTTCCTTGATCTGAGCCCGGAACGTCGGTTCTACCGTCGTCCGGTTACTTCGGCGCTAATGATCGTGACGCTGCTTGCAATGGGATACTTGACCTATACGTCTTGGCACCATTACAAAGAAGAGCTGAAAGAAAAGAATATTATACCCGAAGACGTGAAACGGGAAGAAGAATTGAGAGCGGCCAAAGGGGCAGGCAAAGCAGCGCCTTCTCCGAGCGCCGGTGCAGCTAAAAAAGTGGCGATGGTCGCTCCTGACGATCCGGGGGCCGCAGTTTTCAAAAAGGCCACTTGCGTCGCTTGCCACGGCGGCGAGCTGAAGGGCATGCCGTCTTCCGGAATCCCGGCGCTGCTTGGCATCGGCGATACACTTTCGAAGGACGACATCCTCGGCATTATTAAAAACGGCAAAGGCAACATGCCGGCTCAGTACAAAGACAACATCGGCAAAGGCTTGACGGATGCCGACATCGATAAGCTGGCGAACTGGCTCTCGATGCAGAAATCGAAGTAAGATGAGCAGCGCGAACATCCCGGTCGGAAGGCCGGGATGTTTGCTTTTTTGGCCGTTTTCCCTATACTGAGAATAGATTTTGACGCTTGGGAGGAGCCGTATTTGCGAAGCGCCGTATCACTGTCCTTTTTCTGGAGTCGTTCTTTCCTCATGAATCGCTTTTTGCTGTGGAGCTTGTTCTGGATCAACTTGCTCGGCACGATTTACGGCTATTTTTGGTATGGCGATCAGTTGAAATTGACGCTGCACACCGAGCCGCTCTGGTATTTGCCGTTCGTGCCCGACAGCCCGACGGCCAGCCTGTTTTTTACGATGTCCACCCTGTACTTGTTATACGAAGGGAAATTCGGCTGGTCGGCGGGAAAGGCGGCTAGCCGCATTCGCGGCTTTATCGAGGCGTTTGCCTTGATCACATCGTTCAAATACGGCATCTGGGCCGTATCGATGATCGGCGCTTCGGCGGCGCTCGGCAATGCGCTGGACTGGCAAGACTATATGCTTTCCACGTCCCATCTCGGCATGGCGGCGGAAGCGCTGTTGTTCGCTCGGCTATACCGGTTCAGGCTTGTCGATATCGCCCTGGTCGCATGCTGGTCGTTCGCCAACGACTATATGGATTATGGAAAATTGACGTATCCTTGGCTGCCTGACGTGCTCAATGAACGGCTGCACGGGGTTGAGGAGTTCACTGTCGGCCTCAGCGTCGCCAGCATATTGACCGCGCTGCTGTGTTTGCCGTTCAACCGCGCGTCGCGGGAGCGGAAGAACGGGTAATGCGCCGCCGGCTAAACGGTTCTAAAACGGGACAGCCCTCCATAAGTTAGGAGCAGGAGGGATGTCCCATGTTTTCGCTTAAGGCAAGGGCTTCGGTGCTGGTTGCGATCGCGATCGGCCTGCTTGCTGTGCTCGCCGCGGCTTGCGGGGAATCGCAGCAGCGGGCCGGCGCGGAAATGAAGCCGCAACCGCCGCAGACAACTCCGGCGGCTCCGGCCGACGCTCCGAAGCTGGAACAGCTCGGCCGGCTTGCCGACGACATGTATAAGCTGACGATGAGCGGAAGCTACCTGGAGGCGAGGGCGCGGCTGCTCGACATGAGCGCGCTCGCAACACATATTTCGTATGCCGGCGTAACGACGGTCGAAGGGATGCAAGCGTTCGCCGAGACGATGACGGAAGCGAAGCGCGCGTTCAACGCGGTGAAGCTCGATATGGAACAAACAAAGCTGAGTGCGGCGAAAGTGAAGCTTGCTGTCGATGCAATAACGCATAAGAACGACCCGATGTGGCTGCAATACGAGCGCTTGCTTCAGGAAGACGCGCAGGCGCTCGATAAAGGAATACGAACGAAGGATGCGAAGGCGGTGCAATACGCGGTGGCCGGCCTTAAAGCGCATTACGCCATCATCCGCCCGGCTGTGCTCATTTCGCGCGAGCCGCAGCTAAACGAAAAGATGGAATCGCTGCTCGCGTTTTTGGCGGGCCAGAGCCGCGCAACCCCGCTGCCGGCGGGCAATCTGGAGCAGGGCGCGAGCCATTTGCGCGATATGCTGAACGAGCTGTTCGGACGGGAAGACAAAAGCGCTTACGCGCCTATCGTCGATAATCGCCGGCCGATCATATGGACGATCGTGATCGGCTCGGTCATCACCGCAATATTGGCCTATGCCGCGTGGCAAATGTTCCGCGACGGACGCGGCGCTGTGCCGATACGGAAAAAAGAACAAGGGTGAAGCTGCGGCTTCCCCCTTGTTCTTTTTTTTAAGGCGGCGCTATTCCTCGCGGAATCCTTCGCCGAGCACGTCGTGAACGTCGCTGATTATGATGAAGGCGCGGGGATCGATGGAGCGGATGAGCTGCTTCAGACGCCGCACTTCGCTGCGCGAGACGACGCAGTAGACGATGTTTTTCGCTTGCTTGGAGTAAGCGCCTCGCGCCGGAACGAGGGTGACGCCGCGGTCGAGCTCATGCGTAATCGCATCGGCCATCGGTTCGGCGTAGTCGGTCATGACCTGGAAGGCGATCGCCGACTGGGCGCCTTCGATAATGTAATCGACAATCCGGGAAGTGATGTATACCGCAACGAGCGTATACAGCACTTTTTCTTTCGGGATATACAGCAGCGAAGTACCGATGACGGCGACGTCGATGAACAGGATGACCTGGCCCATCCTCCAGCCGCGGTGCTTGTAGCCGATGCGGGCGACGATATCCGAACCGCCGGTCGTGCCGCCAAAGCGGAATACGAGACCGAGCCCTGCGCCCGACGTAACTCCTGCGTACAAGGTGGCCAGAATGAAATCGTGGGTCGTGCGGAACGGCACGATCCAGCCGAGCCGAATAAGCGCTTCCACCACCCACAGGAAGAAGGAAAGCGAGACGGTGCCGAAAATCGTGTAAGCCATGCCGCGTCCACCGAAAGCCCGCCAACCGATAATAAACAGCGGAACGTTCAGAACAAGCGTCGTCACCGACGGGGAGATGCCCAGCGCATAGTTGAGCAGCAGGGCGATGCCGGTAATGCCGCCTTCCATCAGCTCGTTGGAGATGACGAAATAATGCAGGCCGAAGGCGTAAATCGCCGTGCCCAATGCGATCATGAGCAGATTGCGGGCTTCGCCGAGACGAGACGTGAACGGCATAAAAACGAATCCCTCCTAAGCGGTAAAAAACGTCGTTGGGCAGACGAGAGTTGTCCAATATAAGGTAGTGTAACCTCTGCAAAAAAATTTGTCATCCGGTGCGCTTTGGTTTAACATGGAATGGATGGACATGCAGAATTATGCGCAAAGGGGCGAAAGGAAGGGTCGAAATGTCGCAACGTTCGCTGCAGCACATTCAAGCGGAGGTTCATGACTATATTTCGCAGTTCAAGGAAGGGTATTTCAGCCCGATGGAGCTGCTTGCCCGGTTGACGGAAGAGGTCGGCGAGCTGGCGAGGGAAGTGATGCACGAATACGGTCCGAAAAAGAAAAAGAAAAGCGAAGCGGAAAGTTCGATCGAGCTGGAGCTTGGCGATATTATGTATGTGACGATATGTCTCGCCAATTCGCTCGGCATCGATTTGACGGAAGCGCATGACAAAGTGATGCACAAGTTCAAGACGCGGGACGCGAACCGTTGGACGAAAATCAACACCGAACCGTCTTGACGTTCATATGCTGTACCAACCCGGTGGCCGCTTACAGGCAGGCGCGGTCCTGCCGGTTGTCGGAAACCCGGCGGCTCAGCAGGCAGGCGCGGTCCTGCCGGTTGCCCGGAACCCGATGGCCGCTGACAAGAAGCCACGGGGCGGGAGGGGGACAGGTATGATGGACGGCAAAACGCAGCTGCAAAAGGCGTACAAGGCGATACTCAACAACGATTTCGAGCGGGCTGCGGAATGGTTCGAGCGGGCGATCGACGCCGAGCCGAACAACGCGGACTATCATTACCGGCTGTCCATTACGTATGCCCGCAGCAACAAGCTGCCGAAGGCGGTAGAGCATGCCGAGACGGCGGTTCGGCTCGCGCCGGACGCCAAGCAATATCGGTTCCATCTGTCGACGCTGCAGGCGCGGGAGCTGCTCGTCCGCGCGGGACGGGCTATCGACGGCACGGAGACGAACCCGTACCTCGCAATAGCGCTGCTGCAGCAGGCGATTGCGCTCGATCCGCTCAGCGTCGAGGCGCATTTGCTGCTTGCTGTTGCGGCCGACGCCGTCGGCGATGCGGCGCAGGCGATGCAAGCCGTCAACGATGCGCTCCGGCTTGCTCCGGAGAGCGACATGGTGCTGTCGCTGCTGCCGTCGTACGAGCAAAAGCTGAAACGTTTTTTGGGGACGGACGCCGCGCGGAAGCCGCTGTAAACATAGATCGCAGGACTACAACGTACAAGGGCAGGTGCTACAACATATGACTGAACGAATTCGCGTCGCGGTGGCGGGAGCGAGCGGCCGCATGGGCAGGGAAGTCGTCAAGCTGGTGCTGACCGATCCCGAGCTGGAGCTGGCGGCTGCGGTCGCCCGCTCGGCGGGTCCGGTAGACGCCGGCAAAATGGTTGGGCTGGAGGAATGCGGCGTACGCGTCGCAGCCGAGCTGGAGGAGGCGCTCGCCGCCGCGAAGCCGGACGTGCTTGTCGATTTTACGACGCCGCAAACGGCGGTCCGGCATACGGAGCTATCGATTTTGTACGGCGCGCGGCCGGTCATCGGCACAACCGGCTTCACGCCGGAGCAGATCGCCGAGCTGGACAAGCAGTGCCGGCAGCGGGGCATCGGCGGCCTCATCGCTCCCAACTTCTCGATCGGGGCGATTTTGATGATGCGCTTTGCGGCGCAGGCGGCGAAATATTTTCCGCATGTGGAGATTATCGAGTATCATGGCGACCAGAAGCTGGACGCCCCGTCCGGAACGTCGATCAAAACGGCCGAGCTCATTGCCCAAAACCGGCAGGAGCTGAAGCAGGGCAACCCGAACGAGCACGAGACGCTGCAAGGAGCGCGCGGCGGCTACTACGACGGCTTCCGCATCCACAGCGTGCGGCTGCCCGGCGTGTTTGCGCAGCAGGAAGTCATTTTCGGTGCGTTCGGACAAACGCTCAAAATCCGCCACGACTCGTATGAACGGGCCGGCTACATGCCCGGAGTAAAGGTCGCCATCCGCAAAGTGATGGAGACGTCGGGCCTCGTATACGGTTTCGAGCATTTTCTCGACTAGGACAAGGAGTAGGTGACTCTCATGAGCATACATATCGCATTGATTGCCCACGACCGCAAAAAGGAAGAAATGGTCGATTTCGTCATCGCTTACGAGCATGTGCTTGCCGGCAACCAGCTGTACGCCACCGGTACGACAGGCCAGCGGATCATGGATAATACGAGCCTCAAGGTGCATCGTTTCATGTCCGGACCGATGGGCGGCGACCAGCAAATCGGCGCGCTCATCGCCGTCAATCAGATGGATCTGATCGTCTTCCTTCGCGACCCGCTTATGGCCCAGCCGCACGAGCCGGACATTACCGCGCTGCTCCGTCTGGCCGACGTGCACGGCATACCGGTGGCAACGAATTTGGCGACGGCCGAGCTGCTGATCAAAGCGCTGGAGCGGGGCGATTTCGGCTGGCGCGAACTCGTCGAAAAGCATAAGCCCGATCTCGGACCGGCGTAACGGAATACGAAGCGAAAGACGCTCGGAAGGAGGAAGCTGTCATGAACGGTAGCGAAACGCTGGACGTGCTGGCGTTCGGAGCGCATCCGGACGATGTCGAAATCGGCATGGGCGGCACGGTGGCGAAGCATGCGGCGGCAGGAGATAAAGTCGGCATTTGCGATCTCACTTATGCGGAGCTGTCTTCGAACGGGACGCCGCTGCTGCGCCAGCAAGAGGCGGCAGCGGCCGCGGAAGTGCTAGGCATTGCGGTGCGGTCGAACTTGGGAATGCCAGACAGGGGACTGACCGGAGAGGCGGCGCAGGTGAGCGCGATCGTGAGAGAGCTGCGCCTTCGGCGGCCGCGGATCGTTTTTGCGCCGTATTGGCACGACCGGCATCCCGACCATGTGCGCTGCTCGCAGCTTGTGCAGGAGGCGCTGTTCAACGCCAAGCTGCGCAAATATTTGCCGGAGCTGCCGGCATGGAACGTTGAACATGTGTATTATTATTTTATCAACGATGTGTACGAGGCTGACGTGATGGTCGACGTTTCGGCTGTGTACGAGCAAAAGCTCGCCTCACTGCGCGCGTACCGCTCGCAGTTCGACGCGACGGGCCCGGATTCGGTGCGGACGCCGCTCAATCAAGGTTACGTGGAGCGGGTGGAGGCGAGGGACCGGCTGCTCGGACAAAAGCGGCTTGTGCCGTACGCCGAAGGCTTCGTCTCCAAGCTGCCGCTGCTCGTCGAGAAGTTTTAGCGGCGTCGGCACGTTGACGGATGCAAGGCCGGGGAAGGGGGAAGCAGCGTTGGGAGACAGATTGAAAATCGGAATTACGTGCTATCCGACGCTCGGAGGATCGGGGGTCGTCGCGACCGAGCTCGGCAAAATACTTGCCGAACGCGGCCACGAAGTACATTTCATTACGCATAGCATGCCGTTTCGGCTCGGCAGGTTTGATAAAAACATTTTTTACCACGAGGTGGAAGTCAGCGACTATTACGTATTCCGCTACCCGCCTTACGACTTGTCGCTGGCGAGCAAGCAAGCGCAGGTGGCGCAAATGCAAAATCTCGACCTGCTCCACGTCCATTACGCGATTCCGCATGCCGTATGCGCTCTGCTCGCCAAGCAGATGGTCGGCGACCATCTCAAGGTGGTCACGACGCTGCACGGCACCGACATTACGGTGCTGGCGCAGGACGAGTCGATCAGCGATCTGATCCGCTACGCGATTAACCGCAGCGATGCGGTGACAGCGGTTTCGCAAGATTTGATCAACGAAACGGTGCGCTCGCTCGGCATTACGAGGCCGATCGATCTGGCGTACAATTTCGTCGACAAAAGAGTATACTATCCGCGCGAGTCGGCGGCGCTGCGGCTCGATTACGCACGGCCGGACGAAAAGCTGCTCATTCACATTTCCAATTTTCGTCCGGTGAAGCGGGTCACGGATGTCGTCGACGTGTTTGCGCGCGTGAAGCAGGCGATGCCGGCCAAGCTGCTGTTCGTCGGCGAAGGGCCGGAGCTGTCCAAAGTGATGATGAAGGTGCGCGAGATGGGGCTGGCGGACAGCGTCATTTTTGCCGGCAAGCAGGACGACGTGGCGCAAGTTATTTCCATGGCCGACCTGATGGTGCTGCCGTCGGAGAAAGAAAGCTTCGGCCTCGTCGCGCTGGAGGCGATGGCGTGCGGCGTGCCTACGGTCGCTTCGAACGCCGGCGGCATACCGGAGCTTGTGACGCACGGCGAGACGGGATATTTGGCGGATGTCGGCAATACGGCGGCCATGGCCGAGCACGCCATCGCGCTGCTGAGCGATGAAGTGCTGTATCGGCGCGTACGGGAAGCTTGCTTGCACCGGGCCCGGTTTACGTTTTGCAACGATGCGATCACGAGGCAGTATGAGGAAATTTATTACCGGGTGCTGAATCGTGAGCTGCCCGACTCGATCCGGGAGCGGCAAATTGAGTGCTAGGTCTTGGGGATGGAACGGCGAGCGCTGTGACAAACGTCTCGCAGGCAGGTTACCGCTGGGAGTTTGAGAGCGGTATTGAGAGCGAAATGGAGCGAGAAGCCCGAGCGGTGCTGCGAACGTTGACCGAGGCCGGTTACGAAGCGTACTTTGTCGGCGGCTGCGTGCGAGACCGGCTGCTCGGCGTTCCGGTAAAAGATATGGACATCGCGACATCCGCTCTGCCGGCGCAGGTGATGTCGCTTTTTGTCCGTACGGTGCCGACGGGGCTGCAGCACGGGACGGTTACGGTCATTTTGGAAGGGCATACGTTCGAGGTGACAACGTTCCGCACCGAGTCCGGCTACGTGGATTACCGGCGGCCGCAAACGGTGGAGTATGTGACGAGCCTGGAGGAGGATCTCCGGCGCCGCGATTTCACAATGAACGCGATGGCGATGGATGCTGAAGGGAATGTTTGCGATCCGTTCGGGGGCCGTGAAGATTTGGCGCGCGGCGTGCTGCGCTGCGTCGGCGAGGCGGAGCAGCGCTTCGGCGAAGACGCGCTGCGCATGCTGCGCTGCATCCGGTTCGCGGCCGCGTACGGCCTCGAGGTCGAGGCAGGGACGTGGGCCGCGTTGCGTGAGCAGGCGCCGCTGCTGCGCCACATCGCGATGGAGCGGTGCCGCGCCGAGCTCGAGCGGATGGTGGAAGGCCCGGCCCCGGTGCGGGCGTTGCGGCTGCTCGCGGACAGCGGCCTATGGCGGCACTTCAAGGTGCGACCGGTGTCGATTGGGGCCGCTGGAGCGAGATTGCCGGCGAGGCGGCGGCGCTGGAGCCGCGCTGGACGGCGCTGTGGGAGCCCGAGCTGCGCTGGGCTCTGCTGTGGACGCTGCTTGGCGTGGACGAGTCCGCCGCGCTCGGCGCGATGCGGGGCGCTCGTCTTCGCCAAGAGGCGCATGGGGGGATGTCGCAGCCGTGCTCGGCTGCGACGCCTGGCTCGCGCAGCGAGCAGCCGCCGGCGGCGGCGAGGCGCGGCGTCAAGCGGCGGCAGCGGCGGAACGAACACGGTGATCGTCCATTCCGGCGGAGGCGGCGGGATCGGCTGGGACGACCTGCTGCTGTACC
>NZ_JXAK01000009.1 GCF_000829455.1 Gordoniibacillus kamchatkensis
GGCGGAGCGGAGGGCGGAAACGAACCGGAGAGACGACTTTTAAAGCCGCGTTCATCCGCCAAGGATGAAGAAAGGAACGTGGCTTTAACGAGGCCGGAGGTTCGTTTCGACCCGCAGCGCAGCGCTATTTTCCAAATAGCCCCAGAGACTAGATCCAGCCCATGTTTTTCTGCAAAAAGAAGGAAATACTAGGCATTACGAAGAATGTTACATAGATGATGAATCGTACGCTTATAGCTTGCAGGAGGTAGACATTTGGTGAAAACTGTGCAAATGGATTTGGCGGGCAGGCCGCTCATCCTCGAGACGGGCCGTCTCGCCAAGCAAGCGGCAGCGGCCGTTAACGTTCGTTACGGGGAAACCGTCGTGCTTTGTACCGTAACCGTATCGCCCGAGCCAAAGCCGCTCGATTTTTTCCCGCTGACCGTGAACTACGAGGAACGGCTCTATTCCGTCGGCAAAATTCCGGGAGGCTTCATTAAGCGCGAAGGCCGTCCGAGCGAGAAAGCGATTCTCGCCGGCCGTCTGACGGACCGCCCGATTCGCCCCTTGTTCCCGGAAGGGTTCCGCAACGACGTGCAAATCGTGGCGATGGTCATGAGCGTCGATCAGGAATGCTCGCCGGAAATCGCGGCGATGATCGGCTGCTCGGCAGCGCTCAGCATATCCGAAATTCCGTTTAACGGACCGGTCGGCGGGGTCATCGTAGGCCGCGTGGACGGCGAGCTCGTCATCAACCCGACGACGGCGCAGGCGGAAAAGAGCGACCTGCATCTCGTCGTTGCCGGCACGAAGGACGCGATCATGATGGTCGAAGCCGGAGCCGAGGAAGTGCCGGAGGAAGTCATGCTCGAAGCGATCATGTTCGGCCATGACGAGATCAAAAAAATCGTCGCCCTGCAAGAGCAGCTCGTCGCCGAAGCCGGCAAGCCGAAGATGGAAGTGCAGCTGCATGCCGTCGACGAAGAAGTGAACCGGCAAGTGCGCGACTTTGCGGCGGCGAAGCTCGTGGAAGCGGTCCGCATCGCGGAAAAGCAAGCCCGCGCCGAAGCTATCGACGCGATCAATAAGGAAACCGTAGAGCATTTCACAACCGTGTACGCGGAAACGCCGGAGAAGCTGGCTGACGTGAAGGAAGTGCTGTACGACATCGTGAAAGAGGAAGTGCGCCGCCTCATTACGCACGACAAAGTGCGTCCGGACGGCCGCAAGCTCGATGAAATCCGGCCGATCGAATGCGATATTAGCCTGCTCCCGCGCACGCACGGCTCCGGCCTGTTCACCCGCGGCCAGACGCAGGCGCTGTCCGTCTGTACGCTCGGCGCCCTCGGCGACGTGCAAATTCTCGACGGCATCGGCCTCGAAGAAACGAAGCGGTTCATGCACCATTACAACTTCCCGCCGTTTTCCGTCGGCGAAGCCCGTCCGCTGCGCGCTCCGGGCCGCCGCGAGATCGGCCACGGCGCGCTCGGCGAGAGAGCGATCGAGCCGATTATCCCGAGCGAGTCGGAGTTCCCGTACACGATCCGCCTCGTCTCCGAGGTGCTGGAGTCGAACGGCTCGACGTCGCAAGCTTCCATCTGCGCATCGGTGCTTGCGCTCATGGACGCCGGCGTGCCGATCAAAGCACCGGTTGCCGGTGTGGCGATGGGGCTTATCAAGGACGGCGACCACTTCTCCATTTTGACCGACATTCAAGGGATGGAAGACCATCTCGGCGATATGGACTTCAAAGTAGCCGGTACGGCCAAAGGCGTTACCGCGCTGCAAATGGACATCAAGATCGACGGCATTAACCGCAACATCCTCGAGCAGTCGCTCGCCCAGGCGAAGGAAGGCCGGATGTTCATTTTGAACAAAATGCTGGAGCGCATTCAGGAACCAAAAAAATCGCTCTCGCCGTATGCGCCGAAGATCACCATCATGCAGATCAATCCGGACAAAATCCGCGACGTCATCGGCGCCGGCGGCAAAGTGATCAACAAGATCATCGACGAAACCGGCGTCAAGATCGATATCGAGCAGGACGGCCGCGTCTACATCGCTTCCCCGAGCGCCGAGGCGAACGAGAAAGCCCGTTCCATCATCGAAGGCATCGTGCGCGAAGTCGTCGTCGGCGAGACGTATCTGGGTACCGTGAAACGGATCGAGAAGTTCGGCGCGTTCGTCGAAGTGCTGCCGGGCAAAGAAGGGCTCGTCCACATTTCGCAGCTTGCGAGCGAACGGGTAGGCAAAGTCGAGGACGTTGTCAAGATCGGCGATAAAATTACGGTCAAAGTGACCGAAATCGATGCTCAAGGCCGCGTCAATTTGTCGCGCAAAGCGACTTTGCAGGCCGAAAGCCCGGTGAAATCGTAGCCGGAAATTGCGATAGGCAAGCGATCAAGTTTGCTCTCCTTCGGGGACGCAAACTTTTTTGTTGCGCCTACGTCTAAAACGAGTGCCGCGAACATAAGTTGGAGCACGGCGAAAGCGCGGCGGACGCAAAATGGCAAATTTGAGTCGGCACCGCATTTTTGATAGACTAGGCGTTGAGCTGGCCGAGGGACGCCCGGCGCATTGCAGAACGTTCCTTCCTCCAGCTTAGCGCCCAGGCGTTAAGCTGGCCGAGGGACGTCCGGCGCATTGCAGAACGTTCCTTCTCCAGCTTAACGCCCAGGTGGGTAATACGACCTGACACGACTCGCACCGGCTTCAGCCAAGGAGGAATCTTCGTTGATTCATACCCGACTTTCCAACGGCCTTAGGGTCGTCATGGAACAAATTCCGACAAGCCGCTCGGTCTCGTTCGGCATCTGGGTCAAAACCGGATCGCGCAACGAGAGCGACAAGAGCAACGGAATTTCGCATTTTATCGAACATATGCTGTTCAAAGGAACGAAGCGCCATTCGGCACAAGACATAGCGGAAGTGTTCGACGGCATCGGCGGCAACGTCAACGCCTTCACTTCCAAGGAATATACGTGCTATTACGCCAAAGTGCTCGACGAGCATTTGCCGATCGCCGTCGATGTGCTGGCCGACATGTTTTTTAACTCGCAGTTTGACGTGACGGAGCTGGAGAAGGAGAAAAACGTCATTTTCGAGGAAATTTCCATGTACGAAGATACGCCGGACGATCTCGTGCACGATTTGGTGGCTAAAGCTTCATACGGCACGCACCCGCTCGGACATACGATTCTTGGCACCGAGGACAACCTCGCGAGCATGACTCCGGACGATCTGCGGGCTTATATGGCGAACCACTATACGGTGGAAAATACCGTCATCGCCGCCGCAGGCAACTTGGACGATCGGGCTATCGAGCTGCTGGAGCGTCATTTCGGCTCGTTCGCGGCCCGCGGCGTGGAGAGCGACGACAAGGAGCCTGACTTCCTGTCCGAGCTGCTGTTCCATGAAAAGCAGACAGAGCAAAACCATATTTGCCTGACGCTGCCGGGGCTGTCGCTGCGAGAGCACAATTTATACCCGCTTATTTTGCTCAACAATGCGATCGGCGGCGGCATGAGCTCCCGGCTGTTCCAGGAAATCCGCGAGAAGCGCGGGCTTGCTTACTCGGTCTATTCGTACCATTCGGCCCATGCCGACAGCGGCTTGTTCACGATTTATGCGGGGACGGCGCCGAAGCAGACGGAGGAAGTGCTGAAAGTGACGCTGGAGCTGCTGTCGAACGTGAAGCGGAGCGGACTGACGCCGGCCGAGCTGAAAAAAGGCAAGGAGCAGCTGAAAGGCAGCCTCATCCTGAGCTTGGAAAGCAACGGCAGCCGGATGAACCGGCTCGGCAAAAACGAGCTGATGCTCGGCAAACATTACACGCTGGATGAAATGCTGCACCGCATCGACGCCGTAGTGATGGACGACATCGACCGCATGATCGCGAGCTTGTTCGCCCAACCGTTCGCGGTCGCCATGGTCGGCGCGAGCGTCGAACCGCTGCGCGATTTCAGGAGGGATGCGCTTGTCACCGTATAACGTATTGATCAAACGGCTCGAAGGAGCGGACGGCATCCCGCTGCCGCGCCGCATGTCCGAGCAGGCGAGCGGCTTCGATCTGCATGCCGCCGTAAGCGAGGACGTCGTCCTGGAGCCGGGCAAGCGCGCGCTCATCCCGACCGGCTTTGCGCTCAGCATGCCGCCCGAGCTTGAGGCGCAAATACGCCCGCGCAGCGGACTGGCTTTGAAGCACGGCATCACGTGCCTCAACACGCCCGGCACGATCGATGCCGACTATCGCGGCGAAATCAAAGTGCTGCTCATCAATTTGGGGGAAGAGCCGTTTGCGATTCGCCGCGGCGAGCGCATCGCGCAAATGGTGTTCCAGCTCGTTCCGCCCGTCCGGCTCGAGGAGACAATCGAGCTTGCCGAGACGGAGCGCGGAGCCGGAGGCTTTGGCCATACGGGTAAACTTTAACTGACCGATTATCGCCCGCATCCGGTGTTTAGTGCCGGATGCGGGCGATTTTTTTTTGCCGGCTGGCAACGAAATCAAGGTTGATGATCGGCGGCACAATGTGCATAATGAAGGCAAGCCGGCGCGAAGGAGCAAATCCATTGCAGCCATACCGACAGGAGGGATGGGCCATCATCGTCATCGGTATTGACATAGGAACGACATCGATTTGCGGTGCGGCCTACGAGGTAACGGCCAAACGTTTATTGCAAGCGGTTACGCTGCCCAACCGAAGCGGGCAAGCGGAACACGGTCAGGATCCTGCCAGCATATACGGCACCGTGGAAACGATATTGCGTCAGCTGCTTGCGCGCTATCCGAAAGCAGCCGGCATCGGCGTCACCGGACAAATGCACGGAATCGTCTATGTCGATCGGCACGGCCAAGCCGTGAGCCCGCTATATACATGGCAGGACAGGAAAGGGCTGCTGCCGGCAGGCGAGCATGAGACGATTGCGGAACGTATGGCACGAATAACCGGGTACGAGCTGTCGACCGGTTTCGGCCTGGTCACTCATGCGGCTTTGACGAGCCAGGGCAAGCTGCCCGCCGATGCAGTGAAGTTATGCACGATAGCGGATTACATCGCCATGCGGATCGTTCGTGGAAGCGCTCCCATCATTGAGGCTTCCAATGCGGCAAGCATCGGCATATTCGACGTTCGGCAAGGTCGCTTCGACGAAGCTGCGCTGGCAGCGGCCGGCATCTCTGCCGATTATCTTCCGGCAGTCCGCCCATCCGTAGCGCCGGCCGGGCATACGAGCGAAGGTATACCGGTATTCAACGCGCTGGGAGACAACCAAGCGAGTGTGCTCGGCTCCGTTAAAGAGCTGCGCACTTCATTGCTGCTGAACATAGGGACCGGAGGACAGCTTTCGGCATATTCGGATCGCTACACTGCGGCGGAAGGGCTGGAGACCAGGCCTTTTCCCGGGGGAGGCGTGCTGCTCGTCGGAGCGTCGCTCGCCGGCGGCAAAAGCTACGCGATGCTGGAACGTCTGTTCCGGAGCGTTGTGGATGTTTTCTCAGACGGAAGGGAACGGGAAACGTCCGCAAGCGGAAGAGAACTGTACGGGCGGATGGAACAACTGCTGGACCGTCTCCCGCCGGCAGGAGACAAGTTGACGGTGCGCACCCAATTTTACGGCACCCGGAGCGAGCCGGGCGCAAAAGGCGCGATCGAGGGAATCGGACCGGACAACTTGACGCCTGAACATTTGACCGAGGCGTTCCTTGCAGGCATGGCCGACGAATTGTACCGGTACTACGAGCTCCTTCCTCTTGAACTGCGCAGCGGATTCGCCACCGTTACCGGTTCCGGCAACGGCCTGCGGCATAACAAGCATTTGCGGCGAATTTGCGCCGAGCGGTTCGGCATGCCGATCGTGCTTTCCGCCGTGCGCGAAGAAGCGTCGGTCGGCGCGGCGCTGCACGCGGCGGTCGCATTAGGCGCCGCCGGCTACGATACGGCGGGCCGGCTGCTGCCCGGCGTTTAGAGCGCAGGTGCGGCAAGCACCCCCAGCAACCACCATACAGTACGGCAGGAGGTCAGGCATCATGTATACACTGCTGCTGGTCGAGGATGAGAATAAAGCGCGGGCCGCCTTAATGGAATACGTGCCGTGGCGCGAATGGAACATAGCGGACGTATTCGAGGCGGCAAACGGCAGACAAGCTTTGGAAGTCGCGAGGGAAAAGGCGCCGGACTTCGTATTGACCGACATACGCATGCCCGAAATGGACGGCATCGAATTGTCCCGGCGTTTGCATGAAGAGCTGCCGGACACGTACGTCATAATGCTCAGCGCTTATTCGGACGTCGCGTATTTGAAGGCGGCTATGAAAACGAGAGCTGTCGATTATTTGCTGAAGCCCGTCGATGTCGCCGAGCTGGAACAGGCGGTGCAGGCCGCCATCGGACGCAAGGCGGAGTCTGAGGTAAGGAAAAAGGAGCGGCACGTGCTGGAGCGGAATTTGCCGCTTTTGCGCGAACGCTTTTTCCTCTCTTTGCTGGAGGACGGCCGGCGAGGGCGGCAGGAGATTGCGGATATGTGCGCTTCGCTCGGGCTGCCTGCTGCGGACGGGATGAAGTGGCATGTTGCGGTGTTCCGCTTCGCCGCGAAGACGGGCGAGGCGCGCCCGCTTCGTTTTACTCCGGCCGTGCGGGAAGAGATGAAGTCGATGCTGCTGCAAGCGTTCCGCCGATTCGAGCCATGCCATGTCGTTATGAACGGGGAAACGGAATGGATCGTGCTGGCAGGGGTTCACGGCGATACCGAGCCGCACCCGCCTGCAGACCGCATCGCCGCGGAAGCACGGGCTCTGCTGGAAAACCATTTCGAGTTCGCCGTCATCGCCAACGTTTGCCGCACCGCGCTGGCATTGGCGGACTTGCACCGCAGCATGGGAATGCTGGAAGCGGCGGACGCCGGAGAAGGGACGGACAGCGGGACGACTCCGGCCGAGGAACGGCAAACGAAGCTCGTTCGGGCGATCAAGTCATATATTGAAGAGCGTTACAGCGACGAAACGCTGACCGTTGCGGACATCGCCGAACATCTCAATTACACGAGCGCTTACGTGTGCATGGCGTTCAAACGGGCGACCGGGCTCACGGTCAATCACTATATGAACCTTTACCGCATCCGCATGGCGAAGCGGCTTTTGGACGATCCGGCGATAAAATTGTACGAAGTCGCCGTGCGCGTCGGGTACAGCAATGAAAACTATTTCAGCAAAGTGTTTAAAAAATACGAGAGCGTTTCGCCTTCGGAGTACAAGCAAGGGAAGGAGTGAGCATGCGCCTTGCGGAACTTTCGCCTGCAGCACCGCATTTTCCTCTACTTCTCGCTGCTGATCATCATGTCGACGATTTTGTTCGGCTACTATGCCTATCAAGCCAACGTGCGGACCGCGGAAGACAATTTCACTTCCGCCGTCAAGGCGACGATGACGCAAGCGGCGAACGGCTTGGAGGGCGTGCTGAACGAAGCCGAGAAGCAGGCCAATTTGTTTGCCGCCAGCTATGCCGTGCAGGAATCGCTTTCGGACGACCCCGCTTCGGTCGTACAGCAGTATGACCGCTACTTGAACATGGAGCGGGTCGTAAACGCCTATGAGAAAAATTACGATTCGTTCGCGATTCGTCTGTTTTTGGATCGTCCGAGAAGGTTCATGAACGATGGGATTCGCTATTTCGACGCATCCGCGCTGAAAGGGGAAGAGGACGCCGGCTTTTTGTTCCGGCGCAATTCGGCGACGTATTGGGAGCTTTCGCCGGCTCCGGCGGACGGGGCACAAGGCGGGAGCTTGCTGTCGGTATACAGGAGCATTTTCAGTCTGTCCGATATTAGCACGTATCAAGGGACGGTAGCGTTCGATTTGAAGCCGAAAGCGTTCGCGGCCGCGATTAACGGCGTGAAGCTGCCGGACAACCGCCGCTTGTATTTGTTTGATGACAAGGGGCGGGGCCTCTATGACAGCGGCGATGGCGGCGAGCAAGCAGCGCTGCCGGGCAAAACGACGATGAACCGGATTCGGCAAAAGGCGGAAGGCAGCTTTCAGGTGGAGATGGCCGGCGGTTCGCAGCTTCTCGTATATGAGCGGCTGCGGCAGTACCCGATCTATATGGCGGTATACATTCCGCTGTCGGACATTTCCAACCGCAGCAAAACGATTTTGTACCAGTTCATTTGGGTGATGATTGCGGTGCTGACGCTGACGTTTGCGGTCGCATACGGCATTTCGCGCGGCGTGACGAGGCGGCTGAAGCGGCTGATGAACGCGATGGGCCAGGTCGAGAGCCACGAGTTCAACATCCAGGTGCCGACCGACCGCAGCGACGAAATCGGCATCCTGACGCGTAAATTCAATTGGATGATCGAGCGCATCCGGCTGCTGATCGAAGACGTGTACAAATCGAACTACGAGAAAAAAGCGGCGGAGCTGAAGCTGCTGCAGGCGCAGATCAACCCGCATTTCTGTACAACACGCTCAACAGCGTGCATTGGCTTGCGGTCAAGCACCAAGCTCCCGACATCAGCTATATGGTCCGCAATTTATCCGACTTTTTCCGCCTCAGCCTCCATGTGGACGACAGCTCCACGCTGGGAACGGAGCTGAAGCACTTGAAGGCGTATTTCAACATCCAGCGATACCGGTTCGAGGACAAAATCGAGCTCGTCGACGAAGTCGACGAATCGCTGCTCGATGTGGAAGTGCCGCCGCTCATTTTGCAGCCGCTGGTCGAGAACGCCATCCTGCACGGCATTTTGCCCGACGGCGAGCGGAAAGGGGTCATCGCGGTGCGCGCCGCCTGCAGCAAAGACGTGCTGACGCTGGAAGTGGCGGATAACGGCCGGGGCATGGACGGGGAAAGGCTGAAGCAGGTGAGAGCCGCGCTTGCATCGGACCGGCCGGAGGCGGAAGGGACAGGGCTGCGCAACGTGCATCGGAGAATCCGGTACCGCTACGACGAGCCGTACGGTCTTCGCGTGTACAGCGAACCGGAAGCGGGTACTCGCTGCGAGCTGACTCTCCCCAAGGCTCACGGCGGCAAAGATAAAAGAGATACAGAATAACGATCGAATGCCAGGCGCGGCCCTTAAGGGGCGGCGCTTTCGTTTGCGGCGGACAGAAGTTAATATTTTACCCGTTCATTGAATCCTGTACATTCAGATGCCCGACTGCGGTGTGCTATAGTGAAAGCATTCGGTAAAACGCTTTCATAAAGGGGAGGCCGCCATGATTACGAGACAACGAACGCACATCCCGCTGGCCGCGAATCCGATGACAAGCGGACCGCCGAAGCGGCGAACGGAGCCTGGCAAGGGCGGCAGGTTCCGGCGCGAAGGATACGGGCAAATGTACTTGATTTTGCTGCCGTCGCTCCTTCTTCTTGTGATATTCAAGTACGTGCCGATGGGCGGACTCGTTATCGCGTTTCAGGACTACAATATTTTCCAAGGTGTGCGGGGCAGCGATTTCGTCGGCCTGCAGCAGTTCCGTGAGCTGTTTGCCAGCGAAGAATTTTACCGGGTGCTGCTGAACACGCTTCTGATCAATTTTTACAAGCTGCTCTTCTGGGTTCCGCTGCCGGCGTTCACTGCCATTTTGCTGAACGAAGTTCGTTTGCTGCTGTTTCGCAAAATCGTGCAGACGACGCTGTACATGCCTCACTTCCTGTCTTGGGTTATCGTCGGCGGCATTTTCGTCAACCTGCTGCAAATCAACGGCGGTTTGGTCAACGACGTCATCGCTTGGTTCGGCGGCCATCGCGTATCGTTCATGCTGCAGCCCGAATTTTTCCGCCATATCGTCGTCGCTTCGGCGATGTGGAAAGAGGTCGGCTGGGGCACGATCGTCTACTTGGCGGCGATCGCGGGCATCAACCCGCAGCTGTACGAAGCCGCCGTCATGGACGGGGCGTCCAAGCTGCAGCAAATTCGCCATATTACGATCCCGGGCATTGCCGGCACGGTCGTCCTGATGGCGATTATGTCGCTGGGCAGCGTGCTGACGAATTCGTTCGAACAAATTCTCGTCATGTATAACGCTGCGGTCTATGATGTGGCGGACGTACTGGAAACTTACGTGTTTCGCAACGGTATCGGACAGATGCAGTACTCGTTTACGACTGCCGTCGGCATATTCAGCGGAGTCGTCGGGTTCGTGCTCGTCGTAACGACCAACGCGCTGTGCCGCAAATTTTTACATCGGGGCATGTGGTGAGGAAAGGGGGCAGCACATCATGAACAAGCTGGCAGCAAGAAGCGATCGTATCGTTACCGCGTTCGCCTATTTGCTCCTGATCGTATCCGCGCTGCTCGTGGCCTTGCCGTTTTTGAACCTGCTGTCGATCTCGCTCAGCTCGGCTAATCCTGTCGTCTCCGGCGACGTCGGACTTTGGCCGAAGCAGCTCCAGTGGGACGCGTACCGGTACGTGATAAAGGCCGGAGCGTTTTACAGCTCGCTGCGCATATCGATTGCCATTACGCTCGTCGGCAGCTTGCTCGGCATCGTGCTCTCGGTCATGGCCGCGTATCCGCTCTCGAAGCCGCAGCTGCCGGGCCGCAAAGGGCTCGTGCTGCTGTACGTGTTCACGATGATGTTCAGCGGCGGCATCGTTCCGCAATATTTGCTCATGAACAGCCTGCATTTGCTGAATACGATATGGGCCGTCATCCTGCCGTCCGTCACCGCCGTATTCAACTTGCTGATCGTGAAAAACTATTTCGAGTCGCTCCCGGAAGAAATCGAGGAAGCCGCCAAAATCGACGGCGCCTCGCCGCTCTTCATTTTGTTCCGGATAATGCTGCCGCTGTCCGCGCCCGTCATCGCCACCATTTTTCTGTTCTATGCGGTCGGGTTCTGGAACGACTACTTCAACGCGCGGCTGTACATCACCGACCAACACATGATGCCGCTGCAAGTGTACTTGCGGACGGTCATTTTCGAAGCGCAAGATCCGTCTGGCAATTTCAAGCTGGATTCGACGAATGTCGGCAGCCTGGCGCCGCAAAGCATCATCAATGCGACCGTCATATTGTCGATGCTGCCGATGGTCGCGCTGTATCCGTTCCTGCAAAAGTTTTTCCTGCGCGGCATGGTCATCGGCTCGGTGAAAGGATAGCCATGCGGCAACGAAACGACATCCAATAAGGAGGAACCGGTCATGAGAGGAATGAAACGATGGACGGCCCGCGCGGCCACGATGGCGATAGCGACGTCGCTCGCGCTAACGGGCTGCGGCGGGGGAGGGCAGAAGGCCGCGCCGGGCGGACCGGCGGCAGCGCCGCAACCGGGGCCCGCGGCAAACAGCGGCAAGCTGAATGCGCAGCTGAAATTTTTGTCCTATCAGGACAACTTCGACCCGGCCACGGATTACGAACGCCAGCTCATCAAAGACGTCCTAGGCGTCGACATCGTGCCTTCGATGGGCAACGAGGACGACAAAGTCAATCTGGTGCTCAGCTCAGGCCAGGACTACGACATGATTTCCATGAACAACCGCAACCTGCTGGCCATGTACGCCAAAAACCAGGCGATCCAGCCGCTCAATCAACTGATCGACCAGTACGGCCCGAACCTCAAGAAGGCGTTCTCCAAAGAGCAGTGGGATATGGTGTCTTCCGGCGGGAACATCTATGCCATTCCGACCTTCAATTACGAAGCGGTTACAGACGGGATCGTCATTCGCAAAGACTGGCTCGACAAGCTGAACCTGCCGCTGCCGACAACGCCGAACGAGCTGTACACCGCGCTCAAGGCGTTCAAGGACAAAGATCCGGGCGGCGTGGGCAAAGACAAGGTGATTCCGTTCTCGTTCTCCGCCGGCGACCCCGGCCACCAGTTGAACATCAGCGGATTGGCGGAAGCGTTCGGCCTCAGCCGCGGCCCTGCGGATTTCGTCATCAAGAACGGAAACATCGAGGCGGGCGTCGATCAGCCCGGGGCCAAAGCGTACATGACGTATTTGAACAAGCTGAATAACGAAGGGCTGCTTGACCCGGATGCGGCGGCGTCGAAGCACGCCAAAATCGTGGAAAAGGTCGGCGCCGGCCTCGTCGGAGCCGCAGCGCTGTCCTGCTGGGATTCGGCGGCGCTGAAGGCGCTCAAGGAAAAAGACCCGAAAGCGGAGCTCGTGTTTCTGCCGCCGCTGAAGGACGAGAACGGCAAGCAGGCCATTGCCGGCACAGGCGGTTTGTACAGCTTCGTCATCGTGCCGAAAGCTTCGAAGAAGGCGGCGGAAGTGGTGCAATACGCCAACGCGTTCCTCGATCCGAGGAACTATACGAAGCTCATTCTCGGCGAAGAGAACGTGACGTATAAAGTCGAAGGCGGCAAATATTACCCGATCTTCCCCGAGTTCAACAAGCTGAACAAAGGGCGCTGGTTTTATCCGGTCAACGATTCCAAAATGTATACGCCGCTTTTCGGCGCGCGCGCCCGCAAAGAGAAGGAGATGGGCGAGCTGTGGGACGACATTAACGCCAAGTCGCTAAAATTCATGTATACGCCCGTCATCAACAATGCGCCGGTTGTCGAAGCCGAGCAGAAGTCGGGGCAAGCGCTCCGCAACCTGGTTCACGAACGGCTGATCAAAATGATGCTCGACTCCGGGGAGCTGGCCAAGTTCGACGAATTCGTCCAAAACGTGGAAAAGCAAAGGCGGCGCCGCTCTGACGGAAGATTACAACAAATGGTACCAATCGACGAAGTAAGCTCGAACTGGTACGGCTCGGAAAATGGGGGGCGGACCGCGGTTCCGCTTCCCATTTTGCGCACATTGCCCGCAAAGGATGGGATGAACATGTATTGCACGATTCCCGCCGGAGAGCTTCCGGTTTTGTTTGAGGCGGACGCCGCTGTCATCGGCGGCTCGCTGGCCGGCGTCGCTTGCGCGCTGCGGCTGGCCAAAGCAGGGAAGCACACGGTCCTCGTCGAGCAGCGCACCTATTTGGGCAGGGAGATTACGGCTGCGCTTCGGCCTTGGCTGGAGCTTGAGGCGGAGAGCGGTCAGGAGCCGCTGCCGGAAGCGCTGCGCGCGTGCGTCGTCGTCGGCGGCGGCGAAACGGCGGGCGAGGTGCCGCTCGATCCGGACGTGCTGAAGCGAACGCTGGAAGATTTGCTGATCGAGCATCAAGTGAACTTTCTTTATGCCACCGCTGCGGTCGGCATTGTGGAAACGGGCGGAAGAGCGAGCGGCGTGGCGATCGCCAACAAGTCGGGAAGGCAGGCGATCCGCTGCCGCACCGTTGTCGACATGACGGAGACGGCGATTACGTCTTTGCTGTGCGGCGAAGCGGCGGACGGGTACCGGTACGGTCCGACGGCCAGGTACAGCCGGACGCTCGAATTTACCGATGTGGAGGACCGGGACGTTTCGGAACCATGGAGCGTGCCCGTGGCGGAGGAGCTGGGTATTGCCGGCAACCTTGTGCGGCTGCACCGAGGATGCCGCGGAGCCGGCCATGTCTTGGCCGAATACGAGCTTGAGCTGCCGAGCGGCAACGGATTGCATGCAGACCGGGAGCGTGAGACGGCGGCGCGCCACACGGGAATGCGGCTTGCCGCTTATTTGATTCGCAACGAAGCCGCTTTTCGCCGCGCGTTTCTCGCCGCTTCCTCTTACGAGCTGCACGGTCCTTTTCCGCTTCAGCCGTCTCCGCCCGGGGCCGCTGCCGCCCAATTCGATCTTGATCGGTACGAAACCCGGGTGCCGGGAGTATTTTGCTTTGGGAAAGATCTCGTCGTGCGCGGCGATACGACGCTTCTGGACCCCGTCCGCGCTTATGCTTTCGGCGATCTGGCTGGCGAGAAGCTGCTGCCGCATGTCGGCGGAGGCCCGTTCCCGGTCGATAACCGGGAAGGGAGCCTGGTACAAAGCGCGATATCGGATGCTTGCGCGGACGCTCCCGACGCGTTCGTCCCCTCTTTAACCGGCTCAGACACAGGAACGCCTGCCATGTTTGTCGGCGACCAGACAGTGCCGCTGCGGGAGCAGGTTGATGTGCTCGTTGCCGGGGGAGGCTCCAGCGGGGCAAGCGCGTCGATTACCGCCGCCCGGGAAGGGATGCGGACGATGCTGCTGGAGCTGAACCCCGGCCTTGGCGGCACGGGGACGTTCGGCGGCGTGGATAGTTACTGGTTCGGCCGGCGAACCGGATTCGCCGCCCGGATCACGGAGTCCGTGCTGACCGTGCAGCAGGAGCTGCAGTATAAAGGCCACAAGTGGAACATCGAAGCGAAAATGTACGCCCTGCTGCGGGAGGCGGAGTCGGCAGGAGTGCAATGGGTGCTGAACGCGATCACCTTCGGTGCATTAAAGAAAGGCGACCGGGTTTGCGGAGCGGTCGCCGCGACGCGCTGGGGGCCGATTGCAGTTGTGGCGAAGGCCGTCATCGACGCGACCGGGGACGGGGATATTGCCGCTTTCGCGGGGGCGGATTACGTATACGGTTCGGAGAAAGACAGGACGGTCATGTGGTATTCGCTGGCGCAATTCAAGGCGCCGGGCCGAACGCAAAACAACTTCACGAGCATGGTCGACGTATCCGATGCGCTCGATTATACCCGCGCCATCGTCGCGGGAAGGCGGAGAGGGGCAAGCTGCCACGACCACGGCATTTATGTCGCGACAAGAGAAAGCCGCCATATTCGGGGCGACGTGACGATGACATTATCCGATCAGCTGCTGTATCGCCGCTGGCCGGACGCCGTCAACGTTCATTTCAGCAATCACGACGTTAAAGGGGTGAGCGGGGCGGATTGGGTCAATGTCGGCCTCATACCGCCGAACCTGGAGATTGAAATTCCGTACAGGATGCTTCTGCCGCAAGGGCTTGAAGGCATAATGGTAGCGGGAAAAGCCATCTCGGCGACCCACGACGCGCTGCCGGCGATCCGGATGCAGTCCGATCTCGAAAATTTGGGCGCGGTTGCGGCGCTGGCTGCGGCGATGGCCGTCCGCTCGGGCACCGTGCCCAGATCGATCGATGTCAAAGCGCTGCAGGCACGGGCGGCGCAGGAAGGGCTCATCGACAGGACGGTTGTAACGCGAAAGCTGGCTTCGATCCAGTACAGCGACGAGCAGCTGGAGCGATTGGCGGACAGCATCGAAGCGGACCGGCCGCTTTACGACTACGCCAACATGCGGATGAACGAAACGTATCGCCATCCGATCCCGTTCGCGGAAATATGCTCCGCAGGCGAACGGATCGTGCCGGTACTTGTCCGCGCGCTCGGTTCGGCCGGCGGCGCCAAGAAAATCCGGCTCGCCCAGGCGCTCTCCATGCTCGGTTCGCAGGCGGGCGTCCCGACACTAGTGGAAACGCTCATGAACGAACTGAATGGCAACTCGCTTCCTGTACGGACGGCGGAAATCATGTACGTGCAGCTTCCGCCGGACCACGGGGCGATGCCTGACGCCGCCTATTTGCTTTATTCGCTCGCCCAGGCGGCCGATCCGAGAAGCGTGCCTGTATGGGAGCGGGTAGCGGCATTGCTGAATCCGGGTGAGGACGATTTTAAAGATTCGCACAAAGGTATTTATTATTACATCGATGCTATATGCCAAGGGGCCGAACGGTTGGGCGACGCGGCGGCTCTGCCCGTCCTCCGGCAGCTGCACATGCTCCCGCTCCTGAACGGCCAGCAGCAGGCGATAGGAGCTCAGCCGGATTACTTCAAGGAGCGGCGGGCGATGCTGGAGCTCGCTCTCGGCCGGGCAATGGCGCGGTGCGGCGGTAAAGAGGGCTATGACGTGCTGATCGCCTATTTGAGCGATAACCGGACTCTGCTCGCCAAGAGCGCGCTGCTCGAACTGCGGCGCATCAGCGGCCTGTCTTACGGCCGTCAGCCGGAGAGATGGCAATTATGGCTGGAAGAGCAGAAGCCTTACCTGCGCACGTATCCGTTCTGCATGCGGCTAGATATGGAGGAGGACAGCTCTAGGCTGCTCAGAAGGGAGCTATAGTCCGGACAGCATCTACGAACGGCCTGCAGCCGATGCAGGCCGTTCGTTTGCGTCCGCTCTTCCGCAATTCTGCTGCCGCTTCTAGCACGTTGCCGGGCAGGGCGATCGCCCGGCGCAAGTCACCCTTCTTGGGCGTATGCATACGATAACGTAGCAAAACGGACCGAGGAAGGGGTGCGAACCAACGTGCTGACCGGAGTGCAAGCCGCTTTTATCGGCGGCGATGCGAGACAGCTCGAAATCATTCAGCGCTTCATTGAGCTGGACGCTACGGTGACGCTGTACGGCTTCGACAATTTGCATAACAACTTTCCTGGCGTAAGCAAGGAAATGCTCACCCCGGAGTCGCTGGCGCAGGCGGACGCGGTAATTTTGCCGGCGGTGGGGTCGGACGATAGCGGCAGGGTGGAATCGATTTTTGCGACAGAAGAGCTGGTGCTGTCGGAAGAGGTTATCGCCGGGATGAAGAAGGACGCGCGCATCTTTTGCGGCATGGCGAAGCCTTATTTGAAAAATTTATGCCAAAAATACGGCATTCAGCTCATGGAGCTGTTCGAGCGCGACGACGTGGCGATTTATAACTCGATCCCTACGGCGGAGGGCGCGCTCATGATGGCGATTCAAAATACGGACATTACGATTCACGGATCGCAATGCATGGTGCTCGGCTTTGGCCGGACCGGCGTTACGATGGCAAGAACGCTGCAAGGATTGGGCGCCAAAGTGAAGGTCGGGGTGCGGCGGGCGGAGCATTTTGCAAGGGCGTACGAGATGGGTTTTCAGCCTTTTTACACGGATGATTTGTACCAGCAGGCGGCCAATATTGACTTGCTTTTTAATACAATTCCGACTATGATAGTCACAGCGCAAGTAATCACCAATATTCCGCACCGCGCGGTCATTATCGACCTTGCTTCGAGGCCCGGCGGCACCGATTTCCGGTTCGCCGAGAAGAGAGGCATCAAGGCGATATTGGCTCCCGGTCTTCCCGGCATCGTCGCACCCAAAACGGCTGGACGCATCATGGCGAACACGCTCAGTCAGCTGCTGGAAAGCGACATGCAGAAGGGGAGAGGTGGGTAATGGATTGGAACGGATTGACGGTAGGCTATGCGCTTACGGGGTCTCACTGCACGCTGGAAGAAGTGATGCCGCAAATCCGGCGGTTTGTCGATGCCGGCGCGAACGTCGTGCCGATAGTGTCGTATTCGGTGCAGACGACCGATACGCGGTTCGGCAACGCTTCGGATTGGCTGCAGCAACTCAGAGACATTACGGGCAACGACATTGTCGACAGCATCGTGAAGGCGGAGCCGCTCGGACCGTCGAAGCTGATGGACGTTATGGTCATTGCGCCTTGTACCGGCAACACGACGAGCAAGCTGGCCAACGCGATGACGGAGAGCCCGGTACTGATGGCGGCGAAAGCGCAAATGCGCAATCAAAGGCCGCTCGTGCTGGCGATTTCCACGAACGACGGGCTAGGCCTTAATGCGGCGAACATCGCCAAGCTGCTCATCATGAAAAACATTTATTTCGTACCGTTCGGTCAAGACGCTCCGAAGGTGAAGCCGAATTCGCTCGTCGCGCGCATGGACCTCGTTATGGAAACGTGCGAAGCCGCCTTGCAAGGCAAGCAGCTGCAGCCGCTCTTAATCGAACGCTACAATTATTAATCGCCGTTAAAGCTCCGAATAGGGGCTTTTCCTATATATAAACAGGTTGAGGGGAGAAGCAACAAATGTCGAATCAGAAACTGTTTACCGTAGCTGTAGTCGGAGCCACAGGCGCCGTCGGCGAGCAGATGATCCGCTTGCTGGAGGAGCGCAATTTCCCCATTCAAGAGCTGAAGCTGCTGTCGTCGAAACGTTCCGCCGGCACGAAGCTTCGTTTCAAAGGCCGCGAAATCACCGTTGAAGAGGCAACGCCGGAAAGCTTCCAGGGCGTCGAGATCGCGCTCTTCAGCGCGGGCGGCGACGTGAGCAAGGAGCTGTGCCCGGTGGCCGCCGGCGCCGGCGCCGTCTGCATCGACAACACGAGCGCGTTTCGGATGGATCCGGACACCCCCCTTGTCGTACCGGAAGTGAACATCGACAAAATCAACGAACATAAAGGCATTATCGCCAACCCGAACTGCTCTACGATTCAGATGGTGCAAGTATTAAAGCCTCTCCACGACCGCTTTGGCGTTTCGCGGGTTATCGTCTCTACGTACCAGGCCGTCTCCGGCGCCGGAGCCCGCGCCGTCGAGGAACTGTGGCGCCAATCGAAGGAGATCGTAAACGGGAACGAAGTGAAGCCGGACATTCTTCCGGTATCGTCGCTACCGGTGAAGCATCAGATCGCCTTCAACGCCATTCCGCAAATTGACAAGTTCCTCGATAACGGCTTCACGAACGAAGAGATGAAGATGACTCGCGAGACGAAAAAAATTATGGGCGACGATTCGATCGAAGTGTCGGCGACATGCGTGCGTATTCCTGTCGCTTACGGCCACTCCGAATCCGTATACGTCGAGCTGAAGCAAGATTTCGATGTGGAAGAAGTCAAGCGCCTGCTCGCGGATGCCCCGGGCGTCGTCCTTCAGGACGACCCGGCGAAGCAGCTGTATCCGCTCGCTGCGAGCGCCGCCGGCAAGCTGGACACGTTCGTCGGCCGCGTGCGCCGCGATTTGAGCAATCCGCGCGGGCTGCATATGTGGATCGTCTCCGACAATTTGCTTAAAGGCGCCGCTTGGAACGCAGTGCAAATTGCGGAATATATTGCCATACAGGCATAAGTAACGCAAGGCGCGGCCGTCCAAACAGGCGGCACGAATATGGCACAGGGGGGAAACCGAACGATGCGCATTGTTGTGCAGAAATTCGGAGGCACTTCCCTCTCCACCGCCGAAGCCCGAGCACACGTTATTGCACACATCAAAGACGCTTTGCAGCAACAATACAAACTAGTTGTCGTCGTCTCCGCGATGGGGAGGAAGGGCGAGCCTTACGCAACCGATACGCTGCTCGAGCTCGCCAGAACGAACGGGAACAGCTTGCCGGCCCGGGAGCTCGATTTGCTCATGAGCTGCGGCGAAATCATTTCCGCGGCGACGCTTTGCAGCTTGCTGCGGGCGGAGTCGATTCCGGCCGTCGCTTTAACGGGCGGCCAAGCGGGTATCGTGACGAACGACTCGTTCGGCGATGCCCGCATTCTTACGATTGACACCACTCGCATTATGCAGCTGCTGGAGCGGGATTTGGTCGTCGTCGTGACCGGGTTTCAAGGCCGTACCGTGAACGGCGATTTCACGACGCTCGGGCGCGGCGGAAGCGATACGTCGGCGACGGCGCTCGGAGCTGCGCTGAAGGCGGACGTAGTCGACATTTTCACCGACGTGGACGGCATCCTGACCGCCGACCCGCGCATCGTGGAAGACGCCAAGCCGCTCGAGCAAGTCAGCTACACGGAAATATGCAACATGGCTCTCGGCGGAGCCAAAGTCATTCACCCGCGCGCGGTGGAAGTGGCGATGCAGGCGAACATTCCGGTGCGGGTCCGCTCCACGTTTACGAAGCACCCCGGCACGCTCGTCACGGTAGCGGATACGCTGCGCGAGGGCGGCAAGACGGTGCATGACCGGTTCGTCACCGGCATCGCCCATTTTGCAGGCGTTACGCAAATTCAAGTGGGCGACTTCGAGCAGTACGATTTATCGCTCAACGTGTTCAAGGCGATGGCTCAGCATCAGATCAGCGTCGATTTTATTAACGTCAATCCGTCCGGCGTGGCCTACACCGTGTATGATCACGTTGCCGACAAGGCGGAAATGCTCATTCGCGATCTCGGCTATGAACCGAAGCTGCTGCGCGGCTGCGCCAAAGTATCGGTTGTCGGCGGCGGCATGAACGGGGTGCCGGGCATTATGGCGCATATCGTCGAAGCGCTCACCGGAGAAGACATTCCCATTCTGCAATCGGCGGACTCGAACGCTACGATCTGGGTGCTCGTGCCCGGCGAACATATGAAGGCGGCCGTAAGGGCGCTCCACAAAACGTTCGGTTTAAACAGAACATAAGTCATCATTCACATTTTGTAACTTTGCTAGGAGGCGTAAACCGTGGATTTCGGAAGACTGATCACCGCCATGGTAACCCCGCTCGACGATCAGCAGCGGGTAAATTGGGATGCGGTGGAGCCGCTCATCGATTATTTGATCGACGAGCAGAAGAGCGATGCGCTTGTCATTAACGGCACGACGGGGGAGTCTCCGACGACGACCGAGGAAGAGAAGCTGCGGCTGGTCGAAATTGCCGTGCGGCACGCGAAAGGACGCGCCAAAATTATCGCCGGCACCGGCAGCAACGATACGGCGCATGCCATCCATCTCTCGCGGCGGACGGCGCAGCTTGGCGTCGACGCGCTGCTTTTGGTCGCGCCTTATTACAACAAGCCGTCGCAGGAAGGGCTGTATCAGCATTTTAAAGCGGTGGCGGAAGCGGTCGACGTGCCGATTATGCTGTATAACGTCCCCGGCCGGACCGGCGTCAACATTTCCGCAGCCACGACGATTCGCCTCTCCAAAATCCCGAATATCGTCGCTACGAAAGATTGCACCGATACGGATCAGCTGACCGAGCTGCTTAACGGCATTGAACCAGGCTTTACCGTATACAGCGGCGAAGATGCGGTGACGCTGCCGGTGCTATCGATTGGCGTACACGGCATCGTTAGCGTAGCAAGCCATGTCGTCGGCAAGCAAATGAAGGCAATGATTGAAGCGTACTTAAACGGCGACGTCCAATCCGCGGCAGCGCTGCACCGGGAGCTGCATCCGGTGTTCAAAGGGCTGTTCTGCGCGCCGAGCCCGGCCCCGGTGAAGCATGCGCTCAAAGTGAAGGGCGTCGATGCCGGCGGCGTTCGGCTGCCGCTCGTCCCGCTAACCGAACAGGAAGCGAAGTTCGTGGAGTCTTTGCTGAAATAAGGAATACGGCCCAAAAGCGATGCTTTGGCGATTGCGACAGGCTGTCGGGAAAAATCCCGACAGCCGTATTTATTTTCCGCGGTCTTACTGTACTCCTTTCATATAACATTGTATCTTTGGAGCAAGCAGGAGCAGGATTGCGCCAAGGAGCAGGGCCGCAGCTCCGATGGCACCGAAGTACGACATTTCGGTGTCGGGGGTATAGAAAGCGACAATCTGCGCATTGATAGCCTGGGCTGCAGCGTTGGACAAAAACCACAAGCTCATCGTTTGTGCCGAGAACGCGGCGGGCGCCAATTTTGTAGTAGCCGACAGTCCCACCGGCGACAAGCATAATTCCCCCAACACGACGAGGAGATAACTCAGTACAAGCCATAGCGGATTTACCAAAGATTTGGAGCCGCCCAGATAGGCCGGTAAAAGAATAACGAGGAAGGATAAGCCCGCCAGCAATAAGCCAAGCGAAAATTTAACCGGAACGGTTGGCTGGCGATCGCCGAGTTTCACCCACAGCCATGCAAAAATGGGAGCCAGGACGATAATAAATAACGGGTTCAGCGACTGGAACCAGGCGGGGGAAATATGCATTCCCGCAAAGTCGAGCTGCGTGCGCTTGTCCGCATAATTGGCAAGAATAGTGGATCCCTGCTCTTCAATAGCCCAGAACATAACGGACGCTATAAACAGGGGAATATAGGCGACGATTCTGGAACGCTCTGTAACCGTTGTTTTGGGGCTGCGATACATCACGACAAAATAGATGATGGGAATGACAATTCCCAGAATACCCACGAGAGCGATAAAGGTTTTGAAGGTAAGAATGCCGGTTGCAATTGCAACGGCAATGACGGCGGCAACTACAACGACCCCTAAGCCGATCAAAGGCAACTGCTTCGTGTTCCCTGCAGAGGAGAGAGGGTTTGCGACGAACGTTCCGGCCAGCCCCAGATTCTTTTTCTTGGTCAGCAGGAACACCAGCAGCCCTGCAAACATGCCGGCGGCAGCCGTTCCAAAACCGAGGTGAAAACTAAATCTCATCCCTATAGTTCCGACAATTAACGGCGCGAGGAAGCTCCAAGATTGATTCCCATGTAGAAAATACTGAAGCCCGCATCGCGGCGGCGATCTTCTTCGCTATACATTTCGCCGACGATACTCGATACGTTAGGCTTCAGCAGTCCGGTGCCGAGCACAATCAAGAACATGGAGATAAAAAACAGGGCAATGCTGCCGGGAATGGCCAAAACGATATGACCCAGCATAATCAATATTCCGCCATAAAAAACGGACCGGGATGTCCCAAATACGCGGTCGGCCAGCCAGCCCCCAATAATGCCGGACATGTACACAAGCGATCCGTAGATGGACATAATGGCCAGAGCCGTATGCTCCTCGATTCCCAATCCCCCTTTGGATACTTCGTAATACATATAAAAGACAAGGATGGCTCTCATGCCGTAATACGAGAACCGCTCCCAAAACTCCGTGAAGAAAAGGGTAAAAAGCCCTCTGGGATGTCCCAAAAACCCGGTCTGCGGGACACTTTCGACAATTGCCTGTTTGTTTCCGCTCATCGTATAAACCTCCCAAAAATAGCCTTTGCAAGTTCATCTTGCCCATGAAGGAAATAATTATAAGCACTTGACGGCGCTTGCCCGCATTACGGGTCATTCGTTTTCCTGTTTTTCTTTCGCAAAGCCATAGTGATGCTGTCAAGGCATCGATTTGCTTTTTTTCTCGCATACTAATGCCACTGGCAATCGGCGAAGCGGTCCGCCGTGCCGGCGGGGAAGCAGCGGCCTGCTGGCCGGCCGCGGCGCGACTTGTAATTCGTCTTTTCTTTCATGTATAATGGTGGCAAGTGACTGGGTTCGGTTTCTTATTGGTTTGGTACCGTATAAAATCGTCGCAAATTTTACTAGGAGGTATAGTCTTGTCCAAGAAAAACCAAGATAAACTACTCATTTTCGCTCTGGGCGGCGTGGGCGAAATTGGGAAAAATATGTATGTAGTTCAATATGCGAACGATATCGTTGTCATTGACAGCGGTTTAAAATTTCCGGAAGAGGATATGCTGGGAATCGACATCGTCATCCCCGATATCGGCTACTTGACGGAAAATCGCGATAAAGTAAGAGGCATTCTGTTGACGCACGGACACGAAGACCACATTGGCGGTTTGCCTTACGTGCTCAAGCATCTGAACGTTCCCGTCTACGGCACGAAGCTGACGCTCGGCCTCGTGGAAGCGAAGCTGAAGGAAGCGGGGCTGCTCGGCGAGACGAAACGCATTCTGATCAATGCCGACTCCGAACTGCAACTCGGCACGATCCGTGCCACATTTTTCAAAACGAACCACAGCATCCCCGATTCGGTCGGGATTTGCTTAGAAACGCCGGAAGGCAACGTCGTGCACACAGGCGACTTCAAATTCGACCATACGCCGGTGAACGAGCAGTATGCCGATTTGCAGCGGATGGCGGGGATCGGGGCGAAAGGCGTGCTGGCGCTGCTATCCGACAGCACCAATGCGGAGCGTTCCGGCTTTACGCCTTCCGAACGCACCGTTGGGGCCGAGCTGGAAGAGATGTTCCGCAAGGCGAAGCAGCGCGTCGTCATCGCCACGTTCGCGTCCAACATTCACCGCATTCAGCAAATTATCGACGCATGCGAAGCGACGCGCCGCAAACTGACGGTCGTCGGCCGCAGCATGGTGAATGTCGTGACGATCGCTTCGGAGCTTGGCTATTTGCACATTCCGGACGGTATGCTGATCGAGCCGGATGAAATCAACAAGCTCGCGGGCGACCGCGTCGCCATTTTGTCGACAGGCTCGCAGGGAGAACCGATGTCCGCCTTGACGCGGATGGCGCGTTCTTCGCACCGCAAAGTCGACATTTTGCCGGGCGATACGGTCATCATTGCGGCGACCCCGATTCCCGGCAACGAGCGGTATGTCGGGCGCACTGTCGACGAGCTGTTCCGGATCGGAGCGAACGTCATCTACGGTCCCGGTTCGGTGACCGGCGTGCACGTGTCGGGCCACGGCAGCCAGGAAGAGCTCAAGCTGATGCTGAACCTGATGCGTCCGAAATATTTCATCCCGATTCACGGCGAGTACCGGATGCTTCGCGTGCACGGCATGCTGGCGGAAGCGGTCGGCGTCGAGAAGGAAAATATTTTCATTCTCGATAACGGCGATACGGTTGAAGTCCAGGGCGGCGTGGCCCGCAAAGGCTCCAAAGTCCAATCCGGCAACATCCTGATCGACGGCCTTGGCGTCGGCGACGTCGGCAACATCGTGCTGCGCGACCGGAAGCTGTTGTCGCAGGACGGCATTCTGGTCGTCGTCGTTACGCTCAGCAAGCAGGACGGTTCGATCTTGTCCGGTCCCGACATCATCTCCCGCGGCTTCGTGTATGTCCGCGAATCGGAGGGGCTGCTGGAAGAAGCGAACCGTATCGTCAGCAACACGTTGACGAAACTCATGAACGACAAAGTCAACGAGTGGGCGTCGCTGAAGACGAACGTCAAAGACGCGCTCGGACGATTTTTATACGAACAGACCCGCAGAAGACCGATGATCCTTCCGATCATCATGGAAGTGTAATTAATAAAGTCACTGAACATAGTCCTTTTGCGAGAACGATTTGTACAACCAAACCAGACCACTTGACCAAAATGACCGCGCAGCGCCAATCGGCCGCGTGGTCATTTTTGCGTCCGCGGACCGGCATTAACGCATGAAAACGGCAGCGGCGCCTCATACTAGAACGGATGGCAAGCCGTGCATGCTACACGGTGCGGCGGCAAGTTCAGCGATGTGGAGGAGGCCAGTGCGATGGCGGAAAACAACCAGCCGGGGCAAGAGCCCGGCGCGGACGAAACGAAAAAGAACCAGACGGTGGAGTCGATTCAACAGCTCGGGCAGACGACAGCACCTACGGCGGAGAGCAATATTTTTTGCATGACGATTATCGGCCAGGTAGAAGGGCATATCGTGCTCCCGCCGCAAAATAAGACGACCAAGTACGAGCACCTTATCCCGCAGCTTGTAGCGGCGGAGCAAAACAACAAAATCGAAGGCGTTCTGATTATTCTCAATACGGTCGGCGGCGACGTGGAAGCCGGGCTTGCTATCGCCGAGATGATCGCCACGCTGTCCAAGCCGACGGTTACGCTCGTTTTGGGCGGCGGCCACAGCATCGGCGTCCCGATCGCGGTGTCCGCGAACCATAGCATTATCGCTGAGACGGCGACGATGACGATTCATCCGATCCGGCTGAACGGACTCGTCATCGGCGTGCCGCAAACGTTCGAGTACTTGGACAAAATGCAGGAGCGCGTCATCCGCTTCATCACGAACCATTCCCGCGTTACCGAGGAGAAGCTGAAGGAGCTCATGTTCAAAACGGGCGAGCTGACCCGCGACATCGGGACTACGGTGATCGGCGCCGATGCGGTAAAATTCGGTTTGATCAACGCGATAGGCGGCATCGGCGACGCTATCGCCGAACTAAACCGGCGTATCGAGGAGCGGCGCGGCGGCGGCAACGCCGGCAACGCCTTAGGAGGGATCGTCCAATGATTTTGTATACGCCAATGCCGCTGGAGCGGGTGTTCGAAGGCATCGAGGAGCTGGAGGCGAATACGTTCACGGCTACGGTGGGAGGAGTGGAGATGGAGCTGCAGCCGGCCGGAGAACGGCAAGCCCGCATCGTGCGTCTGCTCAGCCCGAACCCGCAGCATTATTTGCGCCCCGAGCATGCGCCCGGCTCGCTCGTCCAGTTTTCGCCGCAGCTCGGCGATACCAAACCTTTGTTCTGATATTCGGTATCCCCCCGTAGGTAATGTGTGGTATAATACCACAATGTGGGGGTGGCCTTCGTGGCAAAAGTAAGAAAAAGGAGCAAGTCCCTTAAAACTAATTTGAAATTCGAGCTGTACGGGATACTCATCCTCATTTTCTCCGTCATTACGCTGGCGCTGCAAGGCCCTGTCGGCCGCTCGCTCAGCTATTTGTTTCGTTTTTTCGTCGGCACGTGGGACTTCGTCGGTCCGCTTCTGTTCATCTACATAGGCTTGTATGTCATGATGAAGCGCGCGTGGCCGCCGCTGCGCACGGCGCGCAAGTTCGGACTGCTGCTGTTCCTGCTCGGGCTGCTCGTCAGCAGCCACATATCGATTATGCAGCAATGGTATCCGGGCATCGCCTATTCGGCATCCGATATCGTTACACAGACATGGAACAGCATGATGCAGGGGCTGAAGCCAACGGTAGATGGGCAGCAGGTGCTCACCCACGACGTCGGCGGGGGAATGATCGGCGCGCTGCTGTACGCCGGCTTTTACGCCCTGTTCGATAATTTGGGCGCGCGGCTCATTGAATTTACGCTATTCGTCATCGGTTTCGTCATGGCGACGGGGCTGTCGTTCGTCGAGCTCGGGAGCCGTGTCGGCGGCCGTTTCCGCTGGTTGAGCGAAGGGCTGCAGGAGCGGCTCAAGCAGTTGCTGCGCGATCGCCATCAGGCGAAGCGCAAGGCGGGCACCGATGCGGTCAAGAAGCCGGTCAAAGCGGCAGTACCTTACATTCCGCCAGACGACGAATTCGATGAGGAAGAGCTGCCTGCCATAAAGAAGCCGCGGAAGACGCCGACGTTTTTCCAGCTGCTGCAAAATCCGAACAAGGCCAAGAAGGAAGCGCAGTCGGCGCCGCCGGAATGGGACGAGCCGCACGGCGAGACGGAGGAAGTCGTGTACCGGTCCGACGCTGCGGACAGGCATGCGCCGGAGCCGGCCGCGGCTGCGAACGACGACCAAATTCCGGTCATCCGCGACTTTCAGGACCATTACGACGATGCGCCGGGAGCAGGCGCAGCTCCCGCTGCGGTAATGACGGCGGCAGCTCGTCCGAAGTCCGCGACGGCGGTCGCTTCCAGGGCAGGCGGCGACGATGACGGAGCGGTAACGGTCGAATTCGCCAAGGACAGGCCGGATGCCGTCCATTACGAGCTGCCGTCGCTGTCGCTGCTGGCCAAGCCGCCGGCAGGCAAAGGCTCGGAAATGTCCGATTACAAAGCGAACGCGCGTAAGCTGGAAGCGACGCTTGAAAGCTTCGGCGTTCGGGCCAAGGTGCTGGAAGTCGTGCGCGGGCCGGCAGTGACGCGTTACGAAATACAGCCGGATGTCGGCGTGAAGGTGAGCCGCATCGTCAGCTTGACCGACGACATTGCGCTCGCCCTCGCAGCCAAAGATATTCGGATGGAAGCGCCGATCCCGGGCAAATCGGCAATCGGCATCGAGGTGCCGAATACCGAAGTGTCGGTCGTTACGATGCGCGAAGTGATGGAGACGGCGGCGTTCCAGGAATCGGCTTCGCGCCTTTCGATTACGCTCGGTCGCGACATTTCCGGCCAGCCGATCGTCGGCAACCTCGCGCGCATGCCCCACTTGCTCGTTGCCGGGGCGACCGGCTCCGGCAAGTCGGTTTGCATCAACGGCATCATTACGAGCATTTTGTACAAAGCGAAGCCGAACGAAGTGAAGTTTCTCATGATCGACCCGAAGATGGTCGAGCTCAACGTATACAACGGCATTCCGCATTTGCTGGCGCCGGTCGTCACCGACCCGCGCCGGGCGTCGCTCGCGCTGAAAAAAGTCGTGCTCGAGATGGAAAAGCGGTACGAGCTGTTTTCCAAGAGCGGCACCCGCAACATCGAAGGCTACAATGCGATGCTGACCGAGAACGGTACAGAAGCGCCGCTGCCATACTACGTCGTCATCGTCGACGAGCTCGCCGACCTGATGATGGTTGCGGCAAACGACGTCGAGGACTCGATCTGCCGTCTTGCCCAGATGGCGCGGGCGGCCGGCATTCACCTCATTATCGCCACGCAGCGGCCGTCGGTCGACGTCATTACCGGCGTCATCAAAGCGAACATCCCGTCGCGCATCGCCTTCGGCGTATCGTCGCAAGTCGATTCGCGCACGATTCTCGACATGGTTGGCGCCGAGAAGCTGCTCGGACGCGGCGACATGCTGTATTTGCCGGTCGGCGCTTCGAAGCCGATTCGCGTTCAGGGCGCGTTCTTGTCCGATCAGGAGGTCGAGGCCGTCGTCAGCTTCGTCCGCAAACAGGAGCAAGCGAACTATCAAGAGGAAATGGTGCCGCAAGTCGAAGAGCAGGCGGAGGCGAATAACGAGTACGAGGACGAGCTTTACGATCAGGCGGTGCAAATCGTCCTGGAAGCGAAGCAAGCATCCGTTTCGCTGCTGCAGCGCCGCATGCGCATCGGTTATACGCGAGCTGCCCGCCTTATCGACTACATGGAAGCCAAAGGCGTCGTTGGCCCCTACGAAGGCAGCAAGCCGCGCGAAGTGCTTATGTCGCTGGAACAGTACCACCACAACCGCATGACTTCGTAACAATCGCTAAAGCGTCCCGGTGTTTCCGGGATGCTTGTTTTTTTTTGCGGAAAAATAGGGCTGCGCTGCGGGGTGGAAATGAACCTCCGGCCTCCGTTAAAGCCGCGTTCCTTTCATCATCCTTAGCGGCTGGAACGCGGCTTTAAAGTCGTCTCTCCGGTTCATTCCACCTCGCTTCGCAGTTTCTCTCCCTTAAAAGCACTTCCGAGATCAACCAAGGACGCAATAAAACGAAGATCAAGGCACAAATATAATCCCCCTCAATTAGCAACTGAGGGGGACAGCCTTAATCTACGATTGTGTTGTACTTGCAACAATTGTCAGTTAAATGGCGAATGTAACGCTAATGATTACAAGCAAAATGAAAAGTACGAGTATGGCTGCAGTGCTTGTGAAACCTGCACCGTAACCTGCACATGAACCTCCGACTCCGCCAGCATATGCCATGCGATAACCTCCTCCCCCAGGAGAATCGACTTACAGGCTCAGTATACGTCGCGGGCAGTAGTAATGTTTGGACTTACATACCCTATTGAGCCCGTTCTCCGGAGAGGTTTGGGTAGGTATAAAGCATAGACATGACTATATTTTGGCCGAGTAAAGCAATCAGCCAGAATCTTAACGATTATTGGAATAACCAGCATCACTAAAAAGATCGTGTGTTGCGCTACCGATTCCGGCATCATTTCTTCCATCATGGCACCGCAGACGACTCAAAAAAGGCTCGGCGACAGAGCCACTTTTGAGAAAAGCGCGCGCTTTTGCATACCCAGCCTGCGCCTTTCAAATAATAAGCAAAAATGCTGCCAACAACAAAGAAAGGTTGATCACGGGAATGAACAAACGTCTGATCATCATTACGTGCTGCGTTGTGCTCGTCTTGTTCGCGGGCTTTGAACTGAAACACCGTCTGCAGTCGCAGGCTACGTTTGGCAAAACGGACATCGTCTATGGCGCAATGGGAGGAGACGTGTATGAGCTGCAAGGACGGCTCAAGTCTTTAGGTTTTTACTACGGGAACATCGACGGCGATTTCGGCTGGCAGACGCTGCGGGCCGTTAAAGATTTTCAATACAAGTTCGGGCTGAGAGTGGACGGCATCGTCGGTCCGAAAACGAAGCTGCGGCTTTGGGAAGCGACCAAATCGTGGCGGCCGACGGCGGCTCCGGGCAAGGCCGCAAGCACCGTAGGCGGGGGAGCGGGCGGGGGGAGCGCACCGGTGAATTTGACGCCTAGCAATACGCGCGGCTATTCCACCAATGACATCAATCTGATGGCGAACGCCGTCTACGGCGAAGCGCGAGGCGAACCGTTCGAGGGCCAAGTGGCGGTCGCCGCCGTCATCCTCAACCGCGTCGAATCGCCCAGCTTCCCGAATACGCCGTCCGGTGTCATTTTCCAACCCGGAGCGTTTACGGCAGTGGCCGACGGGCAAATTTACATGACGCCGAACGAAACGGCGAAGCGCGCGGTCAGGGAAGCCCTCAACGGCTGGGATCCGACCAACGGATGCATATACTACTTCAATCCGGCAACGGCAACGTCCAAATGGATCTGGAGCCGTCCGCAATACAAACGGATCGGCAACCATATTTTCTGCCGCTAATACAGCGCCTCGGGAAGCAACCGCTGCGGTTGCTTCTTCGCGTTGCCGAGGAATATAATGGAATCAATATGTCAGCTTTGACGCCAAAGGAGGAACGCCCGTTTTGAAAGAAACTTCATTCGAACGTACCGAATTCCACGGTATCCGCGTGCATGTGCTTCCGACAGACCAATTCAAAACGTTCGCCTTATCGGTCTACATCGGTGCTCCGCTAGCCGAAAGCACGGTGACAAATGCGGCGCTGACGCCGTTCGTGCTGCGCCGCGGCACCGAGAAGCTGCCCGAGACGAAGCAGTTTCGCGAGAAGCTCGACGAACTGTACGGAGCCGGCTTCGGCTTCGACATTTACAAGCGGGGCGACTACCAGATGGTGCAGTTCCGGATGGACATCGTGAACGACCAGTTCGTTTCGTCCGCCGGGTCGCTGCTGCAGGACGGCATCGCCTTCCTTGCCGATGCGATTCTTAACCCTGCGCTGGAGCAGGGCGCGTTCCGTGCCAAATACGTCCAGTCTGAAAAAGATACGCTCCGCAAACGGATCGAATCGATCGTCAACGATAAAATCAAGTACGCCGCCGAACGGTGCATCGAGGAAATGTGCAGGAACGAGCCATACCGCCTTCATCCGCTCGGAAAAATCGAACATTTGGAGCAAATCACGCCCCAGTCGCTGTACGATTATTACCGCCAGTGGCTCGCATCGGCACCGATCGACTTGTACGTTGTCGGCAATACGACGTTACAGGAAGTGCTTCAGCTGCTGGAGCGGTCATTGCCGCAGCTGCGCAGTGCGAACGCCTCTTATACGAGCCGGCCGGCCCCGATTCGGGCTGCCGAAGTGAATACCGTTATCGAACGGTTTGACGTGACGCAAGGAAAACTGAACATGGGTCTGCGCATTCCGGTGACGTACGGCGACGACGCTTACGCGGCTGCGCTCATGTACAACGGCATTCTCGGCGGTTATCCGCACTCCAAGCTGTTTACCAACGTGCGCGAAAAGGCCAGCCTCGCTTATTACGCTTCGTCCCGCTATGACGGGCACAAAGGCATTATGACGATTCAATCGGGCATCGAAATTCAAAATTACGAGAAAGCGGTGGACATTATTCGCCGCCAGCTGGACGACATGTCATCCGGAGTATACAGCGATTCCGAGCTGAGCCAGACGAAAGCGATGATCGTCAATCATTTGCGCGAGCTGCAAGACTCTGCGTTCGAGACGATTTCGTTCGATTTTAACGCCATTTTGTCCGGCAAGGAGCGTACGGTGCCGGAGCTGATCGCCGCGGTGGAAGCCGTAACGCCGGAGCAAATCAAAGCGGTGGCGGGCGGCGTGCAGCTGGACACGATTTATTTTTTGACCGCGGCAAAGGGGGAATAGGGTATGGAAAGGATCCCATACGAACATTTGCAGGAAACGCTCTATCACGAGAAGCTGGATAACGGCCTGCACGTCTATTTGCTGCCAAAGCCGGGATTTCAGAAGACGTACGCCACGTTCGCCACCGAATACGGCTCGATCGACAACCGGTTTCAGGTCGAAGGCGGACCCGAGCACCGCGTGCCGGACGGCATCGCCCATTTTCTCGAGCATAAAATGTTTGAGGAGCCGGAAGGCGACGTTTTTGCAACATTTGCCGCCCAAGGCGCGTCTTCTAATGCATATACGAGCTTCGACCGCACCGTCTATTTGTTTTCGGCTACTGCGAACATTGCGGAAAACGTGACGACGCTGATCAATTTCGTCCAAAATCCGTACTTTACCGACGAAAATGTGGAGAAGGAAAAAGGGATTATCGGCCAGGAAATCAATATGTACCGCGACAATCCCGATTGGCGGTCGTATTTCGGCCTCATCGAGGCGCTTTATCATAACCATCCTGTGCACATTGACATCGCAGGTACGATCGACTCGATCGCGCAAATTACGAAAGAGACGTTGTACGACTGCTACCATACGTTTTATCATCCGACCAATATGATACTGTTCGTCGTCGGCGGGATCGAGCCCGAACCGCTCATGGAGCTGATCCGGAGCAACCAGGCGGGCAAAACGTTCGCGCCGCAGGGCGAAATTCGCCGTTTCTTCGAGCAGGAACCGGAGCAAGTGAAAGAGAAGGAGCGGCTCATCCGGCTGCCGGTATCGCTCCCCAAATGTTTGGTCGGCTTCAAGGAGCCGCCGCAGGAGCTGGACGGAGCAGCGCTGCTCCGCCGCGAGCTGGAGATGAAGCTCGTGCTCGACATGCTGTTCAGCCAAAGCTCGGCCATCTACCAGAAGCTGTACGATGAAGGGCTCATTTCCGATAATTTCGGGCATGAATACAATCAGATCGGCAACCAGGCGTTTTCCGTCGTCGGCGGCGATACGAAAGATCCCGAACGGCTCATGTCGCGGCTGCGCGAAGAAGTGGAAGCGGTGCAGACGTCCGGCTTCGAGCCGGCGGCGTTCGAGCGAAGCCGGAAAAAGCGGGTAGGAGCTTTTTTGCGCACGCTCAACTCGCCGGAGTCGATGGCGAACGAGTTCACGAAGTATAAGTTCCGCGGCGTCGATTTGTTCGACATTTTGCCTGTGTATGAAAGCTTGACGGTAAACGACGTGAACCGCCGCATCAAGGACCATTTTAACTGGAATCGCATGGCCGCTTCCATCGTAAGAAGTGACCGCCCTTGAACGCGCCGCTCCATAAGCCGTTTCCCGAGCAAACGGTGCTCGTCACCGGGGCGAGCCGCGGCATCGGCGCCGCGATCGCTGTCCGCTTCGCCTCGATCGGGATGAACGTCGTCATTCATTACCGCGAGTCGCACGAAGCGGCGAACGAAGTAGCCAGGCAATGCATGAAGTCCGGCGCCAAGGTACTGACCGTATCCGCCGATATCCGCGTTAAAGAGCAGATCGGGAAAATGCGCGAAAAGCTCGAGCTGCATGGCATGATGCCGGATATCGTCGTTAACAACGCCGGCATCGACCATTACGGCCTGCTTTCGGACATAACCGAAGCGGAATGGGACGACGTGATGGCTGTCAACTTGAAAGGAACGTTCCTCTGCACGCAAGCGTTCCTGCCTTACATGCTTGCCCGGAAGTACGGGCGCATCATTAACGTTTCTTCGGTCTGGGGAATATCCGGTGCGTCTTGCGAAGTCGTCTACTCGACGGCGAAGGGCGGCATCAACGCCTTCACGAAGGCGCTCGCCAAAGAGCTCGCGCCGTCCGGCATCACGGTTAACGCCGTTGCTCCCGGCGTCGTGGACACGGACATGATGCAGAACTTCGACCCCGGGGAAAAAAGCTCCCTGCAGAGCGAAATCCCGGCAGGACGCTTTGCCCTGCCCGACGAAATCGCTTCGCTCGTTTACTTTCTTGCGCTGCCGGAGTCGAGCTACATTACCGGCCAAATCATCAGCCCGAACGGCGGATGGCTGACTTAGGCGCAGCGTATAAAACCAACGGCTGACGCAAATATTATTCGTTGTAATCCCTACTTCCCAATCGACAAGGAGGAACTCTCGTGGCAGCAGTGATGGAAGTGTTCAGCAAGTGGAAGTCGTTCCTGGGCGACCGCGTCGAGGCGGCGGAGAAGGCGGGCTTCAGCGACGAATCGATCAGCCAGATCGCTTATCAAATCGGCGGCTTCCTGGCGGATAAAATCGATCCGGAGAACAAAGAGGAGCGCGTCCTGAAGGAGCTCTGGGACGTCGCCGACGAACAGGAGCGCAAAGCGATCGCAAAATGCATGGTGAAATTGGCGAAGAACAACGCTTAATACCGGTCGGCCCCCTAGCAGCAGGGGGCTTTTGTTTTAGGACCGGAGCGAATGCGGCAGGAATTTGCCGAAACTTGTAGAATAGATAGAGCGGAGGTGTTCGTACTTGGAAGTGAAAGAATGGTATATGGAATATAAAATACATAAAAACCGCCCCGGACTGCTTGGCGACATTGCATCGTTGATGGGCATGCTCGATATTAACATCGTGACGATCAACGGCGTCGAAGACCGTACGCGCGGCATGCTGCTGCAAACCGACGACGAAGAAAAAATTGAATTAATGGGTAAAATGTTGAAAAAAGTGGATAATATCACTATCAACGCTTTGCGCACGCCGAAGCTGGTCGACATTTTGGCCGTTCGCCACGGCCGGTATATCGAGCGCGATTCGGACGACCGCAAAACGTTCCGGTTTACGCGCGACGAGCTCGGCCTCTTGGTCGATTTTCTCGGCGAAGTGTTCAAGAAGGAAGGCAACCAGGTCGTCGGCCTGCGCGGCATGCCGCGCGTCGGCAAGACGGAGTCGATCATCGCCGGCAGCGTTTGCGCCAACAAGCGCTGGACGTTCGTCTCCTCGACGCTGCTGCGGCAAACGGTGCGCAGCCAGCTGTCCGACGACGAGATGACGCCGAACAACGTCTTCATCATCGACGGCATCGTCTCGACGATCCGCTCGAACGAGAAGCATTACAGCCTGCTGCGGGAAATTATGGCGATGCCGTCGACCAAAGTAATCGAGCACCCTGATATTTTCGTCCGGGAGTCGGAATATGATTATAGTACGTTCGACTACATCATCGAGCTGCGCAACAATCCGGAGGAAGAAATCAATTACGAGAGCATCACGAACAGCATCGAAGGGTTTTGACGATGAACCCGCGGACAAGCTTATTTGACGCACAAGTTCGCTAGGAGGTGAGCCCGTGTCCGAGCTAGGCCAACTGTTGCGCAATGCCCGCATCGAGAGAAAAATATCGCTGGATGAACTGCAGGAAACGACGAAAATACGCAAACGTTACTTGGAGGCGATCGAAGAGGGCAATTTTAAAGTGTTGCCCGGCAGCTTTTATGTCCGCGCCTTCATTAAGAGCTATGCGGAGACCGTCGGTCTCGATCCGAACGAAGTGCTCAAGCTGTACAATACGGACATACCGGCAGCTGAGCCCGAGCCGGTGGCGAAGCCGCTCAAGCGGACCCGCGCCAGCACGCGGAATGCCGACCGAATCTCGCGCTGGGTATCCAGTATGGTGATGATTTCGTTCGTCCTTTTGATACTTGGGGCCTTGTACTTTTATTTTTACAACAATGCCAAGACCAACAGCAATGCCGACAAAGGGACGAATCCGAACAATCGAATAACCGACAGCACACCACCGCCAGCGCCTGCCGGAACCGGAGCCGCTGCCGGGGGCGGATCGACGGTGACCGGATCGGCCTACGGGAAACCGGCCGAACCGGCCAATCAATTGACGGCATCGGCTCCTGCAGTGCAGACCCCGGCCCAGCAGCCTAATCAGCAGCCGAAGACCAACGTGGCGTTCGTGCGCACCGATGAGGAGAAAAACATCGATTACTATGCGGTAACAGGCGTCCCCAAGCTGGAGCTGCAGCTGAAAGTGACGAGCTCCGACTGCTGGTATCAGCTCGATTCGCTTATAGGCGGCAAGCGGAAATTAATCAAGCAAGAGCAAAAGTCAAGCGGCTACAGCAATTCGTGGAGCCTCGATTCGTCGGCGTTCCTGCGGGTCGGCAAAGCGGATGCGGTGGAAATTACGATCAACGGCACCGTTATTCCGGCCGGCACTAGCCCGAACCCGAAAAACATCCAAATCGATTTGCAGCCATCTTGACCGGTCCGTGAACGCAGCTTGGGCTAGCGTCGGTGGTGCGGAGGGTGGAATATGGGGTAAGAGCGACTTTTGAACTCGTGTTCCGACCTCTAGGTCTAAAATTAGGAACACGAGTTTTTACGGAGCCGCGACCCCATATTCCAACCCGTAGCGCCGCCGACGCTTGCAGCCCAAATGTGTCTCACGGACTTTCATTTTGCCGGCAACATTTGGTATAATAGCGGGCAGATGAATCGCCAAAGCAAAGGTGGAACGCCCATGAGCTCCGAAAACTCTTTCGACATCGTCTCCAAGCTGGATATGCAGGAAATGTCAAACGCGATCAATCAAGCGCTCAAAGAAATCGAAACGAGGTTCGATTTCAAGGGCAGTAAGAGCGACATTACGCTCGAGAAAAACGAGGTCGTGCTGCTCTCCGACGACGATTTCAAGCTGCAGAACGTACGCGACATTTTGTCAGCCAAAATGGCCAAGCGCGGCCTGCCGCTCAAAAACCTCGAGTACGGCAAAATCGAGCCGGCCGCCATGGGCACGGTTCGCCAGCGCATCACGCTGAAACAAGGAATCGATCAGGACAATGCGAAAAAAATCAACACGCTCATCCGCGATTCCAAGCTGAAGGTGAAAAGCCAAATTCAAGGCGATTCGATCCGCGTTACAGGCAAAAGCAAGGACGACCTGCAAGCCGTCATCCAGATGCTGCGCAAGGCGGACTTGCCGCTGGAGCTGCAATTCGATAACTTCCGTTAAAGCCTCGGGCGTTTGACCGCCCGGGCTTTTTTCATTTATACTTAGTGAATATGGGCATATAGGGAAGCGGAGGTTTCAAGAAGCATGACCGAAAGAGTGAAAGTGGTAACGCTAGGTTGCGAGAAAAATCTGGTGGATTCCGAAATTATGTCGGGCCTCATCCATCAGCGGGGATATACGTTAACGGACAGCGCCGAGGAAGCGACGGTCATCATCGTCAACACCTGCGGCTTTATAGATGCTGCCAAAGAAGAGTCGGTGAACACGATACTCGACATGGCTGATCTGAAGCAGACGGGCAGTTTGAAAGCGCTCATCGTCTCCGGCTGCTTGACGCAGCGCTACAAAGAAGAGCTGATGAAGGAAATGCCGGAGATCGACGGCATCGTCGGCACCGGCGATTTTCACCGCATCAACGACATTGTTGACCAGGCGCTCGCCGGCCGCAAGCCGATCTATGTCGGCAATCCGGTGTTCAACTACGAGGCGGCTTTGCCGCGCCGTGTGGCGACGCCGCGCTACACGGCATACGTGAAAATCGCCGAAGGCTGCGACAACAATTGCACGTTCTGTTCGATCCCGATTATGCGCGGCGCGTTTCGCAGCCGCAGCATGGAATCGATTCTCGCCGAAGTGGCCGATCTGGCATCGCAAGGCGTGCGGGAAATCAGCCTTATCGCCCAGGATTCCACCAATTACGGGACGGATTTGTATGACAAGTTCATGCTGCCGACGCTGCTGAACAAAGTGAGCGAAGTGCCGGGCATCGAATGGGTGCGGTTGCATTACGCCTATCCGGGCTTTTTCACGGACGAGCTGATCGCCACGATGGCGTCCAACCCGAAAATTTGCAAATATGTCGACATGCCGCTGCAGCACAGCGAAGATGCGATTTTGAAGCGGATGCGTCGTCCCGGCCGGCAGAGGGATGCGCGCGAACTGATCGCCAAAATTCGCGCGGCGATGCCGGAAGTCGCTTTGCGGACGTCGATCATCGTCGGCTTCCCGGGGGAGACGGAGGAAGATTTCGAACGCCTCAAGCAGTTCGTGCGGGAGATCGAATTCGATCGTCTCGGCGTGTTTACGTATTCCAAGGAAGAAGATACGCCAGCCGCGCGGCTGCCCGATCAAGTCCCCGAAGAGGTCAAAGAATACCGCGCCAACACGCTTATGGAAATCCAGCGCGAAATCGCCTCGCGCCGCAACGGGCGCCATATCGGCAGCGATATCGATGTGCTCATCGAGCGCTATGACGGCCGCAGCGACGTGTACGTAGGCCGTTCGCAATACGATGCGCCGGAAATCGACGGCGAAGTGTTCGTGCGCGGACAGCAGCTGGCCATCGGCCGCGTTGCCAAAGTGCGCGTCACGCACTCGTTCGACTTCGACTTGTCCGGGGAGGCTCTGGCATGAATTTGGCGAATCGGATCACGCTGGCGAGAATATTTTTAGTGCCGCTTATCATGTTTTTTTTGTTGATCAAGCTGCCGCTGCCGCCGGTCCGGATCCAGGAATTCAGCATCACCTACAATCAAATTATCGCTGCCCTTATTTTCATCATCGCCGCCAGCACCGACAGCCTCGACGGCTACATTGCCCGCAGCCGCAAAATGATTACGAATCTAGGCAAGCTGCTCGACCCGCTCGCCGACAAGCTGCTCGTTTCGGCCGTGCTCGTTTCGCTAGTGGAAATGGGTAAGGTGGATGCGTGGATCGTCATCGTCATCATTAGCCGCGAGTTCGCCGTCACCGGCCTGCGCCAAATCGCCCTGCTCGAAGGGAAGGTGATGGCCGCAGGCAAATGGGGCAAAATCAAAACCGCCACGCAGATTACGGCTATTATCGCGCTGCTCATTAACAATTTTCCGTTTGAGCTCGTCGGCTTCCCGTTCGCCACGATCGCCAGCTGGGTTATGGCTGCGACCACCATGTATTCCGGCGTCGATTATTTTGTGAAAAATAAAGATTTGCTCGACTTCACGAACGGCTAACCTCTCTATCGAAGAAGAAAGAAGGGACCGCCATGAATGCGGAAATTATCGCCGTTGGCACGGAACTGCTGATGGGGCAAATCGCCAACACGAACGGCCAGTTTCTTTCGCAGGAGCTGGCGAATCTCGGCATCAACGTCTATTTTCAGACGGTTGTCGGCGACAATGCCGGCCGAATGCGGCAGGCGCTGGAGCTGGCGCGCAGCAGAGCGGATCTGATCGTTTGCACCGGCGGACTCGGCCCGACCCAGGACGATTTGACGAAAGACGTTCTGGCCGACTTCCTCGGGCGCGGCATGATGTATCACGAGCCGTCGCTGCGCAAAATGGCCGACTTTTTCGCGGCGCGCGGCGTCGTCATGGTCGAGAGCAACAAACGGCAGGCGATTATGCTCGATGGCAGCGACCCGCTGGCAAACGAGACGGGGCTCGCCGTCGGCATCGCCTTGACGCAGGACGGCACGCATTACATGCTGCTCCCCGGTCCGCCGAAAGAGATGAAACCGATGTTTCTGAATTACGGCGTACCGTGGCTGCGCGGCGTCATGACGGGCGAAGTGCCGCTCGTCTCAAAAATGCTCAAGTTCGCCGGAATCGGCGAATCCGCCTTGGAGCATCGGCTTATCGACCTGATCGAAGCGCAGACGGACCCGACGATCGCTCCATACGCGAAGGAAGGGGAGGTCGCCATTCGCCTCACGACCCGCGCCGCTTCGCGCGAGGACGGACTGGCGCGCATCGCTCCGGTCGAGACCGACATTCGTGGCCGCCTCGGCGAGTACATATATGCGGATCAGGATGTGACGCTGGAGGCGAAAGTGCTGGAGCTGCTGAAGACGAGCGGCCGTACGCTGGCTGTCGCCGAAAGCTGTTCCGGAGGCTTGCTCAGCGACATGCTGACGGCTGTCCCGGGAAGTTCGCAGGCGTTCCTGGGCGGAATCGTATGCTACTCCAATATGCTCAAGCATCGCCTGGCAGGCGTGCCGATGGAGGCGTTGGAAGGCCCAGGCGCTCCCGGAGCTGTAAGCGAACAGACGGCGTTGCTGCTGGCCGAAGGCGTTCTGGCGCGGACCGATGCCGATTTCGCGGTGTCGATTACCGGCGTTGCCGGACCGGATCCGTCCGAAGGCAAGCCGGTCGGGCTCGTTTACGTCGGCATCGCCTTCCGCGGCGAACAGCCGCGGGCATTCGAGTTGAGGACGCACGGCAATCGCGAGACGATCAAGCTGCGCGCGGCGAAACATGCGCTGTACCGGCTGTGGGAGCGGTTGAAACCCGTTTGACGGGTTCGGATAGATTTGGTATAGTAGGTTTATAGTTTACGGAAGAACCGTAACAAGGATAACTTGCTTACGGTTTTTGTTTGGCACTGAAATCGAATGTATGTTCGATTTTTCTCTTGGCAAATGCCGCAAAACAAGTTATCATATACATATAATGATAAAGGAAGTGACCGTTTTGACAGATCGCCGCGTTGCGTTGGAACAAGCATTGCGCCTTATTGAGAAGCAGTTCGGGAAAGGCTCTATCATGAAGCTAGGGGAATCGGCCCATATGCAGGTGGAGACCGTTTCCTCAGGCTCGCTCGCGCTCGACATCGCCCTTGGAGTAGGCGGTTTCCCGCGAGGCCGGGTCATTGAGATCTATGGACCGGAATCGGCCGGTAAGACGACTTTCGCTTTGCACGCCATAGCAGAAGTGCAAAAAATCGGCGGACAAGCCGCTTTTATCGACGCCGAGCATGCGCTTGACCCGCTCTACGCGAGCAAGCTCGGAATCAACATCGACGAATTGCTCTTGTCGCAGCCGGATACAGGCGAGCAGGCGCTCGAAATTGCCGAAGCGCTCGTTCGTTCCGGCGCCGTCGACATCATCGTCATCGACTCCGTAGCGGCGCTCGTGCCGAAAGCCGAGATCGAAGGCGAGATGGGCGATTCGCACGTAGGCTTGCAAGCGAGACTTATGTCGCAGGCGCTGCGCAAGCTGTCGGGAGCCATCAACAAGTCGAAAGTCATTACGATCTTTATTAACCAGCTGCGGGAGAAGGTCGGCGTCATGTTCGGCAATCCCGAGACGACGCCGGGCGGCCGGGCGCTCAAGTTTTACTCGTCCGTACGTCTCGACGTGCGCCGCGTCGAATCGATCAAGCAAGGCAACGACGTGATCGGCAACCGCACTCGGGTGAAAGTCGTCAAGAACAAAGTGGCGCCTCCGTTCAAACAAGCGGAGATGGATATCATGTACGGCGAAGGCATTTCCAGAGAAGGCAGCATTATCGATATCGCTACCGAGTTGGAAATCATCCAGAAGAGCGGGGCGTGGTTCTCGTATAACGGCGAGCGCCTTGGTCAAGGACGCGAGAACGCGAAGCAATTTTTGAAAGACAATCCGCAAGTCGCCGCTACGATCGAGAAGCAAATTCGCGACGCCAGCTCGCTGTCGAAAGTTATTCCCGCCACCGGCGTCAGCGTCGACGACGAAGCGGAAGAAGCGGCGTTATTCGAATAACGGCATCAATCGAGAGGCGCTGGGAGGCACCTGGACCGAATCGCGGTTCAGGTGCCTTTTGCCTCTGTGAGAAGGAGTGCGAGCGAACGATGAACGGCGATATGATGGGCGAGTCCGTCATTACGAAGATTGAGGTGCAAAAAAACAACAAGCATCGATATAACATTTATGTAGACGAGGCGTACGCGTTTTCTGTACACGAAGATATTATGATCAAGCACCGGCTGCAAAAAGGAAAGCCCATCTCCGCGGATGAGCGAAGGGGCGTTCTATCCGACGAAGAGCGCAACGACGCTTATTTGAAAGCGGTCCGCTTCCTCGGCACGCGGCCGCGCACAAACAAGGAAGTGCGGCAAAAGCTGCACGCCGCCGGCTACGAAGAAGCGGTCATCGACGAGACAGTCCGCCGTCTCGAAACAGAACGCTACGTCGACGACCGCGACTTTGCCAAGCAATGGGTGGAACAGCGGCTTCGCAGCCAGCATAAAGGAAAAGCGTATTTAAGGCAGGAACTGCTGCATAAAGGTGTCGGACGGGAGCATGTGCAGGAAGCGCTGCAAGGAATCGACTGGGAGGACGAAGTAAGCAGCGCTTTCGAAATCGGGGCAAAGAAATGGCGGCAGACGAGCGGCGAGCCGTTCGAGAAGAAGCGGAAAACGGCGGCGTTTTTGTTGCGGCGCGGCTTTTCGAACGACGTTGTCCAACAGGTGCTGCACAAAATTAATGATATTAATAATTAACATCACTTACCTTATCGATGTTTCCGACTTGGCGGTTCCCTTGACAAGCTTCTCCGTCAAAAGCTACAATAATTGTTGTATATTTTTTAAAAATGAATAGTAATAGCTTCACAATTCCCCAGCGGTTCATTAGCCGCAAAGATCCCAAGCTAACACCTTGGAGAATCAACGAGGAGGTGAACACGATGCCTACATTAGGTTGGATCGCGATCGTTCTCGTTGTTGGCGTTCTATGCTTAGGGATTGGTTATTTTATCCGTAAATCTCTTGCAGAAGCGAAAATTTCCAGCGCTGAGGAAGCGGCCCGGCAAATACGGGAAGGCGCTATGAAAGAAGCGGAGGCGCTGAAAAAGGAAACGGTGCTCGAGGCCAAAGACGAAGTCCATAAGCTGAGAACCGAAGCTGAAAAAGACATTCGTGAGCGTCGAAACGAAATTCAACGACTGGAAAGACGATTGTTGCAAAAAGAGGAATCGCTGGATAAAAAATTAGAATCTCTGGAACGCAAAGAAGAGCAAGTCGCGAGCAAGGAAAAACGCATCGAAGAAACGCAAGCTCAGATCGATCAGCTGTATAAAAATCAAGTAGCCGAATTGGAACGCATCTCCGGCCTGACGATGGAAGAAGCGAAGCATATCATACTGACCAACGTCGAGCAGGAAGTGCGGCATGAAACCGCGCAATTGATTAAAGAGATCGAACAGCAAGCGAAAGAAGAGGGCGACAAGAAGGCAAGAGAAGTAATCACTCTCGCCATCCAACGCTGCGCCGCCGATCACGTGGCGGAGACGACGGTATCGGTCGTAGCGCTTCCGAACGAAGAGATGAAGGGGCGCATTATCGGCCGCGAAGGGCGCAACATCCGCGCGCTGGAGACGCTCACGGGTATCGATCTCATCATTGACGATACGCCGGAAGCGGTCATTTTGTCGGGCTTTGACCCGATTCGCCGCGAAATCGCCCGCACCTCGCTCGAGAAGCTCGTTGCCGACGGACGCATCCACCCGGCTCGGATCGAAGAAATGGTGGAGAAGTCGCGCAAGGAAGTCGATGAGCGCATTCGCGAATACGGCGAACAGGCGACGTTCGAAGTTGGCGTGCACGGTCTGCATCCGGATCTGATCAAGATTTTAGGCCGTTTGAAATTCCGTACGAGCTACGGCCAAAACGTGCTGAAGCATTCGATGGAAGTCGCTTACTTGACAGGCCTTATGGCCGCCGAGCTCGGCGAGGACGTGACGCTGGCGAAGCGGGCAGGTTTGCTCCACGACATCGGCAAAGCGCTTGACCATGAAGTGGAAGGCTCGCACGTCGAGATCGGCGTCGAGATCGGCAAGAAGTACAAAGAACATCCGATTGTCATTAACAGCATCGCTTCTCACCACGGCGACTGCGAAGCGACATCGGTCATCGCAATGCTCGTCGGCGCTGCCGACGCACTCTCCGCGGCACGTCCGGGCGCCCGCCGCGAGACGCTGGAGACGTACATCAAACGCCTCGAGAAGCTGGAGGAAATTTCCGAATCGTTCGAGGGCGTCGAGAAGTCGTACGCCATCCAGGCCGGCCGTGAAGTTCGCGTCATGGTACAGCCGGAGAAGATCGACGACACCGAAGCGTTCCGACTCGCCCGCGACATCACGAAGAAGATCGAAAGCGAGCTCGATTACCCGGGCCACATCAAGGTTACGGTTATTCGCGAAACGCGTGCAGTCGAATACGCGAAATAGGTTTGCGTAGCGTATAATAAGGAAAGCGGCTCCTGTGGCTGCTTTCCGATTTTTTTTGTAGAGGAGCTTTCGAAGCGATGAGGCTAGTGTTTATCGGTGACATCGTCGGCTCGGTCGGGCGCAGGGCGCTCAAAGAAATAATGCCGAAGCTGAAACGCCAATATCCGAACGCCGTGTTCATCGCCAACGGCGAGAACGCCGCGGCGGGACGCGGCATTACGGCGGTGCTGGCGAAAGAAATTTTTGAGCTGGGCGTGCACGGTTTGACGATGGGCAACCATACGTGGGATAACAAAGACATTTTCGAATGGATCGACGACGAACCGCGCATCGTGCGGCCTGCCAATTTCCCGGAAGGAAACCCGGGAAAGGGGCATATGATCGTCAAGGCGATGGGCCACGAGCTGGCGGTCATCAACCTGCAGGGGCGCACGTTTCTGCCGGCGATCGACGATCCGTTTCGCAAGGTGGATGACATTTTGGAGCAGCTGAAAGGCAAATATAAATACATTATGGTCGATTTCCATGCGGAAGCGACGTCGGAGAAAATCGCCATGGGTTGGCACCTGGACGGGCGCGTATCGCTTGTTGTCGGCACGCATACCCATGTGCAAACGAACGACGAGCGCATTTTGCCGCAAGGGACCGCCTACTTGACGGACGCCGGCATGACGGGCCCGCGCGACGGCATTCTCGGCATGGAACGCGGCGCCGTGCTGCACAAGTTTAAGACGCAGCTCCCGGTGCGGTTCGTCGTGGATGAGGGAAAATATCATTTCCATGCGGTGACGGTGGATTTGGACGCTGCGACCGGCAAAGCCAAGTCGATCGCCAAAATCCGTTATATCGAAGACGAGTTTGTGATGGAGTAGTCGGAATGTTTCCTCGCGGGACGGAATAGGATGGTTACTGGAATCCATTCTCATCATTCCCGAGGAGGTACTAAGCATGGAAGTATTAAAAGTTTCAGCAAAGTCCAATCCAAACTCCGTAGCAGGCGCTCTCGCCGGAGTGCTCCGCGAGCGCGGCGCAGCCGAGCTTCAAGCCATCGGGGCGGGCGCGCTGAACCAGGCCATTAAAGCGGTAGCGATCGCAAGAGGGTTCGTAGCTCCGAGCGGAGTCGATCTGATATGTGTTCCGGCGTTCACCGACATCATGATCGACGGGGAAGACCGGACAGCAATCAAGCTTATCGTCGAGCTAGGTAAGACGAGTCAAATAGAGCGCACGCAAAGCCTGTTTACGACGTAGACAGGTTTTTTTGCGCGTTCGCAAACGGCCAGTGTGACGGTGTCACTACGGATTGGAATATGGGGTGACGGCTCCGTTGAACTCGTGTTCCTTGAATTGGTTCCAATGAGGGAACACGAGTTCAAAAGTCGCTCCTCACCCCATATTCCATCCTCCGCGCCACCGTCACACTGGCAGCGCATGAGGGAGGGGATCGGATGAACAGAGCGATCATCGACGGGCATTGCGACGTGCTGGACAAATTAGTGCACGATCCGCAGCTTGATTTTTACAGGGAAGAATCGCTTGACGCGTCGTACCCGCGGCTAAGACGGGGCGGGGTGAAAGTGCAGCTGATGGCCATCTATGTGCCCGACCGGGTCGTGCGCCCGACGATTCGCGATGTGCTTCGTTACGTCGATACGTTTCATCGCAAGGTGCTGCGTCCCGGTTTCGTCGAAGCGGTGCGGACGAGGCGCGATTTGCAGCGGGTATGGGAAGGGGAGCAGCTGGGGGCCATATTGACGCTGGAAGGCGTCGATGCGCTGGAGGGCGATTTGCTCAATTTGCGGACGTGCTGGTATCTCGGCGTGCGCTCTGTCGGGCTGACGTGGAATTACGGCAATTGGGCCGCGGACGGCGTGAAGGAGCCGCGCCAAGGCGGCCTCACGGGCAAAGGGCGCAAACTGATCGAAGAATGCAATCGACTCGGCATGATCCTTGACGTGTCGCACTTGTCGGAGGCGGGCTTTTGGGAGCTTGCCGAGCTGACGAAACGGCCGTTCATCGCTTCCCATTCCAACGTGAAGGCGCTGTGCCCGAACCCGCGCAACCTGAATGACGCCCAAATCGCGGAAATCATACGCTGCGGCGGAAGAATCGGAATTACGTTCGTCCCGTACTTTGTCAGGTCGCTGCCTCCCGTCACTGCGTCCGACGTGCTCAAACATATCGATTACATCGCTGCCATGGGCGGGGTCCGGAACATCGTGTTCGGCTCCGATTTTGACGGCATCGAGCAATGGATTACAGGTTTAGAAAACGCGGGGAAGTACGAAACTATAGGTAACGAGTTGTGCAAGCACTATAAGCCGGAGCAAGTCGAGCTGTTCCTGCACGGCAATTGGGCTCGCTTTTTGCAAGAGCAGCTGCCGGCTGTCGAATGACGACCGTTCTCAATATTATATGAATTCCATCTAAAAATTCTATGTTTAAGATACGTCCAAACCTCTTGCATTTTGCTGGCCGAAGGCATAGAATTTGTTTGACGCATGAAAGAAATTTTTTATTATGCGTTTCGAGGCTTGACGCAATTCGACCTCAGCCGCCGGGAAGGCGGCACCATCAAAGGAGTGGACTACGTTGATTAGTCAGTTATCTTGGAAGATCGGGGGACAACAAGGCGAAGGTGTCGAAAGTACCGACCGTATTTTCTCCACTGCGTTGAACCGCCTTGGCTATTACTTGTACGGATACCGTCACTTCTCCTCGCGGATTAAGGGCGGTCATACGAACAACAAAATCCGGATCAGCGTAAAACCGATCCGCAGCATCTCCGACGACCTTGACATCTTGGTTGCTTTCGACCAGGAAACGATCGATTTGAATGCTCACGAGCTCCGCAAAAACGGCGTTGTCGTCGCCGACGCCAAATTCAATCCGACGATGCCGGAAGGCGTTCAAGGACGCTTGTTCCCGGTGCCGATCACGGCCATCGCGGAAGAGCTTGGCACCTCCTTGTTCAAGAACATGGTCGCTTCCGGCGCATCCTGGGCTCTGCTCGGCTTGCCTTTGGAAGTGTTTAATAAAGCGGTAGAAGAAGAATTCGGACGCAAAGGTCCGGCAGTCGTAGAGAAAAACGTCGAGGCCGTCCGCCGCGGTGCGGAATTCGTGCTCGAGCTGGCCGGCGGGCCGCTGTCGGAATTCCAGCTGGAGCCGGCAGACGGCAAGCAGAAGCTGTTCATGATCGGCAACGACGCGATCGGCCTCGGCGCCGTAGCGGCAGGCTGCCGCTTCATGCCGGCTTATCCGATCACGCCGGCGTCCGAGATTATGGAATATCTCATTAAAGTGTTGCCGAAGTTCGGCGGAACGGTCATCCAGACCGAAGACGAAATTGCCGCTTGTACGATGGCAATCGGCGCTAACTACGGCGGCGTGCGCGCACTGACCGCGTCCGCGGGCCCCGGTCTGTCGCTGATGATGGAAGCGATCGGCCTGGCCGGCATGACGGAAACGCCTGTCGTTATCGTCGATACGCAGCGCGGCGGTCCGTCCACCGGCTTGCCGACGAAGATCGAGCAGTCGGACGTGCTGGCAATGATTCACGGCACTCACGGCGAAATTCCGAAAATCGTGTTCGCTCCGAGCACGATCGAGGATTGCTTCTACGATGCGATTGAGGCGTTCAACCTCGCGGAAAAATTCCAGTGCCCGGTCATTTTGCTGACCGACCTGCAGCTGTCGCTCGGCAAGCAGTCGTCCGAACTGCTTGACTATAATCAGATCGTCATCGAACGCGGCAACCTGGTAACGGAAGCGCCGGCGCTCGAGGAAAATCAAATGTTCAAGCGTTACGCGTTCACGGCTGACGGCGTGTCGCCGCGCGTGCTGCCGGGCACGAAGAACGGCCTGCACCACGTTACCGGCGTCGAGCACGGGGAGGACGGCCGTCCGTCCGAATCGCCGGTCAACCGCCAAAAAATGATGGATAAGCGTATGGAAAAGATGAAGCACATCAAAGTGCGCAATCCGATTCTCGCCGACGCGAAGCACGATAGCCCGGACCTGCTCATCATCAACATGGGTTCGACCAGCGGCACGATCGACGAAGCGCGCAGCCGTCTCGAGCAGGAAGGCATCAAGACGAACCGCGTCACGGTGCGCCAGCTGCATCCGTTCCCGGCCGAAGAGCTGAAGCCGCACATCGAGAAGGCGAAGCAAGTCGTCGTCGTCGAGTACAACGCTACCGCCCAGCTCGCCCAGCTGATCAAATTGAACGTCGGCCATGCGGACAAAATCCGCAGCGTGCTGAAATATAACGGCAACCCGTTCTTACCTTCGGAAATTACCAAAGAGTGCAAGGAGCTGACGCTGGTATGGCAACATTAAAAGATTTCCGCAACAATGTGAAACCGAACTGGTGCCCGGGGTGCGGCGACTTCTCGGTGCAAGCGTCCATTCAGCGGGCGGCGGCCAACGTCGGTCTCGAACCGGAAAACTTGGCTGTCGTCTCCGGTATCGGCTGCTCCGGACGCATCTCCGGCTACATTAACTGCTATGGCTTCCACGGCGTTCACGGCCGCGCGCTGCCGATCGCGCAAGGCCTCAAAATGGCCAACCGCGAGCTGACCGTCATCGCTTCCGGCGGCGACGGCGACGGCTTCGCAATCGGGATGGGCCATACGGTGCACGCAATTCGCCGCAACATCGACATTACCTACATCGTCATGGACAACCAAATTTACGGCTTGACCAAAGGCCAAACGTCGCCGCGCTCGGCGGAAGGCTTCAAGACGAAGTCGACGCCGCAAGGCTCCATCGAATCGGCGCTGTCGCCGATCGAGATGGCTTTGGCCGCAGGCGCAACGTTCGTTGCGCAATCGTTCTCGAGCAACCTGAAGCAATTGACCGCCGTCATCGAGGAAGGCCTGAAGCATAAAGGCTTCTCGTTCATCAACGTGTTCTCGCCGTGCGTAACGTTCAACAAAATCAATACGTACGACTGGTTCAAAGAGCATGTCGTCGATCTGGAGGAAATTCCGGATTACGACCCGTCGAACCGCATTATGGCGATGACGAAGCTGATGGAAACGGAAGGCATGCTGACAGGCATCATTTATCAGGACAAGTCGCGGAAAAGCTACGAAGATATGGTGCACGGCTTCAAACCGGAAGGGCTTGCGAAGCAAAACGTCAAGCTCACGGAAGCCGAGTTCGACAAGCTTGTCGCTGAGTTCAAATAAGCACGTTGATGGCTCACCATCAAGAGCATGCGGAAATGGTCCGCATGCTCTTTTTTCACAAGCGGACAGGTGTGACATCGATCACTTGGTTAAGCCGGCGGGTTGTGATAGGATGAAGGGCGTAGGACCCGCAGCGAAGAAAGGATGATTACATATGAAGCAAGTTCCGGTCGGCATATCCGCTCGTCATATTCATCTTTCGCCGGAGCATATCGGACTGTTGTTCGGGCCGGGCTATGAGCTGAAGCAGCTGAAGCCGTTGTCGCAGCCGGGCCAATTCGCCGCCGAGGAGCAGGTCGCGATCGCAGGCCCGAAAGGGCAGTTCGACAAAGTGCGCATTCTCGGCCCGGCGCGGGGCAAGACGCAGATTGAAATTTCCCGGACCGACGCGTTCCATCTCGGCGTCAATCCGCCGGTGCGAGAGTCAGGCAACATTGCCGGCACGCCCGGGCTGAAGGTGATCGGACCGGCAGGCGAGATCGAGCTGCAGGAAGGCGTTATCGTCGCGGCGCGGCATATTCATTTTCATACGGATGATGCGGCCAAATGGGGAATCAAGGACAAGCAGCGGCTGCGCGTGCGGCTGAGCGGCGAACGGCCGCTCGTTTTCGAGGATGTGATTGCCAGGGTGTCGGATCAATACGCCCTCGATATGCACATCGATACGGACGAAGGCAACGCGGCGGGCGTCAAGACGGGGGATACGGCGGAAATATTGGATTGAGTCATTCCTTTGTATATGGCCTAACTCTCATGCTATAATCGAAGTTATGAGATTAGAGTCAAAGGGAGTGACAAACATGACGAAGCAGACAAAATCCGACAAGGATTATTCGATATATTTTCAACCACCGTCGCTCAAAGACGCGAAGAAGCGCGGCAAGGAAGAAGTCGCCGTTCATTACGATTTTGCGATTCCGCAAGAGCTGCAGCAGTTCGGCGCAGGGAAGAAGTACTTGATCCGCACGTACGGCTGCCAAATGAACGAGAACGACACGGAGACGATCAAAGGGCTGCTCGAGCAGATGGGCTATACGGAAACGGAAGAAAAGACGGAAGCCGATGTCATTCTGCTCAACACGTGCGCCATCCGCGAGAACGCCGAGGACAAAGTGTTCGGCGAGCTCGGGCACCTCAAGCCGCTGAAAACGCACAACCCGAATTTGGTGCTCGGCGTATGCGGCTGCATGTCGCAAGAGGAAGCGGTCGTGAACCGGATCATGCAAAAGCATGCGTTCGTCGATCTCATTTTCGGCACGCATAACATTCACCGGCTGCCGCAGCTGCTGCGCGACGCGGCGTTCGGCAAAGAAATGGTCGTCGAAGTATGGTCCAAAGAAGGCGACATCATCGAAAACTTGCCGCGCAAGCGCGCCGGGATGAAAGCATGGGTCAACATTATGTACGGCTGCGACAAGTTTTGCACGTACTGCATCGTGCCGTATACGCGCGGCAAAGAGCGCAGCCGCCGTCCGCAGGACGTGCTGGCGGAAGTGCGCGAGCTGGCGCGGCAAGGCGTGCAGGAAGTGACGCTGCTCGGCCAAAACGTCAACGCCTACGGCAAAGATTTCGAGGATATCGACTATACGTTCGGAGACTTGATGGACGACATCCGCAAAATCGATATTCCGCGCGTGCGGTTCACGACGTCGCACCCGAGAGATTTTGACGACCGTTTGATCGAAGTGCTCGCCAAAGGCGGCAACCTCGTCGAGCACATCCATTTGCCGGTGCAGTCGGGATCGACGGAAGTGCTGAAGCTGATGAGCCGCAAATACTCCCGCGAACAATATTTGGAGCTGGTGCGCAAAATTAAGGCGGCCATTCCGAACGCGGTGCTGACGACGGACATTATCGTCGGCTTCCCGAACGAAACCGACGAGCAGTTCGAGGAGACGCTGTCGCTCGTGCGCGAGGTCGGCTACGACAACGCGTTCACGTTCATCTATTCGCCGCGGGACGGCACGCCGGCAGCCGCAATGGAAGACAACGTGCCGGCAGAGGTGAAGAAGCAGCGGCTGCAGCGGCTGAACGAGGCGCTGATGGAATCGAGCCTCGCCGCGAACTTGAAGCTGCGCGGCCAAGTCGTCGAAGTGCTCGTCGAAGGCGAAAGCAAGACGAATGCGAACGTGCTGGCAGGACGGACGCGGACGAACAAGCTGGTCCATTTCGCCGGGCCGAAAAGCCTGGAAGGGCGGATGGCGTACGTGCGCGTTACGGACGCGCAGACGTGGACGCTGAAAGGCGAGCTGGTAGAGGAGCCGCTGCAGCTGTCGGTCTAACAAAACGCTGCGCGAACATAGAGGAGTGGTGGTCATGGCGGAGAAAGAAGAATTGCGCCGCAAATTTGCGGAGTACGGCGTTATCGAGACGTTTACGAACACGGAAATGATCGTGCGCGAAGACGTGTTGGCCAAGGCTAAGGAGCTGGCCAACCTGATCTCAACCTCGACCGAGGTAGAGATGTTCAAGAAAGCGGAGAAGCTGATCGCGGATAACGAGCGCGTACAAGGATTAATTAGCGCTATCAAGAAAAAACAGAAAGAAATTGTGGCGTTCGAGCATACGTTCAAAAACCCGGACATGGTGAAGAAAATCGAGGCGGAGATCGATGCGCTCCAGGACGAGCTCGACTCGATCCCGGTCGTGAGCGAATTCAAGCAGACGCAGCACGACATCAACTATTTGCTGCAGCTCGTCATCGGTGTCATCCGCGATCAGGTGGCGGACAACATCAACGTTGAAGCCGGCACGGCTCCGCAGCCGTCAAGCTGCGAGTAGGCAGCATGCCCGGAGCGGGGTGAAGCGGGCCGCAGCGTTTGGCGGCAGGCTTACGCCGCTGTATGGAAAAACTCCCGGGGACGGGAGTTTTTTTCTTAGCGCTTCAAAATGGTTAAGTTCGTTAAACGATAAAGCGCAATGATAATTATGCTGCACAGCATGAAAGGCTACCGCTAGACCGCACGGTCTCTTCTCATCGAAATAGGCTTGCTTAGAGAAGCTTTTGTTAGCGGGTCACGAGATGAGGAATCGGGCGATCTCATTGGTGAGCCGGACAGGTTCGCGCGGTACGAGCGCGAGCGTGAAACCGGCGGTAAGTTCGCGCGCCGGTACCGGCTGCAGTTTGTCGATAAGGCCGCATAAAAACGCAAGAGCGCCGACGACGCGCTCCGGAGCGGTGCCGGCGGCACGGAGCGCGGCAAGGCTGAACGCGCTGCCGTGGCGCTTGGCAAGCCGCTCGCCGTCCGCAGCGAGCACGAGCGGGACGTGTGCGAAGCGCGGTGCGGGCAAGCCGAGCGCTTCGTACAACGCCAGCTGGCGCGGCGTCGAGTCGAGCAGGTCGTGCCCGCGCAGCACGTCGGTGATGCCCATGGCGGCATCGTCGACGACGACGGCGAGCTGGTAGCCGATGATGCCGTCGGCGCGCCTGACGACGAAATCGCCGCCGGCGCCGGGAGGAGCGTATTGCCGGCCGCAAACGGCGTCGTTGTAATGGAAGCCGTGGGCCGGCATGGCGAAGCGGTACGACGGCTTTTTGGCCGCTGCGCGCCGCTCTCGTTCGGCTGCCGAGAGGCTGCGGCACGTCCCGGGGTAAACGGGACCTTCCGAGGCGATGCCGTGCGGTGCGCTGGCCATGCTCAGCAGCTCGGCCCGGCTGCAATAGCAAGGATACAAGCGGCCATCGGCGAGCAGCCGCGCAAAAGCATCCTCGTACAGCTCCTCGCGCCCGCTTTGCACATAGGGCACATACGGTCCGGCGACATCCGGGCCTTCGTCCCAGTCGAGCCCGAGCCAGCGCAAATCGTCCATGATCTGGGCGGCGAGCTCCGGGCGGGAGCGCGGCTTGTCAATGTCTTCCATGCGCAGCACCATTTGACCGCCTTGGCTGCGCATGTCAAGCCAGGCGAGCAGCGCGGTGCGGGCGTTGCCGAGATGAAGCTGTCCGGACGGCGTAGGGGCGAAGCGGCCGCGTTTCATGGCATTGGCAGCCTCCTTAGTAACAATTATCGTACAAGTTCATTGCCACTCATTGTAGCAAAAAAAGACAGAGGACTGAAGAGGAGAGAGAAGCGGATGGCGGTTACCATGCCGATCGACGACATCATTCCCGATCTGCGCAGCGCTCTGAGCCGCTCCCGGCATGCCGTTCTTGTCGCCGAGCCGGGAGCGGGCAAGACGACGCGCGTGCCGCTGAGCTTGCTCCACGAGCCGTGGCTCGCAGGACAACGGATCGTCATGCTCGAGCCGCGGCGGCTTGCCGCGCGCACAGCTGCGGCTTTCATGGCGCGCAGTCTCGGCCAGAAGCCCGGCGAGACGGTCGGGTACCGCGTGCGCGGCGATACGCGGGTCGGCCCGGCGACGCGCATCGAGGTCGTGACGGAGGGGGTTTTGACGCGGATGCTGCAAAGCGATCCTTCGCTGGAGGGGATCGGCCTCGTCATTTTCGACGAATTTCATGAACGGAGCTTACACGCCGATCTCGGACTTGCGCTCAGCCTACAGGCGCAGGAGCTGCTGCGCGATGAGCTGCGCCTGCTCGTCATGTCGGCGACGCTCGAAGCGGAGGCCGTGGCAGAGCTGTTTGGCGGAGCGCCGGTGCTGCGCAGCGCGGGGCGGATGTACCCGGTGCAAACCCGCTACCGGCCGTTCCAAGCCGGCGGGCGGCGCATCGAGGAGGGGGTGGCCGCACTGATCTTGCAGGCGCTGCGCGACGAGCGGGAGGGAGATGTGCTGGCATTTCTGCCGGGGGCCGGTGAAATTCGCCGCACCGAAGCGCTGCTCGCCGCGGCGCTTGCCGGAAATGCCGATGCGCAGCGAGTACGGCTGGCCGCGCTATACGGCGCTATGCCGCACGACGCCCAGGACCGGGCGCTGCAGCCGGCAGATGACGGTGCGCGCAAAGTCGTGCTGGCGACTTCGATCGCCGAAACGAGCCTTACCGTCGAAGGCGTCCGCATCGTCGTGGACTGTGGCCTCATGCGCGTCTCGCGCTTCTCGCCGCGCACCGGGATGACGCGGCTCGAGACGGTTCCCGTCTCGCTCGCCTCGGCCGACCAGCGGCGCGGGCGGGCGGGGCGCCTCGGTCCAGGCGTCTGCTACCGGATGTGGAGTGAAGAGCAGGAGCGCCTGCTGCCGGCGCACAGCAAGCCGGAAATACTGGAGGCCGATCTGAGCTCGCTCGCGCTGGAACTCGCCGCCTGGGGCACGGCGGATCCGGCCGAGCTCGCTTGGGTGACGCCGCCGCCGCAGGCGGCGTACGAGCAAGCGCGCGAGCTGCTCGCCCTGCTCGGCGCGCTCGACGCGGCCGGGGCGATCACCGCCCACGGCCGCCGCATGGCCGAGCTCGGCGCCGCGCCGCGGCTCGCGCACATGCTGCTGCGCGCGGAGGCGCTCGGGCTCGGCGCCCTCGCCTGCGAGCTCGCCGCCTTGCTCGGCGAGCGCGACGTGCTGCGCGGCGCGCCGGGCGCTCAGGCGCTGACATGCGCCTGCGCGTCGAGGCGCTGCGCGCGCATGCGGCCGGCGGCGGGGCAGCCGCCGGAGTCGATCCCGCAGCGGCGAGCCGCATCGCCGCAGAGGCGGCCGCATGGCGCCGCCAGCTTGGCGTCGCCACCGCGCCGAGCCCCGCCGCCGAGCGGTGCGGGGCGGTGCTCGCGCTCGCTTACCCGGACCGGATCGGGCAAGCGCGCGGCGCGGCAAGTTTACGCTGAGCGGCGGACGCGGCGCGGCGCTGCCGGAAGGGCAGCCGCTCGCCCAAGCGCCTTACCTCGTTGCCGCCGAGCTCGACGATCAAGGCGTCGAGAGCCGCATTTTGCTGGCGGCGCCTATCGAGCAGGCGGAGTTCGAAGACGTGATGGCGGACAGTTTGACGGAATCGTTCGAAGTGTTATGGGATTCAGGCAAGCAGGCGGTGCAAGCCCGCCGCCGCGTTCGCCTCGGAGTGTGGACGCTGAAGGAAACCGTCTGGGACAAGCCGCCAGCTGAAAAAATCCGGGAAGCGCTCTTGGCCGGTATCGCCGCCGAAGGCCTCGCCATTTTGCCTTGGTCGAAAGCCGCCGTACAGCTGCGGGAACGGATCGCCTTTCTGCACCGTTTCGACCCGGCTTGGCCGGATATGTCGGATGAAGCGCTGCTCGCGGCGCTGCCGGATTGGCTTGGGCCACATACGGACGGCATGCGCAATAAAAACGATCTGCAGCGGCTGAACTTGCCGTCGGTTCTTGAAGCAGCACTTACGTGGGAGCAGCGCGCCCGGCTCGAGCGGGAAGCGCCGACGCACATAACGGTGCCGAGCGGCTCCCGCCTTCCGGTCGATTACGGTGACCCCGAACAGCCCGTGCTCGCCGTACGGCTGCAGGAAGTGTTCGGCTGGACGGAGACGCCGCGCATCGCCGGCGGCCGGGTGCCGCTAACGCTGCACCTGCTGTCTCCGGCGCAACGTCCGGTGCAGGTAACGCGCGACCTGGCGTCGTTTTGGCGGACGACGTATTTTGACGTAAAGAAAGACTTGAAAGGACGCTATCCGAAGCACTATTGGCCGGACGACCCGCTACAGGCAACGCCGACGAACCGGGCGAAGCCGTGGCCGTCATAACGACGAAACGATAAAACTCCCGCCGCCAAGCCGCGAGGCAATAAGCTGGCTGTGAGACGTCCGGCATAACGCTCACCGATGAACTTCCAGTTTAACGCTTAGGCGTTAAGCTGATTGTGAGGCGTCCGGCTATCGCTCACCGCTGTACCTCCAGCTTAACGCCTAGGCAAGGATGCGGGAGTTTTCGTTGTTACACAATCAGAACGGGACCGCTCATCCGAGCTGCGAACGGGCTTGCTTGTTGGCGAGGGCCCATTCCGCATCCGGAAAACGGTCAGCCGGCTGCGGCATGCCGAAGAGAGCTCCTTGCATAAAGCGGCAGCCGAGCGCGGCCAGCGCATCCCGCTGCTCTTTCGTCTCTACTCCTTTAACAATGAGAGTAAGGGCAAGCTTATCGGCCAGATGAACGAGGGCTGAGACTATGGCCTTCTCCATTTCGCCGGAAAGGTGGCGAGTCAGCGAACGGTCCAGCTTGATCGTATGTGCCGCCAGCTGACGTAAATAGCGCAGCGAAGAAAAGCCGGAGCCGAAATCGTCGATGGTCAGCTCCACTCCGGCATTCGTAAGCGTTTGCAGCGGTTTGTCCGCCCATTCCGACTCGCTGACCAGCTCACTCTCGCAAATTTCGACAGACAGCAGAGCAGGGGAGAACCTAAGCTGGTGCAACACGGACAAAATGCGCTCGCTGCAATCGTCCCGGCACAGCTGCCGCAGCGACATATTGATGCCGAGCCGCAGCGGCAAGCCCCAGTCGTGCTGCCAGCGAAGCAGCTGATTGCATGCGGCATGGAGCATCCAATCGCTCAGCTCGTCGCTGAAGCCGTTCGCCTCGGCGAGCGGCATGAACTGGTCGGGCAGCAGCAGCCTTCCGTCCTCCGGACGCCAGCGGGGCATCGCTTCAAATCCGATCGGACGATTCGACGCGGCATCGACGAGCGGCTCGTAGTGCAGAAAAAAATGTTCCTTCGCGAGCGCCTCGCGCATCCCGAGCAAGCTGCTCGAGGCGATCGGCTCATAGCGGCCGACGGCGAACGCGAAATTGTTTTTGCCGCGCTCCTTCACTCTGTACATCGCGGCGTCCGCGGTTCGGAGCAGCGAATCGGCGTCTTGCCCGTCGCTCGGATACAAGGCGATGCCGACGCTGGCCGACAACGAAGCGGAATGGCCGTGCACGTGAAAAGGCTTGGACAGCTCGCGGGTGATCCGTTCGGCGATTTCCGCGGCTTGCTGTGTTGTGTGCAGGTTGCACAAGATGACGACGAATTCGTCGCCGCCGATGCGCGCTGCCAAATCTTCTTCGCGGATGCACCGTTTCAGCCGTTTGGCCGCGTAGCGGATCGTTTCGTCGCCGATGGCGTGGCCGAGCGTATCGTTCACGGTTTTGAAACCGTCGAGATCGATCAGCAGCACGGCCAGGGTGTCCGGCGTGGCCGCCGCGTGCCGCCCCGCGCGAATATCGTCCAGAAGCGACGCCAGCCGCTGCTGAAACAGCCGCCGGTTCGGCAGCTCCGTCAAGTAGTCGTGATAGGCCATATGATGAATGGTCCGTTCGTTGTTGCGGCGTTCCGTCACGTCCTGGGCGATGGCAAAGACGCCGCAGCCGGGCGCATCATGCGCCGGCATCAGCGTAACGTGCAGCTCTACGATGCGGCCGCAGCGGCGCGTCATCGCCGCTTCGAGCTGGACGGAGGCCCCGCCGGAGGCGGTCAGCAGCGCTTCCGCGAAGCTGTCTCGCGCTTCTTCGTCAAGCGCCGCAAAGAGGGAGCGGCCTTCGATGTCGTCGCGGTTATATCCAGTCAGTTCCTGCGCCGCGCGGTTTGCCTGCAAGCATATGCCGCTGGTATTCAGCTCGAATACCGCATGCGGATGAAGCTCGAATAAAGCGGCATAGCCGTGTTCGCGCCGCTGCGAAGAAGGCTTGATCGAATCGTTCAAAACGCATTCACCTACAGTAGATAAAGATACTTTCTATTATAGAACGTTTTGCCCGGGCTGGATAGGAATTCCACCGCATTTTTGCAAATTATTTTATTTTACATGTGCAAACAGATCGGTTTCGCCAGGCCGGTACGGGGCATCGGCCTGGATGAAATATTCGTTCGTGCCGAATTCGCGCACGACGCGGTCGTCCGGTCCCCAGAGCGACTTGTCGAGCTCGGTTTGCGAACGGTGGGCGCGAAACGAGAGCATTTTGCTGCGGCGCTGGTCGGTAATGTCGATGCGGGTAATTTGCTCTTTGCGAAAGCCGTATTTCTCCGGCCGCTTCATCGCTTCCCCGAACGAGATGAAATAGAGCCGCAGCTGCGGCAGTTCCCTCTTCAGCTCGGCGCAGGCGCGCGTTGTCGCCAGGCCGATGGCGCAGTGGTCGGGATGCCCGCCGATGCGCTCGTGAAACGTCAGCACGACGTGCGGCTTGCGGAAGCGCAGCTCGGTTTTGATCGTCTCCACAAGCTGGCTGACCGGTTCGCATTCGACCAGTTTGTCGCGAATGCCGAGAAAGCGGAGATCGCCGATGCCGAGCAGACGGCACGCCTCACGCAGCTCGGCTTCGCGCAGCGCCGGCATCGTTTCGCGGTTCACGAACGGAGGGTTGCCCATCCTGCGGCCCATCTCGCCCTTCGTCGCGCAAACGAGGGAAATGTCGGCTCCGAGCGCGGCATATTTGGCAATCGTTCCGCCGCAAATGAACGATTCGTCGTCCGGATGCGCGAGCACGAGCGTCAGGCGCAGAGGCTCTTTTTTGTTGCGGACCTGTATCGTCATGCGAAAGCCTCCTTGGAAAGCTCCAAGCCGGTTGTCAGCTTGCCGTCGGAATCATGGCCGGCGATCAGCAGGCGGCCCGCTTCGTCGACCGTCATGTGCGTCAGCCCTTCGATGCGTATCCAGCCATTGCCCTTAAGCCGCAGCGCAACCCGGTACGGACCTGAGCCGTGCACATGAGTATTCTCGATCTGAACGACAACGTTGCGGGCGAACCCGCCGGGCGTCACCTCGAGGTGCGCGAACGAGGTGCGGCCGGCGAATGCGTCAAGCTTTTCAGCGAGCAAATCTTTATCAATCGGTTTCATGACTGCACCACCTGGTTTCGTAAATTATGGACGAGACATAGGGAGAAAAAGGTTCTCCTTCCATTATAGAAAAAATTTCCGCCGCCGTCATGCCGTCGCATCTTGCCAAAACGAGGCCGCCGGAGTAGGATGAGGGGTGACGTTTTTTCAATTGACCGCCGGATAAAGCATGCAGAAAGGGGGCGTCACGCGACGATGTACAGCTACATACGCCATTTGGCGCAGCTTCCTTCCGGTGTCATCCGCTTCGTAGCCACCGAAACGACGCTTGGCATCGGCATAGGGATGCTGAATATGATTTTGAATTTGCACCTGCTTGCTATCGGCCTCGATCCGCAAGATATCGGCGAAATCACCTCGGCAGGAACGCTTACGATGGGGCTTGTCAGCTTCCCGTCGGGCTACCTGGTCTCGAAGTTCGGACGGAAGCGGATGCTCGTCTTTGGATTGGCGCTCATGGCTTTAGCTTACGCCGGTTTCGGGCTCGGACACGGAAAATGGGGCATGCTCGTCGCGCAGCTTGGCTGGTCGGCGGGATTAACGTTCCTGGTCACGTCGGAAATTCAGCTGTTGTTCCAATATTGCCCGGACAAGCGGCAAGAGACGCAGGCTTATGCGCTGCTGTTTGCCGTATTTACGCTGTTTACCGGCATCGGCACTCTGCTTGGCGGCTACTTGCCGAAATGGCTCGGCGGCGCATCGTCCGTGTACCAGTATACGTTTTACGCCGGTGCGGTTTTTATTGCGCTAGGTGCGTTTTTGCGCGGAGTGCTGCTGCCTGGTGCGAGCGACATGAGACCGCAGCCGGAGGAGGAGAAAGTCGTCCTTACGCAGAGCCTCGCGATCGCTGCCGGACGTACCGGCTCGTTCTCTCGTCTGCTCAAGCTGTCGGTTTCCATTTTCTTAATCGGATTTACTTTTAACATGGCGAATCCTTATTTGAATGTGATCGTCCAATACCGTTTTGGCTGGGCGGACGAGCAAGTATCGCTGCTGCTAAGCGGAGTCGGCGTAGCGCTGTTTTTCGGCTCGCTGCTCATGCCGCTTGTGATCGACCGTTTCGGCATGCGCAAAGCTTTTGCCTACGCGTTCGCCGTCAACGCCCTGCTTGTGTTCGCATTGGCGGCTCCGATCGGCGCGGCCGCATTTTCCGCGGTGCTGCTGCTGCGCGGGGGATGCTTCACGCTATTAACTAATATGATCGACAGCGAGACGATGTCGGCCATAGACGAATCGGAGCGCAACCGCTTCGCCGGGATGCGCACCGTTTTCCGCAGCGTGGGCAGCGCGCTCGCCGCATACGCGGGCGGGGCTGTGCTGGAGGCGAAAAACACAGGGCTGCCGTTCGCCCTCACCGGCATCAGCCTGCTGCTCGGCTGGGCGTGGTTTTTGGCAGCGGCATTGCCGTCCATGCGACGCAAGGAGCGGGCGCCGCAGCCGGGGACGGGAGCGGATATGAGCGCGTAACGCGAACAAGCCCTCTACCCGTGAAACCGGAATCCGTGGTAATCTGGACGTATCGAACTGCGCAAAGTCAAGAGAGGGGGCGGCGTTTTTTCGTGCCGAGCTTCGATCTTATATCCGATCTTCATCTCGATTTCTGGATACGGCCGACATGGAATCCGTTTTCCTCGGCGCATAAGCTTCAGCGTATGCTGGCCGCCATCGTACCCGCGGCTCCGTCGGACGTGCTGGTCATCGCCGGCGATCTCGGCCACGACAACAAACAAAACGCCCGCTTCGTGCGCCGGCTGGCTGAAGTATACAGCCATATCGTCGTCGTGCTCGGCAACCACGACTATTACGTGCAGACGGCGGCGCAGCGCAGCGCCTACCGGCTGCGCTCCGAGCTGCGGGTGGCGGAAATGAAAAAGCTGCTGGAACGCATTCCGAACGTCAGCCTGCTCGACGGCGACTGCGTCAAGGTGGACGGCGTTACTTACGGCGGCTGCTCGATGTGGTACGACTTTCAATACGGCATCCAAGTGCTGAATCGCCATTATCGGCAACTTTACGAGCATTGGATGCGCCGTTCCAACGACGCCAGGTTCGTCCTCGGCTCGGCGCCAGGCTGGCTGGAGGAGCTCGTGCGCGAGCAGAAGCGGAAGCTGCGAAGCGTCGTCGGCCAAGCGGACGTTATCGTGACGCATGTGGCGCCCGATTGGAGCGTCGTGCCGGAAGGACGAGAGCTTGAGCCGGAGACGAGCTGTTATTTTTTTGACGGGAAACCGTATTATGCAGATGCCGCAGGCAAAGTATGGTGTTATGGCCATGTGCACCGGCGGAGCGACTATGCGCGGCACGGGTGCCGTTTTGTGAACGGAGCGCTCGGGTATCCGGCCGAAGCGAACGGCGCGGTTAAGCCTGCGATGCGAATTGTGTTCGGTGAATGACTGGAAGCGACGAATGTCTTTTTACATAATAATTATTATGTGTAGTTGGGGGGCGACGTACGATGGCGGCGACGATGGGGCCGGTACAATGGCGCGCAGCTTTGCGTCAACTGTTTGCGGACGCGGGGTATGAGAAAGACGAGCTGGTGCAGCTTGTGGACGCTTATGAGGAGCTGGCAGCCGACTATGCGGCGCTGCTTGCCGAAAATGAACGGCTAAAGCTGGAGGCGCGCCGGGCGAGGGCGGATGCGGCAGCGGGCATGGGATCCGGTACGGGTCATATGTCAAGCAAGCTGTGGGATGCGATACACGAATAGCGAAGGTACTGTTTCGTTTGCGACGACGATCAGTTGATCGTTTGACGAATTAAGGGGAAACAGGAAGCGGATCGGAAGCCGCGGGCTATGTGAGCCTGCGGCTTTTTTCCGCTTTAAGGCGTTGTGTTGCTTAAACCGAAGGAATGGCGATTCATTTTTGCCGCGAGAAAGTTTTTGCCGGTTGCTGCCGATTGAGCGCGAACGTTCCAATGCTTTTTTGCAATCGCATTGCCGCTATATTGTCGATTTTCGGAACGATTCTACAATTTTTAGTCCACTGGGTGTGTACATTCGAGGTGATATATGGTATTTTAAATTTAGAGAAAATATTGTTATACAAGGTTTTAATGATATTAAATATGTATACTCATAATGTACAATTGTTCGTTGTACAGAGACTAAGGAGGCGAAGGTGCATGGCCGGCATAATGCTGCAAAAGTGGTTGCAAGATCAGCTGGACGGTTTGCGCAGCAACGGGCTTTATAACGAGATCGATCCTTTGCAGGGGGCGAACGGTCCGACGATTCGCATTTCGGGCCGGACATTTGTGAATTTGTCTTCCAACAATTACTTGGGGCTTGCCACCGACTCCCGGCTCATCGACGCGGCGATTGCGGCGACGCGCCAGTATGGCGCGGGGGCGGGCGCTGTCCGGACAATCAACGGTACGCTGGAGCTCCATGCGGAGCTGGAACGAAAGCTGGCGGCATTCAAGCATACGGAGAGCGCCATCGCTTATCAGTCAGGCTTCAATTGCAATATGGCGGCGATATCGGCTGTTGTGGACGGCGGCGATGCGATTTTGTCAGATGAGCTGAACCACGCTTCGATCATTGACGGATGCCGTCTGTCGAGGGCAACGATCATTCGTTACCGGCACAGCGATATGGACGATTTGCGAGCGAAAGCGATGGAGGCGAGAGCGTCGGGAAAATACGCCAAAATCATGGTCATCACCGACGGCGTCTTCTCCATGGACGGCGATATCGCGAAGCTTCCGGATATTGCCGCTATTGCCGACGAATTCGAGCTCATTACGTACGTCGATGACGCGCACGGCTCCGGAGTGCTTGGCGGCGGAGCGGGAACGGTCAAGCATTTCGGATTGTCGGAACGGATCGATTTGCAGATCGGCACGCTGTCCAAAGCGATCGGGGTCGTCGGCGGCTATGTGGCGGGATCCAAACTGCTGATCGATTGGCTCAAAGTGCGCAGCCGCCCGTTTTTGTTTTCCACGGCGCAGCCGCCGGGGCCGGTCGCTTCGTGCATCGCCGCGATCGATATTCTCAGCTCGAGCGAAGAGCTGCAAGCGGCGATGTGGGCGCGAGCGGACTACTTGAAACGCGGGCTCAAGGCGCTCGGCTTCGACATCGGGCGCAGCGAAACGCCGATTACGCCGGTCATGATCGGCGACGAGTCGCTCACGCAGACGTTCAGCCGCGAGTTGTACGAAGCAGGCGTTTATGCGAAGGGCATCGTATTTCCGACCGTGCCGAAAGGCGCAGGACGCATCCGCAATATGCCTACGGCGGCTCATACGGAATCGATGCTCGATGAAGCGCTGTCCGCTTACGAACGGATCGGGCGCAAGCTTGGGGTCATCTAAAAGGAGGCTGACGCTTTATGAGGACGATAGTCGTAACCGGCGCGCTTGGGCAAATCGGGACCGAGCTTGTGCCTTATTTACGGGAACGGTATGGGGCGGAGCAGGTTATCGCGACCGATGTCAAGGCGGCTCCGGACGCCGAAGAGGCGGGACCGTATGCGGCGCTGGACGTCATGGACGGCGAAGCATTTTACGAGGTGGTGCAAAAGCACCGCGCCGATACGATCATTCATTTGGCAGCGCTGCTGTCGGCGACGGCCGAAGCGAAGCCGCTTTTCGCTTGGCAGCTCAATATGGGCGGTTTGCTGAACGCTTTGGAGACGGCGCGGCAGCTCGGCTGCAGCGTCTTTACGCCGAGCTCGATCGCCGCGTTCGGCGCCGGCGTCCCGAAGCTGGGCACACCGCAGGATGCGCCGCAGCGCCCCAGCACTTTATACGGCATCAGCAAAGTATCGGGCGAGCTGCTATGCGACTATTACTACCTCAAATACGGCGTCGATACGCGCGGCCTTCGTTTGCCCGGACTGATCTCGTATGCGGCCGCTCCCGGCGGGGGGACGACCGATTACGCAGTAGACATGTATCGCCAGGCGGTATCGTCCGGGAGCTATACGAGTTATATTGCCGAAGGCACGTATATGGATATGATGTATATGCCGGATGCGCTCGAGTCGATTGTCCGGCTCATGGAGGCCGATCCGGCGAAGCTGGCGCACCGCAACGCCTACAATGTGAGCGCAATGAGCATAGAGCCGGGAATGATCGGCGCCGCCATCCGCAAGCAGCTGCCCGACTTCCGGCTCGATTACTGCGTCGATCCGGTGCGGCAAGCCATCGCCGAGAGCTGGCCCGATGCGCTTGACGTATCCGCTGCGGAAGAAGAGTGGGGGTTCCGCCCGCAGTACGATCTTGGCGCCATGACAGCCGACATGTTGCGCGAGCTTCGGCTCCGTCTGCCGCAAGTGCCGCCGGTGAAGGCGGGCTAGCGGCAATTGCGCTCGGCGCTTCCTGCGGCCTGCGTTGTAGAAGCCGGCGTTCCGGTGTAAGATAAAAGCAAAGGATGGACATGCAATGGTGCGTAATCCCGCCTTAGGCGGGATTTTTTGCTGCAAATATTAGCGTTTATATCGCTGAGCTTCATACCGATGAATACATTTCATCGTTAAACGCGGTCGTGCATAAGGACGGCGTAAGCCGGTTATCTTTGCGACAAAGAGGAGTTCGAGAGAATGAACACGAGCGGCCGTCGCTTTATTCGGTACTATAGCTTGGGTCTTTTGCTTTACGCCGTTGCCATCGCCGTATACGTTATCGCAACGAAAGCGAATAACGTTCCTGAGGGCGTGCAGGGCACGGCCGCCGATCCGCGCACCTTTATGAACACGCGGCAGCTGGCCGATAGCGAGATTTACTCCGCGTGGCGCAATTGGCTGTTCTTTATCGGCTATCCGTGGGAGTGGGGCGTATACGTCGTCCTGCTATTCAGCGGCGCTGCCGCCAGCTTTGCAAGGTGGCTGAGAGCTAAGGTGCCGGCAGCGGTATGGAGATTCCCTCTCTATGTGCTTTCAATCGCTTTCGTCGTGTTCGTCGCCGGGTTGCCGTGGCGGATTGCAGCTTATTTGCTGTCGCGCGGCTACGGCATTACGACGCAGCCGTTCTGGGGCTGGCTGCGGGACAAGGCGGTCGCCTTCGGCGTAAACGGCCTGGCGACGGTTGCCGCAGCGGCGGCGGCAGTGTGGCTGCTGCAGAGTGGCGGCCGCTGGTGGCTCAAGCTGTGGCTCTTGTCCGTGCCGTTTACGCTGTTTTTGATGGTCGTGCAGCCGGTCGTGATCGACCCGCTCATCGACAAGTTCAGCCGGCTCGAGGATCCGGCGCTGGAGCGCGACATCCTGGAGCTGGCCGCGCGTGCCGGCGTACCCGCGGACCGGGTGTACGAAGTGCATATGGCCGGCAAAACGAACGCATTGAACGCCTACGTCACCGGCATCGGGCCGACGCTGCGCATCGTGCTGTGGGACACAACGCTGCGCAAGCTGAACCGGGACGAGGTGCTGCAAGTTATGGCTCACGAGATCGGGCATTATGCCAGGCATCACCTTGAATGGAGCACTGCCGGAGCAGTAGGTTCGTCGTTTGCGCTGCTCTGGATCGGCGGACGTCTGCTCGTATGGGCGCATGCCCGGTGGAAAAAGGTTTGGGGCATCGAGCGACTCGGCGATATGGCGGTCGTGCCCGTGCTGCTGCTGCTCGTGTCGGTGCTCTCATTCGTTACGCTGCCTTTTGCGAATGCGGTGTCAAGGCAAGCCGAGCATGCGGCGGACGATTTCGCGCTGCGGCTTATCGGCAGCGGCAAGGCTGCGGTAACGATGAATCAAAAGCTCGCGGCGGCCACGCTCGACATCGTCGATCCGCCGCTGCTCGTTCATGTATTCCGGGACAATCATCCGAAAGATATGGAGCGCATTCACGATGCCGACACGTACCGGCCTTGACGGCGAGAGCGCCGTCTCCCTCTATGTCATTGCCGGCATCGCCACTTCGCCGGATTTCATGGAAGAGCTGCGCGACGAGCTGGTACGGCGGTTTCGCGCCGAGACCGGCTCGGAGCGGATCCGCTCGGCGCTGCTGCACCCTTATGGCGCATGGGACCGCAGCATTTGGGCTCAGCTGCGCGACATTCGCCGCGATATGCGGCTGGCAGTCGGCAAAAGAAGCGGCTCGCGCGGGGGCGCTCATGTGCTGGAGCGGCTTGCAGCGGATGGCGCGCTGCGCGGAACGCTGTGGCTCGTCGGCCATAGCGGAGGCGGCGTTGCCGCCGTGCATGCGGCGGAAGCGCTGCTTGCTTTGCCGGATGCCCCCGATTGCCGCATCGTGCAGGTCGGCTCGCCGCGCTGCGCCGTGCCGGAGCCGCTGCGCGGCCGCACGGCTTATTTGTACGCGGTAGGCCGGGACGGCCGGGCAAAGGATCCGATTTGCCGCCTCGGTTCATGGGGAGGTTGGGAACGAGCGGGCGCAGAACTGCGTGCCGGCAAAAGCGCCGGACGGCGGGTGCCGCAGTGGCCGCCGAAGCTCGGCGTGCCCCGCTGGAACCGCGACAAGCAGGCGCCGCACCGGCGTGTGCCGCTGCCTATCGTCGGCGGTCATGCCGATTATTTTCGCAGCGGAGGCATGTTCAGGCAGGCGTTGGACGGCAGGAGCAATATGGAGTTGACGGTTGAAGCGATGTGGCCGACGCTGAGGGGCGATTTACGTAGCTTGGACGGCGAAAGTGTCGAGAACTGACCGGAGGCGGGCGCGAAGATTGGCGCTCTCTGCGATTTCCCAAGCAATAGCGGAGGCTGCTTCAGGGACGGCAGAGATGGTTGGTTACGTAAGTTCGCAGCGGGGAAAACATTCGAGGTGTCAGCAAGCAGGGCATTTCCTTATCGGTTTGCGCGTTCGCAGGGGGCGATCGTCGAGGACGTCATCTGTGTCATAGAGCGCAATCTCGAAGGAAAACAAAAGCTGAAGGAAGCAGGGTTAAACTTATACTCGTTGTTGACAATGGAAGAACTGCTTCGTGCGGGTTCGGCCGGAAGCTAACCATTTTACATAATAATTATTATGTCATTTCAATGAAAAAACGACCCGAGAACAGCAGCCGCCAGTCTCGGGTCGATTTCGCGAACGTTATAGCTTTGTATCGTCGATACCGTCCAGCCACGCTTCGATTTCGCCGATAACCGATGCGACGCAGCCGTCTTCGAACGGCGAACGCAGCCCGGCCAAAGCGACGAGACCGGTAAACGAGCGGCTGCCGCCGGCTTTGCACAGCTCCACGTAGCTGTTCCACGCATCGTCGCGGTTGTCGTTGGCACGTTTCCAATATTGCAGGGCGCAAATTTGCGCGAGCGTATAGTCGATGTAGTAGAACGGCGTTTTGAAAATGTGCTGCTGCTGGTGCCAGAAGCCGCCCCGCTCCAAAAACGGCATATCGTCGTATTCCCGGCTCGGTATATAAGCGCGCTCGATGCGCCGCCACTCGGCTTTGCGCTCCGCCGGAGTCGCTTCCGGATGCTCGTAGACGAAATGCTGAAACTCGTCGACGGCGACGCCGTACGGAATGAACGAGACCGCACCGCCAATATGCGAAAATTTGTATTTGTCCGTATCTTCCTTGAAGAACGATTCGATCCACGGCCACGCGAAAAACTCCATGCTCATCGAATGGATCTCGCAGGCGTCCAGCGTCGGATGGCTGTATTCCGGCACTTGCTGCCCGCGGCTCATATAAGCCTGGAACGCGTGTCCGGCCTCGTGCGTCAGCACATCGACGTCATGCGACGTGCCGTTGAAATTGGAGAAAATGAACGGCGCTTTATATTTGCTAATATAGGTGCAATAGCCGCCGACCCGTTTGCTCGGCTTGCTGACCAGATCCATCAGCCCGCCTTCCAACATGAAGCGGAAAAACGCATCCGTCTCCGGCGACATTTCGGCGTACATGTTTTGCGCTTGGGCGACGATCCAATCCGGATCGCCCTTCGGCGTCGGGTTGCCGGTCAAGTAGGAGAGGCCGTCATAATAGCGCAGCTTGTCGAGGCCGAGCCTGATGCGGCGCCGTTCGTTCAGCTTCGTGGCGACAGGCACGATATGCTCCAGCACCTGCTTGCGGAAAACCGCCACTTTCGACGCATCGTAGTCGGTCCGGTTCAGGCGCGCGTAAGCGAGCTCGATGAAATTCGCATACCCTAGCTTGCGGGCGATCTCCGTGCGCAGCTTCACGAGCCGGTCGTAGAGGCCGTCGATCTCGGCTTCGTGCTCCTCGAAAAAGCCGTAGCGGGCGTCGGCAGCCCGTTTGCGCATGGCTCGGTCCGTCGATTGCATGAACGGCGCCAGCTGCGAGAGCGTGCGGTCCTCGCCCTCGAAAGGTATTTTGGCGGAAGCGACCAGCTTGATATATTCGCTGACCGTTTTGTTTTCCTCCTGCAGCAGTCGGGTGACGTCATCGGAGAACGTCTTCAGCTCGAGCTCGGCTATGGCGAACAGCTGCGGCCCCCATATCGCTTCCAGCTCGCTCCGGAACGGGGAACTGACGAGCGCCTTGTAGTATTTCACAATAAGTCCTTGATAAAGCGGCGCTGCTTCGTCAAAATAATCTTGCTCGGCTTTGTAGAACGAATCGGCGGTGTTGATCGTGTAGCGGATTTTGGCGATTTGCATCATCGATTCGATTTCGCTTCTGGCGTCGTTGATCGATTGCATCGCCCGGTTTTGCTCTTCGCACGAAGCGGCGGCGGCGAATCGGTCCAGCAAGCCGAGGAACGTCTCTTCAAAAGCTTTCAAATCGGGACGGTTGTAGGCGAACTCTTGAAATTTCATAGCGGGCCTTCTTTCCGGCGATTGTTTACTTGCTTGCGCATTGTTCAACGCGTCAAGATTCAGTATATAGCAGAAAATGGGTTCTTGCCATAGAGCAAGGCCGTTTTGAATGTTCCGGGCGTATGATACGTATCGTTATAGGGCAATAAGTGTTACAGGGGGAGAACAGGGTGGCGGATTCCTTATACGAAGTTCAGACCCGAAGCCGGCTGCGAAGATGGGAGCTGGGGCTTGCGGCACCGCCGGGCAGGATTGCGCGAATGGGAAAAAAAAATACAAACGAAAGTAAACGACCTGCTTCCGGACAAATGGCACCAGTCGGTGACGGCCGCCGTGAAAGCGATCGTGCGAACGGCGCTGTTTTCCATGGACTATATCCCGAAGACGAAGCCGCTCCGGGCGGAATCGCTTGCGGATCACGACATTCGCGCCGAAGAGACGCTCAAGCTGTACCGGCGCATTGCCACCGTCGAAGGTGCGGGAACGGGAGCGGGCGGCATTGTGCTTGGACTGGCCGATTTTCCGATACTGATCGGCATTAAGCTGAAATTTTTGTTCGAGCTGGCCCATGCGTACGGGTATTCGACGGACGATTACCGGGAGCGGCTTTATTTGCTCCATGTGTTTCAGCTCGCGTTCTCAAGCTCGGAGCGACGGGCGGCAATTTGGGAGAAGCTGAAGCGGTGGAACGCCGCCGCCGATCTTGTGCCTGCCGGACTGGCGACGGATCAGGACCAGGTCGACTGGATGCAGCTCCAGCAGGAATACCGGGATACGATCGACTTCCGCAAAATGCTGCAGCTCGTACCGGGCATCGGCGCTGCGGTCGGCGCGTGGGCCAATTATGGGCTGTTGGAAGAGCTTGGCGAGGTCGGAATGAATTGTTACCGGTATCGGTGGCTGCAAGACAAGACGAAGAGAGAGGGGACAGTCAGCATTGACGAACGATAACGAATGGAACGAGCTGCAGAATACGCTGCATCGCTATGTGGAAGGAAGCAAAAAGGAAACAGCCCGCGGCCGCGTCGCTTCCTACATTCCCGAGCTGGCGAAAGCGCCGCATGACGCGCTCGGCATATCTCTTATGAACGGCGACGGCCAGACGCTGATGGCGGGCGATTGCGAGCTGCGCTTCACCATGCAAAGTATTTCCAAAGTATTTACATTTATTCTCGCGCTAATGGATCGGGGAGAGGACGCCGTGTTTGCCAAAGTCGGCAAAGAGCCGACCGGCGACGATTTCAACTCGATGCTGAAGCTGGAACTTGTCGAACCCGGCATTCCGTTCAACCCTTTTATAAATGCCGGTGCCATCGCCATTACATCCATGATCGCAGGCCGTGACGCGGACGAGAAAGCGGAGCGGATCTTGCAGTTTTTGCGGCGCGTGTCCGGAAACAGCGGGCTTGCAGTGAAAGATGAGGTGTACCGATCCGAGTACGAGACGGCGCACCGCAACCGGTCGCTCGCTTATTTTCTCAAGGATAACGGCGTTCTGGAGGATGACGTAGACCGCATCCTCGACGTCTACTTCCGTCATTGCGCGGTGGAAGTGACGTGCTCCGATGTGGCCAAAATGGCGCTGGTGCTAGCCTACGGCGGCGTCGATCCGATCAGCGGCGAGCGGCTCATTCCGCGCCGTTTCGTGCAAATTACGAAGACGTTCATGATAACTTGCGGCATGTACAACGCTTCCGGCGCTTTCGCTATCGAGGTCGGGCTGCCGGCGAAAAGCGGCGTCTCCGGCGGCATTTTGACGCTGGTACCCGGACGTTACGGCATCGGCGTCGTCGGTCCGGCGCTGAACCGCAAAGGGAATAGCGTCGCCGGCGTGCACGTGCTGCAGCAGCTGTCGGAGCATTTCGACTGGAGCTTGTTTTGACGGATCCGATCCGGGATGGCTGGCCGTTTGCAACATTTTCCTCTCCGTAGCGTTTAAAGAAAAGCACAGACAGATTATCGGATGAGGTGTGGGAGAATGAACAAAAAGTTGCTGGCGGCAACGTTATTAACGGCATTAAGTGTAAGTGCGGCGAACCCGCAACAGGCAAAAGCGGCCGGACGAAGCGTTACGGTTACGCTGCCGCATTTCCCGGTCGTGCTCGACGGAGTGGCGATCGACAGCGAGAAGCTTCGATATCCATTGCTAACCTATAACGACATTACCTATATTCCGATGACGTGGTCGATCAGCCAGGCGACAGGACTTCGCTTGAAATGGAGCCAAGAGAGCGGCCTGGACGTCGATCTGGATATGCCCGCGGCCGAGAAGCCCGATCTTGAGCAAGGCGGGTCGTTCCGGCAAGATCGGAGCTATCGGGCCAAAGTAGTCGATTATCCGGTCAAAGTCAATCAGCAGGCGATCGACAACGGCTCTCAGACGTATCCGCTGCTGGAGTTTCAGGATATTACCTACTTCCCGTTAACGTGGAATTACGCCGTAGACGATTTTCGCTGGAAATTGGGCTGGGATGCCGAGGACGGCTTGAGCATCGCAACTGCGCAACGCCGGTATATGACCGGGATTATCTATGACGACGACAGGTATTTGTACACGTACGTCCACAACGTTCCGAATCGGTTGTTCCGCATCCCCAAAAGCTTGCAAGGTTCGATTGAACTCGTGTCCGAAGAAGAGTCCAAGCGGATTCAGGCGGCGCGGGATGCAGGCCAGGCAGCGCCGGCGGGAGCAATCGCCCAGCCGCAAGCCAAGCTGACGACGTATCGCGACCATCAGCTGTGGCTGAACGACAAGCCGCTAATAAGCGTGGAGAAATACGAGGAAGGAAATGCCGCGTTCCGCAAACAAAGCGCTGCCGATGCACCGTTCGTTTACGACGAGAGCGCCTACGATGCAGGCGCCGACACGAAGGTGTTCTCATTCCGCATCCCGGTCGGTCCGAGCAATCCGTTCGAAACGCCGAGCGAGCAGCCGCTCGTTGTCGTGCATAAAGACGAGGTGCAAGTTGTTCCCGGTCTGAAATCGCCTTCCGTCTACAAGGTTGACAGCGGCTTATGGCTGTCGGAAATGTCGCCGACGAGGCTGTCCGCCCGCACGGCTCAATACCGGGGCAAAGTGCTCTGGATCGGGGCGGACGGAAAAAGCCGCGATTGGAACGAGCAGCTGAAGGCGCAGTATTTGCGCGTGCTGAAAGCGGACGGCGGCAAGCTTCTCGTGCAGGCGTACGAGCTGTACCGACCGGAAAATGCGCCGCCGGCAACAACGGGTTATTACTGGCTGCACGGTGACGGAACGTATGAAAAAATCGCCGGCTTGACCGAGGCCACCGAGGTGAAGGGCTCCTTATTCATCGCCGACAACCTCGATGCTTATGTGGACCGGGACAACCGGATTTACGTCGTCCGGAACAATACCGTCACCATCGCCAATAACGGAACGAGCCGCACATGGTGGGATTATGAGCTGAAAGAGGTGACCGAACAGTACCCGAATGCAGGGTATTGAATAAAATTCGCCCAGTGAAGTATGATAGACTGAAGCGCTGCCAGGGAGATTCCGATTCCCGGCAATCAGTCGGTCCGTAAGGAGAGTTGCCTGCTTGCTTCAGCACAAGCTCGTAGCGTTTATAGCCCATTATGGTTATGTCGGCATCTTTGGCGCCTTGACACTCGGAATTGTCGGCTTGCCGGTGCCCGATGAAGTGCTGATGACGTTTGCCGGCTATTTGATTTCGAAAGGCCGGCTGCATTATATACCTACGGTTTCCGTTGCTGTCGTCGGCAGTTTCACGGGAATGAGCCTCAGCTTCCTGATCGGGCGCAAGCTAGGCTATCCGGTGCTCGTGAAATACGGCAAGTACGTCCATATTACGGAGGAAAAGCTGAACGGAACACATCGATGGTTCGAGCGTTTCGGCAAATTTGCGGTAACGATCGGCTACTTTATTCCGGGAGTCCGCCACATTACCGCTTATTTGGCCGGCATAGGCAAGTGGCCGTTTCGCCATTTTCTCGTCTATGCGCTTCCCGGAGCGATGCTGTGGGCGGTTACGTTTATAACGCTGGGAACTTATTTGGGCGAACATTGGCGCAAAGTGACGGAGACGATTCACCGCTACCTGCTCGTTGTGCTGCTCATCGTCGTCGTGGCCGGGCTTGTGGCATGGTACGTCAAAAAAAGATGGAAAAAATCGGCGATATGAGCCTTGCAGGAGGTATGCTGGCATTGCTATGAGCTTGAAAATTCAATTATCCCGGGCGTTTGTTATAAGTCTCATTTGCGTTATCGGGTTTGGCGCGATCGCTCTGATGATCGGCGACAATGCCATTGCGGAGTTCGACCGTTCGGTGGCCGCGTTCATTCAAGGGCTGGAGTCGCCGCCGCTGACGCAGGTGATGATATTTTTCACGAATATCGGCGCGGGTTGGCCGGTAGTCGCGATTGCAATCGCCATCATGGCTTTTCTGTACATCGTGCTTCGTCATCGGAAGGAGCTGCTGTTATTCGTCGCTGTTGTCGCCGGCTCAACGCTGTTAAACGAAATATTGAAGCATGTATTTCAGCGAGCCCGCCCGGTCGTGCACCGGATCGTCGAAGCGAACGGCTTCAGCTTTCCTAGCGGCCACTCCATGGCTGCTTTCAGCTTGTACGGTGTCGCCAGCTTTTTGCTGTGGCGGCACATTCCGACCGCCTTCGGCCGCGTCATACTTATACTGATCAGCGTCGCGATGATCGCTTTAATCGGCATTAGCCGCATTTATTTGGGTGTTCATTACCCGAGCGACGTGCTTGGAGGCTTTCTCGCAAGCGGCGCTTGGCTGGCGGCGGCGATCTGGTTTTATCAGCGTTATCAAGAAAAGTCATCTTGACCTCAATCATACGTACTATCCCCGCAGGACGGGGATTTTTTTCGTTTGGGGATTATTGGTATCGGCTCCCCGGTTGCGGCAAATACTACTGAATATTGCAGCGGGAAGGGACCAGAAATGAAAGCAGCCGGCAGGATTTATGCGCGGGACATCCGCAATATCGTGACGAATTGGGCGGCGGCCATCATCGTATCTGGACTCGTCGCGCTGCCGTCACTATATGCGTGGTTTAACATCGAAGCTTCCTGGGATCCGTACGGACAAACCGGGGGGATTACGGTAGCTGTCGTCAACGACGACAAAGGTGCCGCGATACGGGGCACTCCGCTGAACATCGGGGCCGAAGTTGTAGACTCTTTGAAGGAGAACCATGATATCGGCTGGATTTTTGTTAATGACGAGCAGGCGCTGCAAGGGGTTCGCCATGGCGATTATTATGCGAGCATTACGATTCCTGCCGACTTTTCGGAGAAAATCGCTACGGTGGTCACACCCAATCCGCAAAAGGCGGAGCTTGTGTACACCGTCAACGAAAAAATCAACGCGATAGCGCCGAAGATTACCGCCAAAGGCGCAAGCAGCATTGTGGATAAAATCAGCAGCGCCTTCGTCAAGACGGCGAACGGAGCGATCTTTCGCGTCTTCAATGAAATAGGGGTCGAGCTGCAAAGGAACTTGCCCGATATCGAGAAAGTGCGCGATGCGATTTTTCGGCTGGAAGCGATGATGCCGGAAATTCATCAAGCGGTGGACGTTGCGGTAGCGGATGTCAATAAGGCGAGCGCGATCGCCCAGCAAATTCAACAGAATCTTCCGCTCGCGGCGCAGTTGGCGCAGGAGGGGGCAGACTTCTCGAGCCGGCTCGGGGACTTCCTTGGCAGCGCCTCGGCGGCGATGAATGAGCTGCGCCGAACATCAAGCAGGACCTTGCGCTGCTGCAGGAAACGGCGGATTCTGTGGGGGAGCTGGCCGGCATTTTGCAGCAAAACAAAGCCGATCCGGCAATCGTCATCGCGGCGCTTGACCGAACCGCCCAGCGGCTGGCTTTCGCCCACACGGCCACGCAGAACCTCGTCACGCTGTTCCAGCGGCTGCAGTCCTTCACCGGCGGCAACGCGCTGGCTCCTGTCATTGCCAGCCTGCAGCAGATCGATGCTCGCTGGCAGCAGCAAGCGGCAGCTGTGAGCGCGATCCGCAGCGCCATAAGCCGCGGGGAAGCGCCTGCAGACACGCTGGTGAACGACTTGAGCCAACTTGGAAAAGAGACGTCGGCCGCGCTCGGGGACGTGCTGGCCCGCTACGACACCGAAATTGTGCCGCAAATTTCGCAAGCGATGAACCAGGCGACTACGGCTGCGCATAACGTGCAGGCGATGCTCGCGGATGCGAATAAGAGCATTCCCGATGTGGAGCGAATCGTCGGCGATGCGGCAAAAGGGCTTGCCATTGGCGGCCAGGAGCTGGCCGCGCTGCAGCGGGACTTGCCTGCCGCCGAAGCGAAGGTGAAAAGTATCGCGGACCGCATAAGGGAGCTCGAGAAAGAAGGTACTTTGAACGAGCTGATCGATTTGCTCAAAATTAACGCCGACAAAGAAAGCGACTTTTTCGCCGAGCCCGTCAAGCTGACGGAGAACAAGCTATTTCCGATCCCGAACTACGGCTCCGCCATGTCGCCGTTTTTCACGACGCTGTCGTTATGGGTCGGAGCGCTGCTGCTTGTGTCTTTGCTGACGGTTGAAGTTCATGAACCGGAAGCCCAGTTGAAAAGCTATCAAATCTACTTCGGGCGCTATATGACGTTCGGTACGCTCGCTGTTTTGCAGTCGGTTTTAGTCACTGCGGGCGATATATGGCTGCTGAAAGCGTACGTTGCAGACAAGCTGCCGTTTATCGCGTTCGGCATGCTGCTAAGCGCCATTTTTATGCTGATCGTGTATACGCTCGTCTCTGTCTTCGGCAACGTCGGCAAAGCGATGGCGATCGTTCTGCTCGTGCTGCAGCTGGCCGGTTCGGGCGGGACGTTTCCGATTCAAGTGACGCCGCCGTTTTTCCAGGCGATTCATCCGTTTCTGCCTTTCACATATGCGATCAGCATGATGCGGGAAGCGGTCGGCGGCATTTTGTGGGATATTGTTGCCAAAGACGTGGCTGTGCTGCTGCTGTTCGTTGGCGCGGCGCTGCTCATCGGGCTGGCGCTTAAGAGCGCAATCAACCGTGCGGCCGAGCGGATGGTCGCGAAAGCGAAGGAGAGCAAGCTGATTCATTAGCATTCGCGATGCGCGCCGCAGGCGGGAAAAATGATATAATTTTCAAGATGGACATAGTGGAGGAGGATTGGATATGGACTTGAAGCTGGCTGGCAAAGTTGCGTTAATTACGGGCGGCAGCAAAGGGATCGGGTTCCGGACGGCTTTGTGCTTGGCCGAAGAAGGCGCCAAGGTGGTAATATGCGCCCGAAACGAAGCCGATTTGCGCGATGCCGCCGCTTACATTAGCGAACGTACCGGGGCGGAGGCGTTTTATATTGCGGCAGATGTGGCCAGCGAGGCGGATTGCGAGCGAGCGGTAACGGAAACGGTGAAGCGGTACGGGCGATTGGACATTTTGGTGAACAACGCCGGCACGGCGGCCGCGATGCCGTTCGAACAGGCGAGGACGGAATTGTGGCGGCGCGATCTGGATCTGAAGCTGTTCGGAGCGATCCACTGCTCCCGCTACGCCATTCCTCATATGCGCGAGACCGGAGGCGGAGCTATCGTCAATATTACGACATCGTCCGCCAAAACGCCTCCCGCCTCGTCGTTGCCTTCGTCGGTGAGCCGCGCTGCGGGGCTGGCCTTGACGAACGCGATGAGCAAAGACCTGGCTGCGGACAACATTCGGGTCAATACGGTATGCATCGGCATGATCCGCAGCGACCAAATCGAGCGAATATGGAAGCGGGATGAGCCGGACATGACGTGGGACGAATATGCGCGGGATCCGCGCCACCGCATCCCGCTCGGCCGCATTGGCGATACGGAGGAGGCTGCGAGAGTGATCGTCTTCCTGGCATCCGATGCCGCCTCTTACGTCACCGGCACTTCCGTCAATGTCGACGGCGGCTCGGGCGCTTCTTTGTAATCCCGCTCCTTCATACTAAGAAGTATAAGACCCGGCTCCGGACAGCATTGGTCCGAAGCCGGGTCTTGCCATCTCATCTTACTGGTGGATCGGCTTGCTCAGTGCAATTTGCGCGTCGCGAATGTTCCCTTGAATGACTCGTTCGACGCTGTGGCTCGGGTACACGCCGTGGGCATACAAAAAGTTGAACACTTGCGCGTGCAGCTGTACGCCTTGAATGAGCTGGTTCAATAAAGCTTCCCTGACAAAAGGCGTGGTCGTTTCCGTTATAAGCAAGCTGACGTTGCGGACTCCGCTTTTGGCAAAAATCAGCAGATCGGATGCGATAAACCGATCTTCGGTTGACATTTCCATCTGATGTTCCTCCCGTATGTTCCTGCATCGGAAAAGTATGAGCTGCGCCTATACTTAAGCTGATTCCGCTTCTAGACGTTAAGCCCGAGGAGTAACGGCGAGCAACGTGCAAGACGTCGCACGGCCGGCTTAACGCCGGGAAACGCGCTCGACCTAAGGACGGTGTGAGCCGGTTCCTCTCGGTTCCTTAAGGCAAAATGGCCCGGTATTGCAGCAGATGAATAATTTCCGCGATATGCTGCTCCGTTACCCGAATGGTATGAAGCACGAGCTGCTTCAACTCCGGGTTTTCAATTTTGGGCACGGCGTCTTTCAGCTTGGCGAGCCCGGTTGTTTTAGCAACTAGAACTTCATGCAGGTCGATCGTTTCATGCGGAGCCAGTCTGGTCGACGCCATTGGCATCGCATGAGGGCGGGCTGCAGGAGTAGTTGTATAACTCATCGGATACTATCCTCTCCTTGAACTATTTTCCACACATCTTATGCACGCCGGAAGAGGGCGTTCACCTAGAAGCGGGAAATCGGGCTCTCGCCTATGCAAGGCATCATGATCGCGAATACACATACAACTGATTGGATGCTTCATAATGCTTCGCGCATGGTACTATCAACTACGAACAGAAGGACGGAGCTTATGCTTTGAAGAAGGATAGCAGAGCATTGATCATCGGCCACCGCGGGGCACCCCGCGAAGCGCCGGAAAATACGTTGTCCTCGTTCCGGCTAGCGCTGAAGCGCGGATGCGAAGGCGTTGAATTGGACGTGCATTTGTCGCTGGACGGGAAAATTCTCGTTTGCCACGATGCTAGCATCGCCAGAACAACCAACGGCACCGGAATGATCCGCAACATGTCGGCCGAAGAAGTGCGGCGCTATGATGCCGGCTCCTGGTTTTCCAAAAAATACAAGGGCGAGAAGGTACCGCTTCTTGATGAAGTGTTTCAACTTGTTCCGGATCGCATGCTGATCATGATCGAAGTGAAGCATTCGTATGGCGGGGAAATGGAACGCCAGCTCATCGAATGCTTATGGCGGTTTAACCGCTTCGATCATGTTGTCATCTCCTCCTATGACCACTCTTGTTTGAGGCGTCTGAAGGGGATGGAGCCCAAAGTGAAAGTAGGGCTTTTATCGGCAAATTTTCTGGATTACATGCAAGACATCGAGAAGCTGGGTATCCCCGTCTATTCCCTACATCCGTTTCATTTGCTGCTGACCAAAGAAGATGTCCAGGAAGTATGTTCGGCAGGAATCAAAGTATTCCCGTACACGGTAGATTCCGTTGCCGAACTGAAAAAACTGATAAGATACGGCGTATCCGGCGTCATTACGAACGACCCTGACAAGCTGCAGCCTTACTTCAGAAGAAGCAACAAACGACGATAGCTTCACTAAGGCATTCCCTTCGCCTGAAAAATGTGGTAATATGGATGCGAACTATTGTTCTATTCCTGGAAAGATGGTGGCGGAATGTCGACTGAACGGTATGCAGAAATAGACGAGGTAATCGCCTATATTCATCAACATCTATACGACCCGCTTCCGCTTGGCCGCTTGGCCTCCTATATTGCCTACAGCCCGTACCACTTCACGCGCATTTTTAAGGAAAAAGTCGGGCTTCCTCCTTTATATTACGTTTCGGCCCTCCGCCTGCAAAAAGCGAAGGAGCTGCTATTGCGCACCAATATGAGCATTCGCGACGTCGGTCTGGAAATCGGACAACAAAGTCTCGGCACCTTCACTACCCGTTTTACCGAACGGGTGGGCGTTACGCCGTCCGCCTTTCGCAACTCGCCGCCGGAAGCGGACAACCTGGTCCGATTGCTGCAAAGGCTTGACGATTGGCAAACGATGATTCCCGCTTCCGATCGATACGCCCGAATCGAAGGGACCGTACGGGCATCGCTTCCGTTTGAAGGCGTCATTCTGATCGGCTTGTTTGCCAAACCGATTCCCGAGGGACATCCTATATACGGAACGCTGCTTCCTTCTTTGGGGGATTTTTACTTTACGGACGTCAAACCGGGCACCTATTACTTGATGGCGACTTCGGTTCCATGGGGGATGCAGGCGACGGACATTTTGCTTCCGCAATCGACGCTGCGCACCCGCACGAAAGTGCCAATCGTCGTAAAACCGAACAGCGTCGTCCCGCATCAACAAGTGATGCTCCACCCGCCCAGTCCGGGCGATCCTCCCATCCTCATTTCGTTGCCGCTTTTGATGAATATTTTTCTCAATCAAGTGCGCCAACATAGATACCGCGTCACCTAAGCAATCCGCCGAACATATTCTGCACTAGCCCATGTAAAGGGAGAGCAGAGATGAACAGGAAGCTTATTTTTGACTACATTGTTGTCGGGTGCGGGGCCGGCGGGGCAGTTATCGCCAAAACGTTGACCGATAACAATAGAACGTCGGTACTTCTTTTGGAAGCGGGCGAAAAGCGCGATAAAGATCAGCCGATCAGAGATTCAACTTTTGCCCTGAAGCTGGAAGAGCAGTTTTTTCCGGAATATTTTTGGCAAGGAGAGGGGGTTCCGCAGCAAGGAGTCGATGACCGAACGTTCGAGTGGACGACAGGCCGGCTTGCAGGCGGGGGCTCCTCGATCAATGGTGAACAATACGTTCGGCCTTCGGCCGCCGTGTTAAGAGAGTGGGAAAAATTGCTAGGACCGCTCTGGTCCCCAAGACGGGCCGTTCGCCGCTTTAAAAAGTTGGAGAACTATAACGGACGCACAAGCAACGCAGGGGCGAGAGGGAGGAACGGGAGAATCGATATAAGGCAAGCTCCTGCAAATCCGACGGGAATGGCGAGAAAACTGACGGCAGCCATCGAGCAAGCTACAGGACTGTCGGAGATTCTCGATTATAACGACCCCAAAACGCCATTAGGCCCGTTTACCCGGTGGCAGCTGTACCAACATCCGAGCGGGCGCAGGGAAAGCTCTTCGACCGCATTCCTAAGTTCGGATATCGTGACTCCGAGCGGGCATGGAGTGAAGGGGCGGAAGTTGCAGGTGTTTTTTAAATCGACGGCCATGCGGGTTCTCTTTTCCAACAAGCGGGCATCCGGTGTGGAATTTTTAAGGGAAGGCAAGTGTCTCAAAGCTTACGCCAGAAAGAAAGTTATTATTTCCGCCGGAATCAACAGCCCCCAGCTATTAATGTTGTCCGGGATCGGACCTGCCGCATCGCTCAAAAAAGCGCGCATTCCGGTTGTGTTCCATAATCCGAATGTAGGTAAAAGATTGCGGAATCATACGCTTAACTTCGCTGTTTTCAGGGCCAACCCCAACGATAGGCCCTTGCCGTCAAATGACCCGAATGCACTTTACACCGGAGGAGCTCTATTGCCGGATCCAACCGGAATTGCTCCCAACCGGCGTGCGGTACAACTGCTGGGTATCGCCTCCGAAGGGATGTTAACGCTGGCCATTCTTTATATGCGTCCGAAGAGCCGCGGATCGATCAACATTCAAAATAACGATCCTTTAACCATTGTGCTTGCCGACGAAGGGTTTCTCGACAATTCCGACGATATGGAAGCGGTAAAAAATATTTACAAAATTTATATAAAAAATATTGCAGCGCAATTAGCGGCGATCGATCCGTCATACCAGCTCGTTTCGCCAGCTCCTGACGTCATTGATGACGACTCGAGATTGGAACAATTCATCCGGGAAAATTTCGGCCACAATCATCATCAGCAAAGCTTTTTGCGAATGGCGCCTCTGAAAAACGGCGGGGTAGTAGACCGCCGGGGAAATGTTCATGGCGTAAAAGATTTAGTCGTGGCGGATGCTCCATCATTCCGTTTACCGTGGACGGAAATACGTCTGCCTCCGCCTACCTGATCGGTTATACCATTGCGCGCCAAATACAATTGCAAGAGAAAATAAGGCAGCGGCGCAAGCTCGCGTATTCTCGCTCTCGCTACGAAGACTTCGAAGAATAAGCGCGGCGGCCATAAAGAGCCTCGGCGGTTCAAAGCCGGGGCTCTGTTCATCATCTTACCTAATCTAACCTAGAAAAGCGATGGACGCTTTCACCTTCCTCGCAAATGCTACAGGATTGTCAATGGACTCCCAGTGAATATACATGAGCCGCGGCCGTTCGTTCAACCAATGGTTATGCAGCGCCGTTACTTTAATGCCGTGCCGCTGCAAATTTCTGATCAAGCGATTGGCCTGGTTTTGGAATACGGCCGTTTCGCCCAGGCACAGCGCGCGCCCCGACTTGTCGAGAGATTCAAACGAAAAAAGCTGATAGCGTACTAACGGAGAAGTGGTGCGCCTGCCCAAAATTTCCGCTCTCAGTTTCCGCGCCCGGCTGACAAAACAAACGGGACCCGGGTCGATTTCGTGTTCACCGCCCAAAATACGAGCGAATTGATTGCACAACCTTCTAAAACGCGGGCTTACTATAACGTTAGCCATGACATACCTCCTTCTGGGTTTGAAATAATATACGTTTAACCAGAGGAGTGTGCTTAGATGGATGCCTATTCATTACCCAAATCGATGGCATTCGTTTGGATAGCATGTTTGATCGGCCCATGCCGGCTCGCCGCCGTTATTTGCGAAAATGGGTCGGAGGTACTCCGTAATAGTTGCCGAACGCCCGCGTAAAAGAAGGGGAGTCGGAATATCCAAGGCTCAAGCCGATTTCCGTAATCGTCAGCGAGCTTTCCTCCAGCAGCCGCATCGCTTTGTCCATTCTCAGCTTTTGCAAGTAACGGACGGGAGTCATACCTACGTATTCCGTAAACTTTTTGGAGTAATAAGAACGATGAATGCCGACATGGCTTGCGACATCTTGCACGTTTATATTTTCCGTGTAGTGCGTGTTCATGTAGCTGATGCTTTTCCCAATCCAATCGCCCGGCTCCGCATCGATATCGCTCCGGGCAGCCGATTCGCAAACGAGAAGGCCAAGCAGCCGGTATAGCAAGCTGCAGCTGTTCAATCGATGCTTCAGCTCGCGGTTCGTTACCGTACGAAAGAGCTGGTGAAAGACGGATTCGACTTTTTTGCTAACGACGCTTTTCAAATAAGGCGTGTGCTCGTGCAGTCCGCTTCGGGAAAGCAGCGCCGGGACTTGTTTCCCGTCGATAGCGATCCAGGCCAGCTGCAGCGGATCGTCCGATGCCGCTATTTTGTACGAGTAGGGTACATGCGGAAACAGGCAAAATATATCCCCTTGTCCGAGCCGAACGCATTGATCACCGTACGTGAGTTGGACTGCTCCCGACCTGACAATATGCAAGCTGTAGTAATCGATGATACGGGGGCCGGCATGGTAGTTCGGCTTCGCGATATTGCGGCCGAGGCGGATCGGCCAAACGCCGCCGTCTTTATCGAAATCGTCGGGAGTAAGGTAAATGTTTTCCGCGAATTCATAGGCGTATTCCTGCATGTCAGGAAACCCTCCTTAACCGGTCTGTGCCACAAAGTATATCACCACACCTGACAAAATGCCAAGAAAAAGCGACTGTCTGTCATTGCCGCTTCGGCACCCTCCGAGTAAGATAAAGTCAATTATGAACGTCAGAGGAGGCCAACGCGAGCGATGAACAAGCCCAATATTGTGCTTATTACGAGCGACCAGCAGCACTGGAATACGTTAGGCGCTTTCAATCGTGAAATTTCAACGCCCAACCTGGATCGGCTCGTAAAGGAAGGCACGACGTTTTCGCGGGCATATTGCCCGAATCCTACATGTACGCCGACACGGGCCTCGATCGTTACCGGCATGTATCCGAGCCAGCACGGAGCGTGGACTTTGGGTACCATGCTGCCGGAGGACAGGCAAACGGTAGGAGAGCTGCTAAGGCAAGGAGGCTACCGTACGGCTTTAGTCGGAAAAGCGCACTTTCAGCCGGTCGGCTCCACGGACGAATATCGTTCGCTCGAAGGCCGGATGATGCTTCACGATTTCGATTTTTGGCGAAAGTTTACCGGCCCTTACTACGGCTTCGAACATGCGGAGCTGGTCCGCAACCATACGAACGAATGGCTGGTCGGACAGCATTACGCGCTTTGGATGGAGGAGCGGGGCTGCTCGAACTGGCGGGACTACTTCACTCCGCCGATCGGTACGATGGACGAGGCGGCGAAGTTCAGCTGGCCGATTCCCGAGGAATTTCATTACAACACGTGGATCGCGGAGAGAACGAACGCCCTGCTGGATACATACAAGCAGAGCGGAGATAACTTTTTCCTGTGGGCCAGCTTTCCCGATCCGCACCCGCCGTATTTGGCGCCCGAACCGTGGGCCAACATGTATGATCCCGACCGTCTGACCATTCCGAAAGCGGCCGCGGGCGAACACGAGAACAATCCGCCGCATTTTCGCATGACACAGGAGCCGGACCCGGATTTCTCCGCCTATCGTGAGACGGGGTTCGGCATTCACGGCTACCACTCCCATATCCGAATGTCCGAGGACGATCATAAGAAGTCGGTTGCCGTTTATTACGGCATGGTCAGCTTCATGGATAAGTGTATCGGCAAGATAATGTACAAGCTCGATGAGCTCGGGCTGGCCGACAATACGATCGTCGTGTTTACGACCGACCACGGCCACTTCTTCGGGCAACACGGCTTGCAAGCGAAAGGCGGGTTTCATTACGAAGACTTGATTCGCCTTCCGTTTATTGTCAAGTATCCGAACCGGGTTCCCGCCGGCCAAGTTTCCGATTCGCTGCAATCGCTTGTCGACTTGGCGCCGACTTTCCTCAGCTTCGCCGGGTTGAACGTTCCGGGGGCCATGACGGGAGTGGATCAGTCCCGGGTCTGGCTGGACCCGTCCCAGGCGTCACGGGAGCACGTTATATGCGAATTTCACCACGAACCGACGACGATTCATCAGAAAACGTACGTGGACCGGCGGTACAAAATTACCGTATACTTTAACCAAACTTACGGCGAGTTGTTCGACCTGGAAGAAGATCCGGGCGAAATCCGCAATTTGTGGCACGACGAGCGATACAAAGATTTGAAGTCGGAGCTGCTGATGAAATACATATGGGCCGAACTCGGCAAAGAGCCGATGCCGATGCCGCGAATCTCGGGCGCATAAAGCATTTCTCGGGACTTGGGGGTGACCGTTATCCGATCGTCGCACTATAGGAGAAAGTTGTTTTTGTTCAGCCTTATCCTCTCGGTCATCCCCGTTTTGTTCCTGGGCATATTTTCATACGCGAAGTCGTCCGGGATGATTCAGCGCAAAGTGAACGAGAGCAACGCGCAGCTTCTGCAGCAGACGCAGTCCCGCGTCGAGCAGGAGCTGAAGGCGGTCGACAATATGGTGATTCAATACGCCAACACCGCTTCGGTCAAGAGCGCTATCCAAAAGCCGCTCACCCCCAGGGACTTTCTGGAGGTAGAAGACATGTTGCAAAGCTTGCGCTATATGAAAACATTCGAATTCGGCATTGAAAATGTGTTCCTCGTCAGCTCCGAGCAAAACTGGCTCATCCATAACGACGGCCTGAAGGCGCTCGCAGAAAACGAGCATGGCGAACGGCTTCATTCATATTTGCGCGATCCCCGGCTCTCCTTCTGGGTGTACGAAACCGTCAGCGGCAGGCCGTACATCAGTCTGGTCAAAAAGCTGCCCATCGCTTATGGCCCGACCCACGGCATGATCGTCGTACAAATTCCTGTGCGTTATTTGCAGACGATGATCAATCTCGACCGTCGGGAGCATAAAACGATGATCGTCGATAGCAGCGGCAGCATATTGACGTACGACGATTCGTCCGCACCAGGTACCGATGTCTCCCGCCCGTCTTATATTCAAACGGCAATGAAGATGAATGAAGGGAGCGGAGCATTTAACGCGACAGCGGATAAGCGGAGCATGAGGGTGATTTACCGGAAATCGGCCTATAACGAGTGGATGTATGTCACGGCGGTTTCGGTGGATGATATTACCAAAGATTCCAGGACGATCGGCTGGATTACGTTCCTGACCTGTCTAGCCTTGTTCGTTGCTATTTCGGCGATCGCGATGTTCGGCTCGAATAAAATGTACGCTCCGGTCAGAAAGCTGTTCCAGTCCGTCGTCGGCACGGCGGCTCTGAAGGAGAACAAGAGGCGCAGCGACGAATTCGATTTCATCCAGGAGCGCATCCAATCGATGCTGAAGACGCAAAAGCAGCTGAGCGTACAAGTGGAATCGCAAATTCAGCAGCTGAAAATATTTTTCATGCAGAAGTTGTTTCGAGGGGAACAGGCGGCGCATGCGGCCGGAGAGCATTTGGCCGAATACCGGTTCCCGGCCGAATGGCGGCGGCTTTGCGTATTCGCGCTGCAAATCGATACGCTGTCCGGAACGAGGTACCGCAAGCACGATCACGATTTGCTCATGATCGCTGTCAACAACATTATGATGGAGCTGATTCCGCCGGAACGCCGGTATTTGCCGGTGCCGGTCGATGAGTGCCAGGCGATATTGCTATGCGGAAAAGAAGAAGAGGAAGCGGACTTCGACAGCTTCGTCTTCCAATGTGCCGAGACGGTGCAGCGAACAGTCAAGGACGTTCTCGACTTGCAGGTGAGTATTGGCATAAGCCGGCCGTTTCGCGAATTGAGGCAAACGCCGAAAGCGTTCCGCGAAGGAGTCGAAGCCCTCAAATACCGGATCCGCTTCGGCCACGGAATCATTTTGCGCATCGAAGACGTGCTTCACGGCCAAACGTTAAGACCGCTGTATCCGTCGCGAATCGCGAGCGAGCTTTGCGATGCGGTCCGGATGGCCGATCGCGAAACCGCGGTGCAGCGGCTGCACCAATTTATGCAAGATATCGCGGCGATGGACCTCTCCCCTCGGTATTATGAGCTGTTTTTGTCCAGACTGCTGACGGAGCTGCTGCGGCTCGCCGAAGATTCGGGACCCGCGATGAAAGCTTTGCTTGCCGAGGAGCGGAGCTTGTTCGGCCAAATGTTTGCGGCCAAGACGATGCAGGAAATGGAAGAGTGGTTTGCGGCGACTGTGGTGGAGCCGATCGTTGACCATTTTGACAAACGAAACGAATCGCAAGTGAAGCTCCTTTCGGACGAAATAGCCGCCGTGATTCACCGCAATTACGATACGGATCTGACGCTGGAATCGTGCGCCGCGCTGCTCCATTACCATCCCTCGTACATCAAACGCGTGTTTCGCAAAGGGAAGGGAGTCAGCTTCAGCGATTATTTGTCGATGCATCGCATGGCCATGGCCCGGAAATGGCTCGTCGAGACGGACATGAAAGTGTCCGAAATCGCCGAAAGGCTCAGGTACAACAATTCGCAAAATTTCATTAGGCATTTCCGGAAAGTAGAGGGCATTACGCCCGGCGAATACAGAAAGCGAAGCGAGTTGCAGGTCGGTGCGATCGTAAGCGATGCGGGCGAATAGCCCGCTTTTTTTGTTAAGTCTGAATGTATAGCCCGCCTGTACTCGGCTGAGTCTGCTGCGGTAATCTCGCACGTCCATAAGGAAAGCGTAAACCGGTTATCTTTTGCTTGCCTGCGGCTTAGTGCCGGATAGCCCTAATGATTGCATGGGTCCGTTATGATTATGTACGCCGTTCATGGCGCACCGCTGGGGAAACGGGCGGAAAGGTCCCTACGGATTATGGACGGTACCCGGGTGCCGGTGCGAAGATCGATGCATGCGGAAACGTACGCTTCCAAACGCTATATCAAACGGAAAAAGGGGGGACTTCGCTTGTTTTCGCCGACCGTGCGGAAAGCAGACTTGAACTCGAACGCGGCGCCAACCGGAAAAGGCAAGCTGGCCAAAGCGCTCGTTCGTGACCGATGGCTGTATGTTATGCTTGTGCCCGGACTCATTTTTTTTCTCGTCTTCAAATATGTGCCGATGTGGGGCGTGCTGATCGGTTTCAAAGATTATCAGCCGTTTCTCGGCTTCACCGGGAGCGAGTGGGTCGGTTTCAAACATTTCGAACGTTTTTTTACGAATCCTGTGTTCTGGATGCTCTTCAAAAACACGTTCATTCTGGCCGTCTACAACATCGTGTTTTTTTTCCCGATGCCGATCCTGATCGCGCTTCTGCTGAACGAGGTCCGGATCGAAACGTACAAACGTCTCGTACAGACGATGATTTACGTTCCGCACTTCGTTTCCTGGGTCGTCGTCGTAGGCATCGCCTACATTTTCTTTACTTCGGAAGGCGGCATCGTCACCGAATGGATGAAAGGGCATTCAGGGCATGCGATCAACGTGCTGGAAAGCGCGGACTGGTTCCGCACGATGGTTACGGCAGAGGTCATCTGGAAAGAAACCGGCTGGGGGACGATCATTTTTCTCGCTGCGCTCGCCGGGGTCGATCCGCAATTGTACGAAGCTTCCCGCATCGACGGAGCGGGCAGCTGCGCCAGCTGTGGCACATAACACTGCCGTCGATACGAGGCGTGATCGTCATTTTGCTCATTTTGCGGCTGGGCACGTTTCTGGATAGCGGATTCGAGCAAATTTATTTAATGCTGAACGCTTTGAATCGGAACGTAGGCGAAGTGTTCGACACGTACGTATACACGAGCGGCATTACGCAAGGACAGTTCAGCTACAGCGCCGCAATCGGGCTGTTCAAATCGGCAGTCGGCTTCTTGCTCGTGATCGGTGCCAACCGGATAGCCAAAAAATTCGGCGAGGAAGGCGTCTATTGATGGGCGCTCATCGGACAAAGATTTTTCCGGAAATGGGGGTGAACCGGATGAGCGGGGGCAAGTTTTGGGCGAACCGGGCGATCGATATGGGCATATACGGCGCGCTGGCCGCGTTCGCCTTGCTGACGTTTCTGCCATTCTTATACGTGATCAGCGCCTCGTTCACGGCATCGGAGGTGCTGCTTCAAAAAAGCTTCGTATTGTTTCCGACACGATTTTCGCTGGACGCGTACAGGTATATTTTTTCCACGGAAACGATGCTGCGCAGCTTAGCGGTTACGGTTTTCGTCACCGCTGCCGGCACTTTCGTCAATTTGGTCATGACCGTGCTGATGGCTTATCCGCTTGCGCGCCATTATTTGCGGGGCCGAACGGTCATCATGAGGCTGATCGTGTTCACCATGCTATTCAACGGCGGCATGATTCCGACCTATCTGGTCGTCAAGTCTCTCGGGCTGCTGAACACGTACTGGGCTTTAATCCTGCCGGGGGCGATCAGCCCTTTCAACCTGATCGTGCTTAAAAACTTTTTCCAGCAGCTGCCGGACGGCCTGGAGGAATCGGCCAAAATCGACGGCTGCAACGATCTGGGCATTTTGATCCGGATTGTGATACCGCTTTCCATGCCGGCGATTGCAACCTTTTCCCTGTTTTACGCCGTGGGGCATTGGAACACGTTTTTTAACGCGCTGCTTTATATTAACGATCATACGAAGTGGCCGATCCAGGTGCTGCTCAGGCAAATCGTCATTTTGTCCGAAGGCGGCATCGGCGATTCAGGCGCAATCGACGCAAATTTCGTGCCTCCTGCGCAGACGGTGAAAATGGCCTCGATCGTAGTGGCGACCGTTCCCATTTTGCTCGTGTATCCGCTGCTGCAAAAACATTTTGCCAAAGGAGTTCTGCTCGGTTCGGTCAAAGGATAACCACAACTATTTAGAAAGGGCGGTATGGAAACATGAATGGACGGAGCTTCGCAAGAAGACGCATGGCGGCTGCCATAAGCGCCATCGCGCTGACGAGCACGGTAATCGCCGGTTGCAATGCAGCCGGTACGGAAACGAAGCAAGCGCAAGGAAAGACGGACGGAGCGAACAATACGGGGGCGCAAGCGGCGAAGCAACCCGTCGCCATCAAGATGATGATCCCGTACTGGAATGCGGAGCCGCCGAAGCAAGGGGGCGAAACGCTGAAAAAAATCGAACAGCACACGAATACGAAGCTGGACATCATTTGGACGCCGGGCTCGGCCTATACGGACAAATTGAACGCAAGCATCGCTTCTCAGGACTTGCCGCAAATCGTCTACGTGCTCGCCGACGGGAACAAAAACGCCGGGCTCGTCAACGCCATCCAATCGGGCATGTTTTGGGAAATCGGGCCTTATTTGAAGGACTACCCGAACTTGAGTAAAATCAATCCGCGGCTGCTCGAGGAAAGCTCGTTCGACGGGAAAATTTACGGCATTTACAAACATATTCCGCAAGCGCGCAACGGCATCGTCTACCGCAAAGATTGGCTGGACAACTTGGGGCTGAAGGAGCCGAAGACGCTGGATGAACTGATTCAAGTGATGAAGGCGTTTACTTTTAACGACCCCGACAAAAACGGCAAGCAGGACACGATTGCCTTCGGCGCTTCCGGTCCGATCGGCCTCGACTTGTTCGTCGCCTGGTTCGGGGGACCGAACAAATACGAGCTGAAAGACGGCAAGCTGACGCCTGCCTTCATGACGAAAGAGTATATGGACGCGATGAAGCTGTACAAAAGCTTCTATGACCAAAATGTGATGAACCGCGATTTTGCCGTGCAGAAAAACGATTTCGAGATGATCAACAAAGGGAAGTCCGGCATGCTGTTCGCGGCGCTGGAAGAGGTCGAGTCCCGCTACGTCGATTTGTACAAAGCGTTCCCGCAAGCGAAGCTGGACGTCATCAGCCGCATCGAGGGGCCAAAAGGCGTGCGGGTCATTACCCGCGGCGTATTCCCGCCGCAGTTCATGTTCCCGAAGACGAGCATCAAGACGGAAGAGCAGCTGAAGCAAATTTTGAATTATATGGACAAACTGGCCGATCCGGACATGCAGAATTTGTTCGTATGGGGATTTGAAGGCGTTCACTACAAGCTTGAGAACGGCAAGCCTGTCCGGACCGACGCGCAAAAGTACAATACGGACGTCGCCTCGTACGAGTTCATGCGATTCGACGACGGGTCGAAGGCGATGAAAGGAACCAACTCGCCCATATTGGAAAAGGCGCTGCGCATGCAGGAGGAAAACTTCCCGTCCGCGATCTCGAATCCTGTTCAGGCGCTCATCTCCAAAACGAATATCGAGCGGGGGAGCGAGCTGTCCAAAATTGTGGGGGACGCGACGACGAAGTTCATTATGGGCGAAATCGACGAAGGCGGGTGGAACAAAGCGGTCGAGCAGTGGCGCAAAGGCGGCGGCGACCAGATGATCAAGGAGTACGAGGAGGCGTACGCCAAGCTGGGCAAAAAATAGTAGCCCTGGCGGCATGTCTGCGAAAAAACAAACTCCCGATGCTGCGGAAGCGGCACGGGAGTTTGTTTTTGCCTTTTGGCTATTGCACGGCGGCGTTGAACGACATGATCCACATCGAGCCGGCCACGATCGTAAACACGATGACGCAGCCGAGTATGAGAGCCATAACGTTGTAACGCGGCTGTTCGCCTTCGCGAACGTGCATGAAGAAGAACAGCTGAATCAAAAACTGCAAAACGGCCAGCAAGACGATCGTTACGATGAGCGGTTTGCCGGCAAGCGCATGGCTCAGCACCAGCACAATCGGGATAATGGTCAAAACGATCGACAGCGCGAACCCGGTGACGTACGATTTCACCGAGCCGTGAGCGTGCGTTTGCGTCGTTTCGTGCTCCATTTACATCACCCCCATCAAATACACGACGGTAAACAGGAAAATCCAGACGGCGTCCAGGAAGTGCCAGTACAAGCTGATGACGAACACTTTGCGCCGCGTCACGGCGGTAATGCCGCGCCTTCTCAGCTGCAGCATGATAGCGGTCATCCAGACGAGGCCGAGCGAGACGTGCAAGCCGTGCGTGCCGACGAGCGTGAAGAACGCCGACAGGAAGGCGCTGCGGGATATGGTAGCTCCTTCTCCGGCCATTTTCGCGAATTCGCTCACTTCGAAGCCGACAAAGCATGCCCCGAGCAGCGCCGTCACGGCCAGCCAGCCGAGCAACTGGTTTCGTTTGCCCTGGTTCATCGCCAGCGCGGCGAGGCCGCTCGTAAAGCTGCTCGTCAGAAGGATGAACGTCTCGGCGACGAAGCCTGGCACTTCAAACAGCTCTTTGCCGTTAGGGCCGCCGTCCGTGTGGGTGCGGAGCACGACATAGGCGGCGAACAGCGTACCGAACAGCAGGCAGTCGGTGACGAGAAAAATCCAGAAGCCGAGTATTTTTAAGCCTTCCTGGTCATGATGCTCGGCCGCATGAGCGTGAGCGGCTGTTTGCCCGCGGGAAGCTTGGTGAACAGCGGTGTGCGCCACGGTTAAATCCCCCTTCCAAACGATGCTTCCGTACGTTTGATTTCATCGACGGGAATGTAATAGTCGGTATCATATTGGAACGAACGCGCCAAGAGACAGGCCGCTACGCCTAAGAGACCGGCAACGGCCATCCATATCCAGCTGAATACGAAGCCGAAGCCGGCGACGAACCAGAAGGCGGCCATAATAATTGGGATACCGGAGTTCTTCGGCATATGAATCGGCTCCAGCGCAGGCGCCGCCGCAGCACGTTTGCCGGCTTCGCGCGCTTGTTTCTCCGCCCACCAGGCGTCCTGCTCGCTAACGTGCGGAACGGTGGCGAAGTTATACATTGGCGCAGGGGACGGGATCGACCATTCCAGCGTGCGCGCGTTCCACGGATCGCCCGTCGTATCGCGCTCGCCGTACTTGATGCTGTAGCTGATTTGCCACACCTGGAAAATAAAGCCGATCCCCATCAGGAATGCCCCTATGCTGGAAACGAGATTGAGCGGAGCCCATCCCATATCCCAGCCGTACGTGTATACGCGGCGCGTCATGCCCATGAAGCCGAGCGCGTATTGCGGCATGAAGCATACGTAGAAGCCGATGTTCCACGTCCAGAACGCCCATTTGCCGAGCTTCTCGTCGAGCTTGAAGCCGAACATTTTCGGCCACCAGTAGTAGATGCCGGCCAAATAGCCGAACACGACGCCCCCGATCAGCACTTGATGGAAGTGGGCGATCAGGAAGTAGCTGTTGTGGTACTGATAATCCGCGGGGGCTACGGCCAGCATGACGCCGGTCGCGCCGCCGACGACAAAGCAGGGAATGAACGCCAGCGTCCACAGCATCGGCTGTTTCAGCTGAATGCGGCCGCGGAACATCGTGAACAGCCAGTTGAAAATTTTGACGCCGGTCGGAATGCCGATGGCCATCGTCGAAATGGCGAAAAACGTATTGACGTCAGCGCCTGCGCCCATCGTAAAGAAATGGTGCACCCAAGTGAAGAAGGAGAGGACGCTGATGATCATCATCGAGAACACCATGGACTTGTAGCCGAAAATTTTCTTCTTCGAGAACGTGCTGACAATCTCGGAATAAATGCCGAATGCGGGAATGACGACGATATAGACTTCGGGGTGGCCCCACATCCAGATCAGATTGACATACATCATCGGGTTGCCGCCGGCCGTCATCGTAAAGAAATGAGCGCCAAGGAAGCGGTCGACGAACAGCAGCGCGAGCGTAATCGTCAAAATCGGAAAGGCGAAAATGATCATCACGCTGGTGGACAGAACGGACCAGGAAAACAGCGGCATGTTCATCAGCTTCATGCCCGGCGCCCTCATTTTGAGGATGGTGACAAGGAAGTTGATGCCTGTCGCAAGGCTCCCGATACCGGAAATTTGAATGCCCCAAATATAGAAGTTTTCGCCGACTCCCGGGCTGTGCGACATTTCCGACAAGGGCGGGTAGCTAAGCCAGCCTGCGTCCGGCGAGCCGCCGATCACGAACGACAAGTTGAACAGCATCGCCCCGAAGAAAAACAGCCAGAAGCTGAGCGCGTTCAGGAACGGGTAGGCGACATCGCGCGCTCCGAGCTGGAGCGGGACAACGATGTTGAACAGAGCGAACATCATCGGCATCGCCATGAACAAAATCATAATCGTGCCGTGCGTCGTAAAAATTTCGTTGTAATGGTCGGCCTGCAAAAATTGAATGTTCGGCAAGGCCAGCTGCGTTCGCATCAGCAGCGCGTCGACACCGCCGCGGAACAGCATGAGCAGCGAAGCGATCAGGTACATAATGCCGATCTTCTTATGATCGACGGACGTCAGCCATTCTTTCCAGAGCCACGTCCATTTTTTGAAATAAGTAAGCACGAACACGATCGCAATCGTCGTCAGGACGATCGCGACGTCGGCGCCGTAGATGAGCGGATCGCCGGTTACGAAGAACGTGGACGCAAAATCTTTCAGTTTCGTCAGCATCGGTAGCGGATCCCCTCTCTTAATGATGATTCATGCCCGGCATATCCGTCATGCCCGACGTTCCCGTTGCGCCTGTTGCGCTTGTGCCGCTTGATTCACCTGGCTCACCGGGAGCCGAACTGTGGTGCATATACATGCCGCCGTTCTTGTTCACGATATCGTCGAACAAGCCGTCCGGGTACGAGGAGTACAGCGTCTTCTCGGAAGTGCCCGGCTGGACGAGCTGTTCGTAGCCGCTTTTCGTCAGTGCGGGAGCGGTTTGCTTGACGCTTGACACCCATTGATTGAACTCCGCCTGCGGCTTCGCTTCGACATCGAAGCGCATGTGCGCGAAATCTTTGCCGCTGAAATTCGCCCCGGTTCCGTAGTAGACGCCCGGCTTGTCGGCTTGCAGCCACAGCTGCATCGCCATGCCCGGCATCGTATATTCCTGGCCGCCGAGCTGGGGCACCCAGAACGAGTTCATCGGCGCGTCCGACGTGAGCTGGAACCGAACCGGCACGCCGGCCGGAATTTGCACGTAATTGACGGTGGCGATATGTTGGTCCGGATACGTGAACAGCCATTTCCAGTCGAGCGAAGTTACCTGGACCGTAATCGGCGTCGTATCGCTGACCGGCGGCTTTGCCAGGGCGAACGTATCGCGGGCCGTGTAGGTGCCGAGGATGCCGATGATAATAATCGGAATGCCCCACCAAATCGTCTCCAGCAGCTTGCTGTCATGCCAGTCCGGGGTGTAAGGGGCTTTGTTGCCCGGTTTGTCGCGGTAACGCCAGACGATGAACACCAGAATAGCTAAGACGGGAATAATGACAATCGCGCATAACACGGCCGACAGCACAATAAGGCGCTGCTGCGTCGCGGCCACAGGACCTTGCGGATCAAGCACCACGAATTTGCCGCTGCAGCCCGACAAGGCAAAAACCGCCAAGCATAAGGCGAAGGCCGCGCAGGCAGCTTTCAAAAATTTGCGAGCAGGTTTCAGGTTCACGCTTTACGCACCTTCCTAACAGAGCGGGAATTTGATTTACTCTTACCATAGCAGAAAAGTTGTACTTTTTTTCACAGGTTAACAATACCGTCAAATAATCGCCTTTTCTTCGACAAGAAGCTGTCAAGAAAAATTCTTATTTTGCTGCCGGAACGCCAAAAAGCCCTGTTCCGATCGGAACAGGGCTCTGAGAGCGGACTATGCGATTGTTTGTCGGGCTATTGCTGCTTGGCGTTATTTTGCAGCAGATGGACGACGGTGCCGACGACGTAAATTTGTACGCTGGCGATTAAGCAGCCGATGCCGATCATCAGTCCGAGGTTTTGGTCGGTAAATTCGCTAATATTGATGAGGCAGAGCAGAAGGCCGATTCCCAGCACGAGCCAAGCGATGGCGTTCATAACGGAGAATAGGCGGCCGCCTTCGGTTGCGGCTTTGCGCTGAAGCGTTATCATTTTCATGGAAGTGCACCCCTCGGATGTATGTTGATGTTGTCACTATTTTATCACATTTGCCGGCATTCGTTAACGGATTTTTCGATAAAATTTCATGAAATGGACAAGAACTGTTGTTGCCATGAAAATTTTAATTGAAAATTAAGCTCATTTTCAGTACTCTTTCAGAAATGGAATCTACTATAAGTTAAAGGGGGGTTAGGCTAATATGGATCGAAAAGGAAAATGGAAGCAACATGTGAGTCTAGGCTTTGTGATTTTGATCGCTATTCCGATCTATCTGTTTTTGTTTGGGAAAATCGGTTCGATTTTTTCGTTGTTTTGAGCCAAGCCAGTAGTTGCCACGATCCGCGAATGCCGCGGCTTTTTTTTTGGCCAAAATTTGAGAAAGAGCGCGCGAATTGAGTAAACTAGAAGAAAGAAAAGGAGGCGAAAGTCAGCATGGCCGATCCGGCACCTAATATGGAAATTGGAATCAGTACTTTTTTGGAAACGACACCGGACCCGGTTACCGGACAGGTCATCAGCCAAGCCGAGCGGCTGCGCGATGCGATCGAGGAAATTGTGCTGGCCGATCAAGCCGGCCTGGATGTGTACGGAGTCGGGGAGCATCATCGGCCCGATTACGCGGGCAGCGCGCCTGCCGTCGTACTGGCCGCGGCGGCAGGGATGACGAAGCGGATCAGGCTGACGAGCGCCGTTACCGTGCTATCCTCCGACGACCCGGTGCGCGTCTATCAGGCGTTCTCGACGCTCGACGGCATTTCTAACGGCAGGGCGGAAATCATGGCGGGCCGAGGTTCGTTCATTGAATCGTTCCCGCTTTTCGGATATAGCCTGGACGATTATGACGAGCTGTTCGAAGAAAAGCTGGAGCTGCTGCTTGCGATCCGCGCGTCGGAAAAGGTAACTTGGCGCGGCGGACACCGTCCCGCCATCGACAACCTGGGCGTTTATCCCAGGTCCGTGCAAAATCCGTTGCCCGTATGGATTGCCAGCGGCGGGAGTCCGGAGTCGGCCGTTCGGGCGGGCATGCTCGGCCTTCCGATCGTTTTTGCCATCATTGGCGGGATGCCGGAAAGATTTGCGCCATTAGTCAACCTTTACAAAAGAGCCGCCGCGCAGGCCGGACACGATCCCGACAAACTGCCGATTGCGACGCACTCGCACGGCTTCGTAGCGGACACCACCGAGCAGGCGGCCGATATGTTCTTCCCTTCCACTCAAGCTCAAATGAACGCCATCGGGCGTGAGCGGGGCTGGGGGTCTTACACCCGGGCGACGTACGACGATGCGCGCAGCCTACACGGAGCTCTTTACGTCGGCGATCCCGAATATGTGGCGGAGAAAATCGTTCTGCTGCGCAAAAATTTAGGGGTAACCCGCTTCTTCCTGCACGTCAATGTAGGCACGATGCCGCACCGCGACGTCATGCGCGCCATCGAGCTGCTCGGCACGAGGGTCGCGCCGATCGTACGCAAGGAACTCGCCCGAATCGAGGCGAAAGAATAGAGCGGCAAAAGATTGCATAATGATTGAAAACATCCGCCCTTTTATGGGACAATGATAAGTGCTGTACGTTTCATGGTTTCGGCACGAAAAAAATGTGGGAGGATGAACACTGGTATGAGAACGATCAAGCTTGGAACGAGCACATTGGAAGTTCCGGTTATCGCGGTCGGCTGCATGCGAATCAACTCGCTGGACAAATCCGAGGCGGAGCGCTTTGTCCGGACGGCGCTGGAAGAAGGAGCCAATTTCTTCGACCATGCGGACATTTACGGCGGCGGCGCCTGCGAAGAAATATTCGCGGATGCCATACATATGAACGACGACATGCGCGAGAAAATGATCCTGCAATCGAAGTGCGGCATTCGGAAGGGGATGTTCGATTTTTCCAAAGAACATATCCTGTCGTCGGTTGACGGCATTCTGAAGCGGCTGAAAACCGACTACTTGGACGTTCTGCTCCTGCACCGTCCGGATGCGCTGGTAGAACCGGAAGAGGTCGCCGAGGCTTTCGACATTTTGGAGAGCTCAGGAAAAGTGCGGCATTTCGGCGTTTCCAATCAGAAGCCGCTGCAGATCGAGCTGCTGAAAAAGTTCGTAAAGCAGCCGCTCGTGGCTAACCAGCTGCAGCTGAGCATTACGAACGCCACCATGATCTCGAACGGCATCAACGTCAATATGGAAAATGAATCCGCCGTAGACCGGGACGGCAGCGTGCTCGATTACTGCAGGCTGAACGAGATTACGGTCCAGCCTTGGTCGCCGTTCCAATACGGCTTCTTCGAAGGGGTATTCCTCGGCAACGACAAGTTCCCGGAGCTGAATGAAAAGATCGACGAAATCGCGGCAAAATACGAAGTGAGCAATACGACGATCGCCATCGCCTGGCTGTTGCGCCATCCCGCACGGATGCAGCCGGTCACCGGCACCATGAATATCGGCCGGCTCAAAGATTGCTGCAAAGCGAGCGATGTGCATCTGACGCGCCAAGAATGGTATGAGATTTATCGCGCTGCGGGCAACGTGCTTCCGTAAACGATATTCGGTTGCCACGCTGCATGACAGAGCAACCTCGGGTCGGCGAAGACCCGGGGTTGTTTTTTTATGTGGACAATAGTTGCAATATTAATCCGCATTCATGCTAAACTAATGGCTATAAGCAGCCGCGGGCTCCTCATGTACTTTTGGCCGGACGGTCTTGCAAGGGGGGCATACGTTTGAAGCATTCCATATACGAATTTGTGGAGACCGGCGAGCGGTTGCCGTTCGATGTTTCCCTCCACAGGGTGAATTACGTTCCAAGCCACTGGCACAACAGCGTGGAAATCATTTTTGCCCTGCGCGGAACGTTGGAAGTGACCGTAAACAATACCCGGCATACCATGTCGGAAGGGGACGTCCTGCTCATCAATTCATGCCATATCCATGAGGTTATCGGTTTGGATATGAATATTATTGCGACCTATCTCGTTCCGACCGCTTATTTGAAGGCGAGCCACAGAGGCAGCGAAGCGGTAAACTTCGGCCTCGACTCGCGCACTGCCGGCAAAGAAAAGAAGCAGGCGCTGGACCGCATCCGCCAGCTGCTGGCCGAAATGATCCAGCTGACATATAAGAAGAGCGAATATTACGAGCTCGATATGCAGATTCGCATGCTCGCGGTTTTTTTCTTGCTGCTGAAGCAGTTTCAAATTTCGGCAAGAGGCGAAGCGGTGAACGAGAAGTACATGGAGCGCATGCTGCGGATTATCGGCTTTTTGGAGGAAAACTACCGGAGGCCGGTCACGCTGCAGGAAATTGCCGAACGCGAATATTTGTCGGTGCCTTATTTGTCCAAGTTTTTCAGCGACAATTTTGGGCTTAATTTCCAGTCTTATCTCACCAGCATCCGGTTGAAAAATGCGGTCGAAGCGCTCTTGCAGCACGAGCAAGCCGCGATCGCGGACATCGCTGTAGAGCACGGATTTCCGAACGCGAAATCGTTCTATGCTGCCTTTAAGATCAAATATCATATGACGCCGAACGAGTATCGCAAGCGTTACCACCCGGACGCCGAGACGAAGCGGGAAGCGGCTTCCGCGAATTATTTGGCGTTCAATCAGGCGAAGGCGCTCGGCATCGTCAACCAATTTTTGCAGCGCGGCCGGTCGGCGTCGGCGGAGACGGACGATGTTGCTGTAGTGGAACGGGAGCATGCTCAGGTACGTCTAGACGGAGGGGAGATGAGGCTACTCCGTCATACGTGGAAAAACCTGATCACGATCGGCAAAGCGAAAGAAGGGCTGCATGCGGACGTGCAGCAGCAGCTGCGCGCCTTGCAGCAGACGTGTCCGTTCCGGTATTTGCGGTTTCATGGCATTTTCGACGATGCGATGATGGTGTATCAGGAGGAAGAGACAGGGGAGGCCGTTTACAACTTCAGGTTCGTCGAGCAGCTGTTTGACTTCCTGCTGTCTATCGGCCTGAAGCCGTTCGTGGAGCTCGGTTTCATGCCATCCGCGCTTGCGGCGGACAAGAGCAAGACGATTTTTTACAGGGAAAGCTATGTGAGCGGGCCCAAGTCGCCGGGCAGATGGTGTGAGCTCGTCGAGCGATTTCTTCGCCATTGCTTGAACCGTTACGGGGAGGCGGAAGTGGCCAGCTGGCGGTTCGAATTTTGGAACGAGCCGCAGCTCGCCATGTTTTGGCCGGGATCCATGGAAGATTACTGCGAGCTGTACAGACACACTTACCGGACGGTTAAACAATGCTCGGCCGCTTTACAGATCGGCGCTCCGGGAACGATCATTACGATGGATACGAAGGCGTTCAACGAGACGTTCTTTTCGTTTTGCCGCGAGCATCAGTGCATGCCCGATTTTATTCCGCTCCATTACTATCCGCATGAGACGCTGCAAGAACGGGAGAACACCGGCCAGTCCGAGCCGCTTCCGCCGGGGAACCCATTTCGGGACCTTCAGGAGAAGTTTGGCCGCGTCTCGCCGAACCCGGATCTGCTCAAGGAGAAACTGGAGAAAGAGCGGTCCATTTTGCGCGAGCTTGGAGCGGGCGATATCGAGCTGTATTTGACGGAATGGAATTCGACGGCCTATCACCGGGAGCTGACGAACGATACGTTGTATAAAGCCGCGTATATTGTGAAAAATATCGTGGATAACTTGGATGCGATTGGCGGCTTCGGCTACTGGGTGTTGAGCGATAACATCGAGGAAACAGCTGCGTCGCCGAAGCTGTTCCATGGGGGACTGGGCCTGGTCGCCCAGCACGGAATCCCGAAGGCCGGCATGGCTGCCTATGAGCTGCTGGCGAAATTGGGAAATCGCTTCATAGTAAAAGGCAAACGGTATGTCGTAACCGCCGGACGAGGAGGCTATCAGGTCCTTTCGTTCAATTACTGCCATTTTGACGATCTGTATGCGCTCGGCGACATTTCGTTTATTGACGACACAAACCGCTACAACGCATTCAAAGACGTGAAGACGATCGAACTGGAGATCGATTTGACAGGATTGCCGGAAGGCCGGTACCGCATGGTCACCTATTCGCTCGGCCGAAAGCATGGAAGCAGCTATGACCGCTGGGTCGAGATGGGAGCCCCGGACACGATTGCGGCAGAAGATGTCGCTTACCTGAAGGCGCAAGCCCTGCCCCGAAAGCAGGCGAGAACGGTGGAAGGCGGGCAGGAGCTCACGTATACCGCCACGCTCGAGCCGCACGGCGTCGAGCTGATGGAGCTGATTCCGCTCTACTGACGGTTTGGGTCAATTTTTAACGTGCTTTCTTCGCGGAATTGGATGTGCTGTACAAAATAACATTAAATAACGTAACAAAAGAGCATAATTCAGCGCCTCTCATCCGGGAGGCGCTTTCATGTATAATTTTAATTGAAATCGTTTTCAAAAATCCAGCATGTACTTGGGAGGCAAGGAATATGGTGAACGGACAAATAAAAACTCCTTTGAAACGACTGACGTCCGGAATTATGCTCGGCTACGGCTTTATGATGCTCGCTTTGATGACGCCCGCCATATTGCTGCTCACTTTCAAGATGATCGAGATCGATCCGAAGGGCTATACGTCCTCTTACGGTATCGTGTCAGGCGTCGGCGCGTTCTTTGCCCTTATCGGCAATCCGCTCGGCGGCGCGTTCAGCGACCGGACGAATATTGCGTTCGGACGGCGCCGCGCGTGGATTTTGATCGGATCGGCCGTAGGCTCGGCGGCCCTTCTTTGGATCGGTCTGGCCAAAGAAACTTGGCAGGTCATGGCGGGCTGGGCGATCGCCCAGCTGTTCTTCAACTTCGCTATGGCCGCCTACACGGCGCTTGTACCGGATCAGGTGGAAGTGAACAAGCAAGGGACGGTATCCGGCTGGATCGGATTGATATTGCCGGTTGCGATGACGGTCGGCATGGTGCTGATGATGCTGCTGACTTCGTTTCCTTCGGTTGCCAAATGGACGCTGCTCGCCTGTCTGGGCGTTGCCGGTCCGATCGTGAGCCTGTTCATCATCCGCGACGGCAAGGTCGAGCTGAAGCAGGGCGCGAAGAGGAGCGTTCCGCTTGGCGAAAAGCTTAGCCGCATTTATCCGAGTCCGAGAAAATATCCAACGTTCACTTGGGCGGTCGCTTCCAAATTTTTGCTGATGATGGGGTACTGCAGCAGTTTGTACCTGACCGTTATGCTCGTCAACCGGATGCACTTCACCGAGAATCAAGCGACGGCAAGCGTAGGGATTATCAACATTGTTTCCATGGCCGGCATGGCGCTGACCAGCATATTCGGCGGCGTGCTTTCGGACAAATACGGCAAGCAGAAGCCGTTCCTGTATGGAGCTGCGGCAATTATGGCAGTCGGCATTCTCGTTTACGGTTTCGTTCCGCAATATGCGGCCTATATCGCCGCTTCCGCGATTATTGGGCTCGGATTCGGCTGCTTCTCCGCCGTCGACATGGCTCTTGTGTCGCGGATTTTGCCCCGCAAGGAAGACGCGGCCAAAGATTTCGGCCTGATGAACGTTGCCAACGCGCTTCCGCAGTCGATCGTGCCGGCAATTGCCCCTCTTTTGCTCGGAATTGGCGGCTGGTCCTTTTTCTATGTAACGCTCGCCGTTTGCGCCGTTGCCGGAGCTATAGCCGTTCGTCCGCTGCCTGAAGTCGGCGCTGAGGCCGGTGACGAGAAGCAAACGAGCGGCTATATGCAAACAACGTTATAACCTATAGGAGGTATGCAAAGTGAATAACAAAGCAAACTCTGCAAAAGAAGAAACCATTCGATACGTGAATAATCCGGGCGGGCCGACACTCGGGTTTTGCGAAGCGTCGGGCGTCTCGATTTTGCAGCAGGACGGGCTGTTCTTCAAAGACTTAAGCCGCGACGGCAAGCTCGACAAGTACGAGGACTGGCGCTTGAGCCCGGAAGAAAGGGCGCGAGACCTGGCGTCCAAAATGACTGTCGAACAAATAGCCGGCCTTATGCTGTACAGCCGCCATCAGTCGATTCCCGCCAGGAGCAGAGGCTGGTTCGCCAGCACATACGGAGGGAAGCCTTATGAGGAAAGCGGCGCGAAGCCGTGGGATCTGACCGACGAACAAAGGGCTTTTCTGGAGAAAGACCATTTGCGGCACGTGCTTGTTACGACCGTGGAAAGTCCGGAAGTTGCGGCACGCTGGAGCAACAAGGTGCAAGCTTTTGCGGAAGGTACGGGGCTCGGCATTCCGGCCAACAACAGCTCCGATCCGCGTCACAGTTCCGATGCAAGCGCGGAATTCAATGCAGGCGCAGGCGGCAAAATCTCGATGTGGCCGGAGCCGCTCGGCCTGGCTGCAACCTTCGATCCGAAAGTAACGGAGCGCTTCGGGGAAATCGCGGCTAAGGAATACCGCGCGCTCGGCATTACGACAGCCCTTTCGCCGCAAATCGATATCGCTACGGATCCGCGCTGGTTCCGCTTTAACGGAACTTTCGGCGAAGACCCGCAGCTTTCCGCCGACATGGCGCGCGCTTACGTCGACGGCTTCCAGACCTCGAAGGGCGAGAGTGAAATTGCCGGCGGCTGGGGCTATGACAGCGTGAATGCGATGGTGAAGCATTGGCCGGGCGGCGGCCCCGGCGAAGGCGGACGCGACGCGCACTATGCGTGCGGGAAATATGCGGTGTATCCGGGCAACAATTTTGACGAGCATCTGAAGCCGTTTACGGAAGGCGCTTTTCAATTAGAGGGCAAGACAGGAATGGCTTCGGCGGTCATGCCGTACTATACCGTTTCCGTCGGTCAGGATACGGTGAACGGAGAAAATGTAGGCAATTCTTACAACAGCTATTTGATCCGCGACTTGCTCCGCACCAAATACGGCTACGACGGCGTCGTCTGTACCGACTGGCTCGTCACGGCGGACGAATCGGCCGGCAAGGACAGCTTTTTGAGCGGCAAGCCGTGGGGGGTAGAAGGCTTGTCGGTCGCCGAGCGCCACTATAAGCTGCTGATGGCCGGTGTCGACCAGTTCGGCGGCAACAACGAGATCGAGCCTGTCCTGGAGGCGTACCGAATAGGCGTTGCCGAGCATGGCGAAGCCTATATGCGCAGCCGTTTCGAGCAATCGGCGGTGCGCCTCCTGAAAAACATGTTCCGCCTCGGCCTTTTCGAGAACCCGTATTTGCAGCCCGAACAAAGCGCCGAAACGGCCGGCAACCCTGCATTTATGAAGGAAGGCTTTGACGCGCAGCGGAAATCGATCGTTTTGCTGAAAAATAAAAATCAGCTGCTGCCCCTTCGGCAAAAGCTGACCGTCTATATCCCGAAGCGGTACACCCCTGCGGGCAAAGACTGGTTCGGCAACCCGACTCCCGAGAAGCGGGAGTACCCGGTCAGCCTGGAGATCGTGGGCAAGTATTTCCGGGTCACCGACAATCCGGATGAGGCGGACTTCGGACTCGTGTTCATCAGCAGCCCGAAATCCGGAACCGGGTATTCGCAGGAAGATGCGGACCGCGGCGGTAACGGCTACGTTCCGCTGAGCCTCCAGTACGGAACCTATACGGCGGATCATGCCCGCGAAATCAGCCTAGCCGGCGATTCGCGGCCCGACGATGTGCTGAACCGCTCCTATAAAGGCAAATCGGTGACGCCGGAAAATACGTCCGATCTGGACGCTGTGCTGACGACCAAACAAAAGCTGAAGGGCAAGCCTGTCATAGTGTCGCTGCTGTTGAACAATCCGACCGTCGTCGCGGAATTCGAAGCTGAAGTCGACGCGATTGTCGTTAACTTCGGCGTACAGGTGCAGGCGGTCATGGAAGTGCTGACAGGCTCCGCAGAGCCTTCCGGGCTGCTCCCGCTGCAAATGCCGGCCCATATGAAGACGGTGGAAGAACAGTTCGAGGACGTTGCGCACGATATGGAATGCCATGTCGATACCGAGGGCAATACGTATGATTTTGCCTTCGGCTTGAATTGGAGCGGGGTCATCGAGGACGAGCGGACAAAGAAGTATAAGAAGGAGACATATTAAACGGGCGAATTGGGAATCCTTGAGGCATCAACGATGTTTGGGGCGATGAGGATGAACGATTGGATCAAGAAAGCATTTTCGCTCGGAATCGGGATCACGATGGTGAGCAAGGACAAGATCGAAAGCTATGTGAGTGAGCTCGATGAAAAAAGGCGAGGTGGCCCCGGAACAATCGAGGGAGCTTGTTGTGAAGCTCATTGAGCGGGGCGAGCAAGAGCAGGCGGAGCTGAGGCGGCTGATCAAAGAACAATTGCAGCGGCTATTGGGCGAAATGAATATCGCTACAAAAGAAGATTTGCAAAGACTGGAACAGCGCGTCGAGAAGCTGGAACAACCGAGTTAAGCCTATGATCGGCAAACGGATTCGCCATTTGCAGCGGTACCGGGATATCGCGCTGGCCTTGGCCCGGAACGGGTTCGGGTTCATTGTAGAAGAGACGGAGCTATTTCAACTGTGGCAGCTGCCGGTCAGGGTATTCAGGCAGGCAGCGGCAGTGTCAATCGAGAAAAAATCGATAGGGGAACGAATCCGGTGCGTCATCCAGGATTTGGGCCCCACTTTTATTAAGCTCGGGCAAATTGCCAGCACAAGGCCCGATATGCTGCCGGAAGACATTGTTGCGGCGCTAGGAAAGCTTCAGGATCAGGTGCCCCCGTTTCCTTTCCGGCACGTTTCGGACATTATCGAACAGAGCTTGCAGCTGCCGATCCACGCGGTGTTTGCCAAGCTGGAGGAAGCCCCGCTTGCCGCGGCCTCAATCGGACAAGTTCATGTCGGCCTGCTGCAAAGCGGCGAACGGGTCGCCGTCAAAATTCAGCGGCCCGGCGTTGCCGAGACGATCGTCACCGACCTGGAAATTTTGGAGCAAATGGCCGAGCTGGCCGAGAGCCGCTTCGAATGGGCGCGCACATTTCGAATCCGGGACATGATTCGGGAGTTCGGCAAATCGCTGCTCAGCGAGCTGGACTATACGAACGAAGGGAAAAACGCCGAGAAAATCGCCAGCCAATTTAAAGGCGACAATCTTATTTACGTGCCGAAAATTTATTGGGCGTATACGACGAAGCAAGTATTAACGATGGAATATATCGAAGGAATCAAATTGAATCAGCCCGAGCTGCTTGAGGAAAAAGGGTATAATCGCCAGCAAATCGCGAGGCGGCTCATCCAATCCCTATTTCATCAAATTTTCGTCGAAGGCTTTTTTCACGCCGATCCTCATCCGGGCAACATTTTGATACTGCCGGGGGAAATTGTCGCCTTTATGGACTTCGGCATGGTCGGGCGCCTGACGCCGGAAATGAAGTACCATTTTTCCAGCCTGATTATCGCATTGATGCGGCGAAGCACCGATGGGATCATCAAGTCCATTATGCGGATCGGCTTGATCGACGACGACGTGGATATGGCCGCGCTTCGCGAAGACCTGGAGAGGCTGCGCGAGAAATATTACGGGGTGCCTTTGAGCCAGGTAAGCATCGGCGGCATCGTGAACGACCTGTTTGATGTGGCGTACAGGTTTCAAATCCGGATTCCTGCCAATTTGATTTTGCTCGGCAAAACGCTGCTGACCGTAGAAGGGGTCGTAGAGCAGCTGGACCCGAGCCTCAGCATCGTCAATATGGCCGAACCGTTCGGTTTGCGGCTGCTGAGGGAGAGGCTTCATCCGCTCCATTTCGGCAAAAATCTGCTGAAAGACGTCGCCGAATACGGAGAACTGCTCGTCAGCTTGCCGCGGCACACGAAAGTGCTGCTTTCCATGTTGAGGAAGGGCAACGTCCGCCTGGAAATCAGCGTTCCCGAGCTGGATTTGTTTTTGCGCAAATTGGACCGGATCGGCAACCGGATCTCGTTCAGCATCGTGCTGCTTTCCTTCAGCATCATCATGACGGGACTCCTGATCGGTTCCTCGCTGGCGGGCAGAAATCCGGGCTACTTGGTCAACGTGCCGACGGTCGAGATCGGATTGTTCGTAGCCGGGTTCATGCTGCTGTGGCTGCTGTTTTCGATTTTTCGCTCGGGCCGGTTTTAAAACGGACGCGGCTATAGCGTAGCCGTTGAAATCCGCCCCAAGCGTCAAACGGCCTGATTTTGCAAGGAGTTGGCGGGTACGATCTCGACGATGGGATTGTCGACCAAGTCGTTGTCGATAATGCCGGACAAGAAGTTGGCTTCAACGTTGGAACCGAACAATTGCCCGTTGCCAAAATTGGTTTTGCCGGTTTGATTCCATCCCGGCTGAGATATTTCCCCAACGGAAATGACGCTGCCTCTGTTCAAAGAATTAACGTTAATCGCTCCTGCTGCCAAAGAAATAAAAACAGCCAAACCGCCACCTCCAGTAAAGCTTCCCTACCATAAAGTATTCCGGCCCATTTCGGGGGTTCCGGTTATTTTCGCAGCTCGCCGTCACAGGCGTTCGCTGCCTCACTCGGTTCGGGGCTTCTGTACGATTCGGATATTCGGTTCTGTTCCGCCGGTGCGCTCGACGATCTTTCCTTCCATGTGAACGGGCGCATCGACCGCATCGTTATCCATAACGAGGCCGGCGAACCGGCGCAGCCAGTTGCTGCCGACGTTTTTGCTGGTGCCGTAATTGATTTTGCGGGAGCTTCTCCAGCCAAGCTGTTTATTGTCGCCAAGGCCAATAGCCGAAACGGTCGAAACCGCATTCGCGTTAACGGATTGAAATTGGACCGCACACTGCTGGTTGTTATTTGCCGCATCCGTTAATGCGATATACCTGACATCGTCAACCGCTGCGTCAATAACGTCCTGGTCGTACAAGACACTGACCGCATTCGTCAGAGTCGTCCCGCTCAGACTCCCCAAACCTTGATTCGATTTATGGTAAGTGCTCCACCCGAACGCCTGATTGGTACCGATAAAAATACCCGAAGCATCCTCGATGTTCGTTACGACCAGCTTGTTAAATATGACCGCTGCTTGTTGATGAGATGTAGACAAACGCATACCCCTCCTTCGCTTAAACCCGCGCATTTTTATCGTCAACAGGAAAGTCCGGCGGTGCATCGGACACTTCTCCCGCAGAGAGGATCAGCTTTTGCAGCCATTCCGGCGCCTCGGAATCGGAAATGTTGAGCATATCCAGAAAATCCGAATCGTTCAAAAGGGAGCGAATGCCGGAAACGACATTCCGGTCTCCGCTGACGGAACCGAAGCCTTGGGTAAGCTTCTGGTGGCTCTCGAAACCTGCAGGCCAGTTGTTGCCCATATTCATGCATGAAGCGTTCGTAATGGAACCGATTCGAATGGAGCCGATCACAAATTGCGGCGACATAAAGGATGGCATATCCGTTACCTCCGATCCAGGGGGTGCGCACACTGCATCATTTTTGAGTCAGACGGAAGCCGGAAGGGGTGCGGCTAAAGCTTGCTTCTCCGTCACGCGCCGGCCGGACGGGAGGAGTGGCGTCGCTTTCTTTGCTGCGATTCGGGGGAGTCGCTTGGGAATGATCTGGTTTAGGGCGTGCTTGTTCCTTGGATGAGTCAAGATTCGGCTTGACGCCGAAATTGTTTCCCAAATTTAAGGCGCCGCTCAGCGTTTCAATATCGAGACGATCCAAGCGGTATTCCATTTTTTCCAGAACCGGCTGATGAATATGGACCGTTTCGATCGTAATCCGTGGCGTTTGGTCGGCAAGACGATCGAGCGCATTCTCCATGCGGCTGATTTGATGGCTTAATTCCCGAAGGCGGGCTTCCAAATCGTTAATTTGTTGCTGATCTTGCCTCGTTTTCCGCTTACCAAACCACGGAATCATGAATCATCCGGCGTTTCCGTCAAGGTGTCGATATTGTCGCGATCGTTCAGCGCGGCTTTGATGTCCGATACGGAGCAGCGCATTCCGTCAACCGTTCCGAAGGCTTGATTTTGCTTGCCGCTGTGCTTATATCCCCACTGCTGGTTGCTTCCGGAGAAAACCCCCGACGAGTTGGATATCGTCCCGATTTGGATTTGTTGGAAACGGATTCGCACCATCTTCTCATCACCTTGCCGCCAAATTTCTATTATTTATATGATAAGAGGGCAGGCAGGATGACCTTCGCAGCCTTCAGAAATCGATCGGGATATGGGTAAGCTGCTCGTGCTGTTCAATTTGCAATTCGACGATAAGCAGGCCTTGGCTGTATTTGGCCCGGATGTCATTTCTCGCAACCGGCTTCGGCATCGGCAGCGACCGGCGAAAGCTTCCGAAAAAGCGTTCTTTCAGGGTGATTTGCTTATCGGTAGCGGGATAGAGGCGAGGCAGATCGCCTTCTAACACCAAAGACTGCCCTTCCAGGCGAATGGAAATTTGATCGGAGCGCAGCAAGCCGGGCAGCTCGGCGACAACTACTACCGTATTCGGAGTGTAATAAACATCGATCCGCGGTCCGGTATTGGGAATCAGACCGGCGATATCGTGCCAAAATTGTTCTCCGAGCACTTCGTTTGCCTGTTCGTTGAACGAGCTCCATTCATGATTCGGGCTCGGCTGCTGTTTGTCCCGCAATTTCCTCACCTGCTTTCTCGCCGCTTCGATGTATTATCCGCTAAACGAAGGTTTGGTGAGCGGACAGTCGGCGATCATCGGAAAATCCCGGGTAAAGTCCGTCAATTTGCGCAGAAAATAGCACGTTTCCGGGATGTGATGCTCCAAAAAACGAAGCGTCGCTCGGTTTAGCACTTCGGAGTCTTTGTACAAGCCGACAACTTCGTAAACCAGCACGTAGAAATCGGTCACCGAGCGTGCGACTTGTCCGGCAAAGCGGAGCTGGAGCGGAAAATTGGGCGGCGTGAAGCGCAAGAATCCCTTTATGTTTTGATTTTTGACGAGATGCGCTTGAAATTCGTCGATCGCTTTCCGCACTCGATTGATGAGCGGAATTTCCGCGGGATCCAAAATATTGGCCAGCAGCAAAGCATGGCCGAGCTGATCCTCCAACCACAAATCCAGCAGCGCACTCAACGGGAGCGGAACGGGTTGCTCGCCCCGAACGAAAAAAGTAAGCAGCCGCAAATATTCCGCATTTTCGTTCAAGGTGCCGTTCAGAAAAGTAGGGGTTAAATTCAGATTGATCCGGTTATATATTCGAAGATGCTGTAAATGGCCTTCCAACCGGTAGTAGCCGGCCGACACCGATTGACTTTCAACGGCAAATTGCATCATAGGCGGGGAAGACAGCGGAAGATCGCGTCCCAATGTCTCAAGCCGCTCGCGGAGGCGCCGGAATTCACCGATAAAGGATTGCGCCATGGACACCCATCCTGCCTCTTCCGGGGACAAGTAATCCCGCACGAAGTGCGCATGATCGTCCAGTATTTCCAGCCAAAACCGGTGCTCTTCCCAAACAGGCAAATCGGCTCCAGCCGGCATCGTCATCGCCTCCTTAAATGAGGTCAACGACATTGTATGCCGAAAAAGGGCTCAAAATGTTATCTTGCCGCTGAAAAGACCGCAAGCAGGGGACTCAGCGTAGAGCAGCGAGAAGGAAGGGACGGTGGCCGCCCCGGGCGAGGTGCCGTCTGTCAAGGGCGCACTTGCTTTTGTACGGGGCTTCTGGCGAAGAGGAGATGATGCAAGATAATGGTAACCACGCCGACGTTGATGGACAAATCCGCCACATTCAGGATTCCGTGTCCGGATCCGAAAACAAGGAAATCCGTTACTTTTCCGTACAGCAGTCTTTCCAATCCGTTACCGGCCGCTCCTGCAACGAGAAAAGCCAGGCCGATATCCAGGAAGCGCCTCTTGGGGAAATTGTTTTTTCGGTACAATAAAACTCCAATAATGACGATTACCGCAACGATACCGAATAATCTGCCGTAACCTTGAAATAAACTGCGGGCCGCCCCGGAATTTTCATAATACGTAAACTGAATTATCCCCGGAACAAGCGTATAAGTATCTCCGACCTGCATCCAGGCACGCACGAACAACTTCGTAATTTGATCTGCGGCGGTCATCATCAGCGCTATCCAATAAAACAAACGGATCACCAGCTTTCATAAACTTATATTTATAATACAAGTGTTTTTTTGCCCGTTCAAACCAAAAGTCGCGAAAATCGCGGCTTTTTTCATTAATGCGCTTACTGCTAATCATTTTTGTCGAACTTGAAGCGGAAATGGAAAGTGACAGAGCTTTAACAACTTCTTGATGAATTCCACGCAAAAAGAGGAAGATCTGCATAAGTTCTCGATATTTATTGTTTAAACTGGCTGTGAAAGGAGAGAAACAGCCGCGAAGAACAAGAATTGAATGATGCAAAAAGCAACAAAGCAATCGGAACGCAGAGTGGAGGAAAATAACGGATGATGAAATTAACGAATTTTGCCATGAAAAATGTGGCGGTAGTGTTTATCCTCATCCTGCTGCTCATCGGGGGAGGAACGTATTCGGCATCTTCGCTGAAAGTCGAACAGTTCCCGGCCATTTCGTTTCCTTTCGTTGCCGTCGTGACGCAGTATAACGCTCCGCCAAGCGACGTGCTCGACCAGGTGACAAAGCCGCTTGAGAAGGCGGTCGCCGGCATAAGCGGGCTGCAAAATCTGATATCATCTTCAGACGACAACATCTCATCCATTTTTATCACACTGGAAGGCAACCAGAAGCCGGAAGACATCAAGAAGGATGTGGAGAGCCTGATCTCGGGCGTCAAGCTGCCGGACGGCGCACAGAAGCCGAAGGTGATGACGGCGGGATTCGCCTCGGCTCCCATTTATTATTTGGCGGTATACGGCGAAAACGGCATGAACCAGACCGACCTGGATAAGGCGTACAAAGATACGATTTTGCCGGGCTTTGGTTCGATCAAAGGCATTGACCACGTCGTCTCCGTCGGCAACGCCGAAGCGACGATGACGATCAAGCTCGACGCGGGCGCGCTGAGCAACTACGGCTTTACGCCGGCTCAAGCGGTCGGCATGCTGCAGTCGGCACTCGTCTCCAGCCCCGCCGGTACGGTTGATTTTAACGGCAATACAGAAATGGTGCGCATCAAAGGCCAGATCAATACCGTGTACAATTTGCAGAACATGCCTCTGACGACACCGAAAGGCGATACGCTTGTGCTGAGGCAAATCGCCAAAGTGGAAGCGATCAACGAAGCGACTTACTATGCCCGGCTCAGCGGGCAGCCGGCAATCGGCGTTCTGCTGTACAAGACGAACGAAGCTAACGCGGTCGAGTTTGCCGCTGCTGCCGATAAGCTGATGGAAGGCTGGGAGAAGACGCTGCCCGGCGTGAAATTTTTATCGATCTACAACCAGGCGGATGGCGTTAAAGAATCGGTTAATGGCATGTTGGAAGAAGGCATCATGGGAGCCGTATTGGCATCGCTTATGATTTTGCTCTTCCTGAGAAACGTTCGGATGACGCTTATCGTTTTGGTTTCGATTCCGCTTTCGCTTTTGATCACTTTGATGCTTATGGCTATGCTCGACACTTCGCTCAACATTATGACCCTTGGAGGAATGGCAATCGCAATCGGGCGCGTCGTCGACGACAGCATTGTCGTCATCGAGAACATATACAGCCAGTTGGTGAAACGCCAGGAGCGCCACGAGTCGGTCATCCAATTCGCGACGGAGCAGGTGGCGTCCGCCATTACGTCGTCCACGATTACGACGGTAGGCGTATTCGGTCCGCTCGCCTTCGTTACCGGCATTATCGGCTCCTTTTTCCTTCCGTTTGCGATTACGATCGTCTGTGCGATTTTGTCGTCGCTGCTCGTCGCGCTTACCGTCATCCCGATGCTGGCGAAGCTGCTCGTGCTCCGCACCAAGAGGCTGCCGCACCACGACGAGAATCGGGTCGGTCCGATCATTCGCCGTTACAAAAACATCATGAACTGGACGCTGGCTCGTCCGAAGAGAACGCTGCTCTTGGCTTTTCTGGCGTTTATGATAACTTGCGTCGTCACGGTGCCGAATCTTCCTGTCGCTGTCATGGGAGGCGACGAGGCACAGAAGCAAATGTATTTCAATATCAAGATGCCGAAGGAGACTTCCTTCGAGACGATGGACGCAAAGTCGAAGCAGCTTGAGCAAATGATGCTGTCCGACAAGGACGCCGGCGGTAAGCCAGTCTTCCATTACGTGGAAACGCTCGTCGGTTATTATGACCAAAGAGCGTTTCGCAACGTCAGCCAAACCGATCGTATCGCTTATACGGCGACGATGTTCGCCGAAGCAAATGAATCAGTCGATGCAAAGAAGACCGCCAAGGAATGGAAGGAGAAGCTGCAGGCGGAATTGCCGAAAGGCTCCGAGGTGGAGGGAGACACGTTCTCCAACGGAGCCCCGACGGGCAGCGACGCCGATTTCTCGTACGCGCTGAAGGGTGACGACGAGCAGTATTTGATGCAAGCCGTGCAAATGGTCAAGGAGAAAATGAAGGAGTTCCCCGAGCTGCAAGACATTAAAGATAGCATGGCGGAAATGAAAAAACAAATCGAAATTACCGTCGACGAAAATAAAGCCAGACAGTACGGCGCAAGTTCCGGCTCAGTGCTAAGCACCGTGCATAGCTGGATCGCCGAAGAGAAACTGGGCGATATGAAATTCGACAACACTGTATTCAAAACGAAAGTCATGATCGATCCTTCGTTCAAAAATTCCGTCAAAGCTATCGGCGATTTTACGATGAAGACGCAAACCGGCGCGGTCATTAAGCTGAGCGATATCGCTAAAGTCGCGGAGGTGCAAGCTCCAGTTTCCATAAGCCGCGAGATGCAGAGCCAGACGCTGAAGGTGAATGCGAGGATCGATTCCAAAGACAAAGGCGGCGTCAGCGCCAAAGTATCGGCCGCGCTCAATCAGCTGCAGCTCCCGCCGGGCATCACCCACGAATTGCAGGGCGCCTCCGACGATATTCAAAAGAGCTTCATCCAAATGTTCCTGGCTATGGGCGCCTCGATCTTTATCGTCTATCTGATCATGGTACTCGCGTTCGGCAATGCCAGCGCGCCTTTCGCCATATTGTTCTCGCTTCCGCTCGCTGCGATCGGCGGTTTGATCGGCCTGCTCGTTACGCGTCTGACGCTTGACGCCACGGCGCTGATCGGCTTCCTGATGCTGATCGGGATCGTCGTTACGAACGCGATCGTCTTAATCGACCGCGTGCAGCAGCTGCGCGAGCAGGGCTATGGCGTGCGAGAAGCGCTGCTTGAGGCGGGCGTCACTCGTCTTCGTCCTATTATTATGACGGCCGGCGCAACGATCATCGCGCTGCTGCCTCTGGCTCTTGGATTCTCGAAAGGGACGGTTATTTCCAAAGGACTCGCGGTCGTCGTTATCGGCGGATTGACCACCTCCACACTGCTGACGCTGATCGTCGTGCCGATCGTCTATGAAATTATCGAGGCGTTCAAGGGGCGGGTGCACCGCATGTTTCACAGGAACAGCGAACCGGCCGCCGGCGAGAAGGCCGCAACTTCTATACAGTTGAGGGGATAAAGGAGAAAAACATATGAAAATGCGTCGTAAGAGTCAAATGAAAAGACCTCTGGCTACTGTCGGACTGCGCGGCACCAAGCTGCTTGGCGCAATTGTTCTGGCGGCCGCGCTTGCTGCCGGATGCGCAAAGGCGCCCGAGAAGCAGGCGGCTGCGCAGGAGCAGCAAATTCCTGCCGTACGGGTGCAGCCGATCGCCAAGTTGGTCATAGCCGATCCGCTCGAGCAAGTGGCCGACGTCGTGTCTGCCGTCCAGCTTGATATTGTAGCCAAGACCGGCGGCGATGTGCAGGAAATCGTCAAGAAGAAAGGCGAATATGCGAACAAAGGCGATGTGATTTTCCGCATCGATCCGACGGACGTACAGCTTCAGCACGATCAAGCCGAGCTGAACCGACGCAATTCGGAGCTGCAATACAGCATATCTAAAGACAATATTGAAAACAGCAAAACCGATGCCCGCAACGGAGTTGCGAAGCTCGGGCAAGCGGTCAAAGATTTGGAGAAGACCTACAACAAGCTGCGCAACGATTATGACGCCGGACTTGCCGCCAAACAGCAGGTCGATCAAGCTGAAACGCAGCTGAACAATATGAAGCTCGATCTGCAGAGCGCACGCGATAAACTGCAAGCGCTGGAAACAAATAAATCGCTCGAACAGCTGCAGGTTGCCGCAGAGCTGGCAGGAGTCAGCTTGAAGCAGGCTGACCGCGCTCTCGGCAATGTCGAAGTCAAAGCAGCGGTCAGCGGCGTCGTAACCGATCTCGGCGTCGAAGCGGGTATGACGGTGCAACCCGGCTTCCGCGCCGGCACGCTTCAGCAGCTCGATCCGGTCAAGATCAAGGCAGAGCTCACCGAAGAGACCGCCAAGCTCGTGCGCGGCAAGCAGGAGCTGACGTTCTATATACCTGGCGTCGTCGATAAGACGAAAGCGAAAGTCAGCTACTTGGCCGACGTGATGAACGCTACGACGAAGGCGTATTCGCTGGAGCTGGAAGTCCCGAATCCGGAGCGCAACATCCGACCAGGCACGAAAGCGCAAGTGCTGCTCACCGAATCTCAGGACCAGAATGTCGTCGCCATTCCGACGTTAAGCGTCGTTCGCGAAGGCAGCGATACGTACGTGTTTGTAGTTAGCGGCGATCATGTCGAGAAGCGCAAAATCGGGCTCGGACGTTTGAAGGATGCGAATCAGGAAGTGCTGAGCGGCGTCAAGGAAGGCGAGCAGCTCGTCGTAACGGGCCAGCATCTGCTGAAGGATAAAGATAAAGTACAGGTGTCGAAATAACCCGAGGAGAACTTATTCGTGAGAAAATATGTGAAAGTAACGTTCGCAACCGCCCTTCTAACCGCTGTCATAGCCTCTTCAGCAGTTCCCGCCGCTTTCGCCGACGGGGGGGCGGCCGTTACGGCTGTTCAGTCGCCATCGTACGCATTGAACGATGTGCTGCAAGTCGAAGTCAAGAGCGTTCTGAACGAACGGGTAAAAGACGGAACAAGGCTCGGCGCGGTGATCCGCATAACGAATACGTCCGGCAAGCTGACCCGCGTGCCGGATTACGAGCTGCGCCTGAAGACGGCGGACGGCACCGAGTATACGCTGCAGCCGAGCGCAACGAACGTGCCTTCCGTAAACGCCAAAGCGTCCCGGGAACTTACCTATTTGCTGACGATCGACCGTACGGATGAGGTGAACGTCACCGGCGTCGAATGGGTGGACGTCGACCTGTACGTATATCCGAAGAAAGAGACGCGTATGCTGGACGTTCCTATGTCCGGCATTGCTTGGAAAGGCGCGGAGACGGCCATTTCCGACGCGAACGCAAGGAAGAAATGGGGCGAAAGCTTTACTCTGCCGTCTTTGAATTCTCCGCTCGTCTACAAGCCGGTCGATCTGACCCGAGACTTCAACGACAAGACGCCGGTCAACGTCGTGCAAGTGCTCGTCGAGAACCCGACAGCCGAACGGCAAGCGCTGCCCGATCTGGCGATGGACGGCAAATCGGCGACAGACGTATTCAGCGGGCAACTTGTGGAGCAAGGCCCAATCGTGCTGGACGCGGCGAGAAGCGCTACATTCATTTCGCCATCCAGACCGACATTGACAGCGTGCTGCAAAGCTTAAACGTCCTTACCGTCGAAAAATATGCGAGCGCCGACGGCCAGAAGACGTTCAACGTCGGCCGCTTGAACGTTGTGCTGCCGACCGCGGTGGCCGCCGCCACGGCCCCGAACGAAGCCAAATACAAGCTCGGAACGCCGCTAACGTTCGACAAGCTGAACAAAATCATTCACCCGAACATGGAAGTGTCGCTCGTTGAACTGCACGTTCAGGATAACGAAAACGACGGCTTCAAAACCGCAATCGCGAAATTCAAGCTGCTCAACAAGAGTGACCATCCGCTGCCGGTACCGTCGTTCGCGACTGAGCTTGTCAGCGCCGACGGCTATGTCTATGCCGGATACGGCCAGACGAACGTAGCGCAGCGCGTCATTCCGAGCGGAGCTACGACGGTATCGTATTCGTTCTCGGTGCCGAAATCGCAGGAGAGCACCGAACTACAGCTGAACATTCTCGACGCGCAGACGATCAAGCCGTACAAATCGGTGATCGGCTCGCTGCGCGCCGACGCGCAGACGGACGATACGACGCAAGCGACCGAGCTGAATCTGTACCCGTTCAAGCTGAAGATGAACTATTGGACGGCCAGCGCCAATTTTTACCAAGGCGTCTATACGTACAAAATCAAGCTGAATCTCGACATTCAACAAGATCCGCAAGCCGTCGCCGACGCCTCTTCGCCGAAGCTGCAAATCGATGTCGTGGGTTCCGAAGGCCGTGTTATCGGCAGTATGCAAAATTTGAGCTTGACCGGAGTTAACGCGCTGATTAACGGATCGAACGAAATAGCTCTCAATGCGGCGACCAATCAGCTGGAAATTCCGTTCACGTTCCGCATTTACGAAGCTTTCACGAACACGAACGGCGAGGTCGTGAGTCGTCTGCTCACAACGCTTAAGTAAAAAGATCTGCCGATAAGAAAATGCCTCGTACGCCATAAAAGGAGAACGAGGCATTTTTTACTCATCTCGGCTTATTGCGACGGCATGGCGGGAGGTCTCATTTACACGGAGACGGAGAGCCAATTCCGCTTGAATCACTTAAATATCATTACCCAAAGGCAAATAAACGGTAAATGTCGTGCCTTGATCAGGCTCACTCGCGACGCGGATGAACCCGCCGTGGGCTCTGACAAAATGATGAGCGATCGATAATCCGAGCCCCGTTCCGCCTGTATGCCGCGAACGGGCCTTTTCCACGCGATAAAAACGATCGAATAGGTGGGCCAGCTCTTCGGCTGGAATACCGATGCCGGTGTCTGTCACCGAGACACATGTATAGACTGCATCCCGATCCTGGACCTTGTCTTCGATTACAATCGAAATCTTTCCGCCTTCCGGCGTGTAACGGATTGCATTAGTCAACAAATTGATGAACACCTGCGTGATCCGTCTCGCGTCAGTCATCACTGTTACCGGCCTCGTGTTCGAATAGAATAGTATTTCCAGTCCGTTCTCCTCAGCCTCCATTTTCACATCATCAACGATTTGTTCAAGTCTTGCCGACAGATCGAGCGGTTTGCAATCCAATGCCAACCGGCCCGCCTCAGCGAGCGACAAGACATGAAGATCTTCCACAAGCAGGCCTAAGCGGATCACTTCGTCATGGAGTCTAAGCAGCATTTCCTGAGGGACGTATTGACCGGTCTGTTGAGCATTTTCTAATTTAAGCTGCATGATGGACAGCGGAGTTCGAAGCTCATGAGCGACATCAGCCACGAGCCGCCTGCGGGCGTCCTCAGCTTCCCGGAGGCGAAGCGTCATATCGTTGAACGTCTGAATTACTTTACCGTATTCGTCTTTGGCTTGGACAGGGACGTTCACGTCCAGATCCCCTTGTGCCACGCGTTCGATAGCGGCAACGAGCTTTCGAAGCGGGATCGTCAGCGCCCCTGAAATCCATAAACTGAAAAATAGGCCGGTCGCTACGAAAAAGACCCAATTTCCAAGCCAAAATTTCTGCATCTTATCTGAAACGTAAGTCTTCAAGATCTCGATTTGTTCCTCGGGCGGTGCATTCAAATAAGATGTACCGATTTCTTCCTTACGAAATTGATCGAACAAAGATTCCATGTAAACTTGTTTGGTTACAGCATGAGCGCCGCCGATAATAAAAACGAGCAGTCCCATCCAGATAAATATTTTTTGGCGTACTGTGAGTGTCATGATTGTTCACCGAATCGGTAACCGAAACCGTATACCGTTTGAATATAACGAGGATTGGCCGGATCGTCTCCCAGCTTGCGGCGAAGATTCCGGATATGGGAATCCATCGTCCTTTCGTATCCCATATATTCGTCCTCGAGTGCGGCTTTTAATAATTGCAATCGGCTGAAAACCATACCGGGACGCGCAGCCAACGTGTACAATATTTTGAATTCCGTCGGTGTCAGTTGGACCTCCTGGCCGTCCTTGAATACTTGACATTTGGCCTCGGAAATGATCAGGTTATCTCTTTCCAAGGACATCGACCTGTCTTCAGGTCCGCGCATGCGGCGAAGTAAAGCTCGGATGCGCGAAGCGAGCTCGCGCAAGCTGAACGGCTTCGTCAAATAATCGTCCGCGCCGATTTCCAGACCGACGATCTTATCCGATTCATCCGATCGGGCCGTGACCATAATAATGCCGCAATGCGACGTTTGCCTGATTTCGCGGCATACGTCGATGCCGCTTTTCTCGGGGAGCATCCAATCCAGCACGATGAGATCAGGCCGTTCAGACCGGGCAATTGCGAGCGCTTCCTTGCCTGTACTGGCAGTCAATACTCGAAACCCTTCACGTTGCAAATAGGTGTGCATCTCCTCCAACATGCCCGGTTCGTCCTCCACAAGCAGCAATTTCGGTTCCATTCCAATCCCATCTTTCCAGTTTAGTCTGCATCCAGTGCGAGAATATACGACTTACCGAAAATTATACCGTGATTTAACACGTTCTTGAAGAAATCCACACAAAAAGAGGAAGATCTGCATAAGTTCTCGACATTTATTGTTTAAACTGACTGAGAAACGAGAGAAATAGCCGCGAAGAACAAGAAAGGATAAGTGAACGGGAGGATCATTTTCATGGAAAACGTAATAATGAAAGCGGAAGAAATGAGCTGAATGGTGTTCGATGCCGATTGAGGGAGCGCCATTTGAACTCGGCGCTAAAGGGAGGGGGAGGTGGATTTTCCGTAACAATTGAGTATGACGGAAGCACGACAAAAATCCTGAAGCCGAGCAAGCAATTGAACGATTTCATATGGAATACCCGACCGATCTTATTTTAACGAAAGCGAGGATTCAAAGATGAGCAACCTGTCCGTAAACCGCAGTGAACCTGAAGGCGGGGATCGCGCGGCGGAAATAACCAATCTTTCACCGCTCGTGGTTAGAGCGCGTTTGGTGTTTAAGGCAATGGTAAGGATATTGGCGATTTGTATTTTGATCCAGGTATTTCTTGCCGGTCTCGCACTGTTTTGGAATTCGGCTGAGTGGGCCAGCCATGCAGCTTTGCCAGATTGCTGATCATTGTTTCGATCCTGATACTCGTGATTTCTTTCTTCGCTCGGCTGCCGCTTGCTATTCGCCTGCGTAGCGCAGGATTGATCGGCATCATCATTTTGATGGCGGTCATCGCTAAGTTACCGTCCGGAATCGGATATGTAGCTGCTCTTCATCCGGTACTTGCTATTATGCTGCTTCGGGAATCGATATCCATAGCAAGGAAGACTGATGGCCTCGCGAAACCATCATAAGGAGCCCGCAGAGCAGGGCTTCTTTATAGAAGCCGAGCCATCTTCGATAGGAATGGAGGAAAAAGATGCCTCCTACTATGTTCGATTATATGCTGGTCTTCTTATTCCTGATCATTTCCGCAGTATCGCTTAACTTCGTTGTAAATGTGGAAGTAACAAGAACGCAAAGGTTTCGAGCTATCATCATTGCACTATATGGAATAACGGGCATTGTCCTTCTCTTGATTTTGCTCAGCGATTTTATACTAATATTTAGAGACGTTGGGGATAAAAGTGATCTGGCAAAAAAATACCGGAATAAGGCTGCTTCTGAAAATGTACAGCTTCATAATTACAAACCAATATAAGGAGGATGATCATGGGTACAGTGAATGTACGGTACATCGTCGATGATGTCAAAGCGGCAGTTTCGTTTTACACCCAGCACCTCGGTTTCAATGCGGTAACGAATCCTTCGCCAGGTTTCGCCATGCTCTCGCGCGGCGATCTGCGACTGCTGCTAAATGCCCCTGGAGCCGGTGGGGCGGGGCAAGCAATGCCTGACGGGACGAATCCTGAACCGGGCGGCTGGAATCGAATTCAGATTCACGTTGACGATCTTGACACTTTGGTCGACAACCTTCGCCTTGCACATGTACGTTTTCGAAACGACATAGTCAGGGGAAACGGCGGTAAGCAAATACTGATTGATGATCCAGCGGGAAATTGCATTGAATTGTTTGAGGCATACGAAAGGACTTGACTTATACGGCCAACACCTGCTGATTCGAACTCCATATTATGAAACAACCGGCCTGTTCTAAGGTCGGTTGTTTCATTTTTGAACATAATTGTCCAGTTTCAAGAATTAGCCATCCTATATATAGAAATTTCTACATCACAGTGGTATATAAGTTATTAATGCTGCTTCCCAAAAAACTGTCGTAAAGGGGATATCCCAATGATCATCGATCATATCAAAAACGCAAGTTTATATGCTGCCATGCATTCCGGATTTGCTTCAGCTTTCGATTTCATTGCAAACAACGAGCTTGCCGCTATGCAGCCGGGCAAATATGAAATTAACGGTTCCGACCTGTTCCTGTTGCTTCAAAATTACTGCACCAGGCCGTTGGAGCAAGGCTTCTGGGAAGCGCACCGCAGTTACATCGACATCCAATACATGCTGGAAGGTACGGAAAGAATGGGCTATGCCCACGCTGATCATTTGACGGTAACGGAAGATCATTTGGACGAAAAGGATTACAAAGTGCTGGTTGGAAATGGAGACTTTGTCACTGTAGGAAAGGGCAGTTTTGCCATATTTTATCCGGATGACGCCCATATGCCCTGTTTGGCAGTCACTAAACCGGAGCCGGTAATGAAAGCCGTATTCAAAGTAAAAATTCAATAATGGAACAAGGTAGAAAAATGAAACGCGGGTAGAAATGCAACACAATGGCACATCCGATCCCAAAATGGGCGTTGTTCGTCGCCCTCCGGCATTGTTATCATTTTTTACAAAAGGGGATTGCCGACAGACGATCGGATGCTCCGCGACACCCCTTTTGTAAACGCTAACAAGAAAGGAGGATAAATAGCAATGCCGGGAAAAATGTTTGCGGAGCCTGCGAGGAACACAATCAAATTGAGCGAAAGAAAAAAGAGGATCGCGGAAAACAAATATTTGTACGCCATGCTGTTTCTGCCGATGGTGTATTTTATTTTGTTTAAATACGGACCGATGTTCGGCATTCTGATCGGGTTTCAGAACTACAATTTCGTTAAAGGCGTTTTCGGCAGCGAATGGGTCGGGTTTGCCCATTTTCGTGAATTTTTGGCAGATCCGTATTTCTGGAAGCTCGTCCGTAATACCGTACTGCTTAATATTTACATGCTGATTTTTTGTTTTCCCGCGCCGATCGCCCTGGCCCTGATTTTAAATGAAGCAAGAATCAAGTGGTTCAAAAAATTATCGCAAAGCATCAGCTACTTGCCCCATTTTCTGTCTACCGTAGTCGTATGCGGTATGGTCGTCAATTTTCTTTCAAACGGCGGTGTGATCAACCGCATTGTGGCGGCGTTTGGTTGGGAGCCTATTCCGTTTCTTATGGATCCAAGATGGTTTCGCACCATTTATATCAGTTCGGAATTATGGCAAGGCGTAGGTTGGGGATCCATTATATATCTCGCGGCGCTATCGGCCGTAGATCCTCAGCTCTATGAGGCTGCAAGAATGGACGGCGCCAATCGCTGGCAGCAAATCCGGCATGTCTCATTCCCCGGAATAGCCCCGGTCATTACGATTATGTTTCTGCTAAGCGTGGGCAACATTATGTCGATCGGATACGAGAAAGTGCTCTTGCTCTACACCGGTCCCACCTATGAAACGGCCGACGTCATATCTACCTATGTGTACCGGCGAGGGCTGCTCGGCAGCGATTTCAGTTACTCCACAGCCGTGGAATTGTTTCAATCGGTCGTCGCCCTAGGTTTTGTTACAATGGCCAACCATTTCTCAAAAAAAGTGAGCGAAACGAGTTTATGGTAAAGGGGATAATGGTGTGGGCAAACGTATGACGTTAGGTTCGTTCTCCTTTGACGCAGTCATTTATATCCTTCTAACTGCCATGATGTTCGCATTTCTATACCCGCTTTACTATATCGGCATTATTTCCGTCAGCGATGGCATCAGCGTCATGAGAGGGGATGTCAAATGGTTTCCGGTCGGTTGGAATTGGGAAGCATATCGAACTGTCCTTGCCAATCCCTTGGTGTTGACATCTTACGGAAACACTTTGCTGTACACGGGCTTGGGAACTTTCGTCAATGTAGTGGCTACCGCACTTTGCGCGTATCCGCTGTCAAGAAGCAGACTTTACGGCAGAAAAGTATTTACCGTGCTGATCATCATTACGATGCTGGTTCACGGCGGGATGATTCCCACCTACATCGTGGTAAACAGCTTGGGACTGCTTAACAGCATTTGGGCGATTATCATTCCTCCGGCTATCAATGTATGGTACATGATCATTATGAGAACTTTCTTTCAAAACATACCGAACGAAATTCACGAGTCCGCCTTCATGGACGGTGCGAATGATTTGGTCATATTGTGGCGTCTCGTGCTTCCGCTTTCGCTGCCGGTAATTGCAACGATGGTGATGTTCTATGCGGTATGGCATTGGAACAGCTTTTTCCCGGCAACGATATATTTGCATGAGAACAAACTGTACCCGGTTCAGGTTATTTTGCGCAGCATGGTCATCGATGGCAGCGTTCAAGCGGACTCGTCCAGGGATTTAACGACAATAGTGACCAGCATGAAATACGCCATGATCATGATTACGATACTGCCGATTATTTGCGTTTACCCGTTTATTCAAAAATATTTCGTCAAAGGTGCAATGGTAGGATCCTTAAAAGGTTGATGCGCGCTTTACCATTCATCATCCGGGAGGAAAAAAATGAAAACTAAATCATGGCTGGCCGTATTGTCGTGCACATCGCTGCTCGTTCTTGCCGCATGCTCGGGGAATTCGGGAGATAGCGTGCCGCCAGGCAAAAGTTCTGCTGTCGCACCGCAGACGGAGGGAAGCAAAGGCAATAAGCTGCTGGATAAACCGATCACCATACACGTGTTATCTACGGATACATCGCCGCCGGTGAATACCAAATCGCCGGTATTCGATTACATTTTCGAAAGAACAAACGTGAGGCTGGACCTGGAACTGGCTGCCACGAATTACGCACAAAGAGCGCAGACGATTGTCGCTACCAATAGCTTGCCGGATGTAATGAAAATTCCGAATGGCAGTCCGTACTTTGCCGAAGCTGCCAAAAACGGATTGTTCCTGCCGCTCGACGATTATATGGCCGATTTGCCGAACCTGTCTAAAATTATGAAACAAGATAAAGAAATCGAAAAAAACAAAGTGGATGGCAAGCTGTACTCGTTCCCGGTATTAGGGCAATGGAAATTGCAGCTGGCGCAGGCCCCGATGATGCGTGTCGACTTGTTGCAGGAACTCGGGTTGAGCGTACCGAAAACGTTCAATGAGCTGTACCAGGTTTTGAAGAAAATGAAAGAAAAATATCCCGACTCCATCCCCTTTACGAGCCGGGAAGGAGCGAAAAACCTATTGCGGCCGCTTGCATTCGCCTTGGGTTCGGGGAACCGGATGTATTTCGACCCGGCTATCGATGGCGGAAAGTATGTATACGGCCAAGCCCATCCGGAATTCAAGGCCGTTCTCGAGTACGTGCACAAACTATATGCGGAGAAGCTGCTCGATCCGGATTATGCGGTAAATACCGGAGATCAGATGAAAGAAAAGCTAAGTGCGGGCAAAGCGTTTTTTTATTACGACAACAACAGCTTTGGCGTTAATTTCAACACCGCCTTGCTGGCTTCAAATCCGAAGGCGAAATTCGACCTGCTGCCGCTGATGCAAAACGACCGCGGCCAAACCAGAAACTGGATGTATGCGAAAGATTGGCTGCATCATTTTGTGATCAGCGCGAAGGCCAAAAACCCGAAGGAAATCGTCAAGTTCTTCGATTGGCTGTACAGCGATGAAGGTACTCTCATTACGAATTACGGCATCGAGGGCAAGCATTTCAAAATGGTTGGCGGCAAGCCTGTCATCGAGGAAAGCGTCATCAAAGAATTCGCGAATACGAAGGATCCGTATCGGTATATGCAAAACACGCTTGGAGTCGGATTCCTGGCGTTTTCCCTCAACGTTGACGAGCATCCGATGGCTGTCGTATCGCCTCCCGAGTTATCCAAGTGGGCGGAGCAAATCGTGCCGGACAAAGGATACGTCTATGAGTTGTTCGATCCGCCGTTTACGAGTGCGGAAAGCGCCAAACTTAAGACGCTGCAGTCCAAAGTTGACACTCTGGTGGATCAGGAAATGGATAAATTCATTATCGGGACCCGCCCTTTGAGCGATTACGACAAGTTCATCCAACAGCTGAAAGACAGCGGGGCACTCGAGATCGAGAAAATTTATAACGACGCTTATGTTCGTTTAATGCAACAATCCAAATAAGCTTGAATGAAGGCAATAGGGAATGTTGTTAGAAAGGATTGGTTCAACGATGATCAAAAGTGAGAAAAGATTGTTCATTCCGCTGAACCGATTGTATTTTCGCATACTGAGTTACTTTTTATCTTTGCTGCTCCCTATTTTAATTATAGGGACAGTTTTTTATTTCTACTCGACGGCCCATCTTATGGAAGCCGATACGCAGAAAATCGTCATGAATTTGCAATCGTCGGCCGCTACGATCGAAGCGTATTTGCGAACTACGGAAGAAACGAGCGCCAGCTTCTTTTACGATACGAGGGCGCTGCTTCGGCCGTATGACGAGTATAGCCTAGAAGAAAGAGTGCGCATGCCCCGGATACCCGAATCAATAGCGAGCAAGTCCAGCATGTTAGGGTCGCTGGTCGATAAAATGTTTGTTTTTGTGGATACAAAGAAAGTGTACACGGGAGAGGGGCTCAACGATTTTGACTTTTTTTTCCGGAATTATTCGTTCCAAAATTATGATCAGCGTTATTGGGAACAAAAGCTGCTGAACGCAAAGTCGTTGGAAATATTGGACGCCACCGAAGTCAAGCTTAACAATTGGCAAAAGAAGAACGTCATTCCTTTCGTATTTACGAACACGATCAACGGTCATAGAGCCGTAGTTGTCATTACCGTTGCCACGAATACGATTTTGAAGACGCTTTCGGATCACTCCGTCGTCGATTCCACGACCTTTATTATCACTGACGGCAGAAATCATATGATTCTTAACAGTGCCGCCGATTCTTTGAAGCCGGAAGCGTTGTCGCAGCTGACTGAATATTTCCGCGACAATAACAAAACCCACGGAGAAATAAACATTGCACATGCGAATTCGGTCGTCACTCATGTCAAGTCGGAAACGTACGGCTGGAACTATTACTCCGTCACACCGGTATCCGTATTCCAGAAACAGACCAGTTATTTTATAGCCTCCATTGCAGCAACTTGTCTGGCGCTCGTCGTTGTCGGGGTCATCTTCTCGTTTATTTTCGCTTTCAATATTTACAGCCCGATTAAACGAATTCGAGATATTCTCGACCAGCCGAGCGATCGAAGCGACGATGTAACCGTAACGGGTAAATTCAATGCTTTTGACGATATCGGAATCAGAATCAACCGGTTAATTGAGCGCAACCATAAATTTAAACACGAACTGGCCACCATGTCTACAGAATATATGGAGAAGTCGCTGATGAATTTATTTCACGGCAATATTTCACGCAAAGCGGAAGAGCAATTGGGCAAAATGCTGCGGAATGACGTATCGTTTCAAAAACCTTCGTTCGTATGCTGCAGTGTCTGGTTTGAGTTTAAGGAGCTTTTTTACAACGATATCCAGGACGTCGACCGAATGCGGATTTTAAGCAAGATGAAGAAAATCATATGGGGCCTGCTGCGGCAGTATGTCGACGTCTATTTGCTCGAGGTGACCGATAGCCTGTATATCAGCGTTATCAATGTGATTGATGAAGATGACATGCACCAGGTTAAAAAAGCGCTGCAAAATATGATCGACACGTTCCGTTACGATTCGCAATTCTGCGTTATTTGTATCGGCGTCGGCAAACGTTACGAAGGCGTGGCGGGCATTGCCAAATCGTACTTGAGTGCGATGAACGCTTTGGATTTCGCCGATCAAACGGCCGATTTTCAAATCATTGACGCGGCGCAGCTTCCTCCCGCGGTAACGCACCATTCTTACTCGTTCATCGATGAAAACGCAATTATTAATTGTCTTAAAGCCGGTGACGCGCAGAACCTGCGGCTCAAGCTGGAAGAAATCGTCGATAAGAACAAACGCAAGGGCATATCCCGGCATCATATATCTGCGCTGTTATCGGAGATGTACAATACGGGGTACCGGTTTCTGGACGAACGGGGCATCGATCCCCAAACGGTAACGCAACTGTTCGGCGGCTTGGACCCATCTGCCGGATACGAGAAGCAGAAGCTCCAGCTGTACCAATTTTTCGACGACATTATGGCGCATACCGCGCTGCCGGCACATGAGAGCTCATCTCAAATCGCTTCCGTCATCATCAAATACATTGAGGAAAACTATCATCAAGATTTAGGACTGGAGCGCATTGCCGACAATATGGGGGTTTCGGCCAAGTACGTTTCGCGGGTATTCAAGGAAAAAACAGGGACCAATCTGGTTGGTTATATTAGCTCGTACCGGATGGCCAAAGCGAAGCAATTGTTAGCGGAAACAGAATTGAACATCAAAGAAATATCGGAACGGGTCGGCATTTACAGCAGAACCACTTTCATCCGATTGTTCAAAAAGCATGAGGGCACCACTCCTCATCTGTACCGCAATGCCGCCAGGGCGGCTGCAACGATGGCAAAAAATAATGGTGAAACGAAATTGACGGCCGGCAAAACGCCATAATGAAACACAAGATTCCAAAGTGGATGTTTGCGGCAAGGATCATCTTTGTTAACTTGAATTCTGACGGCAACGGCAATTCATCATTTAGCAAAGTTAAGGCGGGAGGGTTCAACTTGTTTGAACAGATTGACAAAGAACTCATAGTTGACGAGCCTAAGCCTTTTGAAAGTTGCCACGCTTCGCATCTGGCATTGCTGCCTAACGGCGATGTGCTCGCGGTATGGTTCGGGGGCAGCAGGGAAGGCGCCGACGATGTGGCGATTTGGTGTTCTCGCAGAGAAAACGGGAAGTGGGGCATCCCGTTCGTAGTGGCTGACGAACCGGAGCTTCCGCACTGGAACCCTGTCTTGTTCGCACGGCCGGACGGAACGCTCCTGCTGTTTTATAAAGTGGGCCGTCAAATCAAATCCTGGTATACGAAATGGATGGTTTCGAGTGACCTTGGCCGAACATGGACACGGCCGGTTGAGCTTGTCGATGGTGACCGGGGGGGAAGAGGCCCTGTTCGAAATAAGCTGCTCGTGCTCTCGGACGGAACTTGGCTCGCACCGGCTTCCTCCGAGGACGGCATGTGGAAAGCGTTCGTAGACGTTTCCACAGATCAAGGAAAAAGCTGGGCCAGGTCTGAAGATATTGAAATTACATCGTTTATGCAGGCTGCTGAACAAAAGGGTCAAAGCGGTATTCCCGTGTCGGAGCAATCTTTTGCCGGCAGAGGTGTCATTCAACCGACGTTATGGGAGTCGAAGCCGGGAACGGTACACATGATGTTGAGAAGCAGCGAAGGCCGCATATACCGCAGCGATTCCACGGATTATGGCAAAACATGGTGCGCTGCGTACGCTACGGATCTGCCCAACAATAACAGCGGCATCGACGTCGCGAAAACGGCAGACGGCTCGTTGGTATTGATTTATAATCCGGTCGGCATCAACTGGGGGCCAAGATCGCCATTGGTGCTTCGCGTTTCGAAAAACAATGGAGCGACTTGGGGCGAACAATTCGTGCTGGAAGACGGTGCAGGGGAATATTCGTACCCGGCTATTTTGGCGGATGGAGACGACATCTGTCTGACGTATACATGGAGAAGGGAAAATATTGCGTTCTGCAAGCTTCGCATCACGAATTCATGAGCAAGGAGGGGAACCAATGAGGAATAGTATAGCCGACGGGGTATTTCCCACCATGGTCACTCCTTTTACCGAGGGGGGAGGCATCGACTATGGCGCTCAGCAGCGCGCCGTAAACTGGTATATCCGGCAAGGGGTGGACGGTTTATTCGCGGTGTGCCAATCCAGCGAAATGTTTTTTCTCAGTCTGGAGGAAAGGGTAAGCCTGGCGTCGTTCGTAAAAAAAGAAGCGGGGGACCGCGTCCCGGTTATCGCATCGGGCCATGTATCGGATGCATTCGAAGATCAGGTGAAGGAACTGAATCTCATGGCCGAAACGGGCATCGATGCGCTGGTGCTCATAACGAACCGGCTGGCGCTGGAGGACGAGTCGGAAGATGTGATGCGCCGCAATCTGGAGAAATTGCTGCAACGTATTCCGGAGCATGTCCCGCTCGGCCTCTACGAGTGCCCTTACCCGTATAAACGGATCGTTTCGCCGCAGTTTTTGAAATGGTGCGCCGAGACGGGAAGGTTTTTGTTCTTGAAGGATACGAACTGCGACGTTGACAATATAAGGCATAAGCTTGAAGCCGTCAAAGGGACCAAACTGAAAATTTACAATGCGAATACGGCGACGCTGCTTGAAACTCTGAAGCTCGGGGCAGCGGGGTACAGCGGAGTTATGGCCAATTTTCATCCGGATTTGTACGTACGGTTAACGAAAAGCTGGCCGAGCGAGCCGGAGGCGTCAGAACGATTAATTGAGCTGCTAAGCATGATCTCCTTGATCGAAAAACAATTATACCCTGTGAATGCCAAGTACTATCTCATGCTGGAGGGCATTATGAGCAACTATCGCTGCCGTTCGAAAAGCGATTCCGAGTTTACAGCGACAAATCGTCTGGAAGTGGAACAACTGCACAGATTATCGAAGGCATTGTCGAAGCGGGAGCTGTTGTAGCTGATTCGTACATCAAAAAAAAGTGACGGAGGTATTCCGAATGGATGCTCTTGAACTGAAAACTGCGCTAAAAAGCGGAAAACGGGTGTACGGTACGTGTATTATATCGCCGTCGCCGAAGTGGCCTGCCCATATTAGGCAATTAGGTTTAGATTTTGTATTTATCGATACCGAACATATCAGCATAGATCGCCATCAGCTTTCTTGGATGTGCGAGGCCTATAAGGCGCTTGGAATGCCTCCGATCGTGCGGATCCCTTCGCCCGATCCGTATGCGGCAACGATGGTGCTTGACGGCGGCGCCAGCGGTGTTATCGCGCCGTATGTAGAATCCGTAGAGCAGGTAGAGGCACTGCGGGGAGCGGTGAAATATCGTCCGTTGCGAGGGCAAAAGCTGGACGATATTCTGAAGGGCAATGAGAAGTGCACCGGACCTATGGGAGAATACTTGGAACAATATAACAAGTCGAACATCCTGATCGTAAATATTGAAAGCAGGCCGGCCCTGGATGCGCTGGACGACATTCTGAACGTGACGGATTTGGATGCGGTTTTGATTGGGCCGCACGATCTTTCCTGCAGCCTGAACGTGCCGGAGCAATACGACCATCCGCTGTTTTTGGAGGCTGTGGACGAAATCGTCCGCAAAGCGAGAAGCCGCGGAATCGGGGCCGGAATCCATTATTGGATCGGTACGCAGCGCCAAATCGAGTGGGCGGGCAAAGGTCTTAACCTCTTGATTCAAAGCTCGGACATCACGTCGTTCGTCCAACATTTGGGGGGGCAAATTCGCGAGATGAAAGCGGCGCTCGGAGACATGGATCAACAGGCAGCCGGAAGCATTAACATTTAGAACCAAGAATGGAGGGAAACCATGAAATCGACCGTAGATCTGTCGGATGCACATGTCGTTCATTCCCAGAACGCTTCCGGCCCCGCTGCCAAGGCGGTTGAAGTTTTCATTGAAGAAATCGCGAAACGAACAGGGATCGTTTTACCCGAAGCATATGCCGAACCGGAGCGATACGGCAGCGCGATCGTCGTAGGAACATTTGATGGGCTCGCGGATTTGATCGGCGGCTATGCCGACAAACTTCCGGACGCCCGGCAGTTGGAGCCGGAAGGATACTTGCTTCAAGTCGTACAAGAGGGTAACGCCCGGAAGTTGTTCATCATCGGTGCCGATGCCAGGGGGGTATTGTACGGGATAGGGAAGATGCTGCGGAAGTCGAGGCTTAAAGAAGGCTCGATACGGCTTGACGCCGAACTGAAGCTTGTAAGCTCGCCCCGCTATCCGATCCGCGGCCATCAACTCGGCTACCGTCCGAAGACGAACGCCTATGACGCCTGGACCGTGGAACAGTATGATCAGTACATTCGCGAGCTGGCGCTTTTCGGAGCGAACAGCATCGAAATATTGCCGCCGCGTACGGATGATGCCCCGACGGGACCGCTCATGAAGCTTGACCCCATGGAGATGATGATACGTTTGTCCGCAATCATCGATTCATATGGACTGAACGTCTGGATCTGGTACCCGAATATGGCTGAAGATTACACCGATCCTCATACGAGAGAAATTGAACTGGCGGAAAGAGACGATATTTTCCGCAAGCTTACGCGAATTGACGCCGTGTTGATTCCCGGCAGCGATCCTGGAGGAATGGATCCGGACCTGTTATTCGAATGGTCGGAGGAAGTGAGCCGGCTGCTGCATAAGTATCATCCTTCCGCCCAAATATGGCTGGCGCCGCAGGTGATGAAGTACGAGCCCAAACCGTGGCTCGAAGGCTTTTATCGCAATGTGAATCTTGAGCCGAAATGGCTCGGAGGTGTCGTGTACGGACCCCATGTCGATGAAATGCTGCCGGACTTTCGCGAGAAAATCCCGCCGAAATACCCGATTCGTCGTTACGAGGACATCACCCACAATATTTCTTGCCAATATCCGGTAGAGAACTGGGATCTGTCCCTTGCCTTGACGCTTGGCAGAGAATGCTACAATCCGCGCCCAATAGCGGAAAAACATATTCATAACGTGTTTGCGCCCTATGCGCAAGGAAACATTTCGTATTCGGAGGGCATCAACGACGACGTCAATAAATTTGTTTGGTCGGACCAAGATTGGATCCCAATACTCCTGTCATGGAGACGCTGCGTGAATATGCCCGATTTTTGATCGACTGCGATTACGACGAGGCGATTGCACGCGGCCTCATGTCGCTGGAAGAAAATTGGATCGGCCCGCTTGCCGTTAATGAACGCGTTGAAGTTACGCTGCAGCAGTGGATGCAGATGGAGGAGCAGGCGTCACCGCGGATGCTGAACAATTACAGATTCCAAATGGGACTCATGCGCGCCTACTATGACGCCTACATCAAACGGCGGCTCATCTACGAAACGGAGCTGGAGCACAAAGCAAAAGATGCGTTGCGGTCAGCCCGCTCGAGCGGCAGCTTGGCCGCGTTGGATCGCGCCGAACAAATTCTGCGGCTCGCTCATGCGGAACCGGTAGCGCAAGATTATAAGCAAAAGTGCATCGATCTGGCCGATGAACTGTTCCGAAACATTGGCTCGCAGCTTACTGTCGAGCGTCATTATGCCATTGCGGTTGGCCGAGGAGCCTTCTTGGATACGATCGATTATCCGCTCAATGACTCCGATTTTCTGCTGACACAGTGCCGGCGGATCAGAGAAGTCGGAAGCGAAGAGGGCAGGCTTCACAAAATCCGCGAACTGCTAAACCGGACTAACCCTGGACCGGGGGGCTACTACGACAACTTGGGCTCTTACAGCTGCAGCGCCCGGGTAGATCCCGGGCTGGGGTGGAGAGCTGATCCCGGTTACTTGCAGTCGCCCAGGATAGCTCACGCTACATACTTGTTAACGATGAGGAAGGACAAAAAAAATGAACTGGGCGGCATTCCTCTCGCTTGGGTCAACCACGTTAACACGATGACGGATACGCCGATCTCGATCGCCTATGACAATCTGAATCCCGATCTGTCTTACTCCGTCAAAGTTACTTATGTGGGCGACACAATCAATGAGGAGCAAGCGCGGGATACATGGGTAAGCATGATCGTCAACGGCCGTTATCGCCTCCAAGATCATGTGTTGGTGGGTCAAGGGACAGGTGTCACCATCGAGTCGCTCATTCCTCAGGAGGCTCTCGTCGATGGAAAACTGAATCTGACATTCAAAAGAGAAAAGGGATTTAAACGCTTAAACGTTGCCGAGATATGGCTCATCCCGCAAAATGCATAGGACATGGATTCCATTCCGTCATTAGGAGCCGTTTGCATCCCATATCTCAAACGCTGCCGCGTGCTTTCGCCGCTCCATAGCTTCATAATGGAGAAGCCCCCTGGCCTGATTGAGGTCGGGGGCTTTTGCCATTGCTGCGAAGGTGACGGGAGCTGTCGAGGGGGGGGGATTGCTGCCGCGGTACGAACAATTGCAGTGGAGGCGGGCGATATGAAATTTATTGAAAACCAACTTTGGTTAGGTGTTACAATTTGGTTTTTTGTTACAATTGAACTATATCGGGCCGAAAACAAGTTCGAGAGGAGGGATCGGCATCGAAACGGCGGGCCATATCAATTTGAATACGGGCAACATCGATCTTCCCGTTACATTGGCCGAAATATCGGGCGAAAACGGGCTTACCGCTTCCATTGGGCTGCATTACAACAGCAAAGCGGCGCTTGGCGCCGAGCTGCGGAACGAAGATGCGTCCTCCGGCGTAGCGGGTTTGGGCTGGTCGCTGGAACAAGCGTTTATTTGCCGCGATACGGGCCGAAACGGTTCGCTCCATGACGACAGCTTCTATCTCTTCATGGGAACGATGATTCCGCTGTACCCGAAGGGCAGAGAGTACAATACGTATTATTTCGAATCGGAGAAAAACCCGCTTTGGACGATCGAATACGATCCCGATTTCAATCATTGGAAAATCGTCATGGAAGACGGAGGAGTTTACTGCTTTGGCGAAAACGCGGCAACAAGCCAATCGATAGAATGGGGGGTCAAATGGGGCAATTGGGTAGGGAGCAGCCGGGAAACGGCCGGCCAGACGCAGTTTGCTTTGGTGTGGAACCTCACGAGCTCGCGCAGCGCAACCGGACAATTCATTACGTATAGCTACGAACAAGTACAAGTGCGCGCCGGAGGAGAAGGCGGCCTTCCGTTCACGCGGGAAGCGTACGTCAGCCAAATCCGGTTATGTTCAGGGGAAACGATCCGTCTTCATTATCGCGAGAAACAGCCTGAAGAATACCGGACTCCGCTGCCCCAATCCTTTCAAGACAGGGTGCAAACTAGATACCTGGATCGTCTGGAAGTTCACGACTCGTCGGGAACGCGCCTCTACAGCGTGTTGCTGTCTTACTCCTTCCTGAATGCTGCCGAATTAACCAAACGGCTGCTCGTGTCGATTACGAAACAATCGGCCTTAGAAGACCGGCGCGAGATTCATCCTCCTCTTACATTTGCCTACTTTACCGAATCTGACGGCGTTGGCGTTTCGCTTTCTGATAACAAAGGCAGATTTCGAGACGGAGCTTTGTACGGTGCGTTGAAATCGGTGACAACTCCGGAAGGGCAAGTGACGGCGTATACGTACGGCAAGCAGAAGCTGTCCGGAACAAGCCTCAGCCTCCGCGATGTGCGGCGTCCCCAGAACGATAACGAGCAGTGGAAACATCCCCGTGCTTACTTCGGTCCCGATTACACGGTAATCGCCTGGGAAGGCGACAATCAGTTGTACGCAACCGTCTACCAATGGCACGGAACATGGATGGCTCAAGAGTTGGGGGTATTTCCGGGAGCGGGGGCAGACTGCTCATTTTTCCTCGAACAAGACTTTTTCGCGCTCGTCACACCGGGACAGCCCAAGTCGCTCACGATATTTCGCAAAAGCCGCAAACAATACGGAAAATGGGACAGTTACCCGCAATCGGTGCAGCTGAACAAAGGCTGCGAGGTTGCCGCCGGCCCTCGGCACATAGCCATTTTAAACGGCGGCGTTTTGCATCGTTTCCACCAGACGCGAACGGGGTGGACGGCGGATGGCTCGGTAACGCTGGATACGGCGAACAAAACCGTGTTCGGCTTCGCCGGCAAGAGCAACTATGTGTTTGTCGCCTACGCCCGTCCGGATAATTCCCAAAAACCGGCCTTATACGTCACTTATTTGGATATAACGGGAGCGTGGCAGGAGACGAAGCAGGAGGCGGATCACTTCTTTCCCAAAGAGGAGCGCGAATTGACGCGTTCGGAGTCGGGAATTCTGAAGCTGGTCGTTCAACCGTCCGATTCCTTTGCAGCCGTCCAAGCGCATGCGATGCACACAGTAAGCTATGGCGCATACGGTACGAATAAATATTACAAGTATAAACATTTCGTTTATCGTTGGGATGAGCAATTTTCCAACTGGGCTGCGAACAGCCTCTCCGCGATTGAAATTCATGTGGGAACGGGCATGTCCGTCCCGACCGACGTTTACATGACGGTAGCCGGGGATGTGGTTTCGGTGCTGCAGCCTTCGGCCAACGCCAAGTTCGTTTACCGCTTCGACGGCGTGAACTGGAATCCGTTTCGTTTGCAGATGGACCGGATCGATCATTTTCACGGAATGGACAGCGCGCTGGAAGTTTCCGCTTCCTGGGGCATGAGGACATCGCGCTTGATGCAGTACAACCCGGCGAAGAACGAATGGAAGTCCCAGCTCGATTTTTCGGGACCCGACATCGAGTTTGTGAATATGGCGATCGGGATCGCCGCATCCCTCATCACGTTTGCCGTTACGCTGCCAATGGAATTCGTGACGGGAGCGATCGCCGGCTTAGTGATGGATTTCGCCTTCTCGTTCCTCCATCTGCCTGAAGGATTCAGAGAAGGCGCTTGGCGCGGAATGCGCTACTGCATCGTTGACAAACAAGTTTACGTGCAGCTTCACGACCGTTCATGGTCGGCGCTGGGCAAACTGTTCAGCGACAACAAAAGGAATCTGCTTTACAGCACGCTGACGTTGACGGATGCTCACAGTGTCTACATGACATACGAAGATGCGCTCGATGTGTCCAAAGACCGGCCGGAAACTTATATCAAAAACTTGCGAAATTACGTTCCCGTCTTTCGCAACGGTCTCCTCGTCGAGCAGCTTACGCTCGAAACGGCGGAGGAAGTCGAGAAAGGCTGGGCGAAATGGACCACGGAGCCGTCGCCGCACCAGCCGTCATTGATCGGGCGCGACGTCGTCCTCGCTTACCCGCGCCTGCATGCCGAGTCGCAGCTTTCTTCGCACAAAGATGACTTTAAAAGGGCGGCAAGGTTCAGTCTGTTCCGCATTGCCGAGGATGCGGTTTCCGGAGAATTGTCCGACTATGTGGTGCAGCAAATTACGCAATGGGACGGTTATCAAAAATACGAGATGTTTATCGAGTATGACGGAGGCTTGCCGGATCCGTCGATGAATGTCGTCCTGTACAACAAGGTCACCGTAACGGCGGGGATGTCGAAAGAAGACGCCGGCAAACGGGGAAAGACCGTGTACTATTATTACAACGGCAGTTCCGAAGCTGCGCCGAACCGTCCTGTGAATGAGCATTTTGACAACGTTACGGAATATCCGGCTTTGGCTGCCGGTCTGCCGTATCGTCAAGAAGTATGGGAAGCCGGCGCAGAGAAGCCTTTGCAAAGCGAGACAACCTATTATAAAGCTTGGAAAATCGAAGCCGTTCCCGGCTCCCGCTCGATGAAACCGATGATGATCGTGAGCGAGCGGCAAGGCGTCAGGCACATTCAACAGTTTGTGTACGATATCGCCGACGATCCGTCCGCACTACGTACGGGGATTTTAAAAAGCACGATAACGGTTAACGGCAATATGGACGGACAGCTGGACATTCTGCAAACGGATCTGATCTACGCGCACGAGGCTTATGCTTCGGTTCGCAATATGGGAATTTGGAACCAGGTCGCCGCCGAAACGACCCGGCAAGCGGCTAGACCGGTTAACGTCATTGCCGATCTGACCAAGCTCCCTCTCCTCGCGGCAAGCGGCGGAACGACGCTGTCATCCGCGGCTACCGTGTGGCAGAGCTGGCCCGACGGCTTATGGCTCCCCGTATCCAGCTATCGGTGGACCGGAACGGAGCATCCCGTGTTTCAATGGTGGGAAGGCGGGGTCATTCCTTCCGACTGGCGCAAACAAAATTCGATTCTTCAGCAATACCACGGAATCGTAACGGAGACAGAAGGTCCGGACGGCACAGTCGTATCCCACTTGTACGATAAATCGCGGACAGCGGAGATCGCTACCTTCGTTAACGCCAGCATTTCCCGCGGTGAGGCCGCTTATGTCGGGTTTGAACGGTACGAAGACTTGCAAGGATGGAGAGTTAACGGGCAAGCAATCGACGAATCGCAGTTAGTGCATGGCGGACATACCGGCTCCTTCTCTTTAAGGCTCGGCAGTGCGTCAACTCTCGGGCAGGCGGTCCCATTGGAACGTATTCCTGTCACGCAGCAGCGGTTTGTGATGGCCGTACACGTCAAAATGGACCCCGTGGTAATGGGCTCCTGCTATTTTGGCGTCATTGCGCATCCTTTGAACGGACGGGAATTCCAATCGGTATCCAAGTTCGTTACCGGCACAGACGGCGTATGGAAAAGGTATGAACTGCTGATCGATATCGAGCGGCTGCGCCGGGAAAACAAATGGGGCGATGAATGCGGCGTTGCCTTATCGCTGTTCGTTCGGAACGAAACAATGGGGACTATCCTGGTGGACGACGTTGCCTTCTTTCCGCTTGGCGGAACGTTTCGAGCCGACGTTTTGCATGAGTCGCACAAGCATGTGACCGCCGTTCTTGACGAAAACGGCCTCGCCGCCAAATATTTTTACAACCAGTTGCAGCAAAGAATCGCTGTGGCGGGACCGGACGGGCGCATCGTTTCCAATATGTTGGCCGCCTACTCGCGAACATCCGTCTCGCCGTTGTTCAAGCCGGCCTCGCCCAATTTCGCGATGCAAGTGGAATCGTCGGGACCGAGCGCTTATTGGAACGGCCCGAATGATTGTCATGGTCCGTGGCATACGATTGACAATACGCAATTTGTAGCGCGGCCTGAAACTTACGCCGACAGTTTCGGCGTACGCGTACAGATTGGGAATATGAAAAAGGAGAGACCTACTGAGATTTTTTTGGATATGGGCTGCATGGGAATTCATTTTATCGCCCATCACAAGCTGTTCCGTTTCCTGATACATGGCATGGAACATTCGTACGTTCCGGTTTCGCGAATGCCGAGCGATTGGCTGCTGCTGATTTTGGATACGAAGGTGTATGTATACGCCGATGGTGCCCTTTTGCTTCAAACCTCATTGCAAAAACGCGTGTTTGAGGCAATACGCTTTGCCGTTGTCGGCGATACGAGCAGCCTCTTGACCAACGTCATGGTGTTTCAGGATTTGCGGTTAAGTGCCGCCTTTATGGATGCCGGGAACAAAATTCGGCAAAAGCAAGCGTATGAAAGCTCAAGTTCCGTTATCGTTACGGAAACGCTGTATGACGCTCAAGGAGCGGCGGTTATGCATACGCTGCCCGTACGCAAACAAGCGGATGCCGATTTCCCGCAAATGTTCGGCTTCGAGAGCAAGCTGGTCGACGGGCGCGATCCGGCCGGAGGTCATCCGCTGTGGGATACGAACCCGGCCAACGCCCAGCGGCGCATGATGACGGGACAAATTCGCGCCTGGTACGGAACGGATTCGCCCTATCCTTACACCGGCATCTGGAACGAACCGAATCCGCTGGCCCGCCCGCTGCAATCGGCATTATCCGGGAAGGAATATGCCCTCGGCTCGAATCATGCCGTTCAGTACGAATACGGGCTTTGGGGCGGTCCGAAGGATGCGCTGTCCGCTGTGCTCCGGGCAAGCACGGGCGTTCAGCCGACCGACGAGCTGCTGGGCCAATTCCAGGCCCAAACGGCCAAGCTGCCCTTAAACGACACTGCAAAGGTGCAGGATATCCGCTTCACGACCGGCAGGGGCGGCTCATCGCTCAAGTTATACAAGGTCCGGCCAGGAAGAGGTCAACATCCAACATCTATCGGACGATGTCCCACGGAGGGACGGAGAAAACGGCCTGTCTCCCCAATTACTTCGAACCCGGGAACGACGGTTCGGCTCACAAAAACACGTATCGGTATAATCGAATCGGGCAGTTGACCGAACGCGTCCACATCGATACGGGAACGGCGCGATACGTCTTCGACGCTGCCGGTCGTCTCCGATTTATGCTGGATGCCGACGGAGCCGCACAGTCTCCGCACAGCGTGCTGTACTGGAAATATGACCGGCTTGGCCGGCCGCTCGAAGCGGGCGCTCTTCCGATGGTTTGGGACCAGGCTTTGCTGCAAAGTTATGCGGATGAGCCCTATTTTCCCGCCAACGGCTATTGGCACAGGAGACTTGCCTACGACTGCGACGATTCAGGCGGCATCGAAGGCCGGATCGGGCGTCTGTACAAAACGGAAATGCGGTCGGGTACGGACCAACCGGAGGCGGTCGTGACTGAACGTTACGATTATGACCGGGCGGGACGCATTATTCGCCATATGGTACGGATATCCGCCTATGACGAATGCGACTACGTAACGGACTATGTGTACAACGGTTTGGGCGACGTTCGAAAAATCATATACCCGTCGGCAGGGCGTACGATACTGTATACGTATAATATGCTCGGTCAAATCGTTGCCGTCGGAACCGAACCGCTTAGTGCTTATTACGCAAGCTACAGCTATAACGCGGACGGAAGCGTCGGGGAGGAAAAGCTGGGGCCAGGGCTCGTGACACGCACGATGCATTACAATTCGCTCGGGTGGCTCGTCAAAATAGAGGACGATGAATTTTTCACAGAGCAGCTCTGTTACCAGGATGCGCAAGGGCAATACTTGGACGGAAACGTAGCGAGCGCTCACGTTCAATTCCGGACGACCGCCAGATTCGGAATCGGTCGCCCTGTCGATGTCCGTTACGAGTATGCGTATGACGAATTCGGCCAACTGATCCGGGCAACGGGCAACGCTCACGGCGGCAACCTCGAGGAAGCGCGTTACGATGCGAACGGAAACATAATGGGAATGCGGGTGGACGGCCAGCTGCGAAGCTATGCTTACGGATCTCAATCCAACCGGCTGCACGATGTGAACGGAAAACAGTTCGTGTATACGCCGAACGGCAGCCTGCAATCGACCGCCGGCATTTCCGAAATCGTCTATGACCGTCTGCTGCAATTGCCGGTTTGCGTGCAGGCGAATCATCTCGAGATTTCGCTGCAATATGACAGCGGGGGAGAGCGGTGCCTGAAACGGGTCAAATTCCATACCTGGCCGGGGCCGATCGGCGGCACCGAGAAAAAGACGGCGTATCTTCGCGGCGTCGGCGACTACCCGCTGATTGAAAAACGCAAGGTCGGCGGCTTGGAGACGCAATCGGCGTACATTTACGGCCCCGGCGGACTGATCGCCGTCTTCGACGGAGAAAACGATTGGTTTATTTCGAAAGACCACCTTGGTTCGCCGCGAGTCATTTTCGGCCGTGACAAACAGGCCCGGGCCTATTACAACTATGGGCCGTTCGGCGAATTGCTGGCAGGCAACAGCTCGAGCGATGCGCTGGCGAGCAGCTTCTCCCGCGGCTATACGGGACAGGAATTCGACTCCGAGCTGGGCTTATACAACTTTCGGGCACGCTGGTACGATCCTGCGATCGGGCGGTTTTACGCGCCGGACCCGGCCTATCAGTTTGCGAGTCCGTACGTGTACGCCGGCAATAACCCGATCAACATGATCGATCCTACCGGTGGCATATCGGGACGCGCCTTATATATCGGAATGAACGTGCTCGGACTGGGAGTCATGGCAGGCGGGATAGCCGCTTCCGTTATCGCCGGAGGTGTAACGGGGGATTGGGGGAAGGCGCTCGGGATCGGTATTCCGTTATCGCTCGTAGCGGGAGCGGTAACGGGTTATGGACTGTCTCGGTTTTCTATGTACTTGCGTTATCGATCGATGCGTCAGCTGTCAAACTTTGTGCAAGGCGGTCGTGCGGATCAGCCGCTGATGATTTATGCCAAAAATGATTTTGAGTTGTATGAAGATTCCTTGCTTATTGCGAACTGGCGCGGTATTAATAGGGCCAATATAGTGCCGTACGGCACGGACGTCAGAAATATCGCGCACAACAATAAAATTATTTTGAATATGCATGGAGCGGAAGAGGGCGGAAAATCGCTTGTAGAACGTTCTTTGGCAAATGGAAACATAAAAAGAAGAATAATTGGAGGAGAAGAAATAGCCGACGACCTCGTTCAAATGGGTGTATTTCACGCAAGTGCCGATAAGAGCAATACTCAATGGTTTCTAGATAATCTCGCTTGTAGAGGCGGAGACGGGTTGGATAGTACATCGGCTCGCATGCAAAGCCGATTATCCGGACACCATCAACTAAAAGCGGCCGTCAAAGGGAGAATTAACGACGGATTTAGCGTCTCCAACTGGCTTGAAATATGGCCTGCAGGTTCTACCGTGGTAGCATTCACCAAAAATTATTGGATTAGCGAAGCCGCAAGTAGAGTGGGGATTTTCGCACTCGGACATTACAAATATTACGGGCTGGAATCCCAGCCCGGATTGCTAAGGCGTATTTTCTCGAACTATTGAATCTAGCCCCAATTCCGGAGTCGGAGGAGGGGCTTTTTGCCGTACGTTTCGTAACAAATTGATTTTCGTCCGATTTTTTATGACATGTTCGCGATTTATAGTTGTTAGATACGGCTAAATGTGCAAAAATGTCTTTATGGCATTTTTTAGTAAGATAATACGTTAAAGGTGGTTGTCATTGCTATGAACACTTCATTGCCCACGCTTCACGAAGAACTCACGGCAAAAGATTACGTTCAATCCGTCTACGAAACCGTAATCAAGCGCAATCCTCATGAAAGCGAATTTCATCAAGCGGTTAAAGAAATCCTGGATTCGTTAATACCGGTATTGACCAAGCATCCTAAGTATCGTCAAAACGGCATTTTGGAAAGGATCCTCGAACCGGAACGATTGATCACCTTCAGAGTGCCTTGGGTGGACGATCAAGGAACGGTAAGAGTGAACCGCGGATTCCGCGTACAATTCAACAGCGCCATCGGACCATTCAAAGGCGGCCTTCGCTTCCATCCTTCCGTTAACGCCAGCATTATCAAGTTTTTGGGATTTGAACAAACGTTTAAAAACTCCCTCACCGGCCAGCCGATCGGCGGCGGGAAGGGCGGTTCGGATTTCGATCCCAAAGGGAAATCCGACGGCGAAATCATGAGATTTACGCAAAGCTTCATGACCGAGCTGTACAAATATATCGGCCCCGACATTGACGTTCCTGCCGGAGACATTGGCGTCGGCGCAAGAGAAATCGGCTACATGTTCGGTCAGTACAAGAGAATCCGGGGCGGCTTTGAAGCCGGAGTTTTAACCGGCAAAGGCATCGGATATGGCGGCAGCTTGGCGCGTACGGAAGCTACCGGCTACGGCTGCGTCTATTTTGTCAACGAAATGCTGAATTCGAAAGGCTTAAGCTTTGAAGGCAGCACCGTAGTCGTTTCCGGCTCCGGCAATGTTGCGATTTACGCTATGCAGAAAGCTTTTCAGCTAGGTGCCAAAATCGTTGCATGCAGCGATTCGAACGGATACATTTACGATAAAGACGGGATTCATCTCGAGACGGTACGCCGATTGAAAGAAGTGGAAAGAAAACGGATCAGCGAGTATGTTAAGGAGCATCCGAACGCTATTTATGTGGAAGGTTGCCAAAACATATGGACGATTCCGTGCGATATTGCTCTCCCTTGCGCCACTCAGAATGAAATCGACGAGTCGTCGGCCAAACTATTGATCTTGAACGGCGTACAAGCGATCGGCGAGGGAGCCAACATGCCTTGTACGTTGGAAGCGATCGACGCATTCTTAAAAGCCGGCGTGCTGTTCGGGCCGGCCAAAGCCGCGAACGCGGGAGGCGTTGCGGTATCCGCACTCGAAATGTCGCAAAACAGCATGAGATACTCGTGGTCTTTCCATGAAGTTGACGACAAGCTCCATGCCATCATGAAAAACATTTACAGAAACTCCGTTCGTGCCTCCGAAGAATACGGCGCTCCCGGCAATTTAGTCGTCGGGGCCAACATTGCCGGATTCCTTAAAGTAGCGGATGCCATGCTCGCGCAAGGTGTAATTTAATTTGTAGTGCCATCGGAAAGGTAATGTTCGAAAAGGCATCCCGTCGGAATGGTCAAGACCCCAAATAGCGGACATTGAAAAAAGCCCTAAGCTGCTAGCTGACGTCGGTACTCTGCCGGCGTCAGCTTGTTTAGCTTTCTTTGCGCTC
>NZ_JXAK01000010.1 GCF_000829455.1 Gordoniibacillus kamchatkensis
TGTTGACGGATATCTCCCATGACACACCTCGACCTTTTTGTTGGTTTTATTGTATCAGGCCGCTACTATGGTGTGTCCACTTTCTAGTCTAGCTGCAAAGCGGCGTCTGTAGTTGCGCTCGAAGCAATTGCAAAGCCACTAATACCGTAAACTTGCTCCGACTGCTTCTCCAATTGCTTTCCAAGCAACTGCGGCAGTCATTTCTGCGAAGCGGCCCCTGCAGTTGCTCTTTGAGCACTTGCAGAGGGCCATTTCCCGGAAAGCAATGCTCTTACGCACATAAAAGCGCATGCTGCCTCGGCAGCATGCGCTCATCCTTTTATTGGTACAGCACGGCCTTGATTTTCTCGTCGTCGATGTTGGTCTTATCGTACCAGAAAAATCCGGTGTCGATCGTCTTCGGCAGTGTTTCGCCCTTGATCGCCTTCACGGCTGCTTTCACGGTCTCGTAGCCGATGCCGATCGGATTTTGCGTAATCGCGCCGGCCATAATGCCGTTTTTGATCGCATCGATTTGCTGCTTGCCGGAATCGTAGCCGATTACGACGATGCCGGTTTTCTTCATCTCGGTTACCGCGTTCACTACGCCGATAGCCGAGCCTTCATTGGAGCCGAAAATGCCTTTCAAATTCGGGTGCGCCTGCATGATCGCTTTGGCGAGGTCCGTCGATTTCAACTGATCGCCGCCGCCGTACTGGATATCGACAATCTTAATATCGGGGTACTTCTCTTTGATCCGGTTCACGAAGCCGTCGCGGCGGTCGATGCCGGTGCGGCTCGTTTGGTCGTGGACGACGAGCGCCACTTCGCCTTTTTTGCCGATCAGCTCCGCCATTTTGTCCGCGGCGAGGCCGGCGGCCGCGATATTGTCCGTTGCCGCCGTCGTCAGCGGAATCGTGCTGTCGACGCCGGAGTCGAAGGCGATGACCGGGATATTGCTCTTTTTGGCCTGCTCCAGCAGCGGAATCGCCGCCTGGCTGTCGAGCGCAGCGAACCCGATCGCGCTCGGCTTTTTGCCAAGTGCCGTTTTCAGCATTTCCATTTGCTTGTCGACTTGGGATTCGGATTCCGGGCCTTCGAACGTAATGTCCACGTTGAGCTCCTTCGCCGCTTTCTCCGAGCCTTGCTTGACCGCTTGCCAAAATTGATGCTGGAATCCTTTGGAAATGATCGGGATGTACAGCTTCTTATCGCCGCCCGAATTTCCGGAGCTGCCGCCCCCGGAAGACGCGCTTGCCGAATCGGACGCCTTGGGCGCAGGTGCCGCACCGCCGGAGCCGGACGCCGTCTGGCTCGAGCCTCCGGACCCGCAGGCGGCCAGCAGCAGTGAAGACATCAGCGTCAAAGTGACTACGAATGACAGTTTTTTCATCGTACCCTCTCCCCTTGATCGTAAGTTTGATGTATGCATAACTCCTTAACGGAGCTGATGCCGTCTGAACGTTACTTTTTGCGCCGCCGCATCATATCGGTGTAGACCGCCAGCATAATGACGATGCCGACGACGACGGTTTGCCATTCTTGCGGCACGGACATGATGCGCAGCCCGTTGGTCAAAACGCTCATGATGAGCGCCCCGATGACAGTGCCGAGGATCGTGCCTTTACCGCCGCTGAGCGACGTGCCGCCGATGACGACGGCTGCAATCGCCTCGAGTTCGTAGCCGGCGCCGAGCGCGGGCTGGGCCGAGTTGAGGCGGGAAGCCATAATGATGCCGGCGATGCCGGTGAATATGCCTGTGATCGTGTAGATGACGACTTTCCAGAAGTCGACGTTGACTCCAGACAAACGGGTAGCCTCTTCGTTGCTGCCGAGCGCGAAGTTGTAGCGGCCGACGATCGTTTTGGTCAGCAGCAGCCCGCCGAGCAGCGCCGCCGCGAAGAAAATCAGCACCGCGTTGGGGATGTTGAGGCCGGGAATGACCGAGCTGAGCGCAATGTCCGAAAATCCTTTCACACTGGTGAAATAGATCGGCTTCGTTCCCGAGATGACGAGAGCGAGCCCTTTGGCGATCATCATCATCGCTAATGTGGCGATAAAAGGCGGAATGTTCATTTTGGCTATGGAGAGCCCGGACAACAAGCCGCACACCGCCCCCGTCAAAATGCCGCCCGCAATGCCGATCGGAACGGGCAGCCCCATGCCGACAATAAACACGCCCGTCATGACCGAGCTGAGCGTCATCACTGTGCCGACCGACAGATCGATGCCGCCGGTTACGATAACGAAGGTCGAGCCGAGCGCCAGCACCCCGGTGACCGCCGTCGACAGCAAAATGCCGACAATATTATCGAACTGAAAAAAATTGCTTGAAGCTGCCGAAAAGAACAGAACGAGCACAATCAAGCTGGCGAAGGCCAATATTTGCTGTAGCGCCCCCGATTTCAAAGGGGTTCCCCTTGCTCTGCCTGCTGCCGCCGTTTTCATCGTAGTCCCCCTCCAAGTTTTGACATAGCGGCCGTTCAGCCGATCCGCCTTGTGGCATACTGCATAATGTTCTCCTGGGTAGCTTCCTCACGCCGCAATTCGCCGGTAATCGCCCCTTCGCACATGACGATAATGCGATGGCTGAGACGAAGCACCTCGGGCAGCTCCGAAGAGATCATCAATATCGCCTTCCCTTGCGCCGCAAGCTCGTCCAGCAGCTCGTAAATTTCCCCCTTCGCGCCGACATCGATGCCCCGCGTCGGTTCGTCGAAGATGAAAATGTCGCAATCGCGGACAAGCCACTTGCCGATAATCACTTTCTGCTGATTGCCGCCGGACAAAAATTTGACGAGCTGTCCGGTCCCCGGCGTTTTGACGCACAGCCGCTCTACGATTTGCGCCGAGACGTCGCCGATTCGCCTGTCGTTCATCCATCCCAAGCCGCCGACAAACGAACGCATCGAAGGCAAGGCGATGTTCGTCTTCACATCCATGTCGACGAGACAGCCGAACTGCTTGCGGTCCTCGGACAAATAGCCGATCCCTTCCCTGACCGCATCGTACGGGTTTCGGATCCGCACCTTGCGGCCATGCACGTAAATATCGCCCGAATCGATGGGGTCCGCACCGAATATCGCTCTCGCCACTTCCGTCCGGCCGGCGCCGACGAGCCCTGCAAAGCCCACGATTTCGCCTTTGCGCAGCGTAAAGCCGACGTCTTTCAGCTGTTTGCCGCGGTTCAAATGGCGGACTTCCAGCACGATTTCCCCGTTCTTCCCTGTCTGCGCAGGGCCTGAAGCGTGATACAGCTCTCTGCCGACCATCATCGCGATGATGCGCTCGATCGGCGTCTCGGCCGTCGCCACGGTATCGATGTAGGCGCCGTCGCGCATGACCGTGATGCGGTCCGTTATTTTTTTCAGCTCATCCATGCGGTGCGAAATGTAGACGATGCCGACGCCTTCCGCTTTCAATTGCCCGATGATCCGGAACAGCGAGCCGATTTCCGCTTCGCTGAGCGCCGCCGTCGGTTCGTCCATAATTAGCACTTTTGCGTCAAATGACAGCGCTTTCGCTATTTCCACCATTTGCTGGTTTGCGACGGTCAGCTCCGCTATTTTGACGCGCGGATCGAGCTCGATGCCGAGCCTTTCGAATAGCCGCGCCGCCTGCTCGTTCAGCTTCCGCTCATCCAGCATGAGGCCCCGGCGGGGCTCGCGGCCGAGGAAAATGTTTTGCGCCGCCGTCAAATCTTTGGCCAAATTGAGCTCCTGGTGAATGATGCTGATGCCGAGCTTTTGCGCTGTGCGCGTATCCGGGATATCGACTTCGTTACCGTCATAGACGATGCGTCCGGCATCTTTGCGGTAAACGCCGGTCAGCACTTTCATGAGCGTCGATTTTCCGGCACCGTTCTCGCCGACAAGCGCGTGCACTTCCCCTTTGCGCAGCTCGAACCGGCACCCGTCAAGCGCGCGCACGCCGGGAAAATCTTTCGTGATATTATCCATAGATACGAGCGTCTGATCCATCAGGTCACCCCCTGTCTTCTGTACAGTCTGATCATAAAGGAGCGGGGCCGCATCATGAATAGAATATTTTCCGCAAACGGTTGAATATTTTACGATGAAAAAAAGGGCTCTCCTGTACCACCGGGGATGACATAGGAGAACCCTTTTTCTTTAGGTAAGAAATTCTTTGCTGCCGAACCTGGCCCGTAGTCAGGCCCCAACCCGGTCTCGCTCCCAAACAGACGTTACTACATAGTTGAAATAAAGACCTTGATCGCTAAACGTAGACCCAACAGACGCTAATTTTACAAGAAAAATGGAAAAATCGGACGTTAGCGCCTCGAATATCGCTCCATCCGACTTTTCGTCTCTATTTAAGGAACTTTCGGTCCTTGCACGCCCATTTCGTCAAAACGGCGCTTAATAGCGTCCGGCATGACGCTGCAGTGCGAACAGGTTCTTTAATCGCCCTGCATGACGCTGCAGTGCGAACAGATTCTTTAATCAAACCTGCATGAACCCTGCATGTCGCTGCATAACGAACCGGTTCTTTAAGACACCCCACCTTGACTACTGCAAGGAAAACCGCCTTTGGCTATCCTTAAGGATGGAACGACCGCGTTTAAAGGCGTTAACCTGACTGTGAGAGGTCGGCACATGGGTCGTTGCAATACCTCCATCTTGACGCCTAATAGCGATGTCAGTGAGTGTAGGGCCAGCCTAAACCTAAACTTTCTGACGGAGAACAAAACTGCTTGTTTCCGTCCTGCCAGCGTCCGTAAATACCTTATTCCGCATACAACCCGATCCGGGCCAAAACCGGGTAATGATCTGACGGAAACCGGCCGTTCGCAGAGTCCCGGATCACGACGGTTTCCTTCTGCCGAATATCCGGCGTTGCAAAAATATAGTCGATCGGCTCGCCCTCTTCGCCGCCCTGAAACCCATGAAACGTCCGCCCAGGCCGGCCGGGCAGCGCTGAGAAACAGTCGATCAGCCGCAGCCCGCCCGCCGGGGCCGCCGCATGTTCCCGCAGCAGCCGGACCGCAGCGTCGTCCGGAACCGAATTCAAATCCCCCATGACGATCATGGGCATCGGCTCGCGCCGGTAATGCTCCCGCATCGTGCGCAGAACGAGCTTTATCCCTTCTTCCTGCGCCCGCTTGCTTCTATGGTCGAGATGGGTATTGAACACTTTCATCTGCATCCGCGGGTCGCTGGCGCTCTTCAAATGCGCCCATACGCATATTCGCGGCAAGCTGCTTTCCCAGCTGACGCTCCCGGGACGGTCCGGATGCTCGGACAGCCAAAACTGCCCTTGCCCTGCCAGGCCGAGCTCAGTCTTCTTATAAAAAATCGCATTGTGCTCGTCGTCGTGTCCGCCGTAGCGGCCTTCCCCGATCCAGCCGTATTCGGGGAGCCCTTCGCCGAGCGACAGCAGCATGTCATGCAGGCCTTCCTGTGTGCCGATCACAAGCGGATCGTACCGGCGCAGCAGCGCTACAACTTGTTCGTAACGGTGCGGCCAGGCGTTGTCTCCGTCTCCCGGATTGTTGTAGCGCAAATTCAGCGTCATAACCGAAAAGTCCATCTCCCGCTCTCCCTCCGTTCAGCACTTCACGATCCAACCTCGCGTCCGTCGGCTGCATACTGCGCGATAAAACGCTCCAGCGTTTCGAGGTCCGCCGCTCCCGCGCTTCCGCCGTATGCGCTCACGCTCAACGCGCCGCAGGCGTTTCCGTACAGCAAACAGTCCTCCGGCGTTTTCCCGGCCAAATAACCGTAAACGTAACCGGCGTTAAAGCAATCCCCCGCTCCGGTCGTATCGAGCGCATTCACCCGGTATCCGGGCCGGTAAACGGATCTGCCCTTTACGGCGGCAACAGCCCCTCTGGAGCCGAGCTTCACAACGACGTGCTCGCCGTGCCGCGACAGCACGCGAATCGCTTCCTCCACCGATGCGGAGCCGGTAAAATGAATCGCCTCGGTTTCGTTCATGAACAGGATGTCCGTTATCGAGGCCAGCTCCATAATGCCCTTGTACCATTCGCCGGTATCGTCCCAGCCCGTATCGAGGGACACCGTCACGCCGCGCGCCTGCAGCCGCTCTGCCGCGTGCACGAATGCATCGTGATTCGCGCTGCCTTTATAGCCGGTCAAGTGAACATGGCGGCCTTCGGCGATGCTGTCCAGATCGAGCTGCCCGATGCCCAGCTCCGCATTCGAGCCGGCATAAGTGATAAACGAGCGGTCCGTCTCCGGATGAAGCGCAATCGATATGCCGGTACCGTTCACTCGGCTTATTTTTATTTTGCTCGTGTCGATGTTATGCTGCGCGAGCTGGTCGAGCAAATACTGCCCGTAGTAGTCCTTGCCCAATACGCCGGCCAAAGCGAGCTTCATCCCTAGCTTGGCGAGGGCGACGCCGAACAGCGCCGCTCCGCCGCCGATGTGCATGCCGATGCTGTCCACGTACACCTCCTGCCCGGGAAGCGGGACCCCTTTATGCCCGGCCACTACGAGATCGATATTGACATCTCCAACGACAACCGCATCGAATTTTCTCATCCGTTCTCCTTTTCCTTGCTCATGCCCATAATAAATCGCTGCCTTGTTTTCGTTATAGTCCACTCTCGCTCAGCCGTCAATTCCAATTTGGAAAAAGGCTACTTTCCCACGAAGGGGAAAAGCAGCTTCTGGTTCTCGTTCGAATACATGTTGGACTTGTCGATCACGACCGAGCCGGTATCGATCCGCTCCGGCACTTTGCGGCCGCGCACGGCTTCCACGGCGGTCCGCACGCCGAGATACCCCATATTGAACGGCTTCTGCACGACGGTAGCCTGCATGACGCCGGACTCGAGAAGCTTTACTTCGTCAAGCGAGCTGTCGAAGCCGACCAAATGTACTTTCCCTGCAAGCCCGAGCTCCTGAACCGCTCTGCCGGCGCCGACCGTGGACGTCTCGTTGAGAGCGACGATGCCGCGCAAATCGGGCACTTCGAGCAGCAGCCTTTTCGTAGTCTCGTAAGCTTTCTGTTCGACTCCGTCGCTGTAAAAGGTGCCCACGATCGCCGTGCCGGGCTCTTTCTCGAGCCGCATCCGGACGCCGCGCTCGCGGTCGATCTGCGTCGCCGTACCCTGCACGTAGCTGATGATGGCGATTTTCCCGCCGCCGGCGAGCCGCGCCATTTCGTCGCCTGCCTTGCGGCCGGCCTCGATGTTGTCCGTGGCGATAAAGCTTACGGCCGCACGGCTGTTTACCGCGGAGTCGATCATGATGAGCCGGATGCCGGCTTTGACGATGTCATCCGCAACCGGCGCGAGACGGTTGTAATCCGTCGCCGCCATGACGATCGCATCGGGCCGCTTGGCGATCGCTTGCCTCAGAACGGCGATCTGCCCGTCGATATCGGATTCCTGGCTCGGTCCGGTAATCGCCACGTCTACCCCGAACTCCTTGCCCGCCGTCTCCACGCCGTCCGACAGCACTTGCCAAAACTCCATGCTCTTCTCGAGCGATTTCACGACGACCGTCACATGGATCCGCCCGTCCCGCAACGCCGGCAAGACGTAAACCAGAGCGGCCGCGAAAGCGAGCAAGAGGAGCAGCGTGCCGCCATATTTGATTTTCCGCGTTAGCCCGCTCATCCGCCGTCGCCTTCTTTCTTGCCGTCCGCACCGATTGCCGGCATCCGGACCGTCACCGTCGTGCCTTCGTCCGGCTCGCTCTCTATCGTCAAGCCGTACGCGGGGCCGAATACGAGCTTGATCCTCTCATGCACGTTCAGCAGCCCGAACCCTTTGCCCTTGCCGCTGTCGCCGCTCGTGCTCCTCGGCACCAAGAGCCGTTTCACCTGCTCCGGCTCCATGCCGACGCCGTTATCGGCGACCCGCAGCACAACGTCGCCGTCCCGCTTCTCGCCGGTAATCGTAATGACGCCGACGCCGTACATGTTTTTGATGCCGTGATAGATCGCATTTTCGACAATCGGCTGCAGCACGATTTTGAGCGTCTTGCAGTTCAAGATGCCGGGGTCCGTATCGATGCGGAATTCGAGTTTATCCCGGTAACGTATTTTCTGGATCGTCAAATAACCTGCGATATGCTCCAGCTCGTTGCGGACCGGCACAAGCTCCTCCCCTATGCTGATGGAGGCGCGGAACAGCTTGGCGAGAGCGGAAGTCATGAGCACGACTTCCTCCGACCGTTTGCTTTCCGCCATCCAAATAATCGAGTCCAGCGTATTGTACAAAAAGTGCGGATTGATTTGCGCCTGCAGGGCGCTCAGCTCCGTCCTCCGCTTGAACTCCTGCTCCTTCACGACCTGGTCCATCAAATCTTTGATGCGGCCGACCATAAGGTTGAACGTCTTCGCCAGACGGCCGATTTCCTTCGTCTTCTCCACCGGCACCTGAATGTCGAAGTTGCCCTTCTCCACTTCCTTCATATGCTCCTGCAATTGCAATATCGGGCGGGACAACCGGCGCGAGAGCAGCACAGACATCGTGAAAGCGACCGCGAGGCAGACCGCTCCCCAGAGCAGGAACGACAGCCGCATCCGCGTTTTGTCGCCGATCAATTCGTCCACGTACGAGACGCCGACGATGTACCAGCCGAAATCGGAGCGTTCTACCGTGTAGATCCGGCTTTGCCCGCCTTCGTTCGTGCGGAAGCTGCCTTTTCCGCTAGCGAGCACCCGGTCAATGAGCTCCGTCTTCAAATTGCTGTAAATGAGCTGCTGCTGCGGATGATAGACGAGGTTGCCGTCATTGTCGACGATGAAGACGTAGCCCCGCTTCCCGAGCGAAATGCTGCTCAAAATGCCGGTAATGACGTTGAATTGAGATCGACGAGGAAAACTCCCGAGCCCTCCATATCTCCCGATCCCCGCAGCTCCCTGCTGAGCGAGACGACCCACCGGTACTCGTTCTGGTAGATCGCCTGCACATGGGAAGGAGAAATGACGACATCGCCTTTCGCTTCCACCGCTTTGCGATACCACGACATCTCCTCCGGCTTCACGTTCGGATTCAGCTTGGCGCCGCTCCGGTCGGAGACGAAACGCCCGTCCTTCCCGAATACGTTGATAGAGGCGATATCCTGCCTCGACGTCGCGATCGTATGGAAAAAGTCTTCGATCTTCTGTCTGGCGCTTGCCCGCTCGGCCGGGCTCATGACGAGCTGTCCGGACAAATATTCGCGGACATCGCGGTTATTCATGGCGAGCAGCGAAATATTTTCCATGTTGCCGATATACGTCTGAATATTTTCCTTGACCTGCTTGACCAGCTCGGCGGAATATTGCTGCGCGGTTTGCTGAGCGGAATTTTCCGACAGCCGGTAGGCGACTGCGCTCATCGTGAAAGCGGTAAACAAAATGAGGCAAGCGAAGGCGGCCGCCATGCCGGACTGAATGCTTTGAAACTGAATCCATCGCAGCGGCTTCATGCGTTACACCCGGCCGTTGGCCGTTTGCCGGCGGTATTCGGTCGGCGTCAGGCCGGTCCATTTTTTGAAAATGGCGCTGAAATAATGGGGGTCGCGGTAACCGGCCTCGGCGGCAATCTGGTACGTCTTGAGCGGGGACAAGTTGAGCAGCTCCTTCGCTTTCTCGATTCGCTCGCCGGTCAGCGCCTCGACGAACGTCTTGCCGGTGTAATGCTTGAACAAGGAGCTGAAATAGCTGACGCTCATATGCGTATGCTGGCAAACAGTTTGCAGCGAAATATGCTCCTCCCGGTAATGTTCCCTGATGTATTGGAGCGCCTTCTCGACTTGCAGCCGGTTGTAATCGTTGCGCAGCTCCGCCGCCGCCTGCACCGCTTGCCCGCACACGCGCTTCAGCCAGCGCTCCATATCGTCCAGCGTTTTCAGCTCTCCCAGCGCGGCAAGCGGACCGGACGGATCGGCGAAAATACCGGCTTCGTCCACACCGAGCTCCTGAATGACCTGAACGATGGACAGCGTTACGACTTGCAGCAGCGTGCGGCACTTGTCGATCGGCGTAAAATCGTTCTTCAGACAGCCGATCATGTCCTCGATCGACCGCTCCATCTGCTCGTGGCTCCCCGTCCGGATGCAGGTCGCGATGCTGCTGATCCATTCGTTTTGGCGAGCGGGCCGGGGGGCGCCGCGCGCTTCCATGTCGCCAATGCGAATGACGCTGTTTTTGCCGACGAGCAGACGGTAGCCGAGCGCATCGAGGCCCGAACGGTAAGACAAGTGAAGGTCCTGCGGCGCCGTACACATCCGGCCGATCCCGACTGTGACGGTAAATTTCAAATATTTTCCCACCGACTGGCGAATTTCTTCCGCGGCCGACTGGGCGCATTCATCCAGCTCAGCCGCGTCGCCGGCCGACAGCAATGCGATGATGCGCTCTTCCCGGTCGCGAAAGACGACGCCGGCTGCGGCAATTTCCTGGACGATGTTGAATGCGGCAAAACGGAGCAGCTCCTCGTCCGCTTCCGGACGCTCCGCCAAATGCCGGCCGAAATCGTCGATGTCGACGACCAGCGCCGTATGCACCGCACCGGTTAGCCGGATTTGAAAATAGTCCAGCTTGCCGGGCACATCGCTGGCGCGCAGCTTTGAGGTCACGAGCCGCTCCAGAAACCGCTCCTTCAGAAGCGGAAAGCTTTCGTTCAGCTGCTGCCGCAGGCGGAGCAAGTCTTCGTGCCGTCCTGCCTCCGCATCCATCTCGGCGCGGATTCGGCCCAGCACTTCGGTCAGCTCGGCGGCTGTAATCGGTTTCAAAATGTAATCGTTTACTTTGAGCTTGACAGCTTGCTGCGCATAGTCGAAATGCTCGTGCCCGGTCAAAATGACGACGCGCGCCGCCGAACCCGACTTCGCCAAATGCCGCGTCAGCTCCAGACCGTCCATGAACGGCATGCATATATCGGTGAGCACCACGTCCGGGCGATGCCGCTCCGCAAGCTCGACCGCTTCCAGCCCGTTCTCGCAGTCGCCGACGAACTCGTACCCGCATGCCGTCCAGTCGATCCGCTCCTTGACCGCTTCCCGTACGACGGCCTCGTCGTCGACCAGCAATATTTTATACATGGTTGCCTTCCTCTTCCTGCAATAGGATTATGATAGCCCTTTCAAAACTATCTTACCCGAAATTCCGCCTCAATCAATATGCAAATTGTTCCCGCGTCCATAGCTACGAAAAGAACCCGGAGACGGAAAATCGGGATTCTCCGTCTCCGGGTCTTCGTTCCGCAGCTTAACCGGCTACTTCCGTTTGCGAACGAGCCAGAACAGCCATCCGGCTGCAATCAGGACCGCCAGCAGACCGGTGATAAGCAGCAAGCGGTTTCTGACGGTCAGGTTGCCGAATTGCACGGCATCCTTGATCCGGTCCGCAGCCGTACGATTCGGAGCGGAAGCTGCCTCCGCCTGAAAAGAGTGCACTTGCCGCTTGCCATCGATCACCGCGAGCCTGCCGTACACATCTGCGCTTTTGTTCGGATCGGCCAAAACGTCCGGTACCGCCAGCAGAGCATCCGGCGAAGTGGCGGAGACGACGAGCAGGCTTTTGTCGGAATTGAAGGGAGACTTCGCCAGCTGGATCCAGGCCATTTGGTTCGTCAAGCCGGGAAGCAGCGTTACAGCCGGAGATTGGACCACCGCACGGCCGTTGCGGTAAGCGACAAGACTGTCCTTGGCTTCGCCGATAAAAGCAGGCATATGCTCTCCTGAGCCGACATAGATGACGTTCTTGTCGCGGAGAAGATTGGCGAGCTCCGGGCTCGAGGCCGATACCAATGCGAGGCCCGACGCGGACTGCAAATTTTTGCCCAAATAGCCGACGCACGTCGCGAGCACGCTCAGCTCTTTGGAGCTCATTCGTTCCGGCACTACGATAGCCGCCGAATCCCAGCGCCCCCGATCGACCAGCGGCGACGGAAGCTCGCGCAGATCGGCGGATTGCTTCGTTACGTAACTGAACGAGAGAAACGAGCTCTTGTCGATGACGGCCCAATTGCCGATCTGTGAATTTACGCCCGTACAAGGTTCCTTGCCCGCGTTCGAACTGAATTGAAACGCCACCTCGATATTCAGCTCGTGAGCGGAAGCAAACAATTCGTTCGGGATGTTCACCTGAATCGAACCCGTATCGCTCGTCTCCGCGTTCAAATGCTGGCTCGCGATCGGCTCGCCGTTCACCTTCACGGAAACGAGCGACTGCACGAAGTTGAGCGTCTTGGAATGCTTGAACAGCAGCTTAAGCCCGATGCCGTCCCGAACTTGCCAGCCGCCCGGGATGGTGTAACCGATTTTGGCGACGCCGACGAGCGAGCTCTCCACGACCAGATTGGTGTACCCCATATCCGCGAACGAGACGTGCATTTTTGGGCCCCCCTTCTCCGGCTCGGAAGATGCGTCCGGAGGCGGCTGCAGCTCTGTCGGAATCGGGGTGAGCGTACCGAGCAGCTGCTCGTTCAGCTTGGGATCCGTCAGCATGAGAGCGGCGTTCGCCATCGCTTCGTCCTGGCTGTCGATAAACAGCTCCGCCACTTCGGCATTCCACGGAGAAGACGTGAGCGCCATATAATTGGTGCCGCTTAAAGAGCCGTGGTCCCGCGCTGCTTGGTCTGCAACCTCTTTGCCGGCAGCCGACCATGCGGAAGAGCGTCCGACCCAGATGAGCGGCGTCCCCTTTTTCATCTCGTCCGTCAGCTCCGACTCGTGCACCACGTCAAAACGAAGACGGTTGCCGGGAACTTGCGAGGCAAGCCACTCCGCGATGCGCATCGCGGCTTCGAGCTGCGCCGGCGTCGGCGCGTCGGGAACGACGAAGGCGGCTTGCAGCGGCTTCAAACTGCCTTTTTCCAGGAAAGGGCTTGGAAAATACGAGAAATCGGCGCTGGAATAGCTTTTCTCCGTCAGCAGATGGATGTAGCTTTCCTTGGAAATGCGCATCCAGTTGGCGGCGTTGTCCTGATCGTCGCATAAATTGGACGTCACTTCCATATGGGTCACGAGCGAAAGCTTATGGAAGCCAGCCTTGAGCGGCTGCGACGAAATGTCCAGCTTCCATGTCGCCCCCTGCTCATTCCCTTTGTCCAGAAATACGCTGCCGAGCGGGACGTCGTCCAAAAGCACCGTAAACGTGGATTTGGCCGGCTGCAGCGTCGACGAATGGCTGATCTTCAGCTGAACGTAGGAGCCGGCGATAAGCTTCCGGCTTTTGGATATGCTGAAATACGTATCCTCCCGGTTGCTGACGCCTTGAATGACGTGCTCCTGCGGGAAAATCGGCACATTTTCCGTTATCGGCGCCGCATTCCCGGCAGGCAGGGGATGCACCGCTTCGGCAGCGGCCGTCTGGGCCGCAGCGGAAGGGACGGCGGCCGGGTCCGGGCCGCTGCCCGCTGCCCCCGCGTTATCGGCATAAGCCGGAAGCGCAGGAAGCAGATGCAGGAGCAGTCCCAGCGTCAATGCGATTGTCGCACACAATTTTACAGGTTTCATCGGTATTCCCTTCTTTACGCTTGAAAGCGCTGGGTCTTTTCCCATTTCACTTCCTTGCGTTTAATCGTCGCTTCCACATGGAGCCGGAACGCCCGGACGACGAGCAAGAGCCACAGCTGCGAATATGTCAAGTACATCATAAGGACTGTGAAAAAATTGCGCCTTGTCAGCTCCGTTTTTTCAATGCCGAGGGTAATCATAATTTCCACAACGAAAAGCAAGTAAGCGAGAATCCAGATCAGCAGAAACGGACCGGGCAGCGTGACCTTCATATAGCCGAGCAGCCCCATCACAAAGAGAAAATGGGAAGTAAACACCCCGCCGAGGAACATGAAATACGTGAAGAAAAAGTAGATCAGGTCGAACAGCATTCGCCGCCGCTTGAGCTGAAACAGCCTGCTCATATATTTGAAAATGACGTACTGATTTCCGCGCGCCCAGCGCGTGCGCTGCTTCAGCCATACTTTCCACGTCTCCGGCTCCTGCTCCCAAGTGACGGCAAGAGGATAGAAACGGATTTCATACCCTTCCTCATAGACGCGGATGCTCAGTTCCGTATCTTCGGCCAGCGCTTTCTCGTCCCAGCCTCCGACCTGGTCGAGCACGCTGCGGCGTATAATAAAATTCGTCCCGGGTATCGTGCTGATGCGGAACCACTTCCATCTTCCGGCTTGCGCCATCCATTGGAAGCTGATCGTTTCGATATTGATAAACCGGGTGAGCAAATTGCGCCTTGCGTTAATGACGCGAAACTTGCCGACCGCCGCGCCCGTTTTCGGATTCGCCGTCAGGCGTTCACAAGATGCTTCAGCGCATCCGGCTCCGGCGTATTGTCGGCATCGTAGACGGCGATCAGTTCGCCGCCCGCGAGCTCCAGCGCCTTGTTGAGAGCGTGGGATTTGCCCTTCCCCCCGTCCGGCGGAAACGTATGGAGCGCCTTTACGAACGGAAACTTCGCCGCATAGCCGTCGACGATTTCTCCGGTCCTGTCGGACGAATTGTCGTTGATAACGATAACTTCAAGCCGGTCCTTCGGATAGTTCAGCCTCACCATCGCCTTGAGCGTCGCGTCGATGACGATTTCCTCGTTATGGGCGGGAATCAAAATCGTAACGGTCGGCCAATCGGTGCGCAAGTCGCAGCGAAACCGCTCCGGATCGCTCTCCAGCCAATTGGAATATAAATAGCCGCCGAGCGTCAGAAACATATGATACAGCAGCATGAGCCATATGGAAGTCAAAGCTATGAGAAACAGCGCGTTGGCCATCAGGAGCGCACCTCTTCGTAAAACAACCTTTTCTTGCGACGCGTTCTGAGCAGGAGCAAAAACCAGAAGAACATAATCAGAAAGAGAGTGACGACGGCCGCAATGCCCCAGGTCATAACGAGCGAAAACAGCGGCGCAAGCTTCGATTTGGCCGGCACGGCCGCGAGCGCATCCAGCTTGGAGCGGTTCTGAATAGAAGCCGTTACTTGACCGCCATCGCTGCGGATCGTGATGAAATCGGTCCGGACTTCGTTCGATTCCGCCTTCAAATCGATGAAATCGACATTCAGCGCAGACAAGCCGTCCACTAGCTCCGTTAATTGACTAAGCTTCAAATAAGGATGGAAAAAGGCGCCGATTACGCTGTCCCGCACGATCATGAGCTGCTTCGCTTTCTCCAGCATCGGCGCTGCCGCCCCCGCCTCGTCCGCAACGTAGCCGATCGTTTCCGGCACGACCTTGAGTCCGGCAAGGCTATGCTGCAACCGGTACGGCGGCTGCTGGGAAACGAGATAGGTCGTATCGTTCAGCTGCAGATTGCCGACCAGCGTGGAAAAGTACCTGTTCACAATCCGGTAGCCGGTTTGCGACATCGCGTAGTGAGGCGGCTCGAAAGCGAGCGGATACAAGCCTTGCTTCGCCATGCGGGCGATTCCTTTCTCCAGCTTGTCTGTCATGTATGCGGCTTCGTCGGGGATGGGCTTGTCGCTCTGCGCATCCCAAAATTCGAAGCCTTCGCCGGTTTCCCCGTCGCGGTACCGGTGCTTGTAGCCGTGCATGATCAGGCTTCCGCCGCGATCCTCCATATAGTGCAGGGCAGCCGTAAATTCGGGCTTGTCTTCGAAGTTCACGACGTTGCCGCCGGCTGCATCCGTATAGACCGGAATGACCGCGACCATAAAAGGAATGTGCCGGCTGTACAGGAAATCGGCAATGGCGCGGAGCTTTTTCGGATCCGTGAGCGGATGCACGTCCTCGATGCGAATGTACGCTTCGTGATAATCATCCGCATGCTCCGCATGGAACACGTCGTGGAGCATGTCGGCGAATACGAGTCCCGGCGCTCCGGTCAATTGCGGCGACGCATACCGCCATTCGTTTCCCGCATGAGCGGCGAGCGTGTAAACGTTCGTTCCGTCGCTGACTTCGGCCAGCTTGTCCATGCCTTCGCGGACGCGAAGAGGATACACCGTCGTGTTCAGCTCCTGAATGACGTTGCCTTTGTACCGGATTTCCGCGGCAGGCGTCTTGCTGTCCCCGTCGGCCGCCCCTACCCACAGCACCGAATGTCCGGGCTTCCCTTCCGCTTGGAGCTTGCGCTCAAACGTTTCGTCGGGCTTTTGCAAAATGGCGATAATCGAGTCCGCTTTGGCCACAGCCTCGGGAGTGAGCTGCGACAGCGGTTCGATCTCCCGATTCATGTTGAAATGTCCGGCGAGATTGGCCGCGATATTCGCGTCGTCCCGCAAATCCTCATTCTGGTATACGATCAAACAGGTCGGCACTATAGGAGCCCGTTCGGCGGAAGCAAGCCCCGGAGCAGACAAGGCGATCGCTCCCGCGAACATCATCGCTAGCAGACGCTTAGCCCACATAAAGGCTCAGCTCCTGCTTCGCTTTTTCATAAATCGCATCGGCTCCCGTTCCCTGCTCCGGACAGGTCGCGCCCCCGAATTTCAGCCTGAGCTTGATAACGACTTCCCGCTTCGAACGGTTCAAGGTCGTGCTCTGGAAGTTTTCGGCCATGCGGTTCTTTACGATTTCCATTCCCGCAGCGGGCGTTTCCGGCAAAATGAAAGCGAAAACCCCTTCGTCCAAATAAGCTTTCTTGTCTACGTCGCGCAGCACTTTCTCGAAGCCGAGCGCAGCTTTGCGAATCAGCTCCTGAGCCTGCTCTTTCCCGTATTCCTTCGCAAGGTCTTTGAAGTAAGCGACTTCCACGAACAGCAGGCTCACCTCGCGCTTGTAGCGCAAGCTTCTCGACACTTCTTCTTGCAGCTCTTGCATGAAATTTCTCATATTGAGAAAGCCGGTGATTTCGTCAATGACGACGAGCTTATCGTAATTGTCGGCGTAATAACGATAGCTTTGCATCAATTGGCGGAACTCCCGTCCCAGGAAGCCGGATACCGTCGCGGACAACGGGTAGGCGAACAGCCAGACCAAATCGTTCAAAACAATTTCGGCCACGCTTTTTTCGATGAACATTTGGTACAGGATCAAGGAGCTGTAGGCAAAAACGATAAACATGGAGGCCAATAGCGCAGCGAGCAGATCCCGCATAAAGCCGAACATCGCCAGCAGGAGCGTAAGCAGAAACCAGACATAATTCGCCGGGTACAGCTGTATAGTGAACACGAGGTACAGCGCCGCAAATACGATGAACAAAAATTGGGCAAAGAGGGTAAAATAGACGCGGTCTGTAGTTTTCATTGCTGTTTCCTCTTTCCATTCTCCACAATCAGGGCTTGCAAATTATCGAACGAATAGCATTCCAGCGTCGCCGGATCTAAAAACCCGCCGTAAAACGGTGAGGCAGGATCTTGTACAGCCAGCTGAGCGAGCCTGCTTCTTAGCGGCTTCGCCCGCTCCGCTTCGCCCGCTTGCTCCAGCAGCCTGACTGCCAGTGCGTACACCGCAGGAGACTCATCCGCGCTCGCCGCCTGCAGGTCGTCGCGATAAGTCCCGTACAAACGGCCGTCGCGGCTCCACAAAGCTTGCACTAGCCGCAGCGTCGGAACGGGAGGAGCGCCGGCTTCCTGGGCATGTATCGCCGCCAGCAGCGTATCGATCATATTGCGGTCGCTTCCCGCCGGATCCGTCCACTCGCCTCTTGCAAGGTTGTACGTTTTGCGATAAAACCCGTTTGGCTGCGCGGCTTCGGTCAGCAGCTTGAGCGATGCCTCCGCTACCGGAAGCCACCGGGAATCTTCCTTAGCGAGAACGAACATGGAAGCCGGGTCCAGATAGGAAGAGGTCAGCGTCTCGGCCTTCGCCCCGTCCTCCGTATTGTAATGATCCGCTAGCAGGTTGCCGGTTCGATTGTCGCGAAGCAGAGCGTCGGCAATTTCCTTCGCAAGCCGATGGTCGCTGGCCGCCCCCCACTTTCGCGCGCCAGCCAGAAGCGCCCGAACGATGCGAAGATCGTCGATCGCCGCGTTGCTGCCCAGCTTTTGCCGGTGCGAGGAGTCCGTTTTCCACCGGACGTGGCCGCTCGGCTGAAGCAAGTAACGGCGCAAAAAAAGGGTTTGCTGGCGATAAATGTCCCATCTATTCGCGGCGGCCGCATATTGAAGCATCAACCTAAGGATTCGGAGAGCTCGTCATGATTAGCCGCCATATCCGGACGCGACGGAAGATCGCTGCGATAATTCGTGTAGATGCCTCCCTCGCGGTCCATTAAGCTGTGAAATAAAAATCGCAGCAGCGGAGAGTCGCCAGATGAAATAACGGCTGCACCCCCCGGTCCAATCCAGTGGGAATTGGCGGAGGTCCACAATGCAGCCGCGATCAGGCATACGGTTAAAACAAGCCGGGTAACATGAACGATAACGATCCCATCCATCTCAATCTACAATTCGATTGTTTTCGACAAATTTCTTGCGTTATTCTGCTATATTTCGACAAATTAATCTAAAATCCTGCAAGCAATTCGACAATTCTTTCGGTTTCACATTTTTTTCACTTTGCTAATAATTTCGCACTGCCGTTTAATGCAATGCCGGATAATCGCGCTGCGGTGTTTCTCGCTTATATCGCTGAAGGCCAAGCCGAATTTGCGCCCTCCATCGGTAATGAGCTTCGTATTCGCCACTTTCCCCGCAAACTCTACAAGCACAGTATCAGATGTCGTTTCCAGTCGAATTGTGCCTTTAACTTCATCGTTCACCTTGAAAATGTCGGATGAAGAACATAAGAACGATACTCCTCCACCGCTCAAATCTTCCGTCATAAACCTGTGAATTTCGCCGGAAGGGTGCTGGACTTCCAGCTTCACTCTGGCCGGAACCCGGAAATAATTTCTGCGCTGAACTTTATACACGCTGCCGGGCAGCGGCTTGGCCATGACCGGCCTGCCGTTTCTTACGGTCAGTACGGTGTCGAACGTATACAGCTCCTTCAAGTCGTTGTAAAAATAAACGGATATATCTTTGCCGTTCCCATGAAGCAGAGGCATGCTCTCTTGATGCTTGCTCACAGGCCGCTGAATGTAAATCTCTTCGTTTTCTATTTTCAAGATTTGGGTTTTATATCTCGCCCCGTCCACACTCTCGATCTCAATCAATTGGTTCGCCCATAATTCGCCCATTCCCACAGAATCCACGACGATCTCCTCCTATTCAATCCGCATGATGGCATATAGTCATTGAGGCATCACTTTTTTTATGGCCTCCAGCACTCGTTCTTTCTGAAAAGGCTTGACGATAAAGTCGGAGGCACCGGCCTTGATCGCATTAAGAATCATATTATGTTGTCCGACTGCCGAGCACATGATCACTTTTGCCTGCGGATCGACTTTTCTAATCTCGTTAAGGGCATCAATACCGTTCATTTCCGGCATCGTGATATCCATAGTAACTACGTCAGGCCTCATGTGCATGAACAGTTTGACCGCTTCGTCGCCGTCTTTGGCCTCGGCCACGACCTGAAAACCGACATCGGTCAGCATCTGTTTCAGAAATGCCCTCATAAAAGCGGCATCGTCAACAACCATCACTCTAACCATTCGCGTTTATTCTCCTTGATTTTTGGCTAACGGCAAATCAAACTAGTCGGTAAGTCCTACGTCCCAAGTATAGTTTTTGCCAATGACAAAATAATGAACATGATCTCAATAGAGATGTACAGCCGTGCCGTCAATACCGAATTGAAGCTGCGAGTACAGATTAACCAGTTCCTGCGTAGGAGCGATTCCCAGCTCCTTGTGCAGCAAGCTTGTGTAGCTTTCGTACTGTTTCGCCAGCAAAATCTTGTTTCTTTGCGCGGCATAGGCTTTCAGAAGCAGACCGACTGTGTCTTCATCCAGCTCGTTGCGGTTCAACAGCTTTAAAAGAAGTCTTGTCGCCGAAGCGTAATCTTTATTGTCCAGCAGAGCTTTCGCCATTTTCTTTGCAAATTCCGCATACATCTGAAATAACCGCTCATTGTCGCTCAAAGCCCATAGATAGTCCTTTTCGCCAAATAATCCACCCGTATACAGCTTTTCGACTTCCGCCGCCTGCTCCAAATTCGAGGCATCGATGACATGAAAGCTTTGGAGCTTTTTCTCAAAATCGACAAAATCGATATAGGTGTCAGCCGCAATGTCCAGGCTGTAAGTATCGCCGTCCGACTGGATGCCATGTTTAAGTCCGTGGGGCTCGACCGCTTTCCGCAATTGATAAATCGTCGTGTTGAGATACGTATCTGCATTTTTTTGCGGCATTCCCGCGAACATATCGGCTATAATTTTGACCCTCGATACTTTTTTGCCTCGGTTCAACAACAAGTATCCGAATAATTCCGCGCTTTTTCTGGTCCGCCATTTCACAGTCCCCCCGTGTTGACTGCGAATTTCTACTCCCCCCAGGCAAAATATGGATACCCGGTTCATTTCCTTGTTGTCGCTATCCTCCGGCTTGTCGCAATGCTGAATAATCGCTCTCGCTCTTGCTACCGTTTTCTCCAGCCTCTCCAGGGAAACAGGCTTGACAATATAGTCCAGGGCGTAAATGTCGAATGCTTCGATCGCATATTCCTTATGCGAGGTGACGAACACGATGTGCAAATCCCGCGCCGTATCCGCCATCCTCTTGGCAAAAAGCATTCCGCTTTCATGCGGCATATTGATATCGACAAACGCTATGTGCACTTCGTGCTCGGCTAAAAATCGGTCGGCATCTTTCGTTTCCCGGAACATGCCGACGATTTCCACATCCGGAATTTTGGCAAGCAGCTTCTTCATGACCAGGTGCATCGCTTTTTCATCATCGATGATTATAACTTTCATGCCGGTTCGAGCTCCCGTTGCTCCCGTATTGGGTATTTTTCGGCCTTTTCGTTGGCCTGAAGCGTGAAAAAGAAGGTGCTGCCTTGGCCCGGGGCGCTTTCAAACCAAATGGAACCGCCGTGAATGCCGACAAGTTCCTTGCATAAAACAAGCCCGAAGCCCGATCCCTTCTCCATCGTCATGTTCACCGGCTGCGAATCTTGCAGCAGCGATTTTGCGATGGCAGGATCTATGCCCCCGCCGGAATCTTGGACCGAGACAACGATCCAGTCCTCCTTGTATGCAGCCCTAATTCGTACATAACCGCCGATGGCGGTGAATTTTATCGCGTTCGCCAGCAAATTCCTCAGTATGATGCCTACCATTTCCTTGTCGGCAAAAACAGCGAAGCCGTCATCAATGTAAGAAACGATTTCGATTTTTTTGATTTCGCAATGCACCTTAACCGTTTGGATCGCTTGCTGCACAAAGGAAGACAAATCCCATGCCGAGGGATTGAACGCAATTTTTCTTTTTTGATTGCGAAACCATTCGAGAAGGTGCTCCACCAACTCGTAAGTGCCTGCGATTTGTTCCTTGACTTCACGGAATATTTCGAGATTTTCGCTTGCCAAGCTTTGTATTTCCTCTTCCAGCAATTCCGTTAAATTGATGAGCACCGCTAAAGGATCGCGGATGTCGTGAGCAAGCACCGAAAACAGCTGATCCTTGAAAGCGTTCATGTCCGCCAGCTGCCTGGCGATCGTCAGAAGCTTTTCCTGATTGTTCACGACCTCCGTCGTTTCGTGGAACAAAAGCGTTTTGCCGAGCAGCGTCCGGCCTTTGCCATATATCATGGAAACGCTGAAATCGTAATGCTTGGTCACCCCGTTCCGGCTGAACGACAGCTGGCTTTCGCTGTTTGAACTTTCAGCCAGCTTGGCCACAATTGCCGGATAAGCGGCGAAGACTTGGAGAGCCGGCGCGGGTTTGTCCCGTATTGGACCTAATTGTTCAAATATGCCTTGGGCCGCCTCATTGAAATTCGTAATATTGTACTCCAGGTCGAGGATGACAACCCCGTCGGCCATCGATTCGAACACCTGCTCCATAGCAAGCGAGCTCAGCCTCAATATATTGAGCCTATAGATACCAAAAAAATAAATAACGCCCGAAACCATAAAGCTGAACGGCTCCAAGTCAAGATTCGCGCTGATGCTGCCTGTCAAGTAGAGCATGTTGGCAATCCACGGCACCGCTGCGCCGACCATCATCACAATAATTTGTTTGCGGATAAGCGGCGCCGCTTTCAAATAAAGAGCGGCGGAAACGACAATTCCCGCTAACGTGCACAAATACGAATACGCGGTGTGAACCCAATACCAAGGCCCTTTGACCGTTGTAACCGTCGTGATGCCGGCCAGTTTGCCCAAGGCGATTTCGCGGTAAAACCAATGATGAGTATCGTTCGTATAATGCATAATTAGCGTAACGACCGGGACCGCCATGAGCAGAAAATAAACGCGCTTATGTAAAAGCGCCTTATTACCGGTATACTGCAGGATCAATATCAGCCATAACGCCGAAATAAACGGTATTCCGGCATATTCGACTTTTAGCCAAAATACGACTTGATCCGTCGTGCGGCTGGCGATTTCAAAAGCGTAACCGAACGAATAAAACGAGGCCGCCAACATAATCAATGCACATATTCGCGCTGCCGGTTGTTTTCGGTTAGGCCACGAGAGAAAAGAAATCAACAACGTCATGTAGGTGGAAATCATCAACACGACAAACAATATGACTTTGTAACTCATACGATGGGCTCCCGAGCGCAAATTGGACAATATTCGCAGATTGCTGGAGGCAACTAAGCAGTGAGGTAAATGAGGGTTATTCGTCAAGCCAAGACATGATCGATTTGGGCCTCCGTATGCTTACTGAGATCTAGAAACAACTCTTCGATCTGCACCAACGGATGCACAGGGGCGAACGGATTGATGTAAACAATCTTTCCCTTGCTGCCGTCCGTAAGCACAACTTCATGACCGACCAACGATTGCATAATCCGGTTTAAAAAAACGCTTACGATCTTCGCATCGAACACGCCGAAAGCATTTTGCGAGATGTTTCTCAAAATTTCGTAAAGAGGAGTCGCGGAACGGTAAATTTTTTGCGAAGTCATGGCGTGAAACACGTCGGCGATCATGACAATCCGGCTGAAATAATCGATCTTCTCCTGTTCCAAACCGAAAGGGTAGCCGCGCCCGTCCATTCTTTCATGATGCTGCAGAGCGACGAGCGCCTGTCTGTGATTTGTTCCGACCGTTCCTTTGATCAATTCATATCCGAAGACGATGTGCTTCTTCATCAGTTCAAATTCTTCATTCGTCAATTTGTCAGGCTTGTCCAGAATGTCCGGCGGAATCATCATTTTACCGATATCGTGAAGCAAGGCCGCCGTAGATAGCTGCAGCAAATCATGCTCTTTCATATTGAGCCATTTCCCGATAAGCGTCGCCAGTACGGCAACCCCGATATTGTGACGATATGTATAATCGTCCTTGGCCTGCAGCGACGACAACAGCCCGAACACGTTTAACTCGTCCGAGCTTTGATGTATGGCCGGAATGATATGTTTTCGAATATCGGCAAGTGGAACTTTTTTGGAATACCGCACATCTTGAAAAATGGTGTATACTTGCTCCACCAGTTGATCGATCGTTTCTGCGCCATCCAATTGCTCTGCGTTCTCCTCTTGCCCGGCCGTAACGACATCCTCGCCCGTCAGCTGGATAGCGTGGGATTCCAGCAGCTCCAGGTGCCCTTGATTCAAAAGAGCGGGTGCGGCAATCAACAAAGAACCGTATTTATTGAAAATATCCCGTTTTAATCGGAAGCCAATCAAACCGTTCGTACCGTTCGCCTCGCCGTTCAAGTCCATCATCCCTTCGTTGCTTAGCTCGGATCGACAAATTATTACCAATATCTTTATCTTATCTTTCCGGAATGACAAAACAATGAACAAGCGGCGAGTTAGATGGCGTTGAATAACGATGAATTTTGTCGAATATAATATTTGTATGTCGTATTTTGAATTATAATACAATTTTTTGTCGAATCAAAGAGGATGTTTAACGATGATGGCGATGAATAGAGGCTGCCAGCCGGAGATCCACATTCTTAGGTCCGCAGTGCAGCCACTCTCTCTCGGGAGCCTGAAAGTCTGAAGGGACGTTTGCGTCTCGAGGTTGTAATGAACGGGATGGGACAGACGGGTTTCAGAAAGCAAAGACAAGGTTTATACATGTTAAGAAGCAGCAAAAAGGAGCCGCACAAAGTGTGCAGCTCCTTTTTTGCCGTATTTCGGCAGGTTAAGACGGGCTCAACCCTTCCTGCGGGCTGCTTGCCGTAGCATAGCGTTTCTTCGGAATGCGGCCGGCTTCCCGTCCGAGGCGGCCCGCCTCGATGGCCAGCTTCATGGCGTGCGCCATTTTTACCGGATCTTTCGCTCCGGACACCGCCGTATTGAGCAGAACGCCGTCAGCCCCGAGCTCCATCGCGATCGCGGCGTCGGAAGGCGTGCCGATGCCTGCGTCTACGATGACGGGAACGGTCGCCTGCTCGATAATGAAGCTGAGGTTCAGCGGATTGACGATTCCTTGGCCGGAGCCGATCGGCGACGCCCCGGGCATAATGGCGTGCACGCCGAGTTCCTGCAGTCTCTTGGCCAGCAGCACGTCGTCGGACGTGTACGGCAGGACGATGAACCCTTCCTTCAGCAGCATTTCCGAAGCTTTCAGCGTTTCTACCGGATCGGGCAGCAGCGTCTTCATGTCGCCGATCACTTCCACCTTGATCATGTCGCAGAGGCCTGACGCTTTAGCCAGTTTGGCGATGCGAAATGCTTCTTCGGCCGTTTGCGCGCCAGCCGTATTCGGAAGCAGCGTAAAGTTTTTGACGTCCAGCATTTCCAGAAAGTTGGGCTGGCCGGCTTCGTAAATGTTCATTCGCCGCACGGCAAAAGTTAAAATTTGCGCCCCAGACACGCGCACCGCTTCGCGCTGAATGTCGAAGCTCGGAAATTTCCCCGTTCCGAGCAGCAGCCGCGATTCAAATTCGTAAGGTCCGATTTTCAGCATCGTTCATCCGCCTCCCACAAAATGTACCATCTCGATCCGGTCTCCGCTTCGCACCAAAGTGTCCGCATGCGCCGCCTTTTCGAGAATCGTTTGATTGATTTCGACAATGACGACTTTCCGCTCCAAGCCGAAATAGGCGAGCAATTCGGACACCGTCCGCACCGATTCCGGCACCTGGATCCGTTCCCCGTTGACGATGAGCTCGATCATTCACCTTCCTCCCTTCTCTTGGCGAACGGCAACGTGCCGATCCGGCCGGAAAGAGCGGCAGACGGCCGCAGCAGCCGCGCTTCCCTCCATCAGCTCGGACAGCAGCTGCCCTGTAGCCGGGCTGAGCAAAATCCCGTTCCGGTAATGCCCGGCCGCGACGAACAGCCCTGCGCAGCCTTCCCAAGCCCCCAGGTAGGGGAGCCCGTCGGGCGTTTGCGGACGAAGTCCGGCCCACGATTTTTCCCATGCGGCGTTCGCGATGCCCGGCAACAACGAAGCCGCTTTGCTCATTAAGCTCATCAGTCCGCCCGCGCTCACTGTCCGGTCGTAACTGCGCTCGATCATGGTGGCGCCGACCACGAGCCGCCCGCCCCGTTTAGGCACAACATAGCAGCCGTGCGAAAATACGGTGGCGGCCAGCAGCGGCACCGGCGTCACGACGGAGAAGCATTCCCCCTTGACGGGAAAAACGTCCAGGCCGAGCCCGGCTTGAGCCAGCAGCCGGTTCCCCCACACCCCCGCCGCTGCGACAACTTGATCGCAAGCGATCGTCTCCGCTTCCGTCACAACCCCGGTCACTCGCCCACGCTCGATCCGCAGCGAGATCGCTTCGCTGTATTCGCGCACTTGCGCCCCGAGCACAGCCGCCGCTTTCACGAACGCTTCCGCCGTATCCGGCGCCGACACTTGCCCGTCGTCCGGAATATGGAGCGCTCCTTCGATGTCCGCCGACAAACCGGGCTCCATGACTCTCGCCTGGCTCGCGCTTAGCCATTCCGCCCGCTCCCCGGCCTCGCGTTGAAAAGCAGCCATGCGGCGGCATTCCTCCGCTTGTTCGGGAGTTCGCGCAACGTGCAGCAGCCCTTTGCGCACCAGTCCGATATCGATGCCGGTCAGCTCTTTCAATTCATCCGAGATTTGCGGAAACATCGCTCTGCTCTGCCGGGCCAAATCGAACAGCGGGCCGGGCTCGTGCATTTCGGACTGTGCTCCCAGCATGCCTGCCGCCGCGCTCGACGCTCCCGAGGCGATCCGGTCCCGCTCCAGCAAAACGACGCTTCTGCCCCGTTTGGCCAAATGGTAAGCGATTGAGCCTCCGATAATCCCGCCGCCGATGACTACCGCATCAACTGTTTTGGACATCGCTATACCTCCCTGTACAAAGCATCGTAATAGGCCGCCGCCGCGCGGCCCGGATCATCCGCCTCCAAAATGCCGCTCATGACCGCGACCCCCGCAGCGCCTGCATTCAGCACGGCACCTGCGTCGGGCGGCTTAATGCCGCCGATGGCGACGACCGGAATGCGCACCCGCGCGGCAAGAAGCCTCAACGCTTCGATGCCGCGAGCCGGCAAACCCGGCTTGGACGACGTCGGGAAAATGTGCCCGTACATGACGTAATCCGCTCCTTCGGCTTCCGCCTGCACGGCCTCCTCCTCCGAATGCACGGACTTGCCGACGCGCAGCTGAGGGAACAGCCTTTTCACAGCGCTTACGCTCAAGCTATGGTAAGCGAGGTGGACGCCGCTCGCCCCCGCCGCTGCCGCTACATCGGCCCGGTCATTGACGACGATGCGCTCCGCCGGCATCCCTGCGGCTTGCAGCAGCTCGATGGCAGCCATCAATTCCGCGGCCGTCTTCGTTTTTTCGCGCAGATGAAAGCAGGAAACGAAGCGATGAATGTCCCGCATAGCGGCAGCCAAATCGGCAAACGGCTGCCTTCCCGTCGATATGACGTGCAGCTCTTTTGTATCCACGTTGACACCTCCCTTGACAAGACGTTCAAAAGCCGTGAATAACAACCCGGGAACGAACGCAAAATAGAAAGCGTTACGCCAAAATATGGAGGTAAAAACTATGAACAAGCAACGCGCATCGGAAATTGCCGCCTCGCCGGTAATGGCCAATGTGACCTGCAACGGGGTTCCGATTTACATTCAACATGTGGATGAAGCCAATGAGACGGCCCGTATTTATCCGCTCGATGAACCGGAGCGCGAACAGAACGTTCCTTTAAGTCAATTAATTGAACATTAACAAAAAGGGAGGGGGCGCCGGACGCTCCCCCTTTGCCTGTTACCGGTAAATAGCGCCCCCGGCCTGTTGGAATTCGCCCGCTTTATCTTTCAGCCCCCGCTCGATCGCCTGCGTCTCTTCAAGACCGCTCAGCTTCGCATAATCGCGAATGTCCTGCGTGATCTTCATGCTGCAAAATTTGGGCCCGCACATGGAACAGAAATGCGCGGTTTTGGCTCCCTCCGCCGGCAGCGTCTCGTCGTGGTATTCCATTGCCCTTTCCGGGTCGAGCGACAAATGGAACTGATCCCTCCAGCGGAACTCGAACCGCGCTTTGGACAAGGCGTTATCCCTATCTTGCGCGCCCGGATGGCCTTTGGCCAAATCCGCCGCATGCGCGGCGATTTTATAGGCGATGACCCCTTCCCGCACGTCGTTCTTATTCGGCAGGCCGAGATGCTCTTTCGGCGTAACGTAGCACAGCATCGCCGTCCCGAACCAGCCGATCATGGCCGCGCCGATCGCCGACGTAATGTGGTCATAGCCGGGAGCGATGTCGGTCGTGAGAGGCCCAAGCGTATAGAACGGCGCCTCCTTGCAAACTTCCATTTGCCGGTCCACATTTTCTTTAATCATGTGCATAGGAACGTGTCCGGGGCCTTCGATCATCACCTGCACATCGTGCTTCCAGGCGATTTGGGTCAGCTCGCCGAGCGTTTCCAATTCGGCAAACTGCGCTTCGTCGTTGGCGTCGGCAATAGACCCGGGACGCAGCCCGTCTCCGAGCGAGAAGGAGATATCGTAAGCTTTCATGATTTCGCATATTTCTTCAAAATGGGTGTATAGAAAATTTTCCTCGTGATGGGCCAGACACCAAGCGGCCATAATGGAGCCGCCGCGCGATACGATGCCGGTCACGCGCCCGGCTGTGAGCGGTATGTAGCGCAGGCGAACGCCGGCATGAATCGTAAAATAATCGACGCCCTGCTCCGCTTGCTCAATCAGCGTATCGCGGTAAATGTCCCAGCTCAGCGCCTCGGCATTGCCGCCCACTTTTTCCAAAGCCTGGTACAGCGGAACGGTGCCGATCGGCACGGGTGAATTGCGGATAATCCATTCGCGCGTCGTATGAATGTTTTTGCCTGTGGAAAGATCCATGACGGTGTCGGCGCCCCAGCGGGTCGCCCACCTCATTTTTTCGACTTCTTCGTCGATGGACGAAGCTACCGCGGAATTGCCGATGTTGGCGTTGATTTTCACCAGGAAATTGCGGCCGATGATCATCGGTTCGCTTTCCGGGTGGTTGATGTTGGCGGGAATGATGGCCCTGCCGCTGGCAACCTCTTGCCGCACGAATTCCGGGGAGACGTTTTCCCGTATCGCGATGTACTCCATTTCCGGAGTGACGACGCCTTTTCTGGCGTAATGCATTTGCGTCACGTTGGCGCCGGCTTTCGCCCGCAGCGGCTGGCGCTTCGTCCCGGGGAACGTTTCGATCTGCCCGGCCGCAGCATCCGATTTATGGCCGTTGTCTTCCGCGCGGACGGTTCTGCCCGCATACGCCTCCACATCGCCGCGTTCCATAATCCAGTTGAGACGGTTAGCCGGCAGCCCTTTGCGGATATCGGTTTCGAGTCCCGCATCGGTGTACGGGCCGCTGCTGTCATACACTCTCACCGGGGCGTTTCCGCGCTCGCCATCTGCGGTTACCGTCGGGGTCAGGGCAATTTCGCGCATCGGTACGCGAATGTCCGGCCGCGACCCTTGTACGTAAACTTTGGCGCTTCCCGGCAGTGCCGCACTGCCCGCGATCCCTGCATTGCTCTTGCTTTCGCTTGCCATTTCATATCCTCCTTGGCGTTTAGCTGGAGGTGCTTCGTTCGCTTCGCTTGCACGACGTCATTCCGCCAGCTAAACGCCTCAGAATGAATGTGTGCAAGCGGAGAAGCCGGTTGTGAGCACAAAAAAAAGACCGCAACGAAAAGAAGCGGTCTTTGTGCGCGCACAAAGGCTTGAACGTTTCCTCCGCTGGCATTACCCAGATCAGGTTATACGGTCGACAGCATCATTCGGCTATCCTCTCAGCCTGGCTTCACCAAGCTCCCGTGTATGCAATTTTCTCTTTCATCATAAACGCACCGGAAGCACAAATCAACCCGTAGCGGAAAAAAGTTTACGGCACTTGGCCCCATCCTTCCCGGTAGCTCGCTCTTTCCGGCATCCCCGGCAAAATCAAACCGCCGTCCACGCGCAAATTGATACCGGTAATATAAGCCGCCTCATCCGAGCATAGCCAGGCTACCGCCTTGGCGATATCGTCCGGTCTGCCCATTCGGCCGATCGGGATTCTTGCCCCCAAAGCATCGTACACGTGCCGGTTTTGCTCGCGCACTTCCGTCGCCCCCGGCGCAACGCAGTTGACGCGAATCCGATGCGGCGCCAGATCGAGCGCAACGGACTGCGTGGCCCGCACAAGCGCGGCCTTCAAGCCGCCATAAACGGCGTCGAGCGGATAAGCTCTTTCCGCGCGAGACGAAGCGATGTTCACGATGGAGCCGGCAATTTGGCGCTCGGCCATATGGGCGGCGACATATTTCATGAGCAGCAGCGGGGCTCTGAAATTGACATGGAATAAATAGTCGACGTCCGCCTCGGGCATTTCCGTTATTTTGCCCACTCTGGTCATCCCGGCGTTATTTACCAGGACATCGACGCGCCCGAAGGCGCGGATCGCTTGCTCCGCAACTGACTTGGGGGAGTCCTCGTGCGACAAATCGGCTTTGGCGAATATGCAGAACGCACCATAACCAGCCGCCTGCCGCTGCACCTCGTCCGCTTCGTTTTGCTCGTCCAAATGGGTGAGGAACAGATCGTAGCCGTTATTTGCCAAGTGCAGGGCGATGCCTTTCCCGATACCCCGGCTCGCTCCCGTAACGATGGCTGTTTTCCTGCTTGTCATCGGCTTCACCTCTTCTATGGGCGAAGCGACGAACCGTCGGGCGCGCGGGTCAGCGTCCAAGCCGGCAGCTCGCGATGGCACGGATAGCTTGCCGCCTTCTTCTCGTCGATATCGATCCCGAGGCCCGGACGGCCGTTCAAGTAGGCGTAGCCGCCGCGAATTTCCGGACAGCCGGGGAACACCTCCATGATCGGTTCCGAAAAATGATACCATTCCTGAATGCCGAAATTGATGCAGCTCATATCCAGATGCAAATTCGCCGCATGGCCGACCGGAGATACGTCGCCGGGCCCGTGCCAGGCTGTGCGGACGCCGAACGCTTCGCTGAGCGCCGCCAATTTTTTGGCGGGGGTAATGCCGCCAATCGCGCTAATGTGCACGCGAATAAAATCGATCAGCGAATCTTTGATCAGCGGCAGCCATTCGACCGGGTGGACGAACAGCTCGCCCATGGCGATCGGCGTCGCGGACTGGCTGCGAAGCTGCTTGAACCAATCCAATTGCTCGGGAGCGAGAGGGTCTTCCAGGAAAAACAAGCGGTACTGCTCCAGCTGCTTGGCAACCCTGATCGCTTCAATCGGAGCGAGCCGCTCGTGGATGTCGTGCAGAAGCTCGATGTCAAAACCGAGCTTCGCCCGGAGATGCTCGAATATCGCCGGAATGCTGCGGGCGTAGGCGTCGGGATCGTAATATGCGCCCGGAGGCGCATTTTCCGGCTTGACGATGCTGTGCTTTCCGCCGTAGCCTCCCATCTGGCACCGGATATACCGATAGCCCTGCTCCATGTACCGGACAACGTTATCCTCCAGCTCGTGCACGTCTTTGCCGTCCGCATGGCGGTAAACAGCTGCCGCCTCGCGGCATTTTCCCCCCAGCAAATCGTACACCGGCATATTGGCCAGCTTTCCCTTAATGTCCCACAGCGCCATGTCGATGCCGGAAATCGCATTGTTCAGCACCGGACCGTTGCGCCAATAGGCGCTGACCATGCCGGTTTGCCAAATATCCTCGATCCGCGACGGATCTTTGCCGATCAAGAAAGGCTTCAAATATTGCTCGATCGCCGTAGCTACCGCGAAGCACCGCTGCGTAAAGGTCGCGCAGCCCAAGCCGTACAGCCCGGGCTCGGACGTTTCCACCTTGACGACAACTAGATTGATGCCTTCCGGCGCGGTTAAAATGACTTTCACGTCTCGAATCGCGACGTTCCCCATAGCAATCATCTCCCTTTTACCTACATCATATTTCTGTAAGCACGGAAGCATGACCATCGGGACAGTCCCCCTGATTTTATTGCTTGGATTGCAGCAGCTGGACGAGCTGCTCCCCGACGTTCTGCCTTTGGCCCGGGCCCCCGCCATTGCCTCTCTGCTGCTTTCCGCCGCTATTTCCAACGCCGCTTCCGCCAGCGTTCCCATTGCCTCCGTCGCCGCCGGCAGTTCCGCCGTTATCTCCGTTTCTGCTTCCGCCGTTTCGGCCATTCTGGCCGTTTCCGTTCCAATTGCCTTTGCCATTTCCGTTTCCGCCGCCGCTGCGGTTCTGCATTCTTTGCTCCATTTTCGCCAAATCGTCGTCCACAAATTTTTTCTGGTCCGCCGTCAGTTTCCCTTCCAGCTTCGTCTGATCGTCCGCGGTGAGCTCACCGGCGGAGATGCTTGCCTGCACGATCGGCAGCAGTTGCGCCGCTTCGTCCTTCGTAATGGCGAGCCCGTCCGCCTTGTCCATAGCAATCAGCGCCTGGAACGTCATCATCATCTGCCGCGCCTTCGGATTCATCCCCGGCCGGCTCTGCCCTTGGCCCTGCCCGTTTTGCTGTTCGCCGGACTGCCCGGACTGCTGCCCGCTATTCGCGCTGCCGCCGGCATTTGCGCTTCCGCCCGCAGCCGAATTGGCTCCGCAGCCCGTGAGCAGCACCGAAAATAACGCACACGCGCCGATCCATTTTTTATAGTTCAACTCCACTCATCCTCTCTATAATCCTAGTTCACATACCAAAGTGTAAAAACGGATTGTGAAAAGAATTTAAAGCAGAACTGAAACCAAGCTAAATTTTCGCTTAAAAAAGCATGAAAGAGCAGGCGCCGCAGCGGCCTGCTCTTCCATGCTTATTCGTATCGAAGCGCTTGGATCGGATGCAGTTTGGATGCCTTGTTGGCGGGGAATACGCCGAACACGACACCTGTAGCAAGCGAGAACATGAACGCGATCAGGATGACTGCCGTTGAATAGGCGATCGTCAAACCGGCGGCGACCGCCACCACTTTCGCCAGAACGAGACCGAGCGCCACGCCGGCAATCCCGCCCATCGAGCTTAAAACGACCGCTTCAATGAGGAACTGCAGCAAAATGTCTTTGCGCTGCGCGCCGATCGCCTTGCGGATCCCGATTTCTTTCGTTCTCTCGGATACGGACACCAGCATGATGTTCATAATGCCGATGCCGCCGACGAGCAGCGAAATGCCGGCAATGCCGGCCAGCATCATCGTCATCGTGTTCGTCACCGAACTCATCGTGTCCATCAAATCCTGCTGGTTCACGACGCTGTAGTTATCCTGGTTGTTCGGGAACAGCTTGGCCAACTCGCTTTGCGTCCGGGCCATGACGATGCCGAGCTGCTGCTCGCTATCCGCTTGAATATAGACCGTCTGCACGCTTGTATTTTTCACCACACGCTCCGCGGTGCTGAGGGGCATCACGATGACATTATCGCCGCTTTGCCCCAGCGCTCCGCCTTTCGAGGCGAGAACGCCGACCACTTTAAACGAAGTGCCGTTCACCTGCACGTATTGTCCGACAGGATCGTCCGTTCCGAACAACGTCTCGGCCGTGCCGGATCCCAGGACCGCGATCTTCTGCCGGTATTCATCATCCATATCGGACAGGAAGCGGCCGGAGTTCAGCTGCAAATCGCGAACCGTTTGATACGACGAGTTCGTTCCCGTCAGCGACACTTGCGTCGACTCGGCTCCGTTTTTCACCGTGACGCGGCCGGAAACAACCGGCGACAAGTCTTTCACTCCGGAGATGCCGCCAAACTTGCCCACATCGTCTTCCGTAAGCTTTACCGTATCCGTACCGATGATATTGACCGTCAGCAAATTCGTCCCCAAACTGCTGATCCGGCTTGTAATGTCTTTGCTCGAGCCTTGGCCGATCGCGACTAGCACAATCACGGAGGATACCCCGATAATGACGCCCAGCATCGTCAGAAAGGCCCGCACTTTGTTGCCTTTGATGCTCCGCAAAGCCATTTTAATGGACTGCAGCGGGTTCATACCGTTCACCTCCGGCTTCAAACAGCTGCCCGTCCTGAATGCGGACAATCCGGCTCGCCTGATTGGCTACTTCCATATCGTGCGTAATCAAAACGATAGTGTGCCCTTGGCGATGCAGATCTTTCATCAGCTGCAAAATCTCTTGGCTTGTTTTGCTGTCGAGCGCGCCAGTCGGCTCATCCGCGAGCAAAATCGGAGGCTGTCCGGCCAAGGCTCGGGCAATCGCCACCCGCTGCTGCTGGCCGCCGGAGAGCTGGTTCGGCATATGGCGCTCCCGGCCCTTGAGCCCCACTTTCTCGAGGCTGGCATAGGCGATTTCCAGCCGTTCTTTCTTCTTTAGGCCCTTATACAAGAGGGGCAGCTCGATATTTTCCAATGCGGATAACTTCGTCAGAAGATTAAAATTTTGAAAAATAAATCCGATCTTCCGATTGCGAACGGCCGCCAATTGATGATCCTTCATTTTCTCCACTTCTTCGCCGTCCAGCAAATATCGCCCGGAATCCGGCCTATCGAGACAGCCGATCATGTTCATGAACGTCGATTTGCCGGACACGGAAGGACCGATAATCGCCACGAAATCGCCGGCGCGGATTTGCAGGGAAACGTCGCTGATCGCCACGACCGTTTCACCGCCCATCTCATACGACTTCGTCATATGCTCAATATCGATAATTGGCGTCATTTGCCGGCCCCTCCTGTTCCTCCTGCCGCTCTGCCGGTTCCTTTGCCGCCGCTTCCGCCGCCGCTCATTCGGTACATGCCGCCCATGCCGCCCCACAGGCCGTTTCCGCCTTTCATGGAGCCCTGAGCGCTGGACGAGCCTGCAGAGGTCACAACCGGCAATTCAACGTTGTCTCCCTCTTGCAGCCCTTGCGTAATTTCCACATCGTTCTCATTATGAATGCCGGTTTGAACCGTCCGCTGCTCGGCCGTTTGCGTACCGTCTGCGGCATTGTGCGGAATGAGAACAAACTTCTGGCCGCCTCTGCTGTGAACGGCTTCGATCGGGACATACAGCACGTTATCTTTGCTATCCGTCAAAATGTCGGCTTCCGTCGTCATGCCCACCTTCAAGCTATCGGGAGCATCGATATGAACGGTAACGTCAAAATTGGATACGCCGTTAGTAACCTTACCCTCGTTCGCCACCGCCGTAACTTTTCCGGTGTAGGTATGGTCCGGGATCGCGTTTACTTTAATATCCGCCGTTTGGCCGGGCTTGACTTTCAGAATATCGAGCTCGTCCACCTGAACGACCGTCTGCACATCATGATAGTTGGTGATGTGAGCGACGACTTTGCCATCGGTTACGCGGTCGCCGGAGCCAACCGCCAGGGACGTCATCGTTCCGGCAACGGGGGCTGTGATCGGATCGCTGCCGTCCGTAAACGTAACGAGCTGCTGACCTGCGGCAACTTCCTGATTTGCCGCTACCAGTACCTGGTCTACGGTTTCGGTTTTGGCCGGGTGGGCCGTCACGTCCTGGCTCGTTACCGGTTCAACCGACCCGGAGCCGCTTACCTGCACATCCAGCTTTCCTTTGCGGACCGTGACCGCGGCGGCCTTGGCATTCACCGGCTTTGTTTTGCCGTCTATATAAAACCAGGATCCGGCGCCAGCACGATCACTATAAACAGTACTGCTGCAATCCACTTCCTCACTTGACTATCTCCTCCTGTTGTTTTGGATAGTCACATTATGAGAGCGATACATTAACGTCTCCTTAAGAAGGACGCTGTTACTTTCTGGATACTGTACAGCAGTTTGGAAGAGCCGAAGCGGGTTATTCTAACTGTTTCGATGAGAAGAAGCGCGGCAAAGAAACATTCGGCGAGGGTATGGCTGCCGCGGCTAACGATCGCCCAAGCGCTCTCGGCGAACATAAGAAAAAGCACCGTCCTGAGACGATGCTTGTCGCGCGGCACGTTATGTTAAAACTTCACGCCGCCCGCGCTGAGGCCGCTTTTCAAAAACCGCTGCGCCAAGAAGTACAGCATGACCGCCGGAATCGAGGCGACGACGGACGAGCTCATGAGCAGTCCCCAAATAGCCTGATCGGAAATTTTGAAGCTGGCAATGCCGATCGTAACCGTCTGCTGATTCGGGCTTGTCGTCAGGCACAGTGCGTACAAAAATTCGTTCCAGGACATCGTGAACGTAAAGGTCGCGACTACGGCAATGCCCGGAGCCGCGATCGGCACGATGATTTTGTACAGCGTTTGCAGGCTGCTGCAGCCGTCGATGAGCGCCGCTTCCTCGAGCGATTCGGGGATCGCTTTGAAATAACTGATGAGCATATAGCAGCAATAAGGGACGATGAAGGTCGGATATACGATCAGAAGTGCATTTTTATTGTCGTTAAGCCCCAATCGGCTGACCGCCACGTACATAGGGATAAACAGCACCGAGGCCGGAAGCAAATACGAATAAATGATGCTCTTGGCGACGAATTTGCGGCCTTTGAACTTCAAGCGGGTCAAGCTGTAAGAAGCGATGACGCTGATGAAAACACAGACGACCGTACAAATCAGCGCGACGTACAAGCTGTTATACACGTAGCGCATGAACCCGGCCTTGATCAGCTCGCGGTAATGGAGCAGCGTCCAATGGCTCGGCAAAAGCGAAGGTTTAGGCGTATACATGACGTCGTTGGGGGTAAGGGACGATTTCACCATCCAATAGACGGGAAACAGCGTCCATACGGCCGCGATGACGACTATGGCGTAAATCAGCGTGAATTTGCGGATTTTCCAAAGAGTTGTTCGTCTCATGGGCTTCCCCCCTTCTAAGCGTCGGTATTCAATCTCCTGGTCGCTACGATGATCATAACGACCAGAATCGGGATGACGGATCCGGCTACCGCCAGCGATTTCCCCATCGCATTTTGCAAAAAGGCCACTTCATACGTATACACGGATATGACGGCGGAAGCATGGACCGGCCCTCCGCCCGTTACCAGAAAAATATTTTCAAAGTCGTTAAATGTCCAGATGCACGACAACAAGGCGGTGATCGCGATGACCGGCATTACGGACGGAACCGTAATGCCGAAAAACTGCCGCGTCCATCCGGCGCCGTCGATAGTGGCCGCTTCGTACATTTGCCGGTCGATCGTTTGCAAACCGCCCAGCAGGCTGAACATAAAGAACGGAATGCCCCGCCATACGTCCACCAATATACAGGAAACGAGCGCGATATGGATGCCCGAAATCCACGGAATGGGAGTATCGATGAGTCCCCAGCGCATAAACAGCGAATTCAAAATCCCGTACGTGTCGTCATATATCCAGCGCCATGTCATCGCCGTAACCATGCCCGACAGTCCCCAGGGGATGAGAAAAATGCCGCGGAACAAACCGCGAAGGGGAAATTTTTCATTCAGCACGACAGCCAGAATCATGCCGAGAACGAGCTTGACGGCGACGCAGGCGATCATGTAGACGAACGTGTTGCGCAGCACTTTCCAATAATCGGGGTCGGATAAGATCGTGACGTAATTTTTCAACCCGATGAATGCCGGCTCCACTCCGACCGTCTTGTTGGTCAAACTGAGGTACAACGCCTGAACGAACGGGATGCCGATGACGATAAAGATGACAAATGCAACCGGCAGGATCAGCGTATACGCTAGAGCCCTGTCGTATTTCCTTCCCAAAGCTTCCGCACGCACAAAATCACCCCGTCTTGGCCGGTTACTTGCCGTATAATTGCTTCAAATCTTTTTCCAGTTGATCGAGGGACTTTTGCGGATCCATTTTTTCCACGACGATGCGCTGCACCGTTTTGGTCACCAGCTGCATCGATTTCGACTTGGCCCCGAGCGCATCTTCCGGTCCCGGATAGTTGCCGGCGCCGACGACGTTGTTGATTTGATCGAGCCACCCGGCGGACGCATTGTTCGGATCTTTCCAGAACGGATCGTCCTGGGCTCCGTTCAGCACCGGCTGCCACGTTCCTCCGAGCTTCGCCACAAGCTGAGTATAGTGGGGCTTATCGCCCAAGAAAGCCGACACGAATTTCTTCGCGCCGTCCGTCCCTTTGCCGCCGGCAAGCACGGCGAACGCATTGCCGCTGCCGAGAACGACTCTGCCTTTCGGACCGGCCAATTTCGGAATGAGCAGCGTGTTTTTGGCCAGCTCCGGCTTATCTTTCTGCGCCGCCGAATAAATGCTTCCGGAGTTGAGGACGAACCCGACGGTTCCGGCCAAATACGCATTATTGTTGCCCGTATCGTCCCAGGTCGTGGAAGATGCAGGCGTTAAACCTTGCTGCCAAAATTGCGCCGCAAATTTAAGCGCTGCCAAAACTTCCGGCGAGTTCACGGTGATGTTGTTGTCCTTGTCGACGATCGAGCCGCCGAAGCTCAGGATCAGGTCGCGCAGCATGCCTTCCGCGTCGCCGCCGCCGGAAGCCCCGAGAGGAAATCCCACGGCGTAAAAACCGTTCTTCGGATCGTTCACGACTTTCGCTTGCTGGTAAAGTTCGTCCCACGTTTTCGGAACCGGCAAGTTGTGCTTATCCCACACGTCTTTGCGCAAATAGGCGCCGCCCATCAGGAACGCCTCCGGCGCCAGGAAATACTTGCCGCCCGTGACCGTATAGTTTTTGGCGCCAGGCACCAAATCCGCGCCGTTCACGACATCGTCAAGCGGAACAAGCGCATTCATGGCGATAAACTGCTTGAGCAGAAAGTCGTCGCCGACGATAAGATCCGGCGGGTTTTTGGCTTCGATAGCAGCCAGCAGCTTCGTTTTCAAGTCGTTGGGGGAGACAATGACGTAGGTTACGTCCACATTGTTGCTTTGGCCCCATTTTTCGACATACGCCTTCATGTCGTCGTTATACGCTGCGACATATTCGGCTTTGTCCCAGAACACAAACTTGCCCTTTTCCTTCGGCGTCTCCGCTTTTGGCTGCTGGCCGGCAGCGCCGGCTGCCGCCGGTTTGCCCTGACTGTCCCCGCCCGAACTTGCGCCGCCGGAAGCACATCCTGCAGCGATGAAACTGACCATAGCGGCAATCGCGATTGCTGAAAAAGCCTTTCTCATCGTATCACCTCACCGATTATCGTGTTTATAACCTCCGGAGCCCGTTCTAGCAGTCATAAAGTAATGTAGCACCGGACCAAAAGTTTCCGACAGGGGATAAATTATGTATTTTGTTTGATTTTTTTCGATGTTTGCCTATATGCGAAGAACGGAAAAACCGGGATTGCCGAACGTGCGGCAATTCCGGTTTTCGCTTTACTTCCGAAGCAGGGTGTAATAAATTCACTATATGAAATGAACCCATGTCGGGAGGATGAGCACAGCAATGTCCAGTTTCGAGCAGCGGAGGAAAGAGATCGTGCGGCATATGGCGCTGCGCGCGGTTCAGTTGCCGCTCAATGAATACGAAATATGGTTTGACCGCGACATTCGGGATAACTACTACTACGCTTCTTATTTGCTAGCGTTCGCCGTCGATAACGGCTTTTCGAGCGAGTCCGAGCGCGAAGCGGCTTTGCGCAAAGCGGAGGCCGTCTTGCTGGCCGTGCTGAAAGTGCAGGATCGAGATCCGGCAAGCGGCACGTACGGCCATTTTCCGCTGCAGCTCCGCCCGTCCCCGCAAGAGGCGCGCCCTCATCCGCTGCCTGCCGAGCTGATGGGCAGCTTGATGGCTTACTTTTACCAAACGTACCGTCCCCATCTGAGCGAAGCGCTTCAATCCGCCTTCGAAACGGCTTTATACCATCTGTACCGAAGCCCTTACTACAAAAAGGAGCTGCGCGACTTCAATCATCACGAGGCGAAATATACGGCGGCCAAGCTCATTTTCGGCCATCTCTACGATGACCGCCAGCTGCTGGAGGACGGCCGCCGAAGCTTGCGCCTGACGCTGGAGCGGCTGGAAGCGCGCGGCATGAGCGAATACGGCTGCCTGCCCTGGTTTTGGCATTGGGTGCAAGCTTTTAGCTGCGCGAAACGGCTGGCCGGGCTGCCCGCTGTCCGGGACGATCTGGATCGGATGCTGCAATGGCTCTGGAAGGAAAGGTGCGCGTTTTATTTGAAAGGGGCTTGGGTCGGCGCGCGTTCCCGGAGCTGGCCGCACGATATTCCGCGCGACAGCAACGTCGCCTTCGATTATGTCCAGTTCGGGGACTTCCCGCTGCCGGACGATTTTGCCCGCACGGAATACGCCGGCTTCCTGTTCGACGAAGCTCCCGAGCGCGAACGCCGGGCTGCGGCCAACCGGTCCGTCCCGGCGGAAGTAATGAAGCTTATTGCCAAAAAAGACGAAGCGGGTACCGGCGAAAAGCTGCTTCACAGCTACGCTTATATTACGCCCAGCTACGCCGTAGGGGGAGTTTGGGAACGGTTCGATGAATTCGACAACGAGCAGCATCGTTGGGACGTAGCCTTCCCGGTTACAAACCGGCCTGCGGTCAATCACGCTTACTTCTTTCACCCTGGAAACATGTACTCCGCGGGCGACCTGCGGCACCAGAGCAAGTATATGGAAATCGTTCCGTACCGGAACGCCGTACTCGCTCTTTATCCGATACCGCCCGAACAGGATGACGAAATTGTCGGCGTTTTGCCGCCGGGCGAGTGGATTCAACAGCCGCGGGCGTTATTCGGCCGGGTTGACGGCGTGTACGTGTCCGTTTACCTGATGCAAGATTGCGAGCTCGAGGAGCGTTCGGACCGGATTGCCGTATTCAGCAAAGGGCGGCCTAACGCCGCCGTCGTGGAAGTGATCGGCGCCGGCGAAGGCCGCGAACTGGGAATCGGCGATGATGTGCGGGCATTCGCCGCTCATATGCGAGCGAAGCCGCCGCTGTTTTCGTCCGGAGCGACATTGCAAATCGACTACGTCACCTGTCATGGCGATCGCCTGACGCTGCAGTACCGGCAGCAGGAAGGGCCGCAAGCGCTGCTGAACGGCCGTCCGTTCGATTGGAGCAAGTACGCCCCATGACGCGCGGACGCAAAATGACCGGAGCCAAGGCCAAGTGCCTGTCTCCGGTCATTTTGCGTTTGCGGCCCTCTATTCCTTCTTGCTGTATACGCACCGGAACCCGATGTTGCCGGTCGAGCTGTCTGGCGTGTTGCGGCTGCGGGCCGCTACCCGGTAACGATTGCAATACGACTTGTGGCACAAATACGAACCGCCCCGCAGCACGCGGGCTTGTCCTTCCGGCGGGCCTTGCGGGTTGACGCGCGGGCCGTGCACATGGTAAGTGGCGCTAAACCAGTCCGAGCACCATTCCCACACGTTGCCGGATACGTTGTACAGGCCGAACTCGTTCGGCGGAAACGCGCGGACAGGGGCAGTGCCGGCATACCCGTCGCTCGCATTGTTTTTGTCCGGGAACTTGCCTTGCCATATGTTGCACCGATGCTCGCCGTCCGGCTTCAGCAAATCGCCCCACGGGTACCGCTTCTGCACAAGGCCGCCTCTGGCCGCATATTCCCATTCCGCTTCCGTCGGCAGCCTCTTGCCGGCCCAGGCGCAATATGCTGCCGCATCGTTCCACGAAACGTGCACGACCGGATGGTCCATCCGCTCCTCGATGCCTGTTCCCGGGCCTTCGGGATGTTTCCAGGAGGCGCCTTCCACGTTCCACCACCACGGCGTTTGCTGCACGACTTGCGTCACCTTTGCCGCGTTGTCCGGCGGAACGAACAGATGAAACACAAACGACCAGCCGTACTTCTCCGCCTCGGTCACGTAGCCCGTCGCATCGACGAACTGTTTGAAATCGGCGTTGCTGACCGCGCACGGATCGATATAGAACGGGTCAATCGTAACCGCTCTGACCGGCCCTTCCCCGTCGTCCGGAAACCCTTCCTGATCGTCCGTCCCCATCAGAAATTCGCCGCCCGGCAAAAAAATCATGCCTTCCTCCGGAGCCGCATTCCTCCGCTCTTGCTTATGCCCGCTATCGCTTACTTTCATTTCGAGTTGAACGTTGGACGATCCCCTGCCCGCCGCACAGCAGCTAGGTTTCATATTTTCCATAGGGCAGCACCTTTCCGCTTGTTTTGAAAGCACACTCTCGCTGGGTTTCGACTCTTTGATTATCTCACGAACGGGACCTATTGCCAACAAGCAGGGGAGTGCCGGCGCACTCCCCCCGTTCATTTCACTCTAGCTCCGCCGGATGGCGGCGCTTCAGCTCGGGTACGGCAAACCCTCGCCCCGTTTGCTCCAGCCAGCCGATGTATTGTTTCAAGTGCCCTTTGGCATGATAAGGGCCGCCTTCCTTCATCACCGTCCACAGCGGATCGGTATCGAACGGCATCGTCTCCATCATCGTATCGTGCCATTCGTTCAAGTAATATACCGCTTCCTTGCAAACGTCCCGCTTCGTCTGCGCGAGATTGACCTGTTCATACGGATCGTCCTTAAGATGGAACAGCATTTCCTTGTCGAACAGGTGGTAGCCGTCATGATACGTCCGCACATACAAATAATCGCCGAACCGGACGCTGCGCTGGCAAACGTGGGCGCATTGCGAAACGACCAGGTACTCCCGGCCGCACGCTTCGCCCGAACGCAGCGCCGGCGCATAGCTGACGCCGTCCCATGACGGAGCCGGCGGCTTGCCCAGGAGCTCGGCCATCGTCGGCAGCAGATCGAGGTGATAGTGCAAGCCGTCGTCCACATGGCCCCGCTTCATGCCGGGCCAGCGGATAATCATCGGGATGCGGCAAGTGGCCTGGTCGGCTGTGCCGTGCTCTCCGTAAATGCCGAGCTCGCCCATGTTCTCGCCGTGGTCGGCGGTAATGATCACGATCAGGTCGTCCATGACGCCTTGCTGCTCCAGCTCGCCAAACAGCATGCCGATATGTTCGTCCATGTAGCGGATGCCGCTATCATAGCCGTCGATCACCCGGCGCAGCCCTTCACGGTCAGTAAAATCGCCGGGATGGCGCGGGTATTGCGGACTCGTCTTATTGTCGTACATGTTGATTTCGCGGGCACTGTGCGGCCCGACTTTGCGCGTCGTATGCTCCTCGAGCACTTCGCCCGTAATCCATTCCGGCAGCGGGTCGTCCGCGAACGGATTGCCGAACTGCTCCGGCGCCCGGTACGGCGTATGCGGGTCCCAGTAGTTGACGTACAGGAACCAGTCGTCTTGCTTGGCGTTTTGCCGAATCCAGTCCAGTACGACCGGAGTAACTTCCTCCGCCGATTCGATGCCGCCCCGGCCGGTATTGTGAATTTCGTTGAAGCCGGCGTAGAACGTCCAAGCCGAATGGCGCTCGCCGAAAGGGCTGACCAGGGCCGTTTTCATGCCTGCCGAGCGAAACAGCGCGGGGAAGCATTCGCTCGTCAGGCGGCTGCGGAATTGCCGTTCCGCGCCTTCGTGCCGAACGTCGCCGGCGGTGCCGCCGTGCCCGACGACGCCGTTATGGATGCCGAAACGCCCGGTCATGAGCGCCGTCCGCGAAGGAAAACACGGAGCGTCTGACGTGTAATAGTTCGTAAACGTAACCCCATCCGCAGCGATGCGGTCAATGTTCGGCGACGTATTGCGGCTGTAGCCGTAGCAGCCCAAATGATCGGGTCTTGTCGAGTCTAAATCCAGCAGCAGAATTCTCATGGTCAACGCTCCTTGTATGTATGATTCAAGATCGCCTGCCGGCTTATCCTTTCACGGCGCCGGCGATCCCGTCGACAAAATAACGATGCAGAGGCACGGCCGTCAAAGCGGCAGCAACCTGACAGGCGGGCGAATCGGTTCAAGCGGAAAACCTCCCCCTTTGCATAAAGGGTATACGTCCAGGCAACCTGCAAACGCTATCTTTATCCAAATAGTACCGAACGGAGCAGAGAATAGTCCATGCATATTTCAACGATGATGTGTACGATTTATCGATATATTTTTAATTCAATGTTTAATTTTTCTGCGTTTATTGAAATCATGCATGTATACTGCTACAGTCAAGCTATACGAAAGAAAGGGGATATTCTGCACATATGCTGACGTTGCATTCAGTCCATTTCGACAACTATATCCCTAACTGGCGCAACAATTTGGCAGTCATTAGCCAGAATGTTCTTGCGCTCATCGTCGACGGAAAAATCAAATATACCCTTAACGACCAAACCTTCATCGCAGAGAAGGGAGAACTGCTGTTTATCCCGGCAGGGACGCTCCGGGCCAGCGAAAATGCGGATGGCGAACATCAAAAAATCACCGTCTTGTTCAAACATGACGATGATTCCGCAAAGGAGCTGCCGTTTCTCGGCAAAAACCGGTTCGACAAATGCAAAATCCGCAGCTTCGAGTATATGAAGCGCCGCTTCGAAAGGCTTTATTTGGAAACGGTCGGAGACGTCAAATTTCATCAGTTTGTCGTCTCCGGCATTTTCCACGAGCTGATCGGGATGGCCGCGCGCGAATTCGAGCTGGTGGAAGTGACCCCCATCAAGCTGAAGCTGGCCAACGAGCTGCAAAAATATTTGGTCGCCCATTTCCGCCAGCCGATTCAAATCGAGCAGCTTGCGGCGCTCGTCCATCGCTCGGCCAACTATACGATATCGCTGTTCCGCGAAGTGATGGGAATATCCCCGATCCAGTACGTCCATTTGCTGCGCGTGAAGGAAGCCTGCAACCTGCTGACGAATTCGGACCTTACCGTCACCGAAATTTCCGATTACTTGGGCTACTACGACCATTCCTATTTCTTCCGCATTTTCAAAAAATATATGTTCATGTCGCCGACAGAGTACAGGCTGGCCGGCTCGCAATCGCCGCACCTGCTTTAAACGCCGGCGAGCCCGAGCCGTTCGTACTGTTCCGGCGGCGCGTCGTGCTGCTTCATCAGGCGGACCATATGCCCGATCATCGTTTCCTCTGCCGCCGCATCTTGAATAGGCTGTTCTTGCCGCGGATCGCCCGCCAAATCGTACAGCAACGTCCCGAACCGGTGCGCCGGGATATAGGAAGCCGCCGGAATTTTCAGCGTGCGTACCCCTTTGGTAAAAGCAAAGGGCTCGGCGAGTTCGATCCGCCGCAGCTCTTCGGTGCTGAACATGGACGCCATATGCGTCGGCATGAGCGTGTAATTGAAGAGCGGGCTGTTGTCGGGACGGGCGGCGCCCGCATATAAACGTAAGTGCCGTCGGTGCAGTTCACATGCCCCCCGTGAATCCCGAACAGAACGGCCTCTCTCTTTGGCGCGTTCGGATTGAGCGCTTCGCATAGGGAGATCCCTTGCATATCGGCAGGCACCGGAGCTCCGAAAAAGCCGAGCAGCGTCGGCGCCAAGTCGATCAACTGCGTCAACCGGTTGCAGCGCTCGCCCCTCCTGTCTTCGCGCGGATCCCATACAAATAACGGCGTGCGCGCGATTTCGTTATAGAACGGCATTATGTTTTTGGCCCACCAGTCGTGCTCGCCGAGCAGGAAACCGTGATCGGTCGTGACGATCAGCATCGTATCGCGCCATAGATCGTATTCGTCCATCGCGTCCAGCACTTTGCCGAGATAGGCGTCGCACATGCTGAGCAGGGCGGCATACTCGAATTTGCAGTGCTCCGCTTCTTCTCTCGTTTCCTGCACGCGCCCGTAGCCCGGCCAGTCGAAATGTTTGCCCGTATAGTCGTGCGGATACAAATCTTTATACTTCTGGTGCGAGAAGAACGGCTCGTGCGGATCGAAAGCTTCAATTTGCAGCAGCCAGTTGTCTTCGCCCCGGTTCGTGCGGATAAATTCGATCTCCCGCGCGAAAGTTTTCGCCTGCGGATGCTGCTCCTCCTCCGTCATGTACTTGCGGTTGATCCAATCTTGGCGGAACAGGCGAGCCCGGTACCCCTCGAAGCTGCCGACATGTTCGGGAATGTCCGGAGCGGCGACCTCCCCTTTCCACGGATCGCCTTCCTGGCCGCGCACGAAGTCCCATGTGCTGTATTGGCTATGGTAGGTCGCGCCTCCCGGCTCCCAATAATGGTAATGGTCGCTCACGAGATGCGAATAGACGCCATGCCGCTGAAGAATGGCGGGCATGGAGTCGTCGAACGGCTCGAGCGGCCCCCAGCTCCGGTGCAGGAAATTGTATCTGCCCGTGAGCATGTCGCGCCTTGCCGGCATGCACGGCATGCTCCCCACCCAATTGTTGTCGAACGTCACGCTGCGCTCCGAGAGCCGGCTGAAGTTCGGAGCGTGTATCCAATCAGCGCCCCCATACGGGGGGAGCATATGGCGATTCAGCGAATCGAATAAGATCACAATCGCTTTCACAGGTGCTGCGCCTCCTCTCGAATCGCGGCGTACCAGCGCCGCACGTCCGTTTCTAGCTGCTGTACGATGTCGGGGTATTGACCGGCAAGATTGATCCGCTCGCCCGGATCGTGCTCCAGATCGGAAAGGTGGACCGGATCTGCGGCTGCCCGGCTGAAATCAAGCTTGCCGTTCAGGACGAGCTTCCATTTCCCTTCCCGCACCGCTAGCTGGTCGCCGTATTCCCAGTACAACCGCCTCTCCGGCATAGGAGCGGCGCCCTGCAGCATCGGGCATAAGCTGGCACCATCGCACCCGGCCGCGGCGCCCTCGCCTTCGCCGATGCCGGCAAGCTCGAGCAGAGTCGGATACAGGTCCATCATGGCACATAGCTCGCCGCTCACCCTTCCGCCTTGCAGCCCGGCAGGATAGCTGAGAATTGCCGGTTCCCGGATGCCGCCGTCGAACAGGCTCGCTTTGTGGCCCCGGAACAAGCCCGCGCTGCCGCCGTAATACAGATCCTCCGTTCCGTCCAGCCAGTTGCGCGCTTCGGTGGAAGGCCCGTTGTCGCTGGAAAAAAAGATGACGGTATCCTCATACATCCCTTTGCGTTTGAGCGCCTCCACGATTTCGCCGACGCCGTCGTCGACCGCGGCGATCATCGCCGCCATGATGCGCCGGTCCGGCGGCAAATCAGGGAACCTGTCCACGTACCGTTTCGGGGCATGCATCGGGTAGTGCGGCGCATTGTAGGCCACATACAGGAAAAACGGCTGCTCCTCCCTCGCCTCCTCGATATATTCGACCGATTTCTCCGTGATCAGCTCCGTCATATACCGGCCGTTGTCCCACACCTCGGTTTCGTTGTGCCACAAGTCGTGCACCGGGTTGACGCCGCGCCCCTGCTCCCAGTAAAAAATGTGCGAATAGTAATCGATGCAGCCGGCGCGGAACCCGTAAAACTCCTCGAACCCGTGGGCATTAGGCCCGTATTCGGCCGAAGCGCCCAAATGCCATTTGCCGAACAGGGCCGTCCGGTACCCGTTCGCTTTGAGCGTTTGCGCCAGCGTCGTCTGCCCCAGCGGCAAACCCGCGGTGCCGCGCTTGCCGCCGAGAATGTGGCTGACGCCGGCTCTTGCCGGATAACGCCCGGTGAGCAGCGCTGCCCGCGACGGCGAGCAAACGGGGGAGTTTGAATACCAATTCGTAAAGCGAATGCCTTCGGCCGCCAGACGGTCCAGATGCGGGGTTTTCATCGCCTCCGAGCCGTAGCAGCCCAAATCTCCGTACCCGAGATCGTCGCAATAAAAAATAATGACGTTCGGTCGTTTCATCTTTATTCACCCTCCTTGGAGTTAAGTGGCGCTTAGTCTTCGACGTGTGTCGGCCAGCTTAACTCCTTACGTATACAGATGGCAGCGCACTTGCCGCTCGCCGCCAAGCTTCGTCACGGCTACGCTCTTCGTTCGGCAAGCATCGCCCGCATGCGGACACCGATGATGGAAGGCGCACCCGGTCTTCGGAATTTCCATCCCCTGCGGATCGATGATCTCCATCGTCAGCGAAGCATCCCGCCACGGATCCGGCGATGAGTAGATGAGCAGCTTCGTATACGGATGCAGCGGCTCGCCGATCACTTGCTCCGCCGGACCGTATTCCACCATTTGCCCCGCATACATCACCATAATGCGGTCCGCCATATATTTGGCGCTGCCAAGATTATGGGTAATGAGAATGAGCGCAAGCTGCTCCTGGCTCTTCAAATCGAGCAGCAGATTCATAATGTCGACGCCGATCGATACGTCCAGCATGGAAGTAGGCTCGTCGGCGACGATCACCTTCGGGGCCAGGCCGAGCACTTTGGCGATCATGACGCGCTGCTTTTGTCCGCCCGACAATTGATAAGGATACTTGTCGATAAAATCTTCCGCCGGCGTAAGCCCTACTTTTTGCAGCAGCTCCAGCACCTTGGGCCTCGTATCTCCTTTCCACTGCCGCTGCACGAGAAGCGGCCTGCCGACAATATAGCCGATCGTATGATGCGGGTTTAAAGCGGCGAACGGATCCTGAAAAATCATTTGAACGAACGTAGGCAGCTTTCTTCCTAACCGTTTATCGCGGCGCAAAGACTGTCCGCCGTACATAATGTCTCCCGACGTAGCGGGAATCAAATTCGTCAGCATGCGGGCGATCGTGCTTTTGCCGCTTCCCGATTCGCCGACGATCGCCAGCACTTCGCCTTGTTCCAAACGGAAGCTGACGTCGTGAACCGCCCGGAACTCGTTCTTGCGAAACATCGAGCGGGAGCCGAACACTTTGCCGAGCTCATTCACGTGCAGCAGAGGCTTGCTCAACGGACAGTCCCTCCTCGTTATACAGATGGCATGCGACCTGCCCCCGTTCATCCGCCAAAACGGCGGGCTCCCGTGAGCTGCACTGCGTCATCGCGCGAGCGCAGCGGGGATGAAACCGGCAGCCGCCCGGCGGACGGATAAGATCGGGCGGATGGCCGGGAATGCCCTCCAGTCTCCGCTTCGGACCGTAGAGCGGCGGGAACGAATGAAGCAAACCTTGGGTGTACGGATGTCTCGGCCCGCTCTTCATCTCTTGCCTGGACGCGATCTCCACAAGCCGGCCGGCATACATAATGCCGATCCTGTCGCACATTTCCAGCATGAGCGGCAGATCGTGGGTGATGAACAAAATGGAGAAGCCGAACTGCTCCTGCAGCTCCAATATTTTGCGGATAATTCCGTTCTGGACGACGACATCGAGCGCGGTCGTCGGTTCGTCCATGATAACTAGACTCGGCTTCATCGCCATGGCCATCGCAATGACGACCCGCTGCCTCATCCCTCCGGAAAGCTCGTGCGGGTAGCTGTCGAGCCGGTCCGCAGGCAGATCGACAAGCCGCATAAGCTGTTCCGCCCGCTTCGCCGCTTCTTTCCCGGCGTCCGGCTCGTGCGCAACAATCGCGTCCATGAGCTGGCTGCGAATTTTCAGCACCGGATTCAAATTGTTCATGGCGCTTTGCAGGACGATCGACATTTTGGACCAGCGCAGCTTGTCAAATTGCTCGTCAGGGAGCTCGGTCAGCTCGATGCCGTCCAGGACGACGCTTCCGCCGGCCAGCCGGGCGGGCGGCCGCAGCAACCGGCATATGCCGAATGCCGTAGTGGACTTTCCGCAGCCGGATTCGCCGGCGAGCCCGAATATTTCCCCTTTGCCGATGGAGAAGCTGACGTTGTCCACGGCTTTCACAACACCTCTGGGCGAGGCGTACTCGATACTTAAGTTTTGCACCTGCAGCAGCTTCGACAATGTGCCTCCTCCTTCGTCATGGCGTTAAAGAGCTGCGTTGCCGCGATTCGCCCGGTATTTTTCCAATATGCCGTTGCCGATCAAAATAAACCCGAAGCAAAAGAAAGCGATGGCGAGACCCGGCGGGAGAATCCACCACCACGCGTGAAACAATACGGCGTTGTTGGCGTTGGCCAATGCCAAAATCGTGCCCCAGCTTACATTGGTCGGATCGCCCAGACCGAGAAAGCTGAGGCCCGCTTCCGCAAGCACTGCCTGCGTCGTGACCAGCACGAGATTGGCCAAGATGACAGGCACGATATTGGGCAAAATTTCGCGGAACATAATTTCCGCATCGTTCATCCCGATCGTCCGCGCCGCCTCCACATAGCCGCTCTGCCGCTCGCTCATCGTTTGGCTGCGGATGCTGCGGGCCATATACAGCCAGCTTAAGCAGCCGATGATGAGAATCGTGCTGACGATTCCCATGGAAGGGAGGAACGATGCAAGAATAATCATGAGCGCCAGCGTCGGAATGATCAGGAACAGGTCCACAACCCGCATGAGCGATTCTTCCACCCAGCCGCCCTTGAACCCGGAGACGACGCCGACCGTTACCCCGATGACCGTCGTGATCAGACCGGCGATAATGCCGACCCAGAACGACGTTCTCGTGCCGTAAATCATTTGGCTTAGCACATCCTGGCCGTAGCTGTCCGTCCCGAGCCAATGGCTGAACGAGGGCGGCAGCCACGATTCGAAGCCGATAAAGTTTTTCGGATACGGAGCCAGCAGCGAGCCGAACAGCGCAATGACGGTAAACCATACCAGAATGACGAAGCCGAGCTTCCCTTTTTTGCCCGGAAAGGCGGACCAACATGCCGCCGCTATTCGTATGATCGTTTTCATCTTAGCCTCCCTGGTTAGTTCAGCGCCACCCGCGGATCGATGAGAGGATAGACAAGGTCGGCGATCAAGTTGCAAACAATGACCGAGACCGCGATGAATAAAAATGAGCCTTGGATGAGCGGATAATCGTGGTTCAAAATGGCATTGAAGGTGACGAGACCGACACCCGGATAAGAGAATACGATCTCGGTCGTAATCGCTCCCCCGATCACGTGCCCGAGCGAAGTCATGAAGCCCGTGAACGAAGGCAGCAAAGCGTTGCGGGCGCCGTACGCGTATTTCCTTCTGGCGGCGCTCAGCCCTTTGGCCTTCGCCAGCAGCATGTAATCTTCGGACAGCACCCGCATCAAATTGTTGCGGAGCACGAGAATATGGCCGGCCAGCGTGGCAATGATCAACGTGAACACCGGCAAAAAGGCGTGATACAGCACCGATTTGATCTTGTCGAGCGCGGAAAAGCTGTCGATCCCCGGATCGATCGCTTGCCCGAGGGGGAACCATTCCAAGTAAAACGAGAAAATCATGATAAAGATGATGGCGATCCAGAAAAACGGCACGGAATTAAGGAAAAATGCCGTGAACAACGTGGAGTTGTCGAACAGCGACCCCGCTTTCCAGGCTCCCCGAATGCCGATCAGCCAACCGACCAAATAGCTGAGCAGCGTGGCGGTCAACACCGTGCCGAACGTCCACGGCAAAGCTTTTACCATTACATCGGCGACGGGCGAAGGGTAGTTGGCATACGATACCCCAAGATTGCCGTGCAGCAGCTGGTTCAAGTATTTGGCGTATTGGTACAGCAGGCTGGGGTTATCCAGCCCGAATTGAGCCTTGAGAGCCTTAACTACTTCTTGCGAGCCTAAAGCTTTCTCGGAAGCGAGCGCGCTGGCCGGGTCGCCGCCCATCAGGCGCGGCAGCAAGAAGTTGAGCGTTATCGCCACATACAGCGTGATGAAGGCGAACCCGAGCCTTTTGAGCAAATAAACGGAATTGTACCGCAAGATCGCACCTCCTTGCACGATGATGGTTACTTGAAGCTGCCCAAGAAAGTATGGCTTTGCTGCGGACTCCGGAATGCGGGTCTCCGGCTTCCTTGAACTCGTGTTCAAAGGCTGATGCTTACGAAGCGGGTTTTGCTACGCAAAACTTGCAGCTCCAAGGCCTACATTCCCATCCTCCGCTCCGCCTTTCTCGGGCAGCCTGGTTACTTGCTCTTCACTTGCTTCAAGGAAAGCGCCGACGTCACCGGGAGATCTTCGTTGTAGCCGGTGAATTTGTCCGTGCGGTAAGGTATATGGCCGCCCACGTTATACATGACGGCGAGCGGAGCTTTCTCGGCAATCCGGTTCTGAACCTGCTTATAGAGCTCTTTCCGTTTCGCTGCGTCGGCGGAAGAAGCTTCGTCCAGCCATTTGTCGACGTCCGCATCGCGGAAACGCATGTAATTGAGGCCGGGGGCGGTCGTCCCGTTCGGCGCCGTCATTTTGCTGTGGAAAATTTCCAGCATCGCCTGCGGATCGGGCGGCGTCTGGATGCCGTTCTGCAGCAGCTCGTAATCCCCGGACATGAGAAGCTTCGTCAGCTCCGGCCACGTGACAAGCTTCACCGTCGTTTCGATGCCGATTTCCTTGAGCCAGGACGTGATCATCGCCCCTTCTTTATTTTGCGCCGGGGCGTTGGCGGCCATGTGATACGTGAACGACAGCGGTTTGCCGCCCTTTTCGTAAATGCCCTTGGCATTCTTCTTGTAGCCTGCCGCCTCCAGCAGCTTGATCGATTCGTTCGTGTTGTAGCCGTAGGCCGGATCGTCTATCAGCTTGGATTCGACGGCGTCTCCGAAGACGGACGACAGGAAGCCCGGATTGGCGGGAAATACGCCGTTTGACTCGCCTTTTTCGATAAGCGATTTGCGGTCGAGCGCCAGCTGGATCGCCTTGCGTACCGCCATATCGGACAGTGCCGGCTTCTCGTTGTTTATAATGACCGAGAACGTGTTGAGGCCCGGATATACTTGCAATTTGTTGACCGGATTTTCCAGCAGCTTCGGCACGCTCGGCATCGCCACGGTGCCGGTCGAGCCTTGAACGTCGCCTTTTTCCAACGCCAGAGTGAGCGTGGAGGAGTTGTTGAAGCGGTTGATGAACAGCTGGTCGATATTCGGCGCGCCGAGGAAGTAATCGGCGTTTTTGTCCAAAACGATAGCGCTTTCATTGACGCTTCTAAACTTGAACGGCCCCGTGCCGATCGGCGCTTTATTTAAAAATTCGGCTGCGTTTTCTTTTTCGAATTGCGCTTTCGGAACGATATAGACCGTCGTCAAATAGTACGGCAGCGACGGGAACTGCTTGCTCAGCTTGAACGCAATCGCGTCGCTGCCCTGAGCGGAGACATCGGCCAGACGGCCTTCTCCCCACAATTGATACCGGTCGAGCGCTTTGTTGCTTTTCAGGATATTGAAGGAATACAGCACGTCATCCGCCGTGAACGGCTTGCCGTCATGCCATTTGGCCTTCAAATTCAGTTTGACGGTATACGTTTTGTTGTCATCGGACCATTTGCCTTCGCCGTCCGCCAATCTCGGCACGAGCTGGCCTTTTACCGGATTGAAATAGTACAGCGAATCGAACACATAGTCGAAAAACGTCGACCAGTTGCCGGTAGCGAGGAACGGGTTGAAATTGGTTACCTGCTCCGGATTCACCGTTTCCCCCAAATGGTAGATGACAGGCTCGCCTTTTTTGGCAGGCTCCGCCGGCTTGGCGGGCTCCGCGGCCCCGCCCTTGCTTGCGGGACTTGCCGCTTGATTCGGCGACCCGGCGCTGCTGCAGCCGCTCAATAGCCCTAATGCCAACACAAAAGCGGCTATGGACTTAAGCGGCTTTTTTCTTTTGCCCCAACTCATTGAAACTCCTCCTTTTGTTGATGATGCTGCTGCAGACGCGCCAGACGCGCCGTGCTACGGCTTGATAATAGTAGAACCGGACACAAGGGGAAAGAGTCCATTTCCGAACTTTGCGGGCTTTACATGATATTTGTTCCAATATGCGGGATGGTCTTTTTTTGACATCGTTCACTTGGCTTGCGCCATCAGTAAATTTCGTCGCTGCTGAGCTTGTTTTGTCCGTGAATGTCTCTATATTCGCCGGGGGTGACGCCTTCGTACTTTTTAAAAATGCGGTTGAAGCTGCGCTGGTTGGCGTACCCTACGGCGGCTCCGATTTGCTTAACGGGCAGCTTCCCTTCGATTAGCAGCTTCTTGGCTTTCTCCAAGCGCAGCGATATGACGTAATCCATGAACGTAACGCTGACTTCCTGGCGGAACAGCCGGCTCACATAAGACGGGTCCAGCTGCAATTTGTCGGCGATGCCGCCCAGCGATATTTCCTTATCGAAGTTCGCTTCGATGTAATCCAGTATTTGTTTGGCTACCGGGACCGATTCCTGCGGCGTTTCGCTCACCACGCGCCGGTTCATGCGCCGTATGTAGGCTGCCGCATAGCGGACCGTTTCGCCGACCGTTTCCAGCCGCAGCACTTCTTCCTGCAGCTCCGAGAGTTCCGTTTCCGACTTCGGCGCAAAACCGAGCTCGGCCAAACGCTGAAACACCTCGACAACAAGCTGGAAACAGGCATGCTGGACGAGGCGGAACGGTATGCCCTCCGCATGTTCGGCGGTATCGGCCAATTTGGCCAATTCCACGCCCAGCTCTTCCGGATTGTCCTCGCGGATGTGCAGCAAAATTTCCCTTTTATGCGCGCCCATCGTGCGGAAAAACTGTTGATCCGCCGGCTTTCTATCCCGGTTCAGCCAAATCGGAGCGACCAAGCCGTAGCCCTTGAAGGCGCGACTCTCAAGCGCGTCCATCGCCTCCTCGTAAGATTCGCTCACGCTGCCCGCCAGCTGCTTCAAATCGCCGATGCCCGCGCTGACGGTCAAATTCAAATAGGTTCGAATCGCCGCCCCGATCCGCTCCGCCGCTTCCGGCGCCTGTGCGCGGAACTGTTCCGGCGACACCTCCTGCTCGGGGTTGCAAACGAGAATGACATCCCGGCTCTCCGTATGAAGCGGATAAAGGCGGTACGCAGGGCCGGCCATTTCCGCGGACATTTTGGCTATAAAATAGCGGATCAGACTTTGATCGTAGCGGCCGTATTTGTTCATATACGCGGGATAATCGTCAATCCTTAGCACGCATACAAAAAAGCCGAACGGGGTGACCGGCAGGCGGTAATAGGCGAATTGGGCCATGATCTCCGCATGCTGCCGCGATTTTTCCTGAATCAACCGGCGGAGAAAACTTTGCTGCAGCACAGGCCAGTTGTCTTTCAGCTGGGATTCCATCGCCGCGCTCTGCTCCTTTAACGATTTAAACGCCGAAAACAAGATGGCGAGCTCGCTTCTTTCGCCGCCGGGGAATGCGGCGCCCCCGTTCCCGCCCTCTCGTTTGTTGTTCACGAATTGAACAAGCGAGTAAATCGGACTGTATATGCGAATGGTGATCACAAATGCGAACAGGACCGCAATAACGATGCTGAACGCCATTAAAATGAGCATAAATTGCTGTATGTCTTTGCCGCTCTGGTATAAGGATGCCGTCGGAATGAGATCGACATATTTCCATCCCGTATAAGGCGAGGTTACGGCCGTAAACGAATATTCGCTGCCGCGGAAACGGTTCGCAAATGCGGTAATATCGCTGCCAAGCTTGTCCCGGATAACGGAAAATTCCGCCGCCGGAACGACCATGCCGGTATTGCTGTTGAACGCCAGCGACCCGTCGGGGCTTACCATCCATATTTCTTCGCCCGGGCGCATTAATCGGAACGAAGGGCTTTGAAACAACGCCTGCTGATTCATATTGACGATAATCGCCCCTTTAATCGATGCGCCTCCCCAAGGGGTTGTCCGAATTAACGTTACTTGCGTTTGCGATAAATTTTTGTCGCTGCCGCCGCCGGGATACTTCCGCACGAACCACTTGCTCTCCGTCCGTTTCATGCTGCGGTAATACGGGAGCCATTCGGGATCGTCGGTGCTTTCCGTCTTTGCCGGACCGACAAGCGCAGACTGCACAAGGCCGCTGTCGGCGTAATACACATAGATGGATTCGATGTACGGAGAAGAAGTGTACGAGTCTAGCAAATAATTGCGGATTTCCTGGACATCGGCTTCGCTCGGCCCTCCCGCTCCCGACAACAAGGCGTGGGAAAACGTCCGGTTCTGGGCAAGCCGCACCGTAATTTGGTCGACATCGCTCAGCAGCGCGTCCATAAGCCGCCGGGTTTGTTCGAGCATCTGGATGCTGGACCGCCTGACTTCCTCTCTGACGACATTTTGGCTATAGCGGTTGCCGAAATAACCGACGACGACGGTAGTCATCGTGACCAGCAGGGCGAGCAAAAACAAAATGCGAAAAAACAAGCTGCGGAATTTAAAGTTGGAAAAAGCGGCCTGAATGAGACGGATCACCCGAATCCCCCTATCGGACGTTAGTGTTATCTCATTAGTTCGACAACTGCCCGGTTATCCCCCACTGTATCAAATAAAAAGTTTGTCCATAAAGAAGCGTTGTTTAGAAAAAATCGACATTTCGCGGTTTAAGAGTGATATCATAATATTGAATTGGAGAGATGCTGCTCATGGAAAATCATCACCCCGAACCGCAGAGTTTACCAAAAAGAAAAGCGCAAGCACTTTTGGAAGTTCTGATCGTCTCCACAAAACTCGGACTTACTTCTTTCGGAGGGCCGGTAGCCCATTTAGGCTATTTTCATAACGAGTACATACGCAGACGCCAATGGTTAGACGAGAAAAGTTATGCTGATCTTGTAGCGCTTTGCCAGTTTCTTCCCGGTCCGGCCAGCAGCCAAGTCGGCATCGGAATAGGCGTTATTCGCGCCGGACTGCTCGGAGGTTTGATCGCTTGGCTCGGCTTCACGCTTCCTTCGGCGGTTGCGTTGGCAGTATTCGCGTTTCTGCTGAAGGGACTTGATCTTAGCCATGCTGGCTGGGTCCATGGTTTGAAAATTGTCGCAGTAGCCATTGTGGCTCAGGCCGTACTTAGCATGGGGCAGAAGCTTACACCGGATAAAAAAAGGGCTACCATTGCAATAATCGCAGCTACCGTCACCCTGTTGTGGCAATCTGCGTTAAGCCAAGTGATACTCATTGCGGTTGCAGGATTAATTGGTTTATGGTTGTACCGGAATACGGCAGTTGCCGAAGCTCCGAATCTTCACATACCAATCAGCCGTACTTTCGCGGTTCTTTGTTTGATTATATTTTTCGGACTTTAGTTGCTCTCCCTTTGCTTCGGCACGTTTTCACGGCCGGATGGCTATCGTTATTCGATAGCTTTTACAGGTCCGGTGCTCTCGTATTTGGCGGGGGTCATGTCGTTTTGCCGCTATTGGAACGGGAAGTGGTGCCTACGGGTTGGGTGAGCAAAGAGGACTTCCTCGCAGGTTACGGCGCGGCCCAAGCTGTACCCGGGCCACTGTTTACTTTTGCAGCATACCTGGGTGCAATGGCAAAGGGTGTCTCCGGGGCATTGGTTGCCACGGCTGGCATCTTTTTGCCCGCCTTTTTGCTCGTCGTCGGGGCTTTGCCATTCTGGAATTCCTTTCGCAATAGCGCCCGTATACAGGGGGCGCTTATTGGGATAAACGCAGCGGTGGTTGGAATTTTGTTGGCCGCATTATACAATCCGCTGTGGACGACAGCCATTATAGCGCCTGCAGATTTTGCGCTGGCATCGATCCTGTTTATCCTGCTTGTTTTCTGGAAAACGCCGCCATGGGTAGTTGTCGTTTCCGGAATGTTTGGCGGTATGTTGCTGAGCTTGGTCTAATTTATTCGTGTAATGGCCTGACTCATACCCAAACTATCGAGCATTAACCTACTCGACTTCTCAGCCTGGTCCGGATCGATTAGGTGCTTGTAAGGTAGGCTGCTCCAACCGGCAAGAACGAGGCGGACCATCGCTTCGATAAAATTCGGGAGCTGCGGTTTTCACGCAGCTCCCGAAGCACATTTTTGCAAGCAGATCATCGTTTTGTTTTTTTGCGGCTTCTGACGTAAGCAACCGGCGTCGGGACGGGAGCCGGGCAAAACTCGTCTCTCTCCACGTACGTATAGATGTGCTGCGGAACTGGGACGCAGTGATGCCGGTTAATGACTTCAATCGGATGAATAATTTGCACCAGCTGCGGATGGTAAAAATCCCGATAAACGACTGTCGGAGGATCTACAACCCGGCCTGTAGGACATTGAGGACAAGACATCGGTCCAATTCACCTCTCTCCTTTAGGATTCAACCTAAGCATATGTGTTCTCGGTCAACTGTGCCTGTATGTTTATCATGTCGGCATATGGACAGGAAAAATTGGGTTGAATGGGGTGAGGGGCACATGCTGATCCGCATATGTGCCCACGAGTCGGTGAATGCCCTTTTGTTCTCCCGGCGGTTACAGCGAATGCCATAATAGACGATACGAATTTCGTCGTTTATGATATAGTGCGTGACTACATCGTCGCATTTATCCGCCCTAGGAGGTTATGCGCATGAAGCCACAAATACATTTACGCTTGGGGCTCATAAGCTTTCCAATCATGATAGTTTTAGCTTGCCTGACGGTTATCGGCACCCCGTATTTATTTGTAAAAATAATAAACTTGATGATCGTCGTCGCCTTGTCCGCCGGTTTTGGGGCTTTTGTTAGGGAATCGTTTCTTCAAAAGCAAAAACAAAAGGAACGGTCAACCGAATGAAGGCGTTGACCGTTCCCCGAAACTCCCCGTTTTACTTCAATCCGTTCGCAATCAAATAATCCATATTGATCCCCAGCACATTTGCCGCTTGGGCGCTGATGTCGCCGTGAGCCGCACCGTTCTCGACAGCTTTCTTCAGGTCGCCCAGATGTTTGAGCGACTGATCGCTATGGCCTATCTGGAACTGCGACTCCGCTTGCGACAGCTTGGCGTCGAGCGAAGTTTGGATGCCCTGGTTTTTGAATTGGCCATTCGCGCCGAACTGCGCAATAAAGCTGTGCAGCGCAGCGAAGCTGGTGCCGATACGGAACTCGAAGCTCTGCTCCGTCTTGTTGCCGGCCGCATCCACGATCAGGAAGCTCACCGTATGTGTCCCCAAGCCGATAGCTTCGGCCTGCATCGTTTGGCCGGAAGCAATCTCGACGCCGTCCAGCTTCAGCGACTGTGAAGCTACGCCCGACAGCGCGTCTTGCGCGACAAGGGTAAATTGCACCGCAGCGTCCGCCGTCACGTCGTGCACCGGCTGCCCGGATTGCGTCAGCACTGCCGTCGGCGCCGTTTTGTCGAGTCGTACCTGTACCGTTTGCGGCGCTTCCGCGTTGCCGGCGACGTCCGTCGAATAAAACCGGATGGCGTTCGCACCTTCTTGCGAGATTGCGACCGGACCGGTATAAGCCGTCCAATCCCCATCGTTCACTGCGTACATAGTGGAAGCGACACCGGTGCCCGAATCCGTGGCCGTCAGCGTCAGCGTCACATCCTGATTGTACCAGCCTTGCTCGTTAGCCGCCCCGGAGAGCTGCGCCGCAGTGACGGGAGGCGTCGTATCGGCATAGAAGTCGGCAAGCCCTCTCGGTTTAAGCTGAAACACTCCTTTGAAAATCGAGGCGACGCCGCTGACGTTCACCACTTGCCCTGCGCGGTACGGGAACGCGTCCAGCGTCAGCCCGGTGCGTCCGTCGACGCGCACGTGATTGGTGACCGATCCGGCAACGGCATCGAACTCGAAAGAACCGGCCGGTGCAGCGCTGACGATATTGGCTATTTTCACGTTGTCGAGCTCAATCAGCTGGCCCTGGTTCGCGTCAGACACCGCAGCCGCCTTTTGCACAGCCGGCAGCGGCGCCGTCCCCGTCTTCGCGATCGCGACGGGATTCGCAAGCTCCAGCTCGGTGTTATAGTGCGTCAGCGATGCCGTTACCTTAACCGTATCGCCTTGGTGAAAGCCGCTCTGGCTTTGGAAGACGTAAATGCCGCCCGTCTCGTCCTGCAAGTAGAACGCCTGCCCGCCGAACGCTCCGGCTCCGTCGTAACGACGCCTTCCACTGTAACGAGCGTGTTGTCCGCTTTCGTCCGCGCGTCGCCGATCGCGATTCGGGCCGGCACCGGCGGCTGATCCGGGGGCAGCTGCTCGGCCGGGACGTTCGCCAGCGTGACCGCTTCCGTCTTCACGTTGTTGCTGCCTTGTCTCAGCCGCAAATTGGCGGCGCCGCTCGTGCCCGGCTTGATGCGGACGGTCAAATTTTTGTAAGCGTGGCCGAGTCCGTCCGCCGTCAAGCTGAACGACGAGCTGTAGCCGTACGACGCCGGCCACGTGCCATCGCTGTTCTGCACCATTGCCACTTGCGTCCCGCCGGACAAGTAAATGCCTACGGCCAAATCCGGTAACGGTCGCGCCTGCAGGCAAATTATCGGCAACGACGCGAAGCTGGAAGTCTTGCGCGTTCGGCAGCTGCGCTTGATGCACGAAGCTGTAAGAGACGTTCGCCGTCGCCGCAGGGCCGCCGTAGGAGCCCGGCTTGAACGTCGACGGATCGTACCATTTGTAGCCCGGATCGGGGGCTGCCCACGGCTCCGGCTGCGGTTCGGTCGAGGCCGCCGGGGCTTCGAACGGCAGCAGCGCCGTCGGCTGGTCAAGCTGCAGACCGTTTACTTGATCCAGGCTCGTGTAGCTTTCCTTCTTGGCCAGCCAGTTCACGATATTGACGAGCAGCGTACCGTCGTTCTGTTCCTTGAAGCCGTCGTACGTCGTTTTTTTTCTGGCCGTTGTCCTCGCGCAAATATTTCGGTGTCGCATCCTCGACCGGCGACGAATCGCCGATGAACGCCGCTTTGCCAGCGCCGGGCTTCGAGACCGCCACATAGGGGCCTTCGGCTGTGCCCCCGCCGTCGTAGACGCCTTGGTCGACGGCGTTGGCCCACGCCACGTTGGTCTGGGGCAAATACACGATCCCTTTCGCTTTCTTCGGGTCAAGCACCGCGAGCGTCGAGCCCGCATGCATGGCAACGGTAGATACGCCCGTCGTAATGCCGAACGCCTGCTCCGGTGCCACGACTTTGTCCGTTATAATGTCCCCGAGCGCATTGTACCGGAACCGGACGCCGAAGTTCTCTGCCAACCAGTCGGAGCTGGCTACGCCTTGCATCGCTGCTGAAGCCCGCTCTTCTGCGCTCATCCCTTTCGCCGGATCGTCCCACCCGCCGCGCCGATACCCGTTCATGACCTCGGAAGCGTCCCAACGGTTTTTGTTCCGGTCGGCGTTATAATGGTCGGCAATGAAGAAAATGCTGCCGCCGCCTTGTATGTACTGCTGCATCGCCGCTTGCTCGCTTTGCTTGTAAGGCACGTTAGCCTCGCCGATAACGAAGACGTCGTAATCTTTCAAATCGTCGTACGTGATCGGCGCCGTTTTGCGCAGCTCTTTCACGTAATAACCATTGTCGGCCAGAGCGTTCGCAAAATCCGAAAAGCCGCCGTCGATGACCCAATCGGCCGCTCCAGCCGTCTGGCCGTGCGTATTGTCGAACAGCACCTTTTTGCCGGCGTTCTCGTTCACCACCCGCGCATTGATGTACGGCGCCGGATCGCTCGGCCCTTCCGCCCAAGCTTGGTTCAAGCTTCCGGTAACCGCCGTTTGCAGCGGCAGGGCAAGCGTCAGCGCCAGCGCCGTTTTCCACAGCGCAGGTTTCCAGCCTTGCAGTTTTCCCATCATATCCCTCCATGGCATTGTTATGGAAATTATTATTCCGATCCTATTCTAGCATGAACCTGGGAGCGAAAATGATAGATTTTTGTAAAGACTGACGGACTATTTTCAGGGCGGCGCCTGAATAATATAAATCAGCAGCCTCGCTCCGCTACCGGGCAGATTTGAGCAGTAAATCCCAGGATATTCCACATTAATATCGAATATTGATTCTATATTGGATTTAACGATAAGGGGGTATCGACTAAAATGAGCCTAAATCAAATATTCTTACCCGCTGAATTCAAGCAGGATCGAATTTTTGTTCTGCCGCGTACGAAGGACGGTATAAAGCTCAATTTTATTATAGATACCGGTGGGGATATGTTTGTTACCCCAGATGGTGTAAATAGGGCTAACCTGGTTGTTTCTAAGATTGAATTAGACGGGCAATATTACGATGTAACTGCTTTACCGGAATTTGATGATAACGAATGGATTCCTCCGTTATTGATTGACGGAAAATCACCCAATTTGGCAGTGATTGAAAGTGAAATCTGCAACGACGGTTTACTAGGTCAAGCATGGTTTGCCGATCGTGTATGGACGTTTGATTATTTAAATCAGCGCCTTATATATCATCGTTATTGGGCTGGCCCCCTGATAAAAGGGGAACACTGTGTAACTCTTGGATTTATTAAAGATAATAAGGGATCCCGCAAACTGAATTTTCCCCGGATTCAAGCTGTTATTGATAATGAAACGATAAATTTTTTATTTGATACGGGTGCGACACTTAAACTATCTGCACAAGCATTGAATGAATTGGGTGATGGCCTACCCGATATTCGTGCAACTAGTTTTATAACGAAGCATTTATTCGAAAAGTGGAGAGAACTTCATCCCGATTGGAAGGTTATTAAGAACGCTGATGGGAAGTTCTCATTAATTGAAGTTCCGGAAATAATATTAGCGGGTTTCAAAGTTGGCCCAGTGTGGTTTACTGAAAGACCAGACGAAAATTTTCATCAATTTATGTCTCAATGGATGGATCAACAGATTGATGGTGCATTAGGTGGATCTGCATTCAAATTTTTTAGAATTACTGTAGACTATTCAAATGCAATCGCTTATTTTGAATGCTAACAAACGGTATTGAGCGAACGGGAACAATAGCGCAGCAATGGAAGATCCATCGCACTTTTTTTTACCGTACTCTTTGCGTAACAAACAGGCATCTGTTAAATGATGGTTTATTGGTATAAGTCCACAATTTTATTGTGAGGAGGGACCTAATGTATATACGAGAAGCGTGCATTGAAGATGCTGAAAAAATCGCAAAAGTTCATGTCGACAGCTGGAAAAGCACTTATCAAGGCATTATTTCCGAATATTATTTATCCAGTCTTTCTGTTGAAAAGAGATTAAAGAGTTGGTTATGGACATTTGAGAACTTAGAGATACATCAAAAAATATTCGTTGCAGAGGACACACCGGGTAATATCGTTGGATTTTCAAGTGGAGGCCGAAGTCGAAACAATGAATTTAAACACGATGGGGAGCTTTATGCAATTTATCTATTAAAGGATTATCAACGATTAGGGTTAGGAAAAATGCTATTTACTTCAATTGTAAGGTCATTAAAAGATAGTGGTTATTCAGCAATGATGTTGTGGGTTCTTAAGGACAACCCTTCTGTTGAATTTTATAAATTACAAGGCGGACAGATAATTGGGCAGAAGGAAATAACAATAGGAAGCGACAGACTAATTGAGTTGGCGATTGGATGGGATAGAATGTAACCGGTTTTTTTAAGCTGAACTAAGATTTATTCACAATTTGAATGTAGATTTGCCCCCATTAATTCCATTACTCAGATAACGGGTACTTGAGAGGAATGAGACCAATTGCTATATTCTACATCGCTTGATGGTATTTCCCCATCTATGTTAGATGGATTTTTTGTAGGTTGGCCAAAGCTCCATCCGTTCAAAGCCATTATGAACTTTTACGGAACAGCTATAAATTTGTACTTGCCATAGACAAACAGACAAATAGGGTCGTTGGTTTTATAACTGCAATTAGCGACGGGGTATTATCAGCGTATATCCCACTATTGGAAGTATTGCCCTCTTATCAGAAACAAGGTATTGGAGGCAAGTTAGTTCAGCTAATGCTTGAGGAGTTATCTAATATTTACATGGTGGACTTAATTTGTGACGAACATTTACAGGACTATTACGTACGGTTTGGATTACTTAAAGCAAAGGGAATGATAACTCGGAACTTTGCTTATCAAGCAGGTCGACTAAGCTAACGGATACGATAGTAAAATGATCATGTAGGAGAAGGCGACACGGCGAACTACTCCAGATCGTTGAAGTACTGATTAAATAGCTAGGACTCCCTATATACAAGGAGTCCCGGTCTATTACTATATTATCGCTGGACGGCTGTGCGGCACGGCGGCACGACGGTGCGTCGGTGCTGCCAGCAGCCAGCCACATTCAGCCCCCTCGGAATTGCAGAGTCTTGCGCACAAAGTCGCTAAATTGGGTCTCTGGTGGCGCTATCAAGGAATCACCATTCGCAAACAGCTGCTTGCGACCAGTTGTTCCGTCTTGAGCGAACAATCGTCGTTAACAGAGTCAACGCAGTCTCTACCACGTTATATTTCTCTTTTGGCCGCGGTAACAGCGTCACCATGTTCTCCAATTAGCGACTTTCGGCTGTATTTCCCCGACATTCAAACGGCAACATGGCTCTGCGGCCCAGTATTGACGTCTGACGACGCTTTTCTTGGGATGCTGCATAAGAGGCGCTATTACTGACACGCCGACGCACATGGCACGATAAGAGGAGACGTCTTACTCCGACTAAAGGATTAGCGCGTTTCCCGAACCGACGGAAGAGAAGCACCGTTATAGAGCTCAGCGACACGAAAAAACGGCCCGCGAGCCGGATCGTCGTCGATCCGCTGCAGGCCGTTTTGCCTGTTATTGCTCGGGGGCGCCCAAATCGGGCGAAGCTTCCAGCGAGACTTCCGCTTTCCCAGTGCCGTGCAGCTCCAGCACGACGATTTCGTTCGCGCCTTTGCGCAGCAAAGGTCCAGGCACGTACAGCGTACGCTGCGGGCCGCGCTCCCAATATCTTCCCAGGTTGAAGCCGTTGATCCAGACGACGCCCTTGGTCCATCCGTCCAGACGGAGGAACGTGTCGGCGATGTCATCCGCTTCAAACGTTCCGCGGTAAAAGACCGGTGTGCCGGAGCTCTGCTGTTGTCCCCCCGCCGCGAACTGCAGAGACTCCGTCGTCTTCAGCGGCAAAGGATGCATCGTCCACCCGAACAGGAACTGGTTGTCGAGGCGCACTCCTTCGGTGATGCCTTTGCTGTCTTTCAGCCGCGGGCCGTAATTGACGCGCCCCATATTTTCGACCAGGATATCCAGGCTCGCCCCGCCCGCGGGAATGTCGAGCGTTAAAGGCTGCGGCGCCCAGCGTTCGACGGTGCCGGCGAAGACGCCGTCCACATACACTTGCGCCCGGTCATGGACGTCCTGAAGATGCAGCTTTGCGCCTTTCCGCGGCCCGGATACGCGGGTGGAATACAGAATGAAGCCGTAATCCTGCCCCAGCTTCTCCATCGTCTCCGGACAGACGGCCTGCACCGGCCTGGCCAACCGTTCCAGGCTCGCAAACAAGTCCGCCGTCTCGCCGAGGGCGACAGTCCCGTAGCTTCGCTTCGCAATCGGCTCGGGCAGCGCGCAAGGCCCAATGTCCATATACTTCTCCAATACGCTCCGCACCCGGTAAAACTTGTCCGTCGGCTCCCCGGACTCGTCCAGCAGCACGTCGTAATCGTAACTGGTGATCGTAGGCTCGTATTTGTCGCTGTAATTGGCCCCGTTGTAAAATCCGAAATTCGTGCCGCCGTGGAACATGTAGAAGTTGACGGACGCCCCGGCCTGCAGCATTTGCTCCAGCGTGTCGGCCACGTCTTGCGCGTCGCGGGTGTGATGATGCTCGCCCCAATGGTCGAACCAGCCGTTCCAAAATTCCATGCACATAACGGGTTTGTCCGGTTGATATTCCTTCAGCTTGTCGAACGCTTCCGCCACCCGCGAGCCGAAGTTGACGGTAGCCAGCACGCCCGGCACCGTGCCTCCCTGCAGCATCGAATCGGTCGGCCCGTCCGAAGTAAAGAGCAGCACGTCGATTCCTCTGCGGATCATGCCCTGCTGCAAATATTCCAAATAGCCGGTGTCGTTCCCGTAGCTGCCGTACTCGTTCTCGATTTGCATGGCGATAATGGGGCCGCCGTTCGTGCACAGCAAGGGTGCAAGCCTCGGCAGCAGCTCGTCGTAATACGCGTCAACCTTGCGCAAATACGGCTCGTGATAGCAGCGCAGCTTGATGTCGGAGTCGGCGAGCAGCCAGGCCGGCAAACCGCCGAACTCCCATTCCGCGCATATGTACGGGCTCGGGCGGACGATGACGTACAAGCCGAGCTTGCCCGCGATCTCAATGAAGCGGCATACGTCCGCCAGCCCCTCGAAGCAAAACCGCCCTTCCTCCGGTTCGTGCAAGTTCCACGGCACATACGATTCCACCGTGTTGAACCCGCACGCTTTCAGCTTCGTCAAGCGGTCTTCCCAATACTCCGGGACGACGCGAAAATAATGAATCGCTCCCGAGATCAGCGTTACCGGTCGCCCGTCGTACGTAAAACGATTTCCTTCTACCGCGAATATGCTCATTATTTGTCTCTCCTCCGATTCGTTCACATCATATGGCTGAGGCATGCCTGCGGCCGCCTGCCGGCCGTCAGCTTTCCTTGCTGCACGTAGCCTTCCTCCCGGCCGTCCAGCTCTTCTGTTAAGCGCTTTCGCCAGCGCTCCAGCCTGGGCGCATGCCCGGGATGCGGCGCCAGATTGACTGTCTCCTGCCGGTCTTGCACGAGATCGAACAGCTGCTCTTCGCCCGTCTGCGAATACCAAATATATTTGTCGCGGCCATCGGTCATGTAGTGCACGGAGCGTTCGCCCGCTTCGTGCTCGCCGTGCAGCGCGTCGCGCCACCCGGCCGGAGCCTCCCCGCGCGCCAGCGGCAGCAAGCTGCTTCCGTCCACGGACTCCGGGATTGCCGCTCCGGCGGCGTCCAGCAGCGTCGGCATCACGTCGCGCAGCTCCGCCACCTCATATCGCGTCGAGCGCCGGGCCAGACCGAGCTTTCCGCCCGGATCGGCTACGATGAGCGGCACGTTGGCGCTGCCTTCGTACGGCAACGTTTTGCGGAACAGCCGATGGTCGCCGAGCAGCTCCCCATGGTCGGATGTGAACACGATGAGCGTGTTGTGCAGCACGCCGTACTCCTCCATCGCCTGGAACAAGCGGCCGAGCTGATGATCCACGTGCGTGATGAGCGCGTAGTAGGCCGCCCGGGCCCGCCGCAGTCTTGCCGCCGGGACGATGCCTTTCGCCGTCACCGGATTGAGCCCGTGGCGCTCCGGATCGCCCGCCGCCGCCCAGTCGCCGACAGGCGGTTCCGGCAGCTCCAAGTTATCGTACAGGTCCAGATACGCCTCCGGCGGGTCGAACGGCGGGTGCGGCCGCACGAACGACGTATACAGGAAGAACGGCTTGCGCGGGTCGCGCCTGCGCAGAAAATCGATCGACTGCGTCACGGTCCAATTCGTCGGATGGAGGCGCTCCTCCAAATGCCACGGGCGAGCCATCGTAGACGCGTTGCAATCGAGGCCGAGGTCGGTCAAATCCGCGTGTGCCCCGGCCTGCTGCCGCAGCCAAGGGAGATAGTCGTCCACTTGGTCGAACCATTCCGTCACGGTGTTCCGATGCTTGAACCGGTTATGGTGCAAATAGCCGTCGTGCAGCACTACGTTATGGAAGCCGCACAAGTTGCGCGCCGGGTAGACGTGCATTTTGCCGACGCATTGCGTATGGTAGCCTGCCGCCGCCAGCTCGCCCGCTATCGTATGAGGATAATTCCAGGGTACGCCTTCCTTGTAGCCGACCCGTCCGTGCGACGTCTGGCTCATCCCCGTCAAAAGCGCCGCCCGTGCAGGTATGCAGCTCGGCGTCGCCGAGTAGGCGTTGCGAAATGTGGCGCCGTTTCTCGCCAGCTGGTCGAGGTTCGGCGTCTCGACGACCGGATGGCCCAGACCGCTCAGGCAATCGCCGCGCATTTGATCCACGGTAATGAGCAGCAAATTGGGCCGATTATCTGCACCGCCGTTCATAACGATCAGGCCTCCTTCCCGGCGCCCGAAGCAACCGCCGCATCCAGCGCAGCCGTTTTCTCCGCCTCCGCAACAGCTTCCGCTGCAGCCGCTCTCGCCTCGAACAGCAGCAATTCGCGCAAGCTCGGCTCCGCCTCCCCGTCGCCCGCCAGTTCGACGGTGACTCCGCGCGCCTTGACCGGGGGCAGCGTGACAATCCGCTTATGGCCGATGGCCCGCCCCTCATGCATGAGAACCGAAGCTGCCGACTTCTCCGTCACGATCGTCACGGTAAAGCCTGTCACCAGCTCGCCGTCCTCCAGCGCCTCCTGCAAAACGACGCGCTCCAGCAAAAACGGCGCATCCGCCTCGTACACCCAGCGCCGCCCTTCGCGCCGCCAATCCGCAAGCCGTGCCCGCGGGCGCCCGTACCGCTGCCGGATCGCCGCGCCGAACTCGAGCAGCCGCGAAGCGTCCGGCTCCGGCAGCCGGCCGCTGCGGTCCGGCCCAATGTTCAGCAGCAAGTTCGCGCCCCTCCCGACCGACAGCTCGTAAAGCCCCATCAGCTCCGTTACGCTCTTCGTATCGGCGGCATTGCCGTCGCTGTAAAACCAGGTCGAGCGCATCTGGACGTCGCATTCGGCCGGCAGCCAAACGGATGCGACGAGCGACTCCCGGCGCTCGGTCAAAATCGAAACGCGGGTCGAATCGACGACGTTGCGGCAGTTCGACGGCGCGATGCCGTCCTCGTTGCCGACCCAGCGGAAGTTCGGATCGCCCATATTGAAAATGAGCAGATCCGGCGCCAGCCGCCGGATTTCGCCGATAATGCGCGGCCAGTCGTACTCATGGTTTTCCGAACCGCAGCCGTCGAACCACAAAATGTCGATCGGGCCGTACCCCGTCAGCAGCTCCGTAATCTGATGAATGAAATAGTCGTCGTACGCTCGCGCATCTTGGCTGTAAAAATCGGCCGAGCCGTCGTACGGCGAATAATACAAGCCGGGCTTCACCCCGTGCCGACGGCATGCCGCGACGAACTCGCCCACGACGTCGCCGCGCCCTTCCCGCCATGGCGACTGCGCCACCGTAAACGACGAATATCGGCTCGGCCAATTGGAGAAGCCGTCATGATGCTTCGCCGTCAGCACGGCATACTTCATGCCCGCCGCCGCAGCCGTGCGGATCCAGTCGTCGCAATCCAGCTCCGCCGGATTGAACTTGTCCGGAGACATCGGCCTCGAATCGAAATCTTCGTACCCTTCGTAAAAAGTCCGCAAGCCAAAATGGAGAAACAACCCGAATTCCCAATCCTGGAATTCGAGCTGCCTCGCCGTCGGCTTCGGACGGCTGCCGACTGCCATCGCCGCCATCAACTCCTTTGTTTTGTCGGGGTCAACTGTTATATATATTCGCTTCGGCACAGCTTATCCCTTCAACCCGCCGACGTTAAGTCCGGACGTGATTTGCTTTTGCAATAGCGCGTACAGCACCATCGTCGGCACCATCACGATCACGAGCCCGGCAAAGAGCGCGCCCCAATCCGTTGCGTACCGCTGCACTTCCATCAAGTAGGCGAGGCCGAGCGTCAGCGTGCGCTTGCTTTCGGTGGAAATAAACGAAAGCGCCATAATGTATTCGTTCCAGTACGACATAAAATTGAACACGATGACGGTTACGAGCCCCGCCCGCGCCATCGGCGCGATGATACGGAACAAAATGCCGAACCGCGAGCAGCCGTCCATCATCGCCGCTTCCTCGTATTCCTTCGATATGCTGCCGAGAAACCCGGTCATCAGAAATACGGTAAACGGAATCGAACTCGCCGCATAGACGATGACGAGTCCCCACAAGCTGTCGAGCAAATGAATCTGGTTCAGGAGCAGAAACAGCGGCACAATTTTGAACGCCACAGGAAAGAAAAGCGCGACCATGTACAGCTTGCGGATCCATTGAAACACCGGAAAATCGTACCGGGCGATGACGTAAGCCGCCATAAAAGCCAGCGTCGTGCTGATCGCCAGCGCCGCCGCCGTCACGAATACGGAATTCAAAAAATAGGCGCCGATGTTCGCCTTGTTGAAGGCGTTGATATAATTGCCCCAATGGAGCGCCTTCGGCAACGCCCACGGGTTTTTGTAAAACTCGGTCGTCGTCTTGAACGAAGCGGTAACGGTCCAAAACAACGGATACAGCACGATCACGCTGTACGCCAGAAGCACGATGCGCGCCGGCAAATTCGCCATAAAGCTTTTGAAGTTCGTCATGTTTGCCGCCTCCGGATCAGTATTGGATCGCCTCTCGCTTCATGAACGCTTCGCTGAGGAACGTCAGCACGACGGTGATGAGCAGCATGAAGACGCCGATCGCCATCGCGTAGCCGAAATTGCCGTTGCTGAATGCCTGGCCGTACAAATACGTCATCAGCACCTCGGAAGCATGGTCGGGTCCTCCGTCCGACATAATGCGGACGAATACGAAGGTGAAATTGAACACGCCGATAAGGAAAAAGACGACCGTAATGCGCAGCACGCTCCAGATAAGAGGCAGCGTAATGAGCTGAAACTGCTTGAATTGCGAAGCGCCTTCCAAATGCGCCACTTCGTACATATCCGGCGGAATGCCCTCGATGGCAGCCATATAAATCACCATATAGTAGCCGACCGCCTGCCATACCATCGGCGCGGCCAGCGCCCACAGCACCGTGCCCGACTCGCCGAGCCAGGCGTGCGTTAAGCCTGACAAACCGATGCCCTTCAGCATCGAATTCAATATGCCGAACGTCGGATGGAAAATGAACGACCACAGAATCGAAATGACGACAAGCGCCAACACGTTCGGAAAAAAGAACGTCGTGCGGTAAAACAGCCGCTCCTTGAGCTTGCTGCGCATCAGCATAACGGCGAACAGCATCGCCAGCCCCATTGTGACGACGGGCACGACGAGCAGGAAAAACAGGTTGTTCTTAAAAGACTTCCAGACGATCGGGTCGTGCAGCAGCGTGCGGTAATTGTCGAAGCCGATAAACGTTTTGACATCGCTGACCCCGCTCCAGCTGTAGAACGACATCAGTATGGCCCGGACGAACGGATACAGGTCGAACACGAGAAACAGCACAAGTGCGGGCAGCGTACACGTCCAAAGAAATGTTTTCAAGTTGCGGTTCATGTTCGTTCACATCCCGGTCGGAATCCAAGAAGCCGGCGAAGGACCCTCCACCGGCTTCTCCGTTTCCGTATTATTTTCCCGCTTTCGCTGCGGCGTCGCGCATTTTGGCAAGCGCTTGCTCCTCGCGGTCGATCCATTGATCCACCGTCAGCTCCTTGTTGATGAGCCCGCCGATCGGGGAAAACGTATCTTTATTGATTTTGATTTCCGTCGGCGGCGTTACTTTCCATTGGAAGGAAATTGCTTGACGCCGTTATCGAACACCTTCATCGCTTCGTACGTCGACTTCGGAATCGAGTCCTTCACCATGTCGGCTCCGCTTTTCACCGGCATGACGCTGCCCGACAGCTGCGCATTGAGGATGATGCTTTCTTTCTTGTACTGGTATTTGATAAATTCTTTGGCCAAATCTTTGTTTTTCGCTTTGGCCGGTACGACCATAATTTCGTTCGACGTCAGTGCATAGCGCTGGTCGCCTTTGTTAAATACAGGCGGCGCCATGAAGCCGAACTGGAAGCCTTCTTCGCGCGGAGCGTCCTTCATTTCGCCTTCGAACCAGCTGCCGTTCGGAATGAACAGCGCTTTGCCTTGCAAAAATTCCGTCTGCGCTTGCGTATGGTTCATGGCCACCGTCCCCGGCATCACATAGCCTTTTTTCGCCATCTGATCGTAGACCGAGAGCACTTTTTTGACCGGCTCGGAGCGGAACGAGCCTTCTTCGTAATCGGCAATTTTCTTCAGCAGATCGGGACCGCCCACGGAAGCGAGCGTTGGCCAGAACACCGACTCGTTGTACGACGGATACATGCCCTGGTACGTAAAGAGCGAACGGCCTTCCTTCTTGGCGGCTTCGCCGAGGGCGAGGAATTCGTCCCACGTTTCCGGCACTTTCCAGCCCTTTTGCTGGAACAGCGTTTTGTTGTACCATAAGCCGAGCACCGTCAAATTGGTCGGCGCGAGGTAAACTTTGCCGTCGCCGTACGGCTTGCCATTCTCGAGCACGCCGTCGATCAATTTGTCTTTGATTTTCTCGCTTTCGCCCGGCGCGGTAGCGTCGAACACGTCGGTGATGTCGGCGAACGCCTTGTCCGAAATCATCGCCTTGACGTCGTCCGTCACGTTAATGTACATGAAATCGGGCGGGTTGCCTGCGATCATTTGCGGCTTGATGACGTCAAGTATTTTCGGGTTGGAGGTGATGTTGACCTTCGTGCCCGGGTGATCGGCCTCGAATTTTTTGGATATGTCTTCCCAGTACTTTTTGCCGAAGCCGCCTTCGAATACGGCGATGTTCAGCTCCTGCTGCTTTTTCGCTTCCTGGCCGCCCGTCCCGGCTCCCTGCTTTGCGCCGGCTGCGCCGCTGTTGCCGCAGCCTGCGGCAAAGAGAGAGACGGCTGTCAGAACGCCGATGCCGGACAACCATGTTTTCGCCTGTTTGCTCATTTGTCTCGTGTGACCTCCGTTATGAAACCATGTTGATTTTGTACGCTTCAAGCTTATCCCATAACAAGCGGCCGGGACATTGACAGATTTGACGAAAAACTGGACGATTCCGACAACGCGGCCCGGTCGTGCCGCATAATGGCGGTTACCGTTTGCCCAGCGCTTTTTTGCGAAAATCGGACGGGCTGACCCCGATATATTTCCGGAACAGCCGGTTGAAATAAAACGGGTCGTCTACCCCTACCGCATCCGCCACGGCGCCGACCGTCATGTCCGGATCGCGCAGCAGCTCGACGGCCCGGTCCATCTTCCGCCGGTGAATGTGCTCGACGATCGTTCTGCCTGTCTCCTGCTTGAACAGGCGAGACAAGTACGTCTCGTTCAAATTGACGACGGCGGCAATGTCCGCCAGCGATATTTTCCCGGCGAGCCGCTGCTCGACCAGTTCCATGACGGCCAGCACTTCCTTGCGGTAACGGCGCTCCGACGCTTCGGCGAGCATCCGTCCGGCGGCTTGCAGCGCTTGTGCCCATGCTTCCTGCAGCCGCTCGAGCTTCACCGCACCCAGCAGCCCTGCTTCGAGCTCCCTGAGCGTCGGCTCGTGCCCAGCGGGAATGCGTTCCAGCAGCCGGTTGGTGAGCTCTCCCCACAGCAGCGTGCCGAACCGATTGAGCGCTTCGGGGTCAACCCGTCTTGCCGCCGCTTCCGCCAGCACGGCGCGAAGCGGATCGCCAACTTCCGACAACAGGCCCCGCTCCACCGCTTGCCCGATCAGCGGGATCAGCTCCGGCAGCCGATCCATCATCGTTTCCTGCGAGAAAACCGCGTCTTCGATATGAACAATTTGTCGCTCATCGTAAAAACGCATGTCCAGCGCTTTGGCCGTACGGCGTAACGCTGCCGGCACGTCGCCCCAGCCGCCAAACGCGCCGCCGACTCCGACGCTTACTTCCAGATTGAGGTACATCGTCAGCAAACCGGCCAAATGCGCGGCCAGATGCATTTGCTTGTCCTTGTTTATACCGTCCTCGGGAGGGGAGGCGAGGATGACGTACTCGCGAGGCGTCCATACCGCTGCACGCGCCGCCGCCTGTTCCCGCAGCGCCTCTTCGGCGATGTTGCATACGGAGAACGACAGCAGCTTCTGATCTTTGATTTTTCCTGTCGCGATCACTTCCTCGAACCGCTCGATGCGCAGAAACATGACGTACCCGGCGCCGAGCTCGGCGGACAGCCCGCATCTCTCGGCTTCGCGCCCGGCGCGGGCCGGCTCGAGCTCGCCCGCGAGCAGCTCCGCGTAAAACCGCTGCAGCTGCAGCTGGCGGCTGACGCTCCATTCCGAGCGAATGCGCAGCTGCTGCTGCCTTGCCTCCCGCTCGGCCAGCAGCTTGTCCCGGGCTTTGCCGAGCTTGTCCAGCAAATCTTCGGGCTGCAGCGTCACCTTCAGCAAATAATCGAATGCGCCGAGCTTCATCGCCTCCCGCACAAGCTCGAATTCGCCGTAATTGCTGAGCACGACGGCCATGCCGTCGTAACTGCGCTCCCGCATCCAGGCCAGCAAATCGAGCCCGCTGCGGCCCGGCATTTTGAGATCCGTAATGACAAGATCCGGCGCTTCCTTTTCCACCGTCTGCATCGCCGACTCCGCGTCGGACGCCGTGCCGATCAGCTCGAATCCGTGCGCCTCCCAGTTCACAATTGTCTTCAGAGCGATCCGGACGATAGCTTCATCATCGACGATCAATATGCGCATCGCCGCCATCTCTCCCTTCGCGTTCGCTCATCCACGGGACGATGAGGCGCACCTCGGTCCCTTCGCCGACGCGGCTGTCGATCTCGATGCCGCAAGGCTCGCCGAAATTGAGCCTGATCCGCTCCGCCACATTGTGCACGCCGATGCCGGCCAGCTGCGAGCGGTTCGCGCTGCGCGTCAGCGCTTCCATCGCCGCTTCGTCCATGCCTTGGCCGTCGTCCTTGACGGCGATGCGCAGCAAAGCGCGGTCGCGTGCCGCCGAGATGATGATGCGCCCTCCCGTTTCCCGGTCCCCGATGCCGTGAAGGATCGCATTTTCCACGATAGGCTGCAGCAGAAACTTGAGGATGAGGCCGTCCAGCAGCGCTTCGGGAATATCGTACTCGACGGCGAGCGACGACCCGTACCGCGCTTTCTGTATCGTCACGTAGTTGTCGATGTTGCGCATTTCCCGGCGCAGCGTCACGAGCTCGTTTTTCTCCACAATCGTGCTGCGCAGCAGCTCGGCGAGCGCTCCCAGGCCGCGGCTGACGCTGTCCGCCTGGCTCAGCATCGCGGTCCAGCGCAGCGAATTGAGCGTATTGAACAAAAAGTGCGGATTGATTTGCGCCTGCAGCATTTGCAGCTCGGTTTCCCGCTTCTGCTTTTGTTCGTCCTTCACTTGCTCGATCAAACGGCCGATTTGCCGGATCATGCTGTTGAAGGTTCGGGACAAATAGCCTAGCTCGTCGCGGTACGGATCGTCGACTTCGGACTCGATGTCGCCCTGCTTGACCCGTTCCATCCGCTTGACCAGCTTATCGAGCGGATTCGAGATGCTTCTCGCGATGAGCAGCGCCAGCAGCAGGCAAGCGGCGGCGAGCACGGCCAGCACGACGAGCAGGGCGCGCAAAAACTGATCCGACTCCCGCCCCAAATAAGAGAACGGCACCAGGCTGACGACGTACCAGTCCGCAATGTTGTTGTAATCCGAAGCGACGAGATACCGGCCCCCGGGCATATCCATCACGATGGTCGGTTCGCCTTGATGTCTGCTGGCGGTCAATTTGTTCATGAGCCCGTATCGCTCGCGTTCCCCGACTTTGTACAGAGGAGTCTCCAGACTGGACAGCACGGTTCCGCTGCCGTCGAGCACGGAGAGAACCGTGCCGGCCCCCATGTCGATATTCCTCATCAGGTTGTAGAACATGCGCTCGTCGACGGCGATCAAAATAAAGCCGATCGGCGTTCCCGATTGCGTCTGCGAATAGATGAGCCGGCCGTACAAAATGCAATCGGTGCCTTTGACCGTAGCGGCATACGTCCAAATGTCCTTTGTGATATTGCCGTCAATCTGTTTCATCCAGCGCTTTACGTCCTGTTGCTTTAGCGCTTCGTAACCGAAATCGTAGAGCACCTCGCCGTCGTACGTGTATATGCTCATCGTCCGCATGTTTTCCAGCAGCGACGACTTGTCCGACAGCATCAGATTGACCGTCGTGGCGAGAGACGCCTTATCCGCTTCCGTTAACGTCCGGTAGCTGGTCAGCGCTTGCTGGACCGCCCCCTGATAAATGATCTGGTTGCTCAGCAGCTCAACTTTTTGTTCCTCTGCGCGCATCGTCGTTTTGAGCAGCTTCATAATCTCGACGGAATACGTGCCGATCTTGGACTCGAGCGCCTCGGAAGATTGGCGGTAGGCGAAATAACCGATGATGCCGATAGGAACTAGCGACAGCAGCAAAAAAGAAGCGAGCAGCCGTCTCGGAATCCGGGTGCCGCGCAGCAAATTCGTCATTGGCCGGATCGGATGTTGTCGAATCATGATGAAAGGCCTCCTTGTTGGCTTCTATGGCACCCATCATATCACGAATCTTTTTGCGCGCGAAACGGACAAAAAAGCAGCCCGGCTCCGGCGCCGGGCTGCTTGCCATAATTCTTACTTCACCTTCACCCATTCTCCCAGCTTGTCGGCCGATTCGATCTCCGCCTCCATAATCTCGATGCTGCCCTTCGTGCTGGCCGGCGTCGCGGTAGCGACAGGCGTACCGCGGAGCAGCGATTCCACGAAATATTTCAGCTCGAAGTAATAGCCCATATCCGGGGAAAGCTCCGGAGCGAATCCTGGCGCGCGGCCGGGTTCACCCTCAGCCCGCTGCCGCCGAACACGATGTTGCCGCGCTCGAAATTGACGCGGAAGCTCATCTCGAAGCCGAAGTCGCCTTGCAGCGTCCAATCCGCCTGGGCACCCACCACTTTGCCGTCCGCGTATTTGTAATGAGCCGAGACGATATCGTAGCCGCTGCCCGGGATGACGTTACGCGCTTGGGCGGAAACCGCCTCGGGCTTGCCGAACAGCCAGTGAATCATGTCGATATCGTGGACGTGCATGTCCACCAAGGCGCCGCCGCTCTTCTCTTTCTCCAACAGCCACGGCCCCCACGTCGGCGTGCTGCCGCCGCGGAAAAAGTACCCGCCCGTCACTTTGCCATACGTGCCTTCGTCAACGGCCGCCTTCAAATATTCGTACGCCGGCCAGAAGCGCAAACATTGCCCGATCATGAGCTGCTTGCCATTCTTTTCCGCAGCGTGGATCATCGCGTCGCATTCGTCGGACGATAAAGCCATCGGCTTCTCGCAAAGCACGTGCACGCCGCTGTTCAAGCATTGTACGGTCACATCTTTGTGCAAATAAGTCGGCAGCGCAATGTCGACCATATCCAGCTGTTCGTTCTGCAGCATGTCCTCAACCGACACATATTTGGCGAAGCGGTCGTAATCGATCGCCGCGCCGCCCGTATCGATATTGCCGCCGGCAGACCGCCCTTCCAGCTTCTCTGCGTCGATGTCGCACAGCGCCGCGACGCGGATCGGCAGCCCTTCCCGCTCGAGGCGAAGATACGTTTCCAAGTGGGTTTTGCCCATAAAGCCAAGTCCGATTAATCCGATCGTGAGCATTAGCGCACCGTCCTTTCCAAAATAGCGTCCATCGCGCCCGACGTATTGTACACGATTTGCGTCGCGTGATGCTTATAAGGCGGAATCATCTCGGCGATCACATAGCCGTCGTAGCCGATTTCCCGCAGCGCCTTGACGACTTCCGGATAGTTCACGTCGCCTGCCAGCAAATCGACGAACCCGGACAAGCCCCCCGACTCGCGGCGGTAGTCCTTGAAATGGACTTTCTTGATCCGCTTGTTCAAGATGCGGATCCAGTGCTCCGGGTAGCCCGCGAACACCACGTTGCCGACGTCGAAATAAGCGCCGACGTAGTCGGAACCGATTTTATCGATAAAATCCCTCATCTCCAGCGGCGACAGCAAAAACTTGTTCCATACGTTCTCGACGCCGATCGCGACGCGATGCGCTTCGGCTTCGCGGGCCAGCTCCGACAGCGCCGAAAGCGCATAGTCGTAAGCGGCGTCGTAGGGGACGACTTCCGCATCCGGAATAAAGTCGACGCCGACCGCGCCGGGAACGACAAGAATCGTATCGACCCCGAGCAGCTCCGCAAACTCCAGCTGTTTCTTCACGATGTCCTTTGCCTTGCTGCGAACGTCCGCCCGGGTGCTTGTAAGCGGATAGCTCCAGTACAAGCCGCTCGCCAAGCTCGATAGCTCGATCCCGATATCGTCCGCCAGCTTGCGGTAACCGCGAATTTCGTCCGCGGTGCTTTCCAGGCTAAGCGGCCCGCTCTCGTTCAGCGCCAGCTCGATGCCTTCGAATCCTGCGTCCTTGGCGCACTTCATGCAAGCGGACACATCCATATTGCCGGGAAACGACCACATATTGATCCCTTTTTTCATCTCTAGCGCCTCCTTGGCGTTTAGCTGGCGGTGTTACGTCGCTTCATGTGCTCGACGTCATTCCTCCAGCTAAACGCCTCTTTACTCCTCATTATAGAAGAGGCGCGCCTGCTAGCCTTTATCCAAAAAGCCGATTTTTTTGCACTGTTGTTGTGCTAATATAATCATGTAGCCATGCGTTTGAAAGGATGGTCCGGATGCAAGGGGAATTCCAGAGGCTGCCGCTCACCGAATCGCTTTCCATTCCGAGGCTCGTTTCGTTCCATTATTTCGAATATGCGAAAGGATTCGCGTTCGAAGGCGAGCAGCACGACTTTTGGGAATTTTTATACGTCGATAAAGGCGAAGTGCGAGTCCGTGCGGACGACCGCACGTTCGATTTGAAGCAAGGCATGATCGTCTTTCATAAACCGGAAGAATTTCATACCGTTCATGTCGGCCACGACCATAAGCCGCCCAATTTGATCGTCATTTCGTTCGAGTGCGGCTCGCCGCTTATGCGTCATTTGGAAAACCGGATACTCTCGCTAGGCGACCAGGAGCGCAACTTGCTTTCGCTCATTTTGCAGGAAGGGTTCACCGCTTTTCAGCCCCCTTTCGACGACCCGGCCGTTCATACGCTGACGCGTAATCCGCAGGCGCCGCTGGCGAGCGAACAAGTGTTCAAGTCGTATTTGGAAATTTTAATGATTCGCCTGATCCGTCTTCGGCAAGAAGCTCCGGCGGCGCAGCCGGCGCGGCGGCCGTCTTCGCTGCAGCGGGACAAAGCCGAGCATCGCATCGTGCAGCAGGCCGTTTCCTACATGAAGAGCCGCCTGTCGGGCTCTTTGTCGCTCGAAGAGCTGTGCGGGGAAGTGCATCTGGGCAAAAGCCGGCTGAAAGAAATTTTTCAGGCCCATACCGGCTCAGGGGCGCTCGACTATTTCAAGCAGCTCAAAATCGAAGAGGCCAAAACGCTCATTCGCGAAAAACAGTACAATTTTACCGAAATCGCCGCCATGCTCGGCTACGCAACCATTCATTACTTTTCCCGCGACTTCAAAAAAGCGACGGGCATGTCACCGTCCGAATACGCCCGTTCGACGCTTGCGCGAACCGGCGCCGTCCGCTGAATTTACTTTTGAAGGTGATAGGGCACTGTCGTAATGATGACGTCTTTGTGCCTGAAGAGCCAGGCGCGAAGAAGCAGCGCGCTTTGATTATGAAGAATGTTGTGCCACCATTTTTTCGGTATAAATTGCGGGACAATAATATGGATATGGTCGGGCTTGCCGCCCTCCCACCGCTCCAGCGTCTGAATGAAGCGCGAGATCGGTTCGAGGATGGAACGGTACGAGCTTTTGAGCGTAACTAATCGGCAAGGGCTCCCCCACTCGTTCCATTTCGTTTCCATTTTGGCGATCGACTCGTCATCGAAACCTACGTATACAGCTATGACCTCGGTACCCAGGCTGTTGGCGAAAGTCACCGTATTGTTCACAACGCGATGTATCCCGGATACCAAAACAATGGAAATGACGCGATGCCGGGTCGGATGCGTTTCTTTGGGATCGATCCTTAGTTCCAATGCGACCTGGGTGTAATGCCGCTTCACAATGTACGAGAAGGTAATGATCAGAGGCAAAACAATCAGCACGACCCATGCGCCGTCAACGAATTTGGTAAAGGCAAATATGATCGCCACAACCGCAGTTAATCCCGAGCCTGCAAGGTTGATGGCAAATTTCAGGGGCCAATTCGGCCCCTTTACCCTTTTCCAGCGGCGAAGCAGTCCGATTTGGGCCACGGTAAACGAGAGAAAGACGCCAATCGCATAGAGCGGGATCAGGGCATTCGTTTGAGCGCGAAAAGATATAATCAATATGCTTGCCAGCGCGGCTAACACCAAAATTCCGTTCGAATACCCTAAACGGTCTCCCCGGTTCGTCAAGGCGCGCGGCAAATATCCGTCCGCCGCGACGATCGCCGACAGCTGCGGAAACCCGGTAAAAGTAGAGTTTGCCGCCAGGATCAAGACGACGAACGTTGACCAAATGATGATTTGATAAATTCCCCCGTGTCCGAAATAGCCTCCTGCCAACTGCGATAGCATCGTGTTTTTCGGGTCGGGAGCAATCCCCTTGACGTACAGATGGTACGCAAAGCCGAGCAATGTAACGGCTGTAATAACGCCTAGAGCGATGTACGTTTTGATCGCGCTTTTTTGTTTCGGCTCGCGAAAAATCGGCACTGCATTGGAGATCGTTTCGATGCCGGTCAGCGCCGAACAAGCCGAACTGAACGCCTTTAAAATCAGCAAAGTCGTCAAGCCTTGCGGAAATGTGCCGAAAGCGGGGGTAGTGCTCTGAACGAAACCGTGCCGGACTTCATCCAGCAAGCCGGTCGCGATCAAGACAACCATGCATGCCATGAAGATAAATGTCGGCCAGGCAAAAATAACGGCCGATTCGGCGACGCCGCGCAAATTGATGAGCACCAAGAGCAGCACGACGACCATCGCTAACGTCGTTTCAAACGGCTGGACGGCCGGATATGCGGAAGATACGGCTTCCACCGCCGCCGATACCGATACGGCAACCGTCAGCACATAATCCACCAATAAGGAACTGGAAGCTATTAACGAGGGCCATGCCCGCTTGAAATTGTCTTTGGCGATCGCGTAGGCTCCTCCGCCGCCCGGATACGCGATAACCCCCATAATATAGGACAAAATAAGAATTCCCAGCAATACTACTGAGGCAATGGTTATCGGAAGTATGAACCATTTTGCTGCAGGTCCCAAGCCGATAAGCTCGGTAACGCCGGCTTCCGGCCCGTATGCGACCGACGAATACAAATCGGCGGATAAAATGGGGAGCGCCAGCATCCAGAAAAGCTTCGTATGCTGCGCATTCAGCTCCTTGGTCCGCATCGGTCTGCCGATAAATATCCTTTTGATATTGGTGAAATTCGCAAATGAATACCAGATGGCGAGCAGCGCCAATATGCTAAAGATTACTTCCAGCATTCGGATCAGATGCACATGCATATGCACGAAAACCGCGCTCCCTTACGATTGCTTTTCGGTTGCTTCAACATCAGTCGAGCCGAGAATGACGAGTTCATACACGTATAGTTCTCCTTGGCATTGTTTAACATACACAAGGAATGGTTGTCGCCTCGTTCCAACCTTGTACCTTCATGAAAGGCCGGCAATCCGGCTAAAGGACGAACCGATGCGCCTCATTCCATTGCCGCTGCGTGCTCGTGTTCCAAATATAAAACTTTAGCCTTCTCGTCGTAAGCAATCAGCTCCGCGTATCTCCCCCAATCGATTAAAATATCGAGTTGGTGCGCCGCTTCTTCCGCGCCAAAGTGCTTTTCAAAAATTTCCGCGAAAAATTCCCGTTCCATTTTGTTGTTGGACTTCGACTGCAAAATCCAAATGATTTTTTCCATCATCGGCACATGCTGCAGCACCTGAGCTTTGAAAATGTCTTTCCGCATCAGGACGCTCGCGTCCGCAAACTGATGGCCGATGTCCGTCAATTCGATATCGCCTTGATGAATCGCGGCAAAACCGAGCATTTGGGCAGCCTCGACGATCGGGAGAAAATCTTCCAGATTGAGGCTCAATTGATCGGCTAATTTGTACAAATCGACCTTTTGCCCCAGATCGTCGATCAGCTCGATAAACCCGGTGAGCGCGCCTGCCGGAACCTCCTGGATTTTTTCTATTTTCCTTTTCTGTTCTCCCGGCGTGTCGACGGATTTCATTTCGCGTTTCGTCAAAATGGAATAGATCCGGTCGACGAGCGCCGTGAACTGCGGCTCTTGTTTATCCCGCCAATGCGGCATCGTAATGGCGATGTCGGAAATGACCCGCGCCGGATCCCGCGACAAAACGATCGCCCGATCCGACATGTAGACCGCTTCCTCGATGCTGTGCGTAACCATAATTATGCTTTTGGTCGGGATTTTTTTCTCCGTCCACAATTCGAGCAAGTCGCGCTTCAAGTTTTCCGCCGTCAGCACGTCAAGCGCCGAAAACGGTTCGTCCATCAAGAGAATGTCCGGCTCCATCACCAAAGCGCGCCCAATCCCTACTCTCTGCCGCATCCCTCCCGACAATTCTTTCGGATATGCCCCTTCAAACCCGTCAAGCCCGATCATATCGATCACGGAGAGCGCTTTGCGCAGCTTTTCCTCTTCCCGCAAAGGCCTGTTCTCAAGTCCCAGTTTTACGTTTTCCAGAACGGTTAGCCAAGGGAACAGCGCAAACGACTGAAACACCATGCCTACGCCCGGGTTCGTGCCGACAATGGGCTTGCCGTTATATACAACGGAGCCTTGGGACGGGGAAACAAGGCCGGCGATGATGCGAAGCAGCGTCGATTTGCCCGACCCCGACGGGCCGAGAATCGAAACAAGCTCCCCTTCCTTAACGTTGATATGGATGTCTTCCAAGATGCTTACGTTCGCTTGGCTCGGCAAATCGTACCGTTTGCTGATTTGTTTCAATTCTAACAGCGTTTTGCTCATGGCAGGCACCTCTATTCAAGATGATATTTCTTCTCGGCCAATGCATAAAGCCTGCGCCATATTAAGCGATTCACAATGACAACCAGCAAGCACATGACGATAATGCCCCAGATGATTTCGGGCCAGTTGCCGTTCGTCGTCGCTTGCGCGATAAATGAGCCCAATCCGGAAGCCCGCAGGTCGTTATTTTTCCACGATACGATTTCGGATACGATGCTCGCGTTCCACGCCCCCCCGCTGGCCGTGATGCACCCTGTCACAAGAAACGGAAACACTGCGGGAAGAATTAGCTTCGTCCATGTTTGAAAGCGTGTAAGCTTTAAAATGACAGTTGCTTCCTTGAGGTCGGAAGGAATCGCCATCGCACCGGCAATGACGTTGAACAATACGTACCATTGCGTGCCCAGCATCATGAGCGGAATGGCGCCGATCTCCAGTGAAATTCCCAGCTTGACGTACACGATTGCAATAATTGGAAACGCCATATTGGCGGGAAACGAGGCCAAAATCTGCACGATCGGCTGGGCAATGCGGGAAAGCCGCGGGTTCGTGCCGATCACGACGCCGACAGGCAGCGTCCAGATTACGGCCAGAATGGTAGAAACAAATACGCGCAATGCGGTTAGCAGCCCCAGCACCACGACGTGAACGATTTCGTTCCAGCTGAGCTTGACAATTTCAAGAACGCCTTCCGCCACATATTTCAAAACGAGCGCAGCGGCTATAAGCCCGATTGCCCATTGGGCAACGCTCCTGACTGGGGAACGCCGCTGCGATTGCGCGGTTCGCGCCCCTTTTGCAAAAGGACGTAACACCCAATCATGAAAGAGCGTTCGGAAGTACCGATTGAGAAAGCGTACGAATTGCGCTCTTTTTAAAATGTCGAATACCCACGAAGTCGGAGCTTCGCCTGCTTCCGTCTGTTCGTTTTTAAATTTCTGGCTCCAGGCGATGATTGGGCGCCAAAACAACTGATCGACAACGACGATTAGAACGATCATCGTCGCAATCGCGTACACGATCGCTTTAATATTGCCTTCGTCCGCCGCCAACGCCATGTACGAGCCGATTCCCGGCAAACGGATGTCCTGGTTCAGAACGCTGATGGATTCGCTGGCCGCAAGAAAAAACCAGCCTCCGCCAAAGGACATCATGCTGTTCCACACGAGTCCGATCATGGAGTACGAAACTTCCAGCTTGCTGAAGCGGTGCCACGCTCCGAGCCGGTTCATTTTGGCCGCCTCGTTCAAATCGCGGGGAATCGTGGCAAGGGAATGATAAAAGCTGAACGTCATATTCCATACCTGGCCGGTAAAAATGGCGAAAATCGAAGCGCACTCCACCCCGAGCAAGCTCCCCGGAAACAACGCCATAAACGCAAGCACGGTAGCCGAAAGAAAACCGAGCACAGGCACGGATTGCAAAATGTCGATAGCCGGGATCATCACTCTTTCGGCTATGCGGTTATAAGCCGCAATGCGGCCGTACACGAAAGTAAAGAGCAACGATGCGGCGAAAGCGATAAACATGCGAAGCAGCGATCGCCCCGCATAATAAGGGAGCCATATCGGATCGAGGCTTAAAGCAGGGTGCCGCTCCGGGGAAAAGGGCACTCGCATGCCGGAACCGAGCTTTGCCGCGGCATAGAGAATCGATAGCAGCAAACAAATGACAAGAACATCCGCCCAGCCGAATTTATTTCTCATGTTCACATTGTTGAGAATATTTCTTAACACGGTTAGCAGCCCCAATCTAGGCAAAATAAAAACTCCCTGCTTTTCAAGACAGGGAGGGTTGCGCATTCCTTCTGTGATGACAATCATGGGGTCCGCATTCAGTCATATGGGAGCAAAGGGCAGACTGAAAATAGGCAGACTCGACCTGCAACAGAGGAATTGCGAGCTTCCTTGCTTGAAAAATAACGCACAGCTTAATCTTTTGCACATTCGACTGCTACTGTCCATTTTCCAGTGTCCCCCTTCCTTACATAAATATGAAAAGCCCCGAGGTTTGGTCCCAAGGGGCATAAGGTCGCATCGAAATAAACCGTCTCCCCCAAGTCCAGCTTTGGCACTATACGACGTAAAGGACTGTTCCCTTAGCCACCTTATGAAAAGCCTTAATCCGGCAATTCCTGTTATACCCATTGGCATCTTTCGATGTTTCCGGGCAGTGGCCTATGTTCGTATAGGAGCCTCACCTAACGAGGACATATTTTATTACATGGGAATCGTACTCCTCCAAGCGAATGCTGTCAACAGTTTTTTATGCGATGTTGATGGCCCGGGCAGCCAGCACCGCCACAATGAGAAGCGAAATGGAGGACTGCATCATCATGAGCAGCTTCGCTCTTTTCGATAAAACCATCGTGTCCGTGGGGCTGAACGCCGTATTCGTGTTAAATGCCAAGTACAAATAATCCAAAAACGCAGGGGTCCAGCGTTCCCATTGCGGCGAACCGGACATGACTTGGGGAAATAAAAAATCGGACCGCTCCGGATGCCCGGAATATCTGCGAGCGGGGCCCCCTTGGTCCACTTCCCAATACCAGACGGCAAATACAGCGATGTTCACGGCCCACAGTACCCCCGCATCGCGAAATAAACCGGCGGCGGTAGCCGTATGGGCAAATAAGGCATAGATCAGAAACGACACGCTGCTGACCAGCCCCAACGTGATAATGCCCATGATCGTGAACGCAAATAAGCGCGTCCACCTGTGATGGCCGCGCAGAACCGCAACGATCATAGGAACCATCAGCACGATGACGATAGCAAGCACTGTCCAACTCGGACCTATAGTCAGGCTCTCCGACAGTACGCTCAGTAAAATGCCGATAACCAATACGACCGTCAAAAACGACAGGCGCGGCGGCGCTTTGACATTGGGCAGGTCCGAATGCTTCATGAAGCTTCCCCTCATCCCTCGGCAACGGATAACGTCCCATCCCGGCAAAGTTTTAAATACGCGAAGGCACTTTCAGGAGATCGGGTACGGTAGCAAACGTAAAACCGTTGCTTTTGAGATAAAAAATGATCTGCGGAAGCGCAGCAACGGTATTGGACAAGTTCTCGTTGCGCCCGCCTGCGCAATGCTGCAAAATAATGCCTCCCGGGGTCATCTCTTTCCTCACGAAATCCATGATTTGCGGAGTCGGAGTGCCGGCCCAATCCCGGGTGTCCACAGACCAATCGATAATTTTAAATCCGAGCCCCGCTATTTGTTGCAGCACAGCTGCATTCGCGTTTCCGTACGGAGGACGAAACAAGTCGGTACGGTAGCCGAGCGTTTGCATCAGCTGCTCTTCGGTCCGAAGCACTTCATCTTGCACCTGCTGCGGCGTCAGCTTGACCAAATTCGGATGATCCCATGTATGGTTGCCGACGGCATGCCCCTCCTGAACAATTCTCCGCACCATGTCCGGATGCTGTAAAGCCCGTTCGCCCACAATGAAAAAAGTGGCTTTAATCCCTTGCTGCTTTAGAATGTCCAAAATTTGACCGGTAAATGTAACGTCCGGGCCATCGTCGAAAGTCAGCGCAGCTACTTTGGCGCCGGAAGCGCCGGAATAAAACAGCACATTCGAGAATTGCTTGCCTAACGGAGTGCGGTGAAGCGGGACGCCGCTTCTGGAGTTCCTCTCGTTCCCGCCTGTCAGCTCGGGATTTTCCGGGTTGACAGGCTCCTTGACGGGAACCGGGGCAGGCGCCTTCACCGTCGTTCCAGGTGCCGCAGGGGCACCGGCGTTCGGGCTCCCGGCCGGCCCCGGCATGCCTTCCTGCCGGTTTGCCCGGCAAGATACAAGCAGTATGCCGATGGCGATCGCGGCGCAATGCAGGCCCCATTTTTTCATAAAAACGCTCCCCCCGTACATTACGTCAATATTAACGTGTACGGAAGGAGCGTTTTTATGAATGCGATCTCTTGTAAATGAATGGAAAGCTGTTCTGCCTACTCGTCCCCAAAAAACAACGGTTTCGACTGATGAATCTTGACGCTGAGCACCAGTCCCATGGAAATCATATTCGTGAGCAACGAGCTGCCGCCATAGCTGACAAACGGAAGCGCGATCCCCGTCAGCGGCATTAGCCCTGTATGCATCGCGATATTCTCGAAGATTTGCAGGGTAAACATCGATATGACGCCGGTAACGAGGTAAGAGCCGGCCAGATCCTCGCTTTCCATCACAATCCGGATCATGCGATAAATCAAGACAAAGTAGAGCAACAACAGCAACGAGGAACCGACAAAGCCAAACTCCTCGCCGATTACGACATAGATCGAGTCGGCGTAATCGTACGGTATGCGCCCCCCTTGCACCAGCAGGCCTTGAAGGTACCCTTCTCCCATTAATTGTCCCGCGCTTACGGCAGTAATCGAATTTACGACTTGATAGCTCATATCCGGATCGCTGGCCGGGTCCAGGAACGTTTGAATACGGTGCAGCTGATAAGGCTTTACAATTTTGTCGAATATAGGCTTATCCACAAATAAAGAGCGGTGACACAGCCGACAATCGCCGTGATGGTGATCAATCCGAGCAGCCCATGCTTGATTTTGATATTTCCGACCCATAGCATGCCGATAAAAATGCAAACGAACACGATCGCGGTTCCCAGATCGGGCTGCTTCATCACCAGAAAAAAGGGCAGGGCCACAACCCCAAGCATCGGAACAATATCCCGAACGATGTGAAGAGACTCTCCGCCACGCTTTTCCAGCATTCTGGCAAGCAGCAAAATGACAAATACTTTGACCAGCTCCGACGGCTGAAATTGCATAAAGTGCAAATTGATCCAGCGCTGCGAGCCGTTAATGTCCATACCCTTAAACATAACGAAAAGCAGCAGCAAAACGCCGAAAATATAGAGGCCCCACGATAAATGACGCACGATGAGGCGATAATCCACCAAGGTTAATCCGAGCATAGGCACAAACATGCATGCAAACATGACCAAATTGTTCATGTGCAGCCCTGCGAACTTCGTATTATGCGTAGCGCTGTAAATGACAAAAGTACTGATCGCCATAAAACACAACAAAATGACGATAATAAGAGGATCGATTTTCTGCGCTCGAGTGATTATCGTTTTAAACACGTTCGATCCTACCTTCTCTCGATATGTTCAATAAAATGCCGATGCTCGCCATACTGATTAACAACGATGATCCGCCGTAGCTGATTAGCGGCAGCGGGACTCCCGTAATCGGGATGCTCCCTGTCACTCCGCCCAGATTAATGAGAGCTTGAACGCCAAGAGTAGATATGATGCCTATGCCCAAATACATCCCGAAAGGCTCCGGGCATCGAGTCGCCGCCAGAAGCCCCCGCCATATCAAGATGAGATACAGAAGCAGAAAGACCGAGCACCCGATGAAGCCCAATTCTTCTCCGATCGTCGAGAAAATAAAATCGGTGTGCGCCTCGGGCAAATAAAACATTTTCTCCACGCCTTTCCCGAATCCCGCCCCCGTCAAACCCCCATGACCAAAGGCAGTTAACGACTGAGCCAATTGATATGAGGAATCTTGAGCATCGCTCCACGGATGAAGAAAAGAGGTGAATCTTTCAAGTCTGTAGGCTTTATTGAAAACGATGACGACTGCCAGAGGGACGGCGCATAAACCTATCCCTATGATTTGAAGAATGCTGGCTCCGCTGGATACAACAACGATGCCGGTAGAAATAAGAATTACGAGGTCGGAGCCGATATCCGGCTGCAGCATAATCAGTCCGGCCACGGTACCAATGATGAGGAGGACGGGAAGAAGCCCGTTTCTGAACTCGCGGATCCGCTCCCCTTTCTTGCTTAGCAAAGAGGCGACATATGTCAATAAACCTAACTTAGCAAATTCCGTTGGCTGGATTCCGAAAGACCCTACCCCAAACCAACTCCGGTGTCCGTTGATCTTGATTCCGACCAGAAGCACTAACAACAGCAAAATAAGCGCCGCCGCAAAGATGGTTCGAGCCCTCTTGTGAAGCTTTTGAAAAGGGACATTCATGAAGAATAGCATAGTTATAGTACCGGCTACACTCCACAAAATTTGTCTGTTCACAAAGTAAAAAGAAGAGTGATATTTTACTGAGGCAGATACCGCGCTAGTGCTAAAGACCATGAGCAAACCAAATCCAACAAGGGTAAAGGTGATCAACAACATAAGAAAATCGGGTCGGCCGCGCGTCGGTTTCTCCAAAGTGGTTGCCCCCAGATCATCATTTGATATCTTGATATAATCATAGGCTGTCGAATAAATTTATTCAATCATGTTCACAAAGCTTACTTTTTTAGACATCTCACTCAACGTAGGCAGGCCTTCTTCATATGCTATGGCACTAAGGCTTTACGGGAGGGATTTCGGATGAATGGGCAACAATTATTGGCTGTTCTTCTCATCGGTCTTGCATCCAATCTGGACAACGCCGGTGTCGGATTATCGTATGGGGTCAGGAACATTAAAATTCCGTGGTTCTCCAACCTCATCATAGCAGCGGTATCCGGGTTCTTTACACTGCTCTCCGGTATGGCGGGAAGCGTGTTAACCGCATGGCTTTCTCCTGTTGCCGCCCATTTGATCGGAACAGCAGTTATTGTCTTCGTCGGTGTCATGGTGCTGATCCAGCCGTTTATCGGAAAAGGTTCAACCAAGTCTCGGAATTCGTCTCATCTTCTGACCCGCATTTTGCGCAACCCGGAAGAAGCGGATTTCGACGGTTCACGATCGCTCAATTTGACGGAGTCGGTTGTCCTTGGCGTTGCGCTCGCCATTAACGCGTTAGCCGGCGGATTTGATGCGGGCATTACGAATATCAGCGTCGTCTTGACTTCGTTAACGGTAGGCTTGTTCAGCTTCGGACTTCTGGGCATCAGCGAATTTGTCGGAAAACGCTACGTGGCTAAACGCCTCGGTTCAAAAGCAACCGTCCTGGCAGGGCTTTTGCTGATTTTGATCGGAATTCACCAGCTTTTTTAATGTAATGTAACATCACACATGATATAGCAGACACGGTTCCGCAAGCATGAATTTCAAGCGATGCGGCCTTTTTCGATATATTGCTGGGTTGTTGGCGTTCTCGTGCTTCTGACCTTGGTTATATAAGATCGTATAAACGAACCTATCGAGGGACCCCTCGGTAGGTTCGTTTGCTTTATCGGCATTTGGGCATTCCGGTTAGGCTCCATGCGGCAGTTTGAAACATCCTTGCAACAATATCGTGCTTTAATTGAACCAACAGGAGCAAATGCGCGAAAGTTCAGGAGGAAAAGACATGAAGCTTTTTCTTCATTTGCGAAACATATGCTGGAGCAATTTTTATGCCCAGTCGATTTGGCGATTTCTTTACTATGTGCTTGTTTTGCTCGGCTTGTTATGGATTTACGGCCTGAACGACGGTCCGCCGCCAAGCCATTTTATTTATACCGAATTTTGAGGGGAACGCCGTATGGATATTTTGCAAAAAGTAGCGCATTGGGCAAAGCATAGCCCGGATCACCCCGCCTATCTGCATCGCAGCAAAGCCGTAACTTATCGTCAGCTTGAGGAATATTCCGACGCTTTGGCCTTTTGGCTGGAATCAAACGGCTCCTCCGGCCGGCCGGTCATTGTTTACGGCCATATGCAGCCCGAGATGCCGATAGCTTTCCTCGCCTGCGCGAAGGCGGGGCGCGCCTATATTCCCGTGGACGACTCTACGCCTCCGGCACGGCTTTCCTCCATTTTGAAACATGCGGACGCTGAATTGCTGCTCTCCGTTTCCGGCTTGCCGGGCGAAATCGACCTTCTTTCTACGTCCGTTGTTACGGACATTCCCGGCCTGATTCGTTCCAATCTGGGCCGCTGCCCGGACCCGAAATCCCGGGTCGCTCCTGACGACAACTTTTACATCATTTATACGTCGGGCAGCACCGGCGAGCCGAAAGGCGTACAAATTCCGCTGCGCTGTCTGCAAGCTTTTCTCGGCTGGATCGAAGCCGAATTCGGCGAACGGCGCGGCGACATTTTTATCAATCAGGCTCCGTATTCGTTCGATCTGTCCGTGATGGACCTGTATCCGGCGTTATCGAGCGGAGGCACCGTAAATGCGCTGGACCGGAATCATGTGGCAAAGCCAGCCGAGCTGTTCGCGGCACTGAATGAATCGGGCGCAACGGTGTGGACGTCGACGCCGTCTTTTGCCGAGTTTTGTTTGAACCATCCGGAATTCGGCCAGACGATGCTTCCCCGGCTGCATACGTTCCGGTTTTGCGGAGAAGTACTCACCCCGTCATGCGCGAAGCGTCTTCAGGAACGTTTTCCCGCCGCCGCGATCTACAACACTTACGGACCTACGGAAGCAACCGTAGCGGTCACTTCGGTCCGAATCGATCCCGAGATGGCAAGCCGTTACCCGGAGCTGCCCGTCGGGCGCTGCAAGCCGGACTGCCAAATCCGCATTGCGGATGAGCGCGGAACCCCCGTGCCCGAAGGAGAGAATGGCGAAATCGTCATCCTCGGGGCAAGCGTCAGTCCCGGTTATTACCGCAATCCGGAGCAGACGAAAGCGGCCTTTTTCGTTGAAAAAGACAAAGAGCAGCGTGCCGTTCAAGGGTACCGAACGGGGGACTCCGGATACGTTCGCAATGGCATCCTGTTTTATGGCGGAAGGCTCGATTATCAGGTAAAGCTGCACGGATACCGGGTCGAGCCGGAGGAAATCGAACACCAATTGCGGAGGCTTACAGGAATCAAGACAGCGGTCGTCGTTCCGAAAATGAACGGTCGCGTCTGCGAATATTTGACCGCATTCGTAGTGCCGGAAGCGATGCCCGACTCGGAATTCGCCTGGAGCATGGAGATCAAAAAGAAGCTGTCGCAATCGCTTCCCGCTTATATGGTCCCCCGCCGCTTCGTTGCCAAGGAACTGCTGCCGGTTACCGCAAACGGTAAAGCGGACCGCAAGAAGCTTGCCGAAGAGGTGTAGCATGGTTCCCTATACCAGCTTCGCTTACTTGGGCCTGTCTTTCCTTCTTCTGCTTCCTTCCATCGTCGCCGGACTGCTGGGCAAGCGGGTGCGGTGGTACGATTTTGCGCTAACTGTTGCCTTTGTCGGTATCATGTTCGCGGGCAACAGGGAGCAGCTGTTGTTCCTGATCGGGTATACCGTATGGCAATGGCTGCTTATCAAGGGAGCTTTGGCGGCTGCGAAAAAGCCCGGCAAAACGTATCTGCACTATTTGCTCGTCGGCCTTTCCGTTGCGCCGCTCGCCGCAGCCAAAATGATGGCTGTCAGCAACCCGCTCCAAACGTTCGCCTTTCTGGGCATCTCCTATTTGACCTTCAAATGCGTGCAAATGATTTTCGAGATTCGCGACGGCCAAATCCAAGAGGTCTCGGTTTGGAGCTTCTTATCGTTCCTCTGGTTTTTTCCGACACTGACGTCAGGCCCTATCGACAGATACAGGCGATACCGGAAAGATCTGCAAGAGCGGCTGAGCCCGGCGAGCTATCGTCTGCTGCTCTATGAGGGCATTCATCACATTTTTCGCGGCTTACTGTATAAGTTCCTTATCGGCTACTTGATCAAGACGTACTTGCTTTCGCTGCCGCTCTTGAAAGCTGCTACGTTTTACGGGATATGCTCGTATATGTACGCCTACAGCTTTTATTTGTTTTTTGATTTCGCGGGCTACAGCGCCTTTGCGGTCGGCTTCAGCTGCTTGCTCGGCATTCGAACGCCGGACAACTTTCGCTATCCGTTTCTGAGCCGCAACATGAAGGACTTTTGGAACAGATGGCATATCACTTTGTCGCATTGGTTTCGCGATTTCGTGTATATGAGAATCACGATGCTGCTCGCGCGGCGCAAGCTGATCAAGAACCGTTATGCCGTCTCTTCTGCCGGATACGGGGCGCTGTTTATCCTGATGGGCTTCTGGCACGGGCTGGAGCTGCATTATATCGTTTACGGCCTGTATCATGCCGTTTTGATGATCGGCTATGACGGATTTGAACGGCTGAACAAACGTTACAAGTTTTGGCCGGGCGATCGTGCGGCTGCGAGAGCCGTTTCGACCTTGCTCACGTTTCACGTCGCTTGCTTCGGATTTCTTATTTTTTCGGGAAGGCTGTTTTGATACGGATGGCGGGAGGAAGAAGGGGAATGGACCCATTTCGCGAGAAAGCGCTGAACATTATAGCTGACGTATGCAAGACGGACGAAGTAATCCGAAATCCGGATGTGCCTTTGTTCGAGAGCGGTCTTCTCGATTCGTTCGGCGTTGTCGAGCTGCTTGTTTTGTTCGAATCCGAGCTTCAGAAGAAAATTCCGATAACCGACTTCGACCGGGAAACATGGAATACGCCTAATCGAATCGTTGCCGAATTAGAGGGATCGAGATGAAGCGGACTTACTTTGCTTCTCTAGGTCTGGCATTCGCCTTTTTTTTGACCGTTCTCTTTTTGCCCGAATCGTGCTTTGTCGGCATCATTTCCCGGGAAAAGGTTCAGGCAGCCGCCGCTTGGCAAGACATCGGCCGCTTCCGCAACGTTTTGTTTCAAAAAGCCTCCTTTCATTACGACGGAATTTTGCCTTTTTACGGCTCCTCGACGATCGGCATTTTCAGCAAGTACCATCCGTCGAATGCGATCACGGTACCTTTTACGCCATATTTGCAGGGGGAATCCGCTTGCACGGCGATCATTCATGTGCTCGATATGGCGGCAGCCGGGGACTCGTTAGCGCACAAAAAACTCGTATTCATGCTTGATCCGGCCGATTTCATGAATCCGAAAGGAATGTCCGACCAGCGGTTCACCGATCTTTATTCCAGGCTATCCGCCTACGAATTCATGTTCGATGGCGATGTGGACCCCGAAACCAAGGCGAAAGTCGCCGATGTCCTTTTGCGCTATACGGAGCCGAAAAAAGACGCACTGCTCCGCACGATGCTTGCAGGTATGACCAGCGCCGACCGCATCAAGCGCCTGGAAGGCATGCTCGTGCGACCTGTCGCCTTTTTGTCCATGAAAATCATGGAAAAACAGGACGTGCTGCAAGCGATTCGATTGCTCGGCAAAATCAAGCCTTACCACAGGCAGCCCGTAGACGCGCATTTGAATTGGGACCAGCTTCAGGCTCAAGCGGCCAAAGAAGCCAAGGCGGCAACGAGCAACAATCCGTACGGGCTATTGAACGATTACTATGCCAAGAACGTCAAGCCCGGCTTGGAGCGCTCCAAAAATTCCTGGAAGCCGGGAAATTACCTCGTTTCCCCGGAATATGACAACTTTCAAGCCATTCTCGATATGTGCAAAGCCGAGCACGCGGATCCGATCTTTATCCTCATTCCGAGAAAAGGCAGCTGGAGCGATTACATCGGATTTACCCGTCCTTACCGGGATCAGCTATATGCCAAAATCAAGCAGGAAACAGGTCGCGCCGGCTTCCGGGTGCTCGACTATTCCGACCGCGAATACGATCCGTATTTCATGAGAGATTTAAGCCATCTGGGCTGGACGGGATGGGTGCAAGTAGACAAAGACTTGCTGCAGCGCTATGGCTGGCAGTCTCTTTCCAACAGCATGGACGGCTAGACGGAAAAAGAAGGGGCCTTCCCCCTTCTTTTGCGTCCATGACAATCTTACTCGATTTGCCCTTCGATATGCCCTTCAGATCGGTAAACTTGTTCCGTAAATTCGGCCAGCTTGCGTTCGCATAAATCAAGCCGATTTTTCGCATTCAACATGAGGGGACTATGAAAAAAATCCCGCTTCATAATTTTTCTGTACCATTTCTTCAGCTTCCCTAAATCCGTTTCATTTTCTTCCACCTCATGGAAGGTGAAGTTTTTCCGCTTCGTTTCATTTTCAATTTCTTTGAGGAAAAGATCGCAGCCGCCGAAAAACTCTTCGTATTCTCTCGTTCGTTGGTCGTTGAACAATTGAACCATATGCTCTTCCGTACGATCCGCAAACTGGACGACTTCCATGAGAAAGGTTTCTCCGCCGCCGGATTGAATGAATTTCTCCATTTGCTGGATTTTCCTGCGAACTTCCGGCGTATCCGGGGCTACACAAACCGATTGCTGAATATAGACAACTCCCAAAGCTTTGAGATTTCTCCAAACCCGGACGCGCATTGTGGAAGGTTCCGATGGGACTTTATAGGACAAGACGATCCAAGAATGATTTGATTTCAATAATTATCCCTCATTGTCGGCATTAGTCTAGGGATATCATAACAAAAAAGATCAAATGAGGTAACTTGTCACCTATGCACCTCTTCTGACCGGGCATGGTGACGAAGAAGCCGAAATATTTCAAGCAGTACGATATTCAGCGTCACCCACACGCCGCCGAATACGTACCCCGCCGCTACATCGCTCGGATACTGTATTTCGAAATAAATTCTGCTGACGCCTACAAGAAAAGCAACTGCCAATACCATTAACGTTGCGATGAAACGAACCCATGTCCGCGCATGGTGACGAACCAGTAAAAATGCTGTAAATCCGCACACAATAAGGGTAATTAATGTGTGCTCGCTTGGAAATGTATAGGGTACGTGCGCATGGGAAGGCATTGGGCCCGATCGATGAAACAGCATTCGCAATCCTTCATCCCAAGCCTCTCCCCCAATAACGACAAAAAACAAAAAGGAAAGCTCCAGCAGCCGATCTTTGCCTTTGAACATAATCCATATACAGGTACATGCCAGCAAAGGGGTGAACACCCAGTAAGTACCTAATAATGCAAAACGGTTCATCAACGGGGACCAGCTCTCGTCAAACAACGTATGAACGATAAACAACGTCACGGTGTCAAAATCCGTAAATTCGTGTGCCAGCATATCCTGAATGAGTCCCAGCATGAGCGAAAAGAGCCCCAAAAAAGCCAGCGAGGCGAAAACGAGCAAAAACCTGACGCGTCCCCAAGAATGAAAAGTTTCGACGGATCGATTCAATATAGTGGACGACTTTTCATACAAATTTGGCTTGAATCTCTTATACAGATAGACACACGACAAGATCACCGCAGCAATTATGCCGCCGATAATCAGATATTTGTTCATAGAGCTATGGAATTGTTCCCATTTGGGCCCCAGCACTTTTCCTAAAGTAATAAACGTCGCCGTCCATAGGAACGCTCCGATGTATGCATATAAGGCGAACGCAGGAAAGGGGAGTTTGGTAATGCCCGAAAAATATCCGGTGATGTGCCTGATGCCTGGAATAAAATAGGCCACGATCAGCAGCTTATTTCCATATTTGCCGAACCACTTGGAAGTCTTTTCGATCCTTTCCGGCCCCATATGAAGTTTATGCCCGTATTTATGAAAAAAAGGCGTGCCCAGCTTGAAGCCTATCCAATAGGAAATTGTAATCCCGGTCACGCTCCCGAGTCCCGAAACGAGAATAGAGGGAAGCCAGCCAAGCTTTCCCTGATATACAAGAAATCCGGCATAGCTCATAAGCACTTCCGTAGGAATCCCAAAAGCGATGAGCTCCAGCATTAGTGATAAAAATAAAACGATGTATCCATAATGCTCCAGCCAAGCCGTGATGTGGCCCAACTTGATCACCCCTTCTTATCATGGGTTTGTTCATGGGGAAAAATACCTTATAGAAAGAGGGAACAAGGAGAGCATCCCGTTCCCTCAATCCCTTTTCACGCTTTCCATCGCAACCACTTGCCAACTTCGATCCATAACGGAACTGCAAACGAGCAAAGCACAACCGTAACCCAATCGATGAATGTCAAAGTCGTGAGATGGAGCAGATCTCGGAGGTAAGGAACATACATTGCGATAACGAGAAATCCGATTGCTGCCGCGAACCATAGCAGCATAGCCCGATTTGTAAACAACCCTAATTTCAAGAGCGGCTCTCTCTCCGAACGCATGAGCAAAGCCAAGATCAAGTGCCCTACAATCCATGCGGCAAACGCAACCGATTGCGCATGCACCGTACCGGATTGCCGGCGCAAGGCCCATAAATATGCAGCCAATACCGCGATAGCCAAAGAAAATCCTCCCGAAAAAATGCCTCGGATCATCGCCCGGTCCATAAACCGCCGATCGGATCTTCTCGGCTTGCGTTTCATACCGTCGGATTCCTGACGTTCGGCCGTAAAGCTTGTCGCGGCCCCTAAATCCATGAACAATTCCATCATGATGATTTGGACCGGCGCAAACGGAAGGGAAAGTCCCGCGGCAACAGTTATAAATGTACAGGTGACCAAGGCGACCTTTGCTGCCAAGTAATAGCGTACAGCCTTGTATAGATTGGCGAACAGCTTGCGCCCTTCGCTCACAGCCAAGGCGACTGTGGCAAAATGATCGTTGCCCAGCACCATGTCGGCGGATTCTTTGGCTGCGTCAGTTCCTGATTTTCCCATCGCAATGCCCACCGCGGCTTCTTTTAAGGCAGGACCGTCATTTACTCCATCGCCGGTGACGGCAACAACCTCGCCCTGCTCCTGCAGTGCCCGAACGATGCGAAGCTTGTGTTCGGGTGTCGTTCTGGCGCAAACGGATACGGTACGAACTTTTTGGGCAAGTTCATCGTCTGTCATGCCCTCGATTTCACGTCCCAACAAAACTCCGGAAACGTCCAAGTTGACCTTTTCTGCAATGGAACGAGCCGTTTCCGCATGGTCGCCCGTCACCATCAAGATTCGGACTCCGGCTTGCCGCAACGTATTTACAGCTGCCGCAACATCTTGCCGCGGCGGGTCGTACAAAGCGGCTAGTCCAACAAAGATGAGCCCTTCCTCTGCCGGCTCCGTATTCCGGTAAGCCAACCCGATTACCCTATATCCTTGTTGGGCCAATGCAAAAGCATGTTCCAGCGTTCGTTCATGCAAATCGGCGTTCATGGGAACAAGCCGGTCGAACCAAACGATGCGGGAACAACTATCGAGAAGCTGTTCCGGTGCACCTTTACTCAAAAGGAATCGATTGCCATGATGCGAGACGACAACGGAAACCCTTTGATTCGCATCGTCGAACGGATATTGTTCCATGACGTGATATTCCGATTTCAGCTGCGCCACATCGTAACCCAGCTTTTCCGCCGCATACAAAAAGGCCGTATCTGTAGGATCACCTTCAAAAGAAGCTTGCTCCCCCGCATTCATGATCAACCCGTCGTTAGCAAGACAACCGATTTGGACCGCAATATCGGTATTAGAGTTTTTTTGCCAGTTGGCCTGCGCATATTCCTGGCCGTTAACGAACCATTTATCGACAACCATTTGATTTTCCGTTAATGTTCCGGTTTTATCGGTTGCTATAACGGTTACGCTTCCTAATATCTCGGCGGTTCGCAATCGGCGTACAATCGCTTGCTGTTTGGAAAGCCGATAAGCTCCCAGACCGAGCACCATCGCAATCAGAATAGGGAGTTCCTCGGGAATGGTCGCAAAAGCGAGCGTAAGTCCGGCAAGAACGGTTTCCCTCCACCCTGCTCCCTGGATCCGCAGAGCAATGGCGACCAGGGCGCTTGCCCCGAGAGCAATCCACACCAGCGACTTCGACAGTTCTTTCATATGGAGCTGCAGAGGGGTTCTCGGTTCACGAGCTTCTTTCACCAAGCCGGCAATTTTCCCCAGCTCGGCGGACATCCCGGTGGCAACGACCACTCCAATGCCTTTCCCTGAAGTGACCAAGGTGCCGGAAAAAGCAAGATTGAGCCGGTCGCCAAGATCTGTCTTTTCAGGAAATACAGCTTCCGCATCTTTCTGCACCGGAACCGATTCCCCGGTCAGACTGGACTCGTCAACTCTTAGGCTCGAGCTCTCCAGCAACCGCAAATCGGCAGGTATCCGTTCCCCCGGCCGCAAAATCACTACGTCCCCCGGAACCAGCTCGGAAGGACGTATTTCTTGATATGCGCCGTCACGGATGACAGGAGTGCGAATGGCAGTAAATCGGGACAACGCTTTGATTGCTCCTTTGGCTCTGCTTTCGTTTGCCATTTCGATCGCAAGCACGGCGATTATGATGACAAAAATCGTGACGGCATCGCGAAGCTCGCCGAGGAATCCGTAAACAAGCCCGACTAACAGCAGCAGCAAAATCATCGGTTCTGTTAATTCTTCCGCAATCTCTTTCCACCAAGGCTTTCCCGGCGGAGAGGCCAATTGGTTCGGTCCAACGAGCGTTTTTCTATGTTCAGCCTCCTGCGTCGATAATCCGTTTTCCTTGCCGGATTCGAGCTTCTCCAGCACGCGAATGTAAGGCAAATTGTGCCATGGGGCATCGTATTTCGAGCAGTTTGCTTTCATTGTTTCCGCACTCCTTCCGATTCCTCCATCATGAACGGATGCCACTGATAGGCTAACACGGGATGACGGAAAACGCAACAACTGTTTCATTTTAATATATAAACGTTTGTTTTGATAATACCGTTCTAGCACCGTAGAAAATCAAGAGCACCCTGCCCCGTTTCCGGGAACAGCGTGCTCTTAACAGCGGCTGCGTCCTGCTCGCAATCGTCTAAGCGTTCATCTGCCATAACGGCTCGTTTTGCTGCGATCGTGACATCGGCCCGGGGAGTCAGTTCCCGCCCGGCTGCGATGGCTTCAAGATCAGCACGTAGCCGCGGGTTCCGTCCAGCCGGATATAGTCGCCATCTTTGATTTTCCCGGTCGCGCCGTCGATGCCGACTACGGCCGGTATCCCATATTCGCGGGCGACGACGGCGCCGTGCGTCATCAGCCCTCCGACCTCCATGACGAGGCCGACGGCCGAATGGAACAGCGGCGTCCAGCCCGGGTCGGTAAACGGCGCGATCAGGATTTCCCCTTTGTTCAGCTTGGCGTCTTCCGGACGCAGCACGACGCGGGCGGGCCCTTCCACAATGCCGGCCGATACCGGCGTTCCGAGCAGTGCGCCCTCCGGCGCGTCATGCTGCTCGCGGCGGCCAGTAACGATCTCTCCTTCGCTCGTCATAAGGCGCGGCGGCTTAAGCGTGCAAAACCGCTCGTAGTCGCGTTTGCGCCGATCCAGCAGCGTCTCGAGGTCAGCCGTCAGCTTCCCTTCGGCCAGCGCCAGCAGTTCGTCCAGCGTCAAGTAAAACACGTCGTCCTCCCGCTTAAGCACCCCATCGCCGGTGAGCTTGCTAGCTTCCGCCAATAGCGCTTCGCGAATGAGCGCGAACTGCTGCATCATCGCATATTTCGGATGCTCCCGCAGCGCCATCGCATTCCGGAACACGTGCAGCAAACGGAACATCAGCTTCGCCTTGATCAGGCCGAACCGCTGGGCGCGAAGGCGGGCCACCAGACCGCGCGCGGCTGCCTCCGCTTCTTGCGCCCCTTGCGCAAACTTCTCCCGGTGCTCGCCGGGCCGCATAGTGCGCATATGGCTATCGATCGACGGCAGCAAAGCGCTCGCGTCTTCCCGCCACCTCGGGCGAGTGATATCGATTTCGCCCGGGCAGCGCATACCGTACAGCCGCATGAACCGGTCCCACTCGCGGCCAAACGCATCGCCGCCTTCCACCTGCTGCAGCCGTTCGCGGAAACGGGCCGGATCGCCACTGCGAATGAGCTCTGCAACTTGCGGATAACGTCTTGCCGTGTCCGCCAAATCGCCGATCATGAGCCCCATTTCGCTTGTTACATTGCCGGGCAGCGATTTGTTCAGCACATGAAGCGAGTCGGGGTCGCCGAGCCATTTGTTCGCGAGCGCGTGTACCAGTCTGGATGCGATAAGGCCGGGCAGCGGGTACGGGAGCAGCTGGCGAAAGAAAAAACGAAGCAACGCCCCGGCCTGCTCCTGTACGCGCACGATGCGTTCCGGTCCGGATACGCCGGACAGCTTCATTTCGCACGACTTCGTCCAAGCCTCGATCTTGGCGCCCATCTCCCCGGCCATTCGTTCCGTACGAGTAAACAGCAACCTTCGGACTAAGCGGGCTGCGATAGGCGCCAGGAATTGAACGATGCCTTTCCTCAGTCCGGGTGCGGCAGGCAAATTGCGCAGGAACGAATCTCTCGCGACAAACTCCGCGACCCCGCTGCTCATCCTTTCGTCGATAATGCCCAGCGCTTTCGGAAACAGCTTGCGCGCCGGCTTCAGCGAAAACAGCTTCGTGATATCGACATACATTCTGCCTCCGGCGGCGTACGCCAGCTTGCTCTCCGCGCGGAGCGACGGCTTTCCGAACGGAAACATCGTCCGCCATACGGACAAGGCCATCGGCTTCATCGCGTCGGTCATCATTTGCTGGTGGCCGAACGACAAGAGCAGGTGCGGATACTCTCCGGGCTCCGCCGGAACGTGCGGCAGCGGGTACAGCGACGTAATCGGCCTGCTCTGCACGACGAAGAAACGGCCATCGGCATAGCACCACTCGATATCTTGCTCCGCACCGTAATGGTTCTCGATCGCTGCGCCTAACGCAGCCAGCCGGACGATTTGGCCGTCGTCAAGCGCCTGCCGCTCCTGCATATCCGGAGGCAAGCTTTGCGTCTCGGTGCCTCCTTCGGGCAAAGCAAAGATCGCGATTTTTTTCCTGGCCACCTTCTTGCCGGTAATCGCTCCCGCCCGCACCTGGTACAGATCGGCCGAAACGAGCCCGGATACGAGCGCCTCCCCGAGCCCGAAGCTGGCGTCGATCGATACGGTGCCGCGGCGGCCGCTGACCGGGTCGGCGGTAAACATGATGCCCGACACTTCGGGAAACACCATTTGCTGCACGACGACGGACAAGAGCACCGCGCGATGATCGAAGTTGTTTTTGGCCCGGTAAGAAATCGCTCGATCGGTAAAAAGCGACGCCCAGCACTTGCGGATCGCCTGCAGCAGCTGCTCCTCGCCGCGCACGTTCAAATACGTATCCTGCTGGCCGGCGAACGATGCCGTCGGCAAATCTTCTGCGGTGGCGCTGGAGCGGACGGCGTACGCCTTATCCGCGCCCGACCGGCGCCAGCTGTCCACGATCGCGCTGCGAACCGGAGCGGGAATCGGCATCGTCAGCAGATGGCCGCGAATGCTGCTCCCCAGCTCGGCGATTTCGTCGAGACGGTTCGCCTTAACGTTCGCGAGCTGCCCGAAAAAGCCCGGCATCTCGCTGCTTTGCTCAATAAATGCGCGATAAGCGGCGGTCGTGACGCAAAATCCGGACGGAACCGGAAACCCCGCCCGCGTCATTTCGCCCAGGTTGGCGCCTTTGCCGCCTACGAGCGGCAAGCTGCTTTTGTCGATCTGCCCAAAACCGAGCACATACCCGATCATGCGCAAAACCTCCTCGTCTCAGTCCGCATCGGTGTGCGGCATGCGGATGCTTGCGGTAAACAGCATGAACAAAGTGTCGGCGATGTCGATCATGGCAAACCCGTGCTTAGCCGCAAAATCGGGACGAACGAAATGCTGAATGCTCTCCGTCAGCATAACCGCCAAAAGGCGCACGTTGACATCCCGGACGATTCCGGCTTGCTGCGCTTTCTTGAGAAGCCCCTCGATAAACGTCAGCTGGCGGGCGCGGAACGCCTCCACTTTTTTCCACAAACCGGGGACATACTTCTGCACATCTTCCAGGAAAAGCGGATTGAGCTTGATAATCTCCTGTTTTATGGCTGTGAACGTTTCTTCAAAAATATGAACGGGATTTTCTTCTCGGCTGCCCGCCTCGGCGATTTTGCCGGCGATGGCTGCCATCGTCCGGTCCAATACCGCCTCGGCAATGTCTTCCTTGCCGCTGAAATGCAAGTATAGCGTCTTCTTGCTCATGCCGAGCCGCGCCGCCAGTTCGCCGAGCGTAACGCTGCGGTACCCTTTGGCGTTGAACAGCTCCGTTGCCGCCTGCAAAATGCGCGCTCTGCCCGCTTCATCCATTAAAATAACCTCCAACGTGGCGGCCAAGCCGGAAACCACGGAAACCAACTATGTCCCCTTTGGTTTCCATGGTACAAAAAAATGCCAGTTGCGTCAATATTCAAACGCCTCATCTATGATTCGGCCTCTCTGCCCGGTTCATTTGGCGTCGTGGAAAATGATACCCAGACTATATCTCGTCCCCGAAGTAATCGTACTGACGCCGTGCCGTATCGCAGTTTTGTAATATCCCCGCGATCCTAGTACAGGCCGGTAATTCGTCGGGAATATAAGTGCGGCACCTTGATCCAGCGAAATGGCATGTCCCCTGCTTTGCGCCCTGGGCCGTTGTTCCACCAGAAGAAACTCGCCTCCCGCGTAGTCCATTTCCCTCTGATTTAAAACAAAGACGACTTGGAACGGAAAGAAGACTTCGCCATACAGGTCCTGGTGCAGACAGTTATACCCTCCGGCTTCGTATTTCAGAATCAGCGGAGTGGAGCGCGACTGCCCATTTTCACGGCACTGTTCGAGAAATTGCGCAAGCGAAGCCGGATACGCGGGATCGCGGCCTAACTGTTCAAGCCAGCGGTTCGCCATTTTTGCAAGCTCCGGGTAAAACCCGGAACGAAGCTGCTCAAGCAGCTGCGGAAGCGGCGCCTGATAATATTTGTACTCTCCGATGCCAAACCGATATCTGGCCATTTGAATTGTGGTCCGAAAGCGGGCTTCTTCTTCATAAGTGCCGATGATTTCCTGACATTGGCTGTTGTCCAGCAACGCCGGAACGATAGCGTATCCCCGATCGTCCAGCATTCGCTGCAAGGAAATCCAATCTAAAGCGGTTATTCGTTTTACAAGGTCATTAGACATGCCAACCATCCCCCTTTTGCTTCATCGTCCCATCCAGCTCCTCTCACAGTATAACCTCGCGCATGAGCTTCCGTACGCGTTTGTGAGTAGGTCAGCAAGATATCGAAATCACTAGCCCGGCGAGCAAAAATAAAACGAGGCGGAAGTCCGGCTCCCGCCCCGAAGGTGATGATAATCCTCCATGTTCAATGAGTTTGATGCCGCCCTATTTTCGGCAGCGTTCGACATGAGTCCTCCGGCAACAAATCCGGTCGCATAACAGTCGATCACAAATGCACGACCATGCCGTCGTAAGCAACCTCAATACCGTGCGGCTCAAATATTTCCGTCAAATCTTCGTGCAGCAAACCGGCATTATGGGAAAAATGCGTGACCGCCATTCGGGCTCCCGGCTTCAGCACGTCATTCGCAACCATCCACTCGCGCGTCTCCAAAACGGCTTCGGCATTCATATGATTGGTCTTATACGGCAAACGGCCGCTCGTACATTCCAGAATGGCCATATCCAGCTGTATATTTTTGAGGTAATCCCACGTTTCGTCCGGGAACCAGCCGCTGTCATGGCCGTAGAGGATCGTTTTCCCGTCTTTTTCAATGCAGTAGATCAAGCAGGTCTCCATCCGGTCGTGGGCGGCGGGCAGAGGTACGATCGTCGCCGTCTGCGTCTTGACCGTCTCGAACGGGCGGACGCGATGGAAATGATATTGGTGCGGGTGGCCGCCAAGCTGCTGGAGACATTGCCGCAAAGGCAGATCATGGCCGTATACGTGAATTGGCGTGCCCGCCGATTGGGCATAACCTTCCGAGCGAATGAGCAAATCATCCGCATACAGGTGGTCCGAATGCGAATGGGTGAGGAGCAGATCCTGAATGTTATCCATGTCCAGGCCGTACCGCAACGAGTGATGGAGCGTATCGGGCGGGAAATCGATTTTCAGCGCCTCATCGATCATAACGGAAGTTCGGGTGCGGATGTTTTTGCCGCCGAGTGTCCGAGCCTGTTTGCAAGTAGCGCATTGGCAAAACAAGGAAGGTATGCCTTCGAAAGCGGCCGTTCCGAGAAACTGGATTTTCATCGAGATCCCTCACTTTACAGATATGCCGGCCCCGTCAACGCATCTTAATAGCGCGGCCGAAAAACCAAGCGCCTAATAATGGCAATAACGAGCACAATAAGGATCAAATCGATAATGATGGCCAGCGGCGAAATAACGTGCCCGCCTAAAGAATAGCCCCACCATGGCCCCCAGCCGAAGCCGTACCCTCCGAACGGATGCAGCATAGACCCGAGAAGCACTCCCGTCAAGAAGTGGCTGTGGTAAGGGTAATATGTCGATCCGACGTACCCCCCGCTATAGCCTCTGCTGGGAGTTACATAAGTCCCTCCGCGGTACCCCGTCGAATACGATCCCGTTGTGCCGCCCGAATAGCTGCCCGACGTTGAATAGCCTGACGGTTTGGATGAAGTCGAGTAGCCGCTGGAAGACGAAGACGACGGCGGCGTTGTCGCGCTCGTATTAGGGCTGGTCTTGCCCATTCCGCCCGGAGTCGTAAACGAACCGCTGCGGGTGGAGGTTGAAGGCGTCGACGAGAAGGAGCTGCTGCCGGAGTAACCGCCGCTGCGGCTGCTCGAAACGCTGCTGCCTCCGGAATACCCTTTGGCGAAAGCGTCGTTTGCTCCGGACAGGGCAAATGTGAGCATCAAGGCCAAAAAAAGCGAACCGATCGATACAAAACGTTTCATACGATTTCCTCTCCTTTATTCCCCAACGCGGACGTTCGCCGAAAAGCCTTCCCCGTGCGAAAAGGCCAATTCGACGTCCATCAAATTGATATTGAAGTTATGAACGTCTGCCAAAAACTCGCAAACCGCATCGATTACGTTTTGTTCATTCATGAAATGCTCCTTGTCGCGAAACATTCCCGTTTCCAATACATCGGCCGAGATTCCCCGCCCTTGGTCGAAGCGAAGATTGACTTGGAAATGATGCGGCGCCCTTCCTTCCCTTTTGCTGCAAAAGTGACAGGCGGAGTCGATGATTTCTTGCGTGTTTAACCTGATGAACATAGCTGGTTCCTCTCCTTTGCGGCGTAACTTCTCTTTTTACGAAGCTCGTTGAACAGACGGTGCAATCAACACGCCATCATTTTATATCGTTTTGTTCAAATTGAAAACAGACCAAAGGCTAGTACGGACATTCGGCTCGTGACGGATAACGCTCATTTTTATACTATAAACTTGTTTCAAATGTATGTCATTTTATCTCGAAAAAAAATAAATATTGTATCCAACGAACTACCCCTACAAAGCTTTTTAGTTCTTCCGAAGTAGATGGTGAAGTTAAAAAAAACCAGGAAAAGGACTGATGAAGATGAAAAAGCTTTTGACCGCCACAACCGTACTTGTCGCCGCACTGACTGTATCCGCAGCGCCGACTCTCGCTGCACAAAACAACGGAAGTATCCACATCAAAGGCAACAAAGACAATATCCGAATCAACAACAACACGGAAGTGAATAACATCAATATCCGCTTGGACGATATCGGCGGGCACTGGGCCGAGAAATACATAAAAGATTTGGTTGCCAAAGGAGTATTGGAAGGGGATGACAATCACCATTTTAACCCGGATCAACACGTAACCCGCGAACAATTCGCCGCAATGGTGGCAAGAATGTTCCATTTGACAAGCACCTCCACGACGCAGGATTTTGTCGACGTGCCGCAAAAACATTGGTCGTTTAAAGTCGTTGAAGCGACGAAAGATTATTTCGATGCTTTTAAAGACCTGAATGGCGGTTACGACTTTCGGCCCGCAGAAGGCGCGAAAAGACAAGATGTGGCGGAGACTCTCGTTAAAGTTCTTATGAAACTGAATCCCTCTATTCAATTGACGGACGCTGCCACTGCCGATCAACTGCTGCATAGCAAGTTTAAAGATGCGGACAATATCGCAGTCGTCCTGCTCCCATATGTAGCGACTGCCGTTCAGAATAACCTGATCCAAGGGGACGATCAAGGCCGCTTCCATCCGGATCGCACTCTCACGCGCGCAGAGGCGGCAACGCTGCTCGACCGCATTTCCGATTTGAACATCGTTGTCGACGTTCCGTCCGGTTCCACGACCGTAACCGGAACCACTTATGGCAACTCTGGAACAACCGTTACCGGCAGCACATACGGCGGTACAAATTGAGTTCGCATACGCTTAAAACGAAACGAGAGGGCCTTCAGGCCCTCTCTTTCATGATTCGCGAACCTATTGAAAGCCCTATGTTTTCCCGTAAACGTGCGAATTGAAATAGTCCTGCCAGCTGCGGCCCGTCTCCTTCTCCAAAACGTCCATAAAATCTTTCGTGCCCGGATGCCTGAATTTCCAAGTCTCGAAGTATGCTTTCATCACTTCTTGCATTTTGCCGCTTCCAATTTGCTGCTCGATATCTTCCAGGACGTGCTTGCCGCCGATATATACGTTGTTCACATAATCGGCCCGGTTCTTATACCGCCACGAGTATTCCGCCAACCGGTTATACGCCGGGGAGTAAGGCCTGTAAAACGGTTTCGTGTCGAGTCCAAGCTGCTTGTGCAAAAATTTCTCATCCGCGTACGTAGCGAAGCTTTCATCCAGCCACGCTTCTTCAAACTCGTTGTTCGCCACCATGCCGTACCAATATTGATGCGCGATTTCATGGGCAAGAACGAGTTCCAAATAATGATTCGGCTTCTCCTCGCTCGCCGCGGCAACCGTGACGAAAGTTGGGTATTCCATACTGCCGGCGGGTTTGCCTGCCTCCGGCGGGACTACAATCGATAGCGATGAGTATGGATATTTTCCGTACCATTCTTCGTATGCAGTCAGCGCCGCTGTAGACGTCCGGACATATCTGTCCTTCAAATGGGCGTGTTTCGGATCCAAGTACAGCTTGATCTTTGCCCCGGGGCTTCCCTGCTCTTCAGAAAATATAAAATCGGGAGATGCCGCCCAGGCAAAGTCATGAACATCGTCGGCGCGAAAATGATGCCTGACCATATTTCCCGCAAGGGGCTCGGCGGATAGTTCCGTGCCTAAAGCGGCCACGACGTCGTTCGAAGGGCAATCTATGAATACGTCATAGGAACCGAAATCGGCGTAAAACTCGGAGTTCGCATGATATTGATGCAGGTTCCAGCCTTCCTGCAACCGGCCTCTCGTGCCGCTCGGCTCGTATACGGCGATTTTCGGGAACCATTGGCCGGCCATAACGAAATCGCGGCGTAACCCATTCGTCTGTGCAGCGGCGGCAATTGCACGGTGAATTGCAAAAATAGTTTGATCGTGCCTGCGGGGGGAACGGGATCGGGAAGCTGCACTTTGAGCAAAGTCCGGTCTTGCGCGTTGCCGTCGTCAGGCTGCACGAACTGCATTTGATCCATGAGCGAACGCTCTTGCCCGGCTTCGATCCGCTCAATTTTCATAAAACCCGCCGCGTCATTTGGCAGCGCTTTCAAAAAACCTTCTTTGATTCGCTCTGTCATAAAAGTCGTGCGCTCGGACTCGAACGCATTCGGGTACAAATGGAAATACAACTCCGACACCGGAGCCTTGCCCGGATTTTTCCACTCCGCCGTTTCCGAACCGTGTAATATTTTATGCTGATTATCTAGCGATACTTGAATTTGATAATTGGCGATCCGGTCGCTCAGAGTTTGAACCGCAGGCTTGTCATCAGGCTTCCAGACGGCCGCGGCGAGACTTCCTATCAGAAATAGATGCACCAAGGCTTTGAACATATGTATATGGCTCCCCCCAAGCTTTTCCCATCGTATACCGTTGCGACCAGTCCACTCGTACTCGCCTTATCCAGCTATACTCCGAGATCATTCGTGTTGAAGGGGGGCACGAAAAAAAAGGGCAACGCCTGTCGGCAATGGCCGCCTTGTCACTTCAAGGCGGCCGTTTTTTCAGCTCTAGCACATCTTCGCAACTTGATAGAGTCTTACGCAGCAATTGTCTCAACGGACCGTAGCCAGTATAATCTCCGCGGTCTCTTCAATCGCCCTTTCCGTTACATCGATGACGAGACAGCCGAGCTGTTTGAATAAAGCTTGCGCATAGTCCAGCTCTTCCGTGACGCGCTCGAGCGAAGCATACTTGGCTCCGTCCGGCAGCCCCATCGCTTTGAGCCGCTTGGTGCGAATCCGAATGAGATTGTCCGCTTTCATCGTCAGCCCCACAAGCTTCCCTTTCGCCGCTTGAAAAACCGCTTCCGGCACTTTTACTTCGGGGACGATCGGGTAATTCGCTACTTTAAAGCCTTTGTGCGCCAAAAAAATGCTAAGCGGCGTCTTCGATGTTCTCGAAACGCCGAGCAGCACGATATGAGCGTGCTTCAGCGCCTCGGTATCCCGGCCGTCGTCGCATTTTACCGCAAATTCGACCGCCTCGACCCTTTGAAAATAATCCTCGTCCATCTGATGCAGCAAACCGGCCATCCGCTTCGGGGAATCGTTGAACGTATCGACGAACGCCTGCATCATCGGCCCCATAATATCGACGGCTTGCACCTGCAGGCGAATGGACTCCTGCCGCATCATTTCCCGGAGCTCCGGCAGGACGAGCGTATACGCGACAAAGCATCCGGTTTTCGCCGCCTCTTCCATTATGCCGCGGATTTCCTCTTCCGACTTGATGCGGCTGAATCGTTTAATATTGACCTGCTGCGCATGAAACTGCCGAATGGTGGCCCGTACGACCGCCTCCGCAGTTTCTCCCAGCGAATCGGAGCATACGAAAATCGTGTAATCGCTGCTGCCCCCCACCCTCTACTCCTCCTTACCCGCGCCCAGCGTGAAATCAAGCAGCAGCTTCGTCATTGACGTTTTCGTTATCCGTCCGACAACTTCGACTGCCTGGGAGCGCTCGGGAATTTGCAGAGGCTTTACGACCGGAAGGCTATCCACTTGATGCGCGATCATTTTCTGGGCGGCGTCGATTACGTTTTCCTCCGGCGATACGGATACGATATTCGGATACCGGGTCATCACCATGCTGAGCGGGACGGAAGAAGCATTGGCGTTGCCGAACGTGACCTTGAGCAAATCTTTGCGGGATACGATGCCGGCCAGCGCGCCCGCTCCGTCAATGACGATGAGACTCCCGACATTTTCAAGAAAAAGCGACACGACGGCATCGCCGACTGTAGCCGTCTCGCGGAGCACAACGGGGATTCCCATAATTTTTTGCACTTGAATATCTGCAAGAGCGGTGACGGGCTGCTGCTGCTTCGAACCCCACCGCCCCAAAAAATATCCGACTTTAGGCTTCGCATCGATGTATCCGAGCATGACAAGCAGCGCCAGATCGGAGCGAATCGTCGGGCGGCTGACGCCCAACAGTTCGGCGATGTGGTCCCCGGTAATCGGGGCGCGGCTTCGCACGACTTCGATAATTTCCATTTGGCGGGGTGTCAGTTCGATTGTGGTTCCCTCCCGGAACGAACGTTATCATTCCCCATTGTAACCGAACCGTTCTCCAAATGAAACAGCGATCTCCACCGTTTCTTGCCTGATTATTTGCTTCCTGCGGCAGGCCGATGCTCTTGGCACGTTTTTTTGTCGCAGACGCCGTATATTTTCGTAACGCCGTTCGTAGGCAGCGTTGCAATCAAGCTCCCGCATTTCTTGCAAAGGATCATCCCAAGCTCGTGTCCGCTTCTGCCTTCCTTGTTCATGCCAGATGCGTTAAGCATTGCGCTTTCTCCCCCTTGCCCGATAATTCGGCGCGCGCGGCATAAGCTGCGAAATCGTAAACCCGCGAAGCGTACGCCCATTCATTGTCATACCAAGCGAGAAGCTTAACCTGATCGCCCCGGGCGAGAACGGACAATCCGTCCACAATGGCCGACTTTTCATTGCCGACGTAATCCGCCGAGACGAGCGGCAGCTCGTTATAGCCGACGTAAGTTCCGATCGTTCCGGCAACCGCTTGCTGGAACGCCTTTCTGACGTCCGTCACGTCGACGGTTTGGCCGAGCTGCACTTGAAGATCAAGAAGCGATACGTCCTGGGTCGGGACGCGGACGGATATGCCCTGGATGACCGGTGCCAGATGCGGAAGCACATCCGCCAGCGCTTTTCCGACGCCGGTCGAGGTCGGAATGATCGAATTCGTGCATGCCCGCGCACGGCGCAAATCTTTATGCGGATTGTCCAGATGGTTCTGGTCGTTCGTGTACGCGTGAACGGTCGTCATCCATCCCTGCTTAACCCCGAACGCATCGTCCAAAATACGCAACACCGGCGCGATGCAGTTCGTTGTGCACGACGCCGTAGACAGCAGCCGGTGCCGAAGCGGGTCGTACTTGCGCTCGTTCACGCCCATCACTACCGTCAAATCCATATTTTTGCCCGGGGCCGTCACCAGCACCTTCTTCGCCCCGGCAAACAGATGTTTCTCGGCGCCATGCCGGTCGCAAAATTTTCCCGTAGCATCGATAACGAGGTCGACGCCGTACTCTTCCCACGGGAGCAAGTCCGGAGAACGTTCGGAGACGACCGGAATTCGTTTGCCGTTCACGACCAAGTCCCCGTCCTCCGTCTGCACGTTCGCATCCCATACGCCATGGACGGAGTCATACTTCAGCAAATGCGCGAGCGTAGGGGCCGGCGTCGTGGAATTGATCGCTCGCAGCTCTACACCCGGCTTGCCCGCCGAAAGCGCCTTGCGGATAAAAAGCCTGCCGATTCTGCCAGTGCCGCTTAGTCCGATTCGCATAGTATCCTCCTGTCCTATAAACGCGGTCCTGCTTGAATCAGCTTTGCGCCGGCATCGCCGAATTTGGCAAAGTTCCGGATGAAGCGGCTTGCCAGCTCGCGCGCTTGGTGTTCGTATTCGCTTTGGTCAGCCCATGTATCTCTGGGGCGCAAAACTTCGCTCGGAACCCCCTGGACCCGGTCCGGGCAGAAGACGCCGAAAATCGGATCCGGCGCAAATTCCGCCTGCTCGATCGTTCCGTCCAGCGCTGCCGCCACCATGGCTCTTGTGTAAGAAAGCCGGATGCGCTCCCCCACTCCGTACGGTCCGCCGGACCATCCCGTATTGATCAAGTATATTCTCGTTTGATGCTTGTCGATTTTGTCCGCGAGCATGTCGGCGTACACGGTCGGATGAAGCGGCAGGAAAGGCGAGCCGAAGCACGTCGAGAATGTCGCTTCCGGTTCCGTGACGCCTCGTTCGGTTCCCGCCAGCTTCGACGTGTACCCCGACAAAAAGTGGTAGATCGCCTGCTCCTTCGTCAATTTCGCAATCGGAGGAAGCACTCCGAACGCATCCGCCGTTAAAAAAATAATGACGTTCGGATGGCCGGAGACGCCGGGAACGAGTGCGTTCGGAATATGCTCGATCGGATAAGCCGCGCGCGTATTTTCCGTGATCGAGGTATCGTCGTAGTCGGCGATGCCGGTCTCGGGATCGAGAGCGACATTTTCCAGAACGGCGCCTTCGCGGATAGCCTTCCAGATTTGCGGCTCCTTCGCTTCCGACAGCCCGGCGCACTTCGCGTAGCAGCCGCCTTCGAAATTAAACACGCCCCGCTCCGACCAACCGTGCTCGTCGTCCCCGATTAAACGGCGGTTCGGATCGGCGGACAGCGTCGTTTTCCCCGTGCCCGACAAGCCGAAAAACAGCGCCACATCGCCCTTCTCTCCGACGTTAGCGGAACAGTGCATAGGAAGGACGCCCTGTTGCGGCAGCGTGTAATTCAGTACCGTAAAGATCGATTTCTTCATCTCGCCGGCGTATTCGGTGCCGCCGATAAGCACGATCTTCCGCTCGAGGGACAGGCAGATGAACGTTTCGGACCGGGTTCCGTCCGCGGCGGGGTCCGCTTTCAGCCCCGGCAAAGCGATTACGGTGAACTCCGCCCGATGCGTCTTCAGTTCCTGTTCGGAAGGGCGGATAAACAGCTGGCGGACGAACAAATTGTGCCACGCGTACTCGGTTACGACCCGGATCGGCAATCTGTGGGCTTCATCCGCCCCGGCGAAACCGTCGAATACGAATAATTCCCGCTGCTCCATATAACGCAGCGCTTTCTGATAGAGCCGCTCGAATTGCTGCTGCGACATCGGCTGATTCACCGAGCCCCAAGCGATATCCTTCTCCACGGACGGCTCCGTCACAATATATTTGTCTTTCGGAGAACGTCCGGTATACGCTCCCGTTAACACCCGAAGCGCTCCTTCCCGGGTCAAAACACCTTCGCTGCGCTTAAGCGCAAGCTCCAATAGACGTGCTGCCGGCAAATTTTCATGCGTGATGATTGTGTTTGAAAGCTGACCCTGTACCTTCATGTTCTCCCACCTTCTTATTAAGTAAAATGACGACTGTTTCTATTTATTGCGTACTACTTGCCATTTAGTATACGTTATATATGCGAAATTGTTAACAAGATATTTTTTATTACGTATTAAATAATTGTTTATCACAAAGAAAAAGCCATTTCGGGATCATAACCGATCCGAATGGCTGCATTTTTGATGCATCAATGATATTTTCCCTATTGAAGCAAAGCAAGTATTTGCGATACGGAGTTGTGAACAAACGATCTTTCGGGCCGAGACTTCAATAATACGGTTAGCCCGATTAACGAAACGACCATGGTCTGGGCCAAAGCTTTGGCGTTTTTATCAGGCGCGAGCTCCCCGGCTCGTATCCCCCGTTCGATCGATTCCTGAAATAAGACGGAAAGATACATCTGGTGCTCTCTTGTCAAAATTTCAAATTTTTCATCGTGTGGCGCGAGCTCCGCCATCGTATTGACGCAGAAGCAGCCGCGGCACGGGCTGGCGCCATACTCCTCTTCGACCAATTCCGCAAAAAAAGCGCGAAACGCTTCCTTTACGGACGGATGGCTTTGAAATTTTGCCCGGACGCGGGAAGCATGATCTTTCGTATATTTGCGCAGCGCGGCTTCGAACAGCTGTTTCTTGTCGCCAAAGGCCGAGTATAAACTGGGGCGCTGGATACCCATTCTGGAAGTCAAGTCGGAAAGCGAGGTAGCCTCGTAACCTTTCTCCCAAAATAGTTGCATGGCTGCATCCAACGCTTTTTCCTCGTCAAATTCGCGCGGTCGAACCACAGCAGACCCCCCCGTTTCGGAATGCGAATAGAAATCGTCTTATTTCATACCAAACAGTATGGTTAAATGTTACCTCGCAAACGGCAAATTGTCAAAAAGATGTTTGATCCGAATGTGACGATTGACAAAATTCGCTTCCCCAAGTTATATTCTTTGTAATCATTTTATACCGATCGGTAATTAATTTGATTGCGCAAACAATTCAAACGGAAATAGGTGAATGAACATTGGAGAAAACGAATGAACTCCCCGCATGCGAAGCTCCCGATTCATCCATTTCCCGCTATTTGGCGCTGCTCTTTGCTATTCCATGCGGCATGGCCGTCGCCAATATCTACTATGCCCAGCCGCTGCTCGATGCTTTGTCGAGCGGGTTCGACATCGATCGTTCAGCCATCGGCATTGTTGTAACGGTCACTCAGATTTGTTATGCACTGGGCTTGCTGCTGCTCGTGCCGCTCGGCGATTTGCTGAATCGGCGCAAGCTGATTGCCGGCCAAATGCTTTTATCCGTAGCGGCGCTGTTGACAGTCGGCTTCGCCCCTTCCGGCGCCGTGCTGCTCGCCGGCATGGCGGCGATCGGGCTGCTGGCCGTTGTGACACAGACGCTCGTAGCGTTCGCATCTACGCTTGCTGCGCCGGCAGAACGCGGGCGAATCGTCGGGTTGGTAACAAGCGGCGTCGTCATCGGCATTTTGTCCGCGCGAACCGTCGCCGGCCTCTTGACCGATCTCGCCGGATGGCGTGCGGTTTATCTCGCTTCCGCAGCGCTGACGCTAGTCTTGATCGGCGTATTATGGCGCGTGCTGCCGAATGCCGAGCGCGAAAGATCGTCCATGTCCTATCCGCAATTGCTCCGCTCGGTGCTGCGGCTATTTTGCGAAGAACGGATTCTGCGCGTTCGCGCCGTGCTGGCTTTGCTTATTTTTACCGACTTCAGCATTCTGTGGACTTCGTTGGTGCTCCCACTCAGCGAGCCGCCACTGTCCCTTTCCCATACCGCCATCGGGTCGCTCGGCCTTGCCGGCGTTGCAGGAGCGCTGGCCGCTGCCCGGGCGGGGAGGCTGGCCGACCGCGGATTAGGGCAACCGACGACCGGTGTCGCTCTCGCCTTATTGCTGGCATCGTGGTTGCCGATCAGCTATACCAAACATTCGCTACTCGCTTTGGTCTTCGGCGTTATTCTCCTTGACCTGGCGGTCCAAGCCGTACATGTCACCAACCAAAGCATGATTTTTACCGTGCGCCCCGAAGCGCGAAGCCGTCTTACCGCCGCTTACATGATGTTCTATTCGTTCGGCAGCGCCGCAGGCTCCATTGTTTCCACCAAAACGTACGCGCATTTCGGATGGCATGGCGTCTGTGCGGCGGGTGCCGCGGTTAGCGCACTGGCACTTCTGTTCTGGGCTCTGACACGCAAGGGCAAGTAAAACTGCCGCCTTTTGGACGCAAAAAGGGAGCCACTTTCGTGACTCCCCCCAATCAGCGGCCGTGCACGAGCTCCTCCATCGCCGTGCGGATCGCTTCCTCCGCTTCCGGCGCCAGAGGGGCCGGAAGCCCAAAGTAATAAATGTAATCCACCGCTTCGTAGCCGCCTTCGGCCAATTGCTCGGCCGTGCACACATAGCCGAGCATACCGTCGCAATAGCATACGGGCAACACCCGCCCGGCGAAACGTGATTTCAAATACGCACCGTACTCGCCCGACATTTCCGCGTTAGCGCACAGCAGCGCAAATCCTTCCGCCAGCTCCACATAGCCGAGCTTAAGCTCGACCGAGTCCATGGACAATTTATCCCGGTCAATAAGGTGCCGACTCCACGCTTTCAACACGTTCGCGTCGGGCGCGAGCTGCTTGACCGCGCCGCCCTGCACGGCTGCCCCGGGCGGGGCCGGCTGCGGCGAGTTCGGCACGCCGGCATCGCCTTCAATCGGATAAGCCCATTTCGCTGCTTGCTCCCGCGACGGCGGCTCCTGCAGCCGGAGGGGGACGAGCGCTGAGCGGGCAGCGAGGGACCCCGGCGCGAGCCGTGTCATCGGCTTCGCCAATATAGCAACCACCTCGTCAGCCAGCTTCCGGCCGATCGCTTCGACTTCCGCATAACCGCCCCTGTAAAATTCGCCGTCTCTTACGAGCGCAGGCCGTACGTCGGCGCAGGCGCCCTGCAAAAACACCGATACGGCTTCCCCGCCCAAGCTTTGCTCCACAGCCTCCATGGCGACGCCGGGGTATTCCGGCGACAAAGTGTTGTCACCGGACACCGTAGGATGGCACGCATAATGGACAAGGACGGCTTTCGCCCTTCCGTCCGCGGCCGCATAACGCACGACGGACACGTCATGATCGATCGGCACGTCCGGGTTGGGCGCCATGCGGATCAAGCCGTCCGCCCGCTTCCGGCGGTAAACGCCAAGCTCGCAACGTCCGCTGCCGCGCTCCGGATATACGTGCTCCGGCGCCGCCGCCGCCCGCTCCACTGCTTCCAGGATGCGTTGTTGCAGCAGCGCCACGTAACCGCTGTCCGGCTCACCGAGCAGTTCGGTGTAGCCTCCGGCCGTTTGCGGGCCCGAATGGCTGTGCGTGGCGTGCAGCACGATCTGGTTGTTCGTCAGTCCCCATCTCTTTCCGAGCGCGCTTTTGAGCTTATCCGTTATTTCGTCGCCCCAGCTGAGCAGATCGGCGGATACGATCAGCGCCTGCCTGTTTTCCCCCGGCGCGAAAAACAATATCCTCGCATAGAGAGGCTTATCTATCCTCTCGTAGTTGCCGCTTCGGTGCGCAAAGCCCGCCAGCGGCAGCGGATGCTGCGGCGTGATGTCCGCCTTCGCGCAGCCGAGCCGCACGAATCCGGATTCCGGCATACGATCAGCCTCCTTGCCTGTCAGCTTTCTTTTTTCAAGCCGTCCAGCAGCTCTATGGCCAGCAGCATATTGCGCAAAATGTGATACGGGTCTTTGACGGGCAGCGCGACCGTCTTGTCGACCGGCTTCCCGCTCCGATCGCGGATTTGGATCCATTCGCCGACCGCCGCGTCGGGGTTCGGAAAGGTGCGGAACACATAGTCGTGTGCCGTCCGGTATTTGTCCAGCAAGCTGCTGCGGCCGGTCAGGCTGTGCGCAAGCAGCAGCGAATAAAGGATCTCCGAATGGGGCCACCAGATTTTCATATCCCAGGTGTCGACAATGAGCGCCTCGTATCTGCCGCCGATAAGCCGTCCTTTCGGCGCGCCTCCGTCGCGGTCGACTTCGCGGAACAAGCCGCCGTACTCCGCATCCCAGCCCAGCTCGAACGACCGCTCGATCACGTCCGCCGCCTGCTCGATCCGGTCCGCCCGGCCCGTCTTGGCCGCCTCGGCCATGACGAACCACATGCATTCGACGGCATGCCCCGGCGTTATATGGCGGCACAGCAGCGTATCGGCGTCACGGGGATCGGCCGGCAGCATTTCCCGCAGCAGGCGGCCGTCGCGGAACCGGTCCATAATCGAGTCCATATATCCGCTCGCCTCGGCTCTTACTGCCGCCGCTTCCGGATGGCCGTGCGCAGCCAGCGTGTCCGCCAGCTCCTGCGCTACGTTGAGCAAAATCATCGGCGTCGACTGCGCTTCGAATCCGTCCGGCACCGGGTACGGCTCGCTGCGCGCATCTCCGTTCGCGAGCCGTTCCCTGATGCGGCGATACAGACGGAGCGCATCGGCGAGTGCCGCTCTGTCCGCGGAGACCGAAGCGTATTTGGCGAAGCCTGAGACGACGAAGCAATCGGCGAAAAAGCTGATATCGTAGCCGAGGCCGGGAATCGCTTCTTTCTTGTCTCCGTCCGCGGTCAACACATAAGCGCAGTTCCCGTTGTCCAGAAACACATGCCTGCGCAAAAACTCCGCCGTACGCCGCGCATGGTCCAGGCAAAAATCGGCGTCCCCGGCCAGGGAGCCTCTGCGCATCATCGCAGCCGCCTGCGATAAAATCCAGACAAACCTGCCCTGCGACCAGGTGTATTTGTCCGTGCTGACGAGCTCCGTGCCCGCATTGTTGAAGCAGGTGTAAATGCCGCCTCGTTCGCTGTCGAGCGCCCGGTACCAGAACGGCAGCAGCACGTTTTCGACATGCGCGCGGTAAAAAGGCAATAACGGTTCCATCGGCCACCCCGCGAAAGGTTAAGTTATTTGCTTCCGGTCATGCTAACGCTTTGGATAATGTGCCGCCGCAGGAACAGGAACACGAGCAAGATCGGCAGCACGGAAATGACCGAGCCCGCGGACAGAACCGTCATATCGATCGAGAACGAGCCCTGGAAGCCGGCGAGGCCAAGCTCCATCGTAAACATTTTCTTGTCGCCGACGACGAGCAGCGGCCAAATAAACGCGTTCCAGGCTTCGATAAAAGCGAAAATGCCCAAGGCGCTCATCGGCGCGACGAGGAGGGGCACGACGATTTGGCCGAATATGCGCCATTCCGAAGCGCCGTCGATTCGCGCAGCCTCGATCATCTCGTCGGGAATTTGCTGGACGATATTTTGCCGCATGAAAAAGATGCCGAAGCTCATGACCAGATACGGCAGCACCATGCCGCCGAACTTATTCAGCAGCTCCAGCTGCTGCATCTGCAAATACAGCGGAATCATATAGATTTCGAACGGGACGATAGCGGTGGTCAAAAAGACCGAAAAAATAAAAGTCAGCCCGTAATAACGGAATTTGGCGAAAATGTAGCCGGAAACGAGCGATGTAAACAGGATCGCGAGCGCCGACACCGTCGCCATCTTCAAGCTGTTCCAAAAATACAGATGGAACGGAGCCGTTTCGAAAACGGCCGCAAAGTTGCGGAAATTGAAATGCGCGGGAATGAACGTCGGCGGCCAGGCGTTGACTTCGGTGCTCGTCTTGAACGCCGTGCCGACCATCCACAGAAAAGGAATGACCATAATAATCGCGCCTGCCGTTAAGAGCAGCAAGCTGGCAATTGATGCGATGCGGTTTTTCCGTTTCATCGTCTCGCCCCTTTCGCGGAAGCAGTGTTGTCCTTAGCCAGCCACAGCTGAACCAGCGTAAGAACGAGCACGATCAGGAACAGAACGACCGCTTCGGCCGAGGCGTAGCCCATTTTGTAATATCGGAATCCGTTTTCGATCATGTCGTAGACGAGCACTCGGACCAGGTAGCCCGGAGAGCCTTGAACGTCGGAGGCGAGAATGTACACCTGGCTGAATACGTTGTACCCGTGAATGAGCGTGACGATGGATACGAACACGGTGATCGGCTTCAGCAGCGGAATCGTGATGTAGCGGAACGCCTTCGCTCCCGCCGCCCCGTCGATGGCCGCCGCTTCGTAATATTCCTTCGAAATGCCGGTCATGCCGACAAGAAAAATAATCATGTTGTATCCGATCGTTTTCCACACCGTCAGCATGATGACCGATACGACGGCCAAGGAAGTGTCGAACAGCCACGCCTGCGGGGCGATGCCGAACCAGGACAGAAAGTAGTTAAGGAGTCCGTGCTTGGAGTCGAGAATCCACTTCCAGGTCATGGCCACGGGAACCATCGGGGTAATGTAAGGCAGGAAATAAAGCGCCTCGTACCAGGACTTGAAGCGGATTCCCCGGCTGAGCAAATGGGCGATGAACATGGCGATCGGAACGCTGAATACGAGAACGCTGAAAGCGATGATCGACGTATTTTGAGAGCGAGCACGAATGGCTCGTTCTGAAACAGCGTTTGGTAATTATCGAGACCGACAAAAGGCTTTTTGACGGATACCATGTCCCAGTCGAAGAAGCTGATCCCTATCGTTTTGACAATCGGTATAAACCGCAAATAGCCGTACAACACAATGATCGGCGCTAAGCCGACGATGCAAAACCAGTGGCCGGGTTTAAGACGGAACTTTTTCCTGGTGACGGACGCCATATTCCTAACCCCCTTTTCCCAATATTCAACTCGAATGCACGAACGCGCCTGTCACAATAAAGAGGCGCTGTCCGCATCGAGGTACAAGCGGCAGTCTTTGGCTTTCCGCAGCACGGAAGCCGGGCATTTGACGTCGACGGGACCGTACAAGGCGTCGCGGACGGCGCCGCTTTTGCGTTCTCCGGGAACGGTGCAGAAAATGGACGAAGCCGACAAAATCGTCGGAATCGTGAGGGTGAGCGCTTCTTCGGGCACTTCGTCCAGAGCGGCGAAGCAGCCGTCGTTCACTTGCTGGCGGCGGCTCGTTTCGTCCAGCTTCACGATTTTGATCGGATGCGGGTCGCGAAAGTCCGCAACGTGCGGATCGTTAAAAGCGATATGGCCGTTCTCGCCGATGCCGATGCAGGCGATGTCGAGCGGATAGTCCGCCAGCAGCCGGGCGTACCGGGCGCATTCCGCGGCGGGGTCGTTCATCCCGTCGATGGCATGGAACTGCCGCGGCTGCCTCAGCCCGAACAATTTGTCCTGCAAGTAACGCGAGAAGCTTTGCGGCGCTTCGGCCGGCAGCCCGATATATTCATCCAGATGAAAGCACATAAGCCGCTCCCACCGGATTCCCTTCTCTTCCCTGAGAAAGTCCAGAAATTCGTTCTGGGAAGGAGCGGAAGCGAAGGCGACCGAGACCGCAGCCTGCGTCTCCTGCAGCTCCCTGATTTTGGCCGCAACGTCGCGGGCTACGGCCTCCCCCATCATTTCCCGCGAAGGATGGCGCATTACCGTCATCCGGCTTACGGTCAACTGGCTTTTCTCCATGTGCAACCTTCCGTTTCTATTGGGGATATATTGGTTTGACCGACGAGCGAACGATGAGCTTTTCCTGCAGCGTCATATGTTCGTACGAGCCGGCCTCTTTCCCGAAAATGCGGTCGAACAGCTTGCGCGCCAGCGCCTTTCCGCCGTCATAAGTCGGAATGGAGACGCTGCTGAGCGGAAAGGTCGTCAGCTCGATGTCGTCGAAGCCGACGACGGACAGATGCTCCGGCACTTGCAGGCCGGCAGCCGTAAACGACTTGATGAGGCCGATGGCGATGACGTCGTCGAAGCAGATCACGGCGGTAGGGCGGTCCTCCGCTTTTGCTTCCGCCAGCCGGGCACCTGCGGCGATGCCGTCCTCAAGCCTTTGGCTCCGTCAAAAATAAACTTTTCGTCGATAGGGACGCCACGCTGCCTCATCGTATCGGCAAAAGCTTCGAAGCGAAGCTTCGACGCTCTCGAGGTGCTCAATCCGCGGACGAAGCCGATCCGGGTATGGCCGCTCTCGAGCAGCAGTTCGGCCGCCTGGCGCCCGCCTCCGTAATCGTCGAATTCCACCGTATCGCATTCGAGCCCTTGAATTTTGCCGAGCAGGACGAACGGCACCGGCTTTTGATTCAGCGCGAAAATGTGGTCGAACGACACCTCTTCGAGCAGCGGCGCAATAACGAGGCCGTCCACCCGTTTGCGGACCATGGCCTGGATATGTTTGATTTCGGCCTGATGCGATTCCCCGCTGCTGCACAGAAACACGGTATAGCCGTGCTCCTCCGCCACTTCCTGCACGCCTTTGGTCATATGATTGTAGAAAGGGTTGGTGATGTCCTTAATAATCAGCCCGATCGATCCGGTCGAATTCGAGGATAAGCCTCTGGCGATTTCGTTAGGCACGTAGCCGTACTTCTCGGCCGCTTGCAGCACTTTCTGCCTTGTTTTGGCGGAGAAGCCTTCTTTGTTGTTCAGGACGCCGGAGACCGTGCTTTTCGCAAGGCCGGTAACCTTGGCCAAATCTGCGATAGTGATGTTCATCATGATGTCCTCCCCGCCGATAAAACGGTGCGCAGACCCTCCAGCGTCAGGCCGGTGCCGTGGGCCGCCGTCCCGCCCTCAGGCACGTAATGAGTCTCGATCGTGTACAGGCCCGAATAACCGTCGCGTTCCAGAGCGCTTAACTGCGCCCCGTAAGGCACAGCCCCCTGCCCGATAGGCACGCACCTCGGAACTCCGCCCTCGTCCGTCAAGGCATCCTTCAAATGCACATGGCCGATAACGTCCTTCACCGCGCCGTAGCCTTCCGGGTACGCCGGCTTGCCGCCATAAGCTTCGTTGCCCGGGTCCCACAGCACCTTCAGGGCGGGAGAAGCAGCGAGGCGCGCCAGCCGGCCGACCTCCGCCGCATAGCCGCCGTTGCACGAAGGCTCATTTTCCAGCAAAAGCGTAACGCCGGCCTTTTCCGCCATGGCCGCCGCCGCTTTCAAATGGGTCACGATATCCGATTCGTAAGCTTTGGGGTCGTTTTCCCGCCAGAAGGAAAAAATACGAATTCGCTTTGTACCAAGCAGCCCCGCAATTTCGATTGCCCTCTCCAGCTTGCGGTAGTGCGCCTCCACCCTTTCCTCGCGCTGTCCGAACGCATCTCCCGTTTGCACGGGACGCGACGGATCGAGCGCGCATTTGAACACGGGAGACGCGACAGCGGACACGAACAGCCCGCGCTTCTCCGTTTCCTTCCTGATATCCAGCAGCGCGGCGTCCGCCAAATCGATGACGTTGCGCCCTTCCACCGTGCGGATTTCCACATGAGCCAAACGGTGCTCCGCCGCCCAATCCAGAGCTTCCCGCAAGTCGGGGGATACTTCGTCCGTCAAGACGCCCAGACGATCCCAAATCATCGGCATTCGTCCTTTCCAGTCGTTTCTGTCAAGCCGATTGTACGACTTTTCGGAAGGCGGCGGCAATATCGCGGACATCCTCTTCGCCGCCCAGCAAGACGTTCTGCGGCAGCCAGAGAGCTTCTTGCCCGCACGCCCGCTCGGCGACCGGACACGGCTGGATGCGGGCTTCCCCCGTTCGCTTCCGGACCTCGTCCAAAATCGCGCGGTTCCGGTTGAGCGGCACGTAGCCTTCGTGCACCGGAATTCCCTCCGCGTTCATCCGCGCGAAAAACTCGCGTTTGCCAAGCTTCAGCCGCTGCGGGTCGATTTTGAACAAATACAGATGGTAGGCGTGGCGAGTCACCTTCGGGCCGTATTGGAGCGGCTGCACGCCGTCGATTTCCAGCAGCAGCTCGGTGAGCAGCCGCGCGTTGCGCTCGCGCACCAACATTTGCTCCTCCAGCCGGGTCAATTGGCCGAGCAGGATCGCCGCCTGAAATTCGGTCATCCGCAAATTCCACCCGAGAACTTCGTGCTGGTACCATTCGCCGCCGCGGATGCGGCCCGCGTTCGTCAGCGACCACGCTTTGTCCGCCAGCTCCGGATCGTTCGTCACAATCATGCCGCCTTCGCCGGCGTTCATATTTTTGCTGGACTGGAAGCTGAACGTGCCCAGGTCGCCGATCGCTCCGACCGGCCGCCCGTCCCAGCGGGCGCCGACCGCCTGTGCGGAGTCCTCGATGATGCGCAGGCCGTGTTTTGCCGCTATTTCTCTCAGCCTGGTCATATTCGCCGGGCCGCCGCCGATGTGGACCGGAATGATCGCTTTCGTCCTCGGCGTAATTAGCGCCTCGACCTGTTCCGGGTCCAGCAGGAGCGTGTTCTCCTCGACGTCCGCAAATACGGGGATGGCTCCCAGCATGAGCGGTGCAGCCGCGGTCGCGTAAAACGTGTACGGCGGCACAATGACTTCGTCGCCCGCCTGAACGCCTGCCGCCAGCAGAGCAACCGTAATCGCCACGGTGCCGTTCACAACGGTCACGGCATGCTTCGCTTCATGCAGCGCGGCAAACCGCTCTTCCGCCTCCGGCAGCTTGACCCGGCCCGTGCCGCCCCATTTGCCGGAACGGAGCACTTCCATCAGCAGCTTCTCTTCCGTCTCGCCATATACCGGCCATTCGGGGAAAGGCTTCGTCCGCACCGGAGCTCCCCCGTCAATTGCCAATTTGGACACTTGACACGCCTCCTCTTCGACCTGCTAATTGTTCAGAAAAACTTCCCTTCCCGTTCTGGCGGACTCGTAAATGGCAAGGATCAGATCGACCGATTTCCTCGCCTCTTCGCCGCTCACGTACGGCTCCCTGTCATCGCGAATCGCCCGGATGATGTCGTTGACATAAAAGTAGTGGCCCTCGACGGCGATATTTTGCGGATTGCTGCTGGACGACAGCCCCAGCGTATCTTCGTATTCCGGCGCAGGCTCCTCCCGGCCGTGAAACGTCCACTGCCTGATCCCCTCATCGCCGAATTCGATCGTACCCCGCTCCCCGTGAATTTCGAAACGGGTCTCTTGTCCGGGATATACGGAGGTCGCCGCCTGGATGGTGCCGAACGCCCCGCTCTTGTATTTCAAAGCCGCAACAGCCGTATCTTCCACTTCAATATCTCTGGCCAAAGCACCGGTATAGGCAAATACCGACTCGACATCTCCCATCAAGAACTGAATTAAGTCGACGCCGTGCACGCCCTGGTTCATGAGCGCCCCTCCGCCATCCAAGCGCCACGTTCCCCGCCAGCCGCCGCTGCGGTAATATTCGGGGCTGCGGTAATACTTCAAATAGGCGTTGCCCAGCACGGGCCTGCCGATCTTGCCGTCCAGCATCGCTTGGCGGGCGTGCAGCATAGCGGGCATGAGCCGCCTTTGGAACACGCAGCCCAGCTTGACATTATGCTTTCGGCATTCGTCGATCATATCCGTCATCCGCTGTGCATCCACCTCCAGCGGCTTCTCGCACAGCACGTGCTTGCCGGCCCGCGCCGCCGCGACGGCCACTTCGGCATGCAGCCCGCTCGGCGTGCATACACAGACGACGTCGATTTCTTCCATACACATCATGTCCCGGTAGTCGGCAAATAGGCGCACATCGGCAAAGCCTTCCGCAAGCTGTCTCGCTTTATCCGCGTTCTTGTCGGCTATTGCCGCAAGCTCCGCACCTCGGTGCCTTCGGATCGATTCCGCATGAAGCTTGGCGATGGATCCCGCTCCAACGATGGCGAACCTGATTTTGTCCGGCATGAACGCCCCCCCTTTCTCCCTATGCCGGAAAGCCTGCACTACTCTTTGCAAAAGCGGGCCCGTCCCTGCCTTGACTGCGGTCGGGCCCGCCCGCATTCGTCAAGCCGCTTAGTCGGCGTACTTGCCGGCTTTTTTCAAAATATCGTTCGTCTCTTTCGCCGCTTCGTCCAGGAACGCTTTGATCTTTTCCGGATTGTCGACCATCGACGGATCGGTATAGCCCTTGGTCGCGAGCCGGTCGGCGAACTTCGTCAAAATCTCGTCGAACTCGGGCATAGCCGGATACATTTGATAATCCTGTTTGGTAAAGAAGGCTTTATATTGAGGAAACTCTTTGTACAGATCCGCCAAATCCAGATCGCTGCGCGGAACGAGCCAGCCGCTCATGGAAATGAGCTGCTTGTGATTGTCCGGCTTGGTGATAAAGCGGATGAAATCCCACGCGGCGTCGGCCTTCGCTTTATCGGTGCTGCTACGTAGTAGTTGATCAGGCTGATGACGTTCGCCTTGAGCGGCGCCGCGTCGTAGTTCAGATCGGGCGCTTTTTTCTTCGTGTCCGGAATGACGTTCGATTCGCGGATGTAGAAGGCCGCCGCTTTCGTTTGGAACGCTTCCGTATCGTGCTTCACCTTCGGGTCGTCCGTTTTGTATTTGTGGACCATGTCGACGTACATTTGCAGCGTCGCTATGCCTTCGGGCGTGTTATAGTTGGCCTTGTACTTGCCAGGGGACACTTCCTTGACGATGCTGCCGCCCTTCTGCGCCAAAATGTTCCAGAATTTCTCTCCGACGCCGCTGCCGCCTCCGCTCAGGCGAAGGCTCATGCCTGCGCGCACCAGATTGCCGCTCGCATCTTTTTTCGCCAGCTTCTGTGCGTACTCCAGCAGATTGTCTGCGTTCGGCGGTTCTGTAAGGCCGGCTTCCTTGAGCATGTCTTTGTTGTAGTAAATCGCTCCCGCTCCCATGAAGGCGGGCACGCCGTACGTTTTGCCGCCAACTACGGTTGAATCGACGATGATTTTCTGATGAATGCCGGAATTGTTTTGCTTCGCAAGATCGTCGGGAGCTTGCGCCAGCATGTTTCCTTCGATATAGCGGATCGCCAGACTCGGGTTTAGCGGAAGTATATCCGCACCGCTCTTGGATGGAAGGGCGGCCGCTACTTTTTTCTCGTAATCGCGAAGCGGGAACGAGGAAACCTCGATCGAGACGTTCGGCTTCGTTTTTTTGAAATCTTCGGCCATTTTTTTGAAATACGGATCCAGTTCCGGCCACCCTGTCCAAATGGTCAAGCTGACAGGCTTGTCCGCCGCTTGCCCGCCGCCGGAAGCCGGCTGGACGCCTGCAGCGCCTTTGTCGGAGCCGCCGCCCGAACATGCGGTAAGCGCCCCGGAGATTGCGAAAATGCCAGTAAGACCAAGGACTAATTTTTTCATCGCCATTCCAATACCCCTCCTCATTTTTTCTTTCCGTTGCACAACCACATTTTGACTGCCCCGTCTGTCTCCATTGCGAATGGTTTGAGTTGTATGCCCACCTCGCTTACTGAAATTGATTTATTGAATCGGCCCGTTTTATTTGAACCGGTTCAAATTATGGATCGGAAAAGCCGAACGTATTTATATGTAATGTAAAGTAACATTAATTCGCTTATCAGTCAATAGATCTCCGGGAAATTGAAGCGTTCTCAAATAAATTGGGTTTTTTATGTTATGATTTATAACATAATGAAGAGGGGATTTTTCGAAAATGAGGCTTTCATGTCATGTTTGGTTGCGAAAATACTTTTCAGATTTCATTGCGCAAAAAAAGGATAGAAATATTTGAACCGTTTCAAAAAAAGTATAGCGCTTTCATTTTGCTTCGTCAATATCATGCAACAAAAAAACGACACGAATTTAGGCGGTTCAGCGAGCCCGGACGTTAGAACGCGGAAGGCGGCTTCCGCGTTCTAGCCGCTAGCCGTGCCGGGAGCCGAAAAGACAGTTTGACCGGACTTGATTACGGTCGCGATGCGAATGGTTCCCGTTTTCGGGTCCATCGTAAACGCCAGCAAGTCAGCCTTATGGTTGATTTGCACTTTTCCGAGCAGCGGTTCGCCGATTGCATGCGCAGGCGTTACGGTCGCCGCTTCAGCGCTTCGCCGATACCGACTGAAACAAAGCGCATATAATTTTGCACGCATTCCGCCAAAGATACGGCCGCTCCGGCGAGCATGGACGGATTCGCCGTCATTTGCAAGCGGCCTGAAGGAAGCAGCTCGACCTCGCCGCCGATATGCGTCCTGTAAATGCCGGGCTTCATGCCGGCCAGATGCGCCGCATCGCTGACAAGCAGGATATGATCATTTTTGGCCCGCGCCATCACTTTCACAACGCTCGGATGCAGGTGGTGGCCGTCAGCGATCAAGCTTGGAAGCAGGCGATCCTCGGCCAATTGCGACCATATATAATTCGGGTGCCTCGGAAGGTTCGGATGGGCCCCATTGCCCAGATGCGTACAGAGATTTGCCCCCGCCTCGGCCGCGGCCGCAATTTCATCGTGGCTGGCCGCCGTATGTCCGATACTGACCGCAATGCCTTCGCGGACAAGCCTCCTGATCATGTCAATGGCACCTTTGCGTTCCGGCGCAAGGGTCACCAGTCGGATACGGCCGCCGGCCGCTTCTTGCCAGGAAGCGAACTCTTCCCAGTCGGGATCTTTGATATGCCGAAGAGGGTGGGCCCCGCGCGGGCCATCCAGCCCGGACAAATACGGTCCTTCCAGATGAACGCCGACAACGCAGCTGGCGACAAGCGGATCTTGCTCGCACGCCAGACGAATGGCCGTCAAAGCGGAGCGAATTTGCTCGTCGCCTGCAGTAATGACCGTCGGACAAAACGAAGTGGTTCCTGCCTTCAACACTTCCCGCGTCATGTGGCAAACCGCATGAATCCGTTCCTCCATGGACGCGTTCGCCGCATTCAGATCGTGTCCGGCAAAGCCGTTTATTTGCAGATCGATCAAGCCCGGCGAGATCCATACCTGCTCCCCGTCATGCGGCGGCGGAGGAACCGGCGCGACCGAACTAATCCGATCGCCGGCGACGGTTACGCATACATACTCTCCGGTAGTTGCCAGTTTCCCATACAGTTCACGCACATTCGCTTCGACCACAATCACCCCATTTTGTACCGTAGATGCATTTCTTGAACCGGTTCAATTTCATTATTGCCAGTTCTCTTTGCAGTGTCAAACGAAATTTTTCCAATTTACTCGTTATAAAAGCCGGTACCGTATCCGGTACCAGCTTATTTGTGACATCGCACCTTAACCGATTCTGGCGAATGCTTGTTCCTGTACCGGCGAGTTCCCGAGCTCGATATACGCCTGCGCGGCGGCGATGCGTGCCAACGGGATTCGGTACGGCGAGCAGCTGACATAGTCCAATCCGATCCGATGGCAAAAGAAAATGGAATCTTTGTCGCCGCCGTGCTCTCCGCAAATGCCTGTCTTTAGCGCAGGCCTAACCGTTCTCCCCGCACTCGCCGCCAATTCGATAAGCTGGCCTACCCCCTCCGTATCAAGCACCTGGAACGGGTTATGCGCGAGCAGCTTTTTATCGATATAATGGGTCAGAAACTTGCCTTCCGCATCGTCGCGGCTGTATCCGAACGTCATTTGCGTCAAATCGTTCGTACCGAAGGAGAAAAATTCCGCATAGCCTGCGATTTGGCCGGCGGTGAGAGCGGCGCGAGGCACTTCGATCATGGTGCCGACTTTATACGGGCAGTCCCGCCTTTTCTCCCCCAGCACCTGATCTGCCACAAAGTCAATCAGCTCCCGAAGTATTTTCAATTCGTTGACATGCCCGACAAGAGGAACCATAATCTCGGGGATAACCGCAACTCCCCGGTCGATGCAAGCGGATGCGGCCCGGAATATCGCTTCGATTTGCATGTCGTAAATTTCCGGATAGACGATGCCAAGCCGGCAGCCGCGCTGTCCCAGCATCGGATTCGTCTCGTGCAGCATTTGAACTTTGCCGATCAGCGACCGCAGCTCCTCCTTCTCCGCTTCCGATCCGTCCTGTTCGTAGGTCAGCGCGGCAAGTCTTTGCTGCAGATCTTGCAGGTTCGGCAAAAACTCATGCAGCGGCGGATCGAGCAAACGAATAGTGACCGGCAATCCGTCCATCTCGGTAAAAATCGCTTCAAAATCCGACTGCTGCATCGGCAGCAGCTTATGAAGCGCCTGTTTTCGCTCTTCCGGATTGTCCGCGACGATCATTTGCTGCACGACGGGAAGCCTGTTCGGCGCGAAAAACATATGCTCCGTTCTGCACAGGCCAATCCCTTCCGCCCCTAATTGGCGCGCGACTCTGGCGTCATGCGGAGTATCGCCGTTCGCTCTGACTTTCAGCGTACGCACTTCGTCCGCCCACTGCAGCATCTGCACGAGCTCCTCCGTCATTTCGGCTTCCTGTAGCGGAACCGCGCCGACAATGACTCTTCCGGTAGCGCCGTCCAGCGTGAGCCAGTCACCTTCCGTTATCGTGCGGCTTCCTGCAACCATCCGCTTCTCTTCCGGCAAAATGCGAAGCTCTTCGCATCCGCATACGCACGGTTTCCCCATCCCTCTTGCAACTACGGCAGCGTGGCTGGTCATCCCTCCGCGGCTCGTCAGTATGCCTTCGCACACAAGCACGCCGTGGATATCCTCGGGAGTCGTTTCGGACCTTGCCAAAATCACCTTCTTCCCTTCGCGGCCCCATTCCGCAGCTGTATCCGGGTCGAACACGATTTGTCCGACGGCCGCTCCCGGAGAAGCCGGCAACCCCTTGGCCAGCACATCTTTTACGGACTTCTCGTCAATCCCTCTGTGCAGCAGCTGATCCAAATGCGAAACCTCGATTCTTTGCAGCGCCTCGTGCTTCGAAAGCAGCCCTTCTTTCACCAAATCGACCGCTATTTTCAGCGCTGCCTGGGCGTTGCGTTTGCCGTTTCGGGTTTGCAGCAAGTACAGTTTGTTTCTTTCCACAGTGAATTCGATGTCCTGCATATCCTTGTAGCGCTTCTCGAGCTGTTTCGCAGCTTGAAATAACTGATCATAAATTTCCGGCATCTCGTTTTGCAGTGCGGAGATGGACAACGGGGTTCTGACACCCGCCACCACATCCTCGCCTTGAGCATTCATTAAAAACTCTCCGAAGAACACATTGTGGCCGGAGGCGGATCTCTCGTAAACACGACTCCCGTTCCGCAATCGCTCCCCATATTGCCGAAAACCATACTTTGAATATTGACGGCAGTTCCCTGGTCATCGGGTATACGGTTGATTTTCCGGTATATTTGCGCTCTTGGATTGTTAAACGACTTAAACACTGCCTCTATGGCGAGCAATAGCTGCTCATGCACGTTTTGCGGAAATTCGCGTCCTGCTTCCAGCACCATGCACTTTTTATAGTCTTCTATTAAACGCATCCACCCTTCGCCGGTAACGTCTTGATCGTGGCTGACGGCTTCGCTCTTTTTCAACCGATTCAAAAGCAAGTCAAAATGAATCGGCTCGATGCCCAGAACGACATTCCCGAACATTTGCATCAGACGCCTGTAACAATCGTAGGCGAACCGGGGATCCCCGGTCAGCTCCGCCAGCCCTTTGGCCGTGGCATCGTTAAGCCCGAGATTGAGAATCGTATCCATCATGCCCGGCATCGAGCTTACAGAGCCGGACCGTACCGATACGAGAAGCGGCTGGGACGCATCCCCGAACTTTTGGCCCTTCGCTGTCTCTAGCTGGCCCATGGCTTTCGCAATTTGCACATGCAGTTGTTCCGAGATCCGGTTCCCTTGTTGAAAATAGTCCAGGCAGGCCTCCGTTGTAATCGTAAATCCCGGCGGCACCGGTAGGCCTGCGCGGGTCATTTCAGCCAAGTTCGCCCCTTTGCCGCCAAGCAGCGCCTTCATTTGGGCATTGCCTTCCTGAAACAAATACACCTGCTTTTGCATGGTCGTCATCGTGTTCTCCCCCTGCCTTATAAAAATAAGATTAATATGACCCATAATATACCATGCAGCGATATAATGTGCAATATTTAATTATTAATTGTGTATTTTATAATCATAATCGTGATATATGCGTCTTTTTCGAATGCAAAAAAGGAGGGGCCATCCGCCTCTCCTTACCTTTTTGCATCGCTTGCAGCAGCCGTCCGTTGCCGGACGGCCTGTCTACACTTCTACTTGTATGTTATTCAGACTCCAATTCAACAGGATACCCGGCTCCGAACGGCGCATCTGGCCTTTCGAACTGTCCCATCAAATAACGTCGGACCGGTGTCGTTCGTTCCAGGAAAGCCTTGTCGTTGTCGAAACGGTCCGAGCATCGTACCCATGGCGGACTGTAAATATAGTGCATCGTATAGCGGTCGTAATCGCCGTCATGCGCATAGGTGCGATGCCAGACGGCATTATGGAACAATAAGACCGATCCCGCTTCCGCGCAAATCACATGCCCGATCGGAACGTCATCGCCGGACTTTCTGACCGACTGCGGCAGCGGCGCCTGGCTTCTATGGCTGCCCGGGATCAGCTCCATATTTCCGGTACGGGGAACGGACTGGTCCGTCAACAGGAAGGAAGCCCGGAGCTGGATCAATGGGATCGGATAGCCCAGCTTGCTGAAATCGTATGCGCCGGAGCCGTCCTGGTGCCAGCTGCCGTTTCCGCCGAAAGCCGGTTGCTTCGTACACCATGCCGATTGGAGGATGAACCGGTCGCCGTAGAGCGCCCTAACCTTGGGCAGCACCGCCGGATGATCGATTAAACGCTCCAATGCAGGTTCCGTCTCGAAGCCTTTGCCCACTTGGGCCCAGCCCCTCGTCCCGGCAGCCTCATGCAGCCGGACGGATGCTTCCAGACAATCCTTCACTTCATCCGCGGTAAGTACGTTCGGGATTATGATGTAGCCCCATGCTTCAAACATGAACTTGTCGAGCTCCGTAAACGCCCCGGGGGTGGAAATCGGGTTCATCATCTCAGCTCTCCTCCTCTACCAAAATGTGCGTACCTTCGGGAACGCCATCATATCGGATGAGCAGCGTTCGGCTGCCGGGATCCCAGCTTCGCACCGTCACTTCCTTGCCGTCCGCTGTAACGCGGCCCGGCTCTTTCGCAAGCAGGAGCCGCGTACTGACCGTGATCCCTGCGGGTGCCTCGGATACGAACGCGAGACGTCCGTTCCCGGCCTTCTCGTCTCGAATGCGGGAAGAACTGACGGCCACCCCGGGCACCTTCGCCAATGCAGTAGTGGCGTAATGCAAATCATAAAGGAGGCTTGCCGCGCCCGGCAGGACGACCGGGTTCCGAACGATCGGCAGCGCCGCATCGAACAGATCGATATAGGTGCCGTCAACCGTAACAGGCTGGTCCGAAACCGATTCCGTCATAACGCGCGTCGCGACATACGGCCCTCTGCGGATCTGAAGCGCATGCTTCTCCCGATAATCGTCTTCTTCCCCCCGCCTTGCGAGAGCGCGGCGAACGGTGTCCCTGACCAGATTCGCACCGCGCTCGGACTCGGCGAGCCTGGCGGGATGGATAGAATGGACGATCACCCAGCAGCCTACGACCTGATAGTCCCCTTCTCCGGGGCGTCGCCCGAGCCCGATAGCTTCGAATAGATGTTCATCAGGCCGCTCGTAAGATTTAGCACCGCCATTCCACCATCCTTCACACGGTGAAACGGATCGCTGCCGTCGCCGATGTACACCAGAACGCCGCCCTCGCGAATCCACTGCGCCAATACTTGATGTAGACCGGCATGCTCCGGCTTCATAAATTCGTAGCTGAGCAGCAGCACGCGATAACCGTCCAGGTAGCCCGGGAAGTGAAGCAAATTGTCCAGCTGGACGGTACGTAGCGGTATGCCATGCTTAACGAGGGGCAAAGCCAATCCGTAAAATTCCGACCAATTGAGCTTCGCCTCCTGGCTGGCCGACAGCTTGCCGTCCACCGTTCCATCGTACTTGAAGCCTTCTTCTGCCCGCCCGGGATCGTAATCTCCGCGTTGGAACATCGCCGAATTGGCCAGAAGCAGGCCGATCCCGCCCGTCGCGTCTGCGGAAGGCAGCGCATCATGCCGGTGCATATCGCGGAGCGCGTGCATAACCGTCACCAGCTCCGTAGCGTAATCTGGCGGAATCGTTTCCTTTCCGTCTCCGTCTTCCTTCGGATAAGCCCCTTCGAATACGCGGTGCGGCCACGGGCAAATCTCGTATCTGCTTACATGCGGGTGCAGCAGCGAAGCAACAACCGTATCCCGATAATTCACTTTGTAGTCCGACCACGTATAGTTCGGGTTATCTTCGATCGGATCGTGTAAAACCACATATCCCGTCCGGTGCCGCGTACGAGTTCCTGCATGACGCCGTATTCGAGAAACGCCGTCTCGAACGTTCGCTCGGCCCGGACGCCTTGGTACACATTGCGCGTGCGCGACGTTCCCGTCCATATTTGCGCGATGAAACCGTCGCAGGCCGGCATATGGACAAGCAGCGCCTGCGGGCTCACGATACGCCATTGCGTATAATTAATCAAACTGTGCGTGGGCACATAGAACCGGACTGTGCGGCCGTAACGCACTTCGGCATATTCCTTCATCTGGGCGCACAATTTCCACATCGGTTGCCTGATACGCCTCAATAAACCGAACCGCCCGGGAAATTTCCCGGTTCATAATGTACACGCCCTTCTCCCGGTAAAGGGCCGGCTGGGCGAGCACGTCCTGGACGGCTTCCGAGACCGTCAAGTTGTCGAGGATGCTTTCGTAGAACCTGATGTTATAGTAGATTCCGCTGTTGGATTGAGTCAGTATTTTCTGATACGAATCCGACACATAGCGGATGATCAAATCGGACATCTGATTGAGGAAGTACTGGGTGAGACCGGCAATCGGAAGCAGGATCGTTACGAAGTAAACGAGCATCAGCTTAGTGTGAAGTTTCATATTAGGCCCCCTCCGCACCTATAGTATAAGAGTGCGGGTACGAACGTTGTTGATATTTGTCGCCAGGATAAGATATATTTAATATAATAAACTAGATAGCTACGAAACTGGGGGCGGCCAGGATGAGCGCGCACGATCGATCTCCTCTGTACATTCAGATCCAAAACTATTTCAAAGACTTGATCCTATCGGGGCGGCTCGCGGAAAACGACAAAATCCCCGCCGAGAAAGAGCTGCTGGAGCAATTTAACGTCAGCCGGATTACGATAGCGAACGCACTCGCCGAGCTGGCCCGGGACGGGTGGATTTACCGAATTCCGGGCAGAGGCAGCTTCGTGAAAGGAATCCCGGCAGCTTACGATGCGCCGAAGCCGAACGCGCCAAACACCGTCAGCACCGAGAACAAGGCCGGCGCCGCGCCTAAGATCGGGCTCGTCATTCCGCAGATCAGCGATTATTTCGCCATACGCTTGATGAAAGGAATCAGCGAAGTGCTTCGGGAAAGCAAATATCACGTTGCCGTCATGCTGACTTTCAATTCCAAACAACGGGAAACGGAAGCGATCCGGGAGTTGAAGCATCAAGCTGAAGGCTTGATTATATTTCCGGCAGACGCCGAAGTGTATAACGAAGAAATCATCGCGCTGAAAATGGAAAACTATCCTTTCGTGCTGGTCGATCGCAATTTGCCGGGGCTCGAGACGAATGTCGTTCGTTCCGACGGCGCCAAAGGTGCGATGCTAGCTGTCGACCATCTGTGGAGCTTGGGCCACCGCAACATCGCCGTCTGCACCGATTCCCCGCAGCCGACGGCATCCGTCGAAGAGCGGATCAACGGCTATATGGAAGCGCTCAAAATCAAAGGCGCCATGATTAATCCCGCGCTGCTGCTCAACGATTTTGACGTCGGCGCGGGCAAGATCGGTTCCGGGCATCCCTTGTACCGTTTTGTCAAGAGCCGCATGGCTTCGGCGTACATAACGCTCAACTCCAATCTGGGCGGCCGCATTTGGTCGATTGCCAATGATTTGGGCCTGCGGGTGCCGGAAGACGTCTCGATCGTTACGTTTGACGATCCGAGCCCGGGGCTTGAAGGACTCAGCTTTTTTACGCATCTGGATCAATCCGAATTCGACATGGGATTCAAAGCTGCGAGGCTGCTGCTCGATATGCTGGCCAATCCCCATTCGGCCCGAAAATACAGCAACATCGTGCTGGAACCCAAGCTGGTTGTCGGAAAAACTTCTGTCCCGCAGCAATTACAGCAAGGCTGACGTCCCGGATTCGGGGCGCCAGCCTTTTTTTGCGCCGGTTAAAGCACGACTTTCAGCGTCTTGATTTCAAACGCGCTAAAGGACATTTGCAGCTCCCCGCCCGACGCCTCCGCAACTTCATCCGCCGGCTCCTCGAGCAAATTGACCCATTCCAACCTGCTGTACGGAAAATGCAGCTTGAGACGCGCCTGCGATTTGCCGCCGGCCGTTTCGTAGAGGCGAATAATGAGGTCCTGGCTATCTTCGGCCCGCTTGACGGACTCGATCATGACATGAGAGCCGCCCAGCTCCATCAAGGCCGCTTGGGCCGCCCCCTTTCCGCCGCCGCCGCCGCGGTTCGCGGCTACCGCACGAAGGGGCACATTCAGCGCATAGCCTTCCTTGTACACGTTTCCGCTCACCCAATCGCCGCTGTGGGGCAGCAGCGCATATACAAATTCGTGCTCTCCCCGGTCCGCCTTCGGGTCCGGATAACCTGGGCTGCGAAGCAGATTGATGTCCAGTTCCCCGTCCGCCGCGCGGAAGCCATACTTGCCATCGTTCAGAAGCACCGCACCGTAAGCCGGCTCCGACAAATCGACATAGTGATGGGCGCAGATTTCGTCGCGGGCAAAATCCCACGATGTATTCCGGTGAACAGGCCGTTTGACGTAGCCGAACTGAATGTCGCAAATCGCCGTCTCCGACCGAATGTCAAGCGGGAAAGCGGCGCGAAGCATTTTGTTCGTCTCCTGCCAGTTCACTTTTGTCCGGAATTCGATGGTGCGGCTCCCGGCGGTGACAACAATCCGTTGTTCTATACGCGAAGCGCCGAACGCATACGTTTGCTCGATTACGGCCGCAGGGCCGTCCGTATATGCTTTCCACTCTGCCGGCAACAGCCGCGCGGACGCTCTCTCGCGGTAATCCGCCGGGAAGTCCCAGGCGTCTCCGCCTTGTTCGTTATAAAGAGTCAGCGCGTTTGCCGTCGCCCCGGCCGGCACGATTTCGCGGTCCGCCGTTTTGTCGCAGATGGAACAGATGGTGCCGTCGTCGCGCAATGTTACCCGCACAAGTTCGTTTTCCAAACCGCTGCGGTCGGCTCTCAGCAGACCGGGCTCTAAAGCCGCCGCCTCAGCCGCTTCTGCATCAACAAGCGCATAGCCCATGGGAGGAACGGTTGCCCGAATCCAGCTTTCCTCAATCCGAATCCATTCCGTCCTCTCCCACGGCAAAGAATTGAAAATGGCGTAAGGCTTCCGCATAGTTCCGGTATCGAGTCCGGACGCCAGCTTCGCATACCGTTCCCGAATAAGCCCCTCGGTCCTCGCGAGCAGCGTCTCGTACCTCGCCAGCGACTCGTCGTAGACCCGGGTAATCGACGAACCCGGCAAAATGTCATGAAACTGGTATAGCAGCACTTCCTTCCAAATCGTATCCAGTTCTTCCTTCGGATACGGAGCGCCGCCGTCCGACAGCAAATTCCAAACGGCGGCGAACTCCAATTCGCGCAGCGCTTTCTCCATTCGGCGGTTGAACTTCTTGTTCTTCGCCTGCGTAGTCAACGTTCCTTGGTGCTTTTCCAAATACAGCTCGCCCCGCCACGTCTTGTAGCGGCCTGCGCGCTCGTTCAATTTGTCCAGAAAATCAATCGACGGCTCCTGAAAGACAGGCGGCAGCCCAAGCAAATTCGTCTCCCGGCGCAGCCGCTCCAAATGCTCTTCGCCCGGGCCGCCGCCGCCATCGCCGATTCCGAACAGCATCAGGGCCCGGTCGGAGACGCTGCAGTCCTTATATTCGCGCTCGATTTTCGCCAAGGACCGCGGAGCCGCCGGCGAATTGTACGTATCTTCGGGAGGCAGATGGGTCAAAATTTTGCTGCCGTCGATGCCTTCCCAGAAAAAAGTATGGTGCGGATAATCGTTATACATGTTCCACGAAAGCTTTTGCGTCACCATGTAGCTGATGCCTGACTTAAGCAGCAGCTGAGGAAGGCTGGCGGTATACCCGAAAATATCCGGAACCCAGAGGGAACGAACCGTTTGCCCGAATTCCCGTTTATAAAATTGCTGACCGTAAACGATTTGGCGAATGAGAGCTTCGCCGCCGGATACGTTGGAATCGGGCTCGACCCACATCGCCCCTTGCAGCTCCCAGCGCCCTTCCGCGATGCGGGCTTTCACTTGCCCGTACAGCTTCGGATAGCGCTCTTTGATCCACTCGTAAAGCTGAGGCTGGCTGGCGCCGAACACGTACTCCGGATACCGCTCCATCATGCGCAAGGCGGTAGCGAAGGTGCGAGCCCCTTTGCGGATCGTTTCGCGGATCGGCCACAGCCAGGCGAGATCGATATGCGCATGTCCGACCGCACTGACTGTCAGCGTCGGGTCGCCGCCGCGTTTTGCCAGCTCCGGGGCCAGCCTGCGCCGTGCCGCCGCCGCGCTGTCATCGTTGATCTTGGCCAGCTGAAGCGAGGCGTCGTAAAGCGCCTGCATGATTTGCGCCCGCCTGGAGGAAGGCTCCGGAAGCTGCTCCGCCAGCTCCAGCAGCACTTCCACATCGTAATACAGCTTATGAATCTCCTCATGACAAATGGCGATATCGGCTTCTTTCAGCGTCCCGCCTCTGTACTTGCCGAACAGATCGTTGCACCCGGCGTCTCCCCAAAGCTCGACTTTCCCGCCGCGGGCGATGTGCTCCGTTACGGCGACGACCCGTTTGCCCGGCAGCCCGAGACTCGTATCGAACTCCGAATTGATATTCGTCAATCCTTGATAAGGGCTGCCTTCCTCATCCACAATGCAAACTTCGCCGTTCACGTCGATGAGCAGCACGACGTTTTGGCCGGCGGCCTCCTGCGGCACATCGCCACGAAAACGAAACCAGGCGCAATCCCATAGCTCCCCCCACCTGTCGCCGGGCTTCAACATTTTATGTACACCGCTTTGCCGCTGCGTATAAGGAACCGGTTCCGGGGTCACCCACGCCTCCACGGAAAGAGGGGCTATGACGGTGTAGATGCGCCTCTGGATCTCCCTTTTCATGGCATGCAGCGTTCCGGGCTTGATTGTTTCGTATGGCACTAGCAAGAACCTCCCAATGAGTAATTATATATTTAATATGTCATATATGATGTTCAATGTCTATCCAAAAATAGGATTGCCGTGCGACTCCGAATGCAGCTCTATTAATATGATCTTGCGGAATTGCAATATTTTATATTGACCATATTTGATATATTTAGTATTATTTTTATGCCTGGTATTTATTGTAAAGCGAGGAGGTCGATGCTTCCGCACATAAGTACCGCCAATACGATGGTTTTCCAAAATCCGAATGAAACGAGGTGTAATGACTATGTTTCGTAAAGCAACGAAAGCAACCGTAATCAGTATGGCACTCGCCTGTTTGCTCTCGTTATCGTCAAATGCATTAGCCTCCTCAGTTTCGAACGATGATGCTCATTCCGATTCCGTTGTCTGGCCTAAGCATCAACAGCTTCCCAGCTTCGCCAAAGTGAAGCGTTTGGACGTTGCCGATATTTACGACGCCCCCGGAGATATCAAGCTGCTTATGGCTACGCTCCAAGGTATCGTGAACCGCAAGGAACCGCGAATCTATTTACTGGAAAATCAGGAAGAAGGCAAGACGACCTGGCTGAACAATCTGGAAGTGCCTTACAGCATTCAGTCCGATTATTGGAGTCTGCTCAAGCAGTACATACACGAGGTCAAAGGAATCATCATTTACGATCCGAACGTGCAGGACTCCATCAATGTCGCCACCACTCTCGCAGGCCTCAAAGACGGTATAGTAGCAAGCCCCGAGCTAGCGGAAAAGTTGAAAGTCTCCCCATATAACCTGAAAGTGCTTGAAGACTTGCGCGGAAAATTCAAGGACCGGATGGACGCCTACACCTGGCAATACGAGCATCTCTGGAATCAGACGACACATCGTATGCTCATCGGGTTAAGTCCGAATACATCCGTAAAAATCCCTCCCGGGCTTCCTGCTTCTTTCAGCGTTATTGCACAAGAAACCGCGCAAATCAGAGACGCGAGCAACCGCAAAATTTACGACTTCGATTTGTCCTCCTTGCTGGGCAAAGAGGCCGTCTACGTTCGCTTTGACGACGCCTTCCCTCAAGACGGCTGGGCCCCGCCGTTCACGAAGTGACGGTAAAGGCGGACGGCGCGGTGGTCGCGCAATTCGTACCGGGTACTCCCCAGGAAGAGCCGTTCTTGTATGACAGCGATAGCTCCCAATTATCTTCGGGCAGCGGGGGGCATCGTTTTGCCGATAACAATCGTTATTTCGTATACAAATTTACGCCGCCCGCCGGCACGAAACAATTAACGGCTTCGATCGACATGTGGAACCAGTACAAAGTATCCGCCGGCAACGTTGCGCCGCCTTCTTCGGAACAAAAAGAACCGTACGGATACTTGCGGGATTATGCGGTCGCCAACAAAGCGATGGTGTTCTGGCTGGAATCGAACGTACCGGAGCAGAGAGCGCTGTTTGAGAAAATTTTATCCGAGACAGAGCCGGGTTCTCCTTATTTGGGATGGTTTAGCAACGACGTACAGGGAGAGTTCAGCTCCGTCGAAATTACTTCAAACCACAGCGTATATGTCCTGGCTGCGGATTGGTTCAGCAACATGACCGTGTTCTCCGGAACGAAGGCGAAGCCGGTCAAAGCGGCAAAAACCGCGGCCCCCAAGCTGGAAAATAAAATCTATGTCACGTACACGTTCAGCGAAGGCGACAATTTGCAGTATAACGAGCATCGGATGAGAATTTTATGGGACGATCCGAACCGCGGAAAAGTGCCGATCAACTGGACCTCCAGCCCGCTCTTATTGGACGCCGCCCCTGCCATTCTCAACTATTACCGGCAAACCGCT